>CAMVKN010000022.1 GCA_947168045.1 uncultured Prevotellaceae bacterium
CTCCCCCCCGCGGGAGGGGTCGGGGGTGGGGCTGGAGGGGTCGGGGGTGGGGCTGTTGGTGCACCATCTGGTGCTCGATCAGAGTTGTTGGTGCACCAACTAACGACTTACAAATCAGCCGACTAAGCCCTAAAGGTGCACTTGGTGCACTATCTTTTTCGCTTTCCTTATTATGTAGTGTGGCCACTTGATAAAGTCTCCCTTGTCGCGGATGACGGCGCCGTTATCCGTTGCAGGTCTATATACTCCCCTCTCCTTTCGGAGAGGGGTTGGGGGTGAGGCTGCTGCGCCGTCATCCGGAGCTTTGCACTGCATATTCGGTTGGCGTCACGCCGAAGTGCTTGCGGAAGATGGTGGAGAAGTGTGCCAGGTTAGAGAAGCCTACGGTGTAAGCCACCTGCGTGACGTTGATCTTCTGCTCCTTCAGCAAACGGGCCGACTGCTCCAGACGGATGTTGCGGATGAACTCGCTGGTAGAGATGCCCGTCAGCTCCTTCATCTTCCGGTGCAGTTGGGCACGGCTGATGCCCACCTCCTGCGAGAGCACCTCGACATTGAAGTCGCTGTCGGCGAGGTTCTTGTTGATGACCTTCATGATACGCTCCATGAGTATGGCGTCGTTGCCCTTCACCTCAGGCTGCTCCACCTGGTCAACCATCTGCTGGGCCCCCGAATAGCGGCCCTTCAGTCGCTGGCGGTTGCTGATGAGGCTGTCGATGGTGGCATGCAGCTCCTCCATGTCGAAGGGCTTGGCCAGGAAGGCATCGGCACCACGCTCCAGACCCTCCAGACGGTTGCCTACGTCGGCATTGCTGGTGAGCATGATGACGGGTATGTGGCCGATGTTCATGTTGGTCTTTATCATGCGGAGCATGGTGAAGCCGTCCATCTCAGGCATCATCACGTCGCTGACCACCACATCGTACTGGCTGTCGCCACGCGCATGACCATCGCCGACCCTCGACAGCAGCTCCTTCAGGCCCTCCCTGCCGTTGGGGCAGATGGTGAACTTGTAGTACTGCCCCAGCTCAGTGGCGACGTACTGCCCCAGCTGCGGGTCGTCGTCGACAATGAGCACCTTGTAGCGGGCAGAGCCATTGGTGGTGACAGGCTGAGCGGCCGGTTCCGGCTGGTTTTCCATCTCCTCGGGCTTCAGGTGGGCGTTGCCTAATGGCAACGTGACGATGAAGAGTGCACCCTGCTGGCCGTCGGTGCGGTTCTTGGCCTCGATGGTGCCGTGGTGCATGTCGACAATCATCTTGCAGAGGTTCAGCCCGATGCCAGTGCCACGAATGTTCAGCTGACGGGCGTTGTGCCCCTGGTAGAAGCGGTCGAAGATGTGCTTGAGGCTGTCGGCGTCCAGGCCAGCGCCATTGTCGCAGACCTGCAGACTGACGGAGTGGTCGTCGTGGGTGAGCGTCACCTTGACCTCGCCCGTCTCGCCACAATACTTGAAGGCATTGGAGAGCAGGTTGCTCACCACCTTGTCAAACTGTCTGCGGTCCACCCATGCCTCCACCTTCTCGGTGTCAGGCTCAAACTGGAAGCTGATGTTGTGCTCCTTGGCGTTGAACTCATACATCTTGCAGATGCCACTGACGTAAGGCACAAGGTCGGTGAGCTGACAGTGCAGGTGCATCTGCTGCTTGTCAATCTTGCGCACATCGAGAATCTGGTTCACCAGGTCGAGGATGCGCTTGGCGTTCTGCTCGATGGTCTCTACGGAGGGCCGGAAGACAGACGCGTTGAAGGTCTGCAGCTCATCGGCCGACTTCATCTCCTCCATCTTAACATTCTTCAGCCTCTTCAGGGGGGCGAGGATGAGGGTCAGCGGTGAGCGGATGTCGTGCGTGGCATTGATGAGGAACTTCATCTTATCCTCATTTATTTGCTGACGGGCACGGCGGCGCAGAGCGTAGAAGCCGAAGGCCAACAGTGCCAGCAAGAGGAGCGCATAGATGACATAGGCCAGCGTAGAGCGGTACCAGGGGGCACGGATGGTGACGACGACGACCTTCTCGGGCGTGTACTCGGTGCCCTGCTGTGCCCGCACGGCAATGCTGTAGGTGCCTGGCTGAAGATGTCCCAAGGTGAACTCGTTCTGTCCTGCGGGGTTGCTGATCCACTCGCCACCGTTGATGCTGTATTGCAACAGGATGCTGGAGGCGTTGTCGAAGTCGAACTGCGAGAAGGCCAGGGTGACGGTGTGGTCAAGATAGCTCAAGGTGAAATGGTCGCTCTGGCTGACGGCGCGGTCGGTGACCACGACATCGTTGATGACGGTGCCCTGCTTCACATGCTGGTCGCCGACGCGGAAGGCAGTGAGCTGCAGGGGCATAATGGCGGTTGGGGCGTCCTTGATGTTAGCGGGGTTGAAGACCGTCAGACCATCGTTCTGCCCGAAGAAGATGATATTGTCGTCGGTGTGCATGCCAACGCCATAGAGATACTCCTTCTGCACCAGGCCGTTGCCAGAGATATGCCCGACGAAGGTGTGGGTGCCGAGCTGATACTGCCAGATGCCCATTGAGGTGGAACACCAGATGTCGCCGTCGTTTGATTGCACGATGTAGCTCACCGCCTTGTTCTGCAGCTGCTCGCTGCCAGGGAAGCGTTCGGTACGGCGGGTGTGCGGGTCGTAGAGATAGAGGCCCATCTCGGTGCCTATGGCAATACAGCCTTCCAGCTGACGCCCGTCGGACAGCTGCCCGGAGTGTAGCTCGCAGACGTCGAAGCAGACGATGTTGGCAAGTTGCTGGTCCCAGCCCTGCGAACGGAAGCCGTCGCTGACAGGGTCATAGCAGGCGACGCCCGACGCAGTGGCCAACCACACATGTCCCTGACGGTCGGCGGTGAGGCCCAGTACCCAGTTGTTGCACAGACGGCCACGCACAGAGTCTTCCTCCTCGAAGAAGTTATGGTTGCGCAGTGCGTCCGTCTGGGGGTCGTAGATGCAGAAGCCACGAGCGAAGGTGGAGATATAGAGCCGTCCGTCGGCATCACTGGTCATGTCGTTGAACATATCGCAGTCGAAGGTCACCTTCAGCTGCGACTGTCCCGTCAGCGGGTCGTAGGCGTAGAGACCATTGTCAGTGCCCACCCAGTAGCGCTGCTGACGGTCGCGGAAGATGAACTCGACGGCATCAGGTGCCTGAGGATGAGCCACCACATGGCCTTTCCCATTGAATCCATAGACACCCACATCCTGAACGGTGCACCACACCATGCCCTCGTCGCCCTTGCAGATAGAGCGGACAGTGGTGCCCAGGCCGATGCCCTGGTCTTCAAAGCTCCAGTTGGCAAAGGGCGAGGCATGCTGCGGCAACATGAGCAGACCCTTGCGGAAGCAGCCCACCCAGAGATTGCCACGATTGTCGGTCATGACCGCACTGACGCGGGCGGTGGCCGGATGGAAGTCCTTGGTGCTGGCCTCCACCTGCTTCAGCCGACCGTCAGCATAGCTGAAAAGACCGTTGCCACGCGTACCTATATAGACAAGGGTGTCGCCAGAGAGGGCCATGTCAGTAAAGAGTACCTCCTGACCGTGCAGTGAGCTCATGTCAACAGGTGCCTTGACAAGCTTGCCGTCACGATAGACCATGAGCCCATACATGCCAAGCACCATGAGCTGGCCCTGATATTCGAAGAAGGCCTGGGGGATGCCCGTCTCAGAGCGGAAGGTGTGCAGCTCGTGGCCGTCGAACATCAAGACCTCGTCGTTGAAGCCACTCTTCCACAGACAGCCATGCGCATCCTCATAGACGCGGCTGAAGTAGTCGTTGCCACTGATGGAGGTGTAGGTGGTCAGCTGCCTGTCAGCTATTGCGGCGGATGACAGTTGGAGCGTGTAGGCGCCGTAGCCGGCCGTGCCTATGAGCAGGCTGCCGTCACGGCGCTGGATGAGGCTGGAGACACGGGGATCCTTATCGGTGGGAAAGCTGAAGTGATGGAACACTTCGGTTTTGGGGTCAAAGCAGTCAAGGCCCCTGTTGGTGCCTACCCACAGCCGCCCTTCGCTGTCGCACAGCAGCGTGGTCACCACATTAGCCCCTAATGACGTACTGTCAGCATCGTCGTGCAGATAGGTCTGGAAACGGTAGCCGTCGAAACGGTTCAGACCGTAGTCAGTGGCAATCCACACGTAACCAAGCTTGTCCTGGCACAGGTCGGAGATGAGGCTGCTGGAGAACTGGTCGGAAGAGAAGAAATGTCCTCGCTGTGCAATAGCAAGCACGGAGAACAGCATATATAGAGCCAAAGAAAGCAGGCGTTTCATGGGTATTATAAGTATTATAGTATTGGTGCGTGCAAAGATAAGGAAAAAGAATGACACTGCAAAGAAAAATGCAAAAAAAAAGCGTCCACCGATATATCACATACGGGTGGACGCCAAGCAGCTGCAATAAATACTATACTATAATACTGAAATAAAAATACTAACTACCTTACAAAACTTTATTTGAATTGACGATAGTTACCTCGCCCCCCACCGGGGGGAGGCTGAATAGGGTTTTCATGGTAGCGGCAGATACCAGTTTGCCGTGTTCATCAGCAGCTGCCGCAGTGTCTCGTCGGTCGTTCCCTGGCGCCTGGCTACGGCATTGGCCAGATAGGCGGGGTCGTTACGGCGCAGTGCCACACGCATCAGGTCGTAGAAACGGTACCCCTCGAAGGCACCCTCCAGGGCCATCTCGTTGACGATGAGGTCCTCGACCAACGGTATCTGGTAGTCAACGGTGTCCTTGCGAGTGGCCAGCTGGCTCTGGGGCTGCGGCAGGACGTAGAAGGCATTGCAGTGAGAATCGCCGGAGCCACGCGAGTGGATGCCGATGGTGTTCTCGCGGGTGAACTCAATCTCATCGAAGTTGATGTACCGCTTGGAGCTGGCATACTCAACGCTGTCCACATAGAGGCGGGCGTTCTCATTGCACAGGCCGTACTTCAGGATAAGCATGGCTGACTGCGGGAAGCCGGAACGGTTGAGGGCCTCGGCAAAGCGCAGGTAGACCATGGGGCTGCGGTAGGTGGTGATGGTGCCATTGGACAGCTTGCTGATGGACTGTGTCGACGATGAATACTCGCTGTAGGGGTCCTGTGAGCCAAGCGAAGAGATTCGGTAGACGGCATTGAGGCGCAGGTCGCCGTTAAGCAGCCTGTCGCTCATGCCCGTCAAAGGCACATAGACGGTGTCGGTAGCGATGTCGGTCTTGTGCTCGATGCAGTGCACCTGGCTGGCCGACAGCTGGCGGATGCCCTCCGACGGCTCCAGCTGGTAGAAGTAACGGTTCTCGCGGGTAGAGCCCATGATGTTGTCAAGGTCGCTGATGATGCCGTCGAAGATGCGGGTCTCCATGGGGATGATGGCCAGCCGCTCAATGTCGCCCGTGACTGAGTAGGCACCTGAAGGCGAGGTGTAGACCATGGGTGTGGCCCAGCGCACGCGGTTGGAAGCATTGACCCTGATGTAGTTCTTCTTGTCGTTCAGATAGTCGGCATACCACTTGGCGGCCTCCTCATAGCGGCCTGCCCAGAGGCAGAGGTCGCCCAGAAGGGCACGCGTAGGGATGAAGAACTTGGATGAGGGCCGGTTGCCGATGTTGCCATAGACGGGCATGTCAACATAGGCCACGGGGGTCAGGTCGTTGATGAAGTACTCGCAGATTTCCTTGATGCCTGCCTTCGAACCGTTCATGGCGGCCAAGGCCTCACGCTCGGTCATCAGCGGCTGGGTCACCAGTGGCACCTGGCCGTAGGCCTTCACCAGCTCCAGATAGGTCCATGCACGGAAGCCCTTGACGGCAGCATACTCGTTGATGAAGAGCTTGCGGCCGCGGCGCTGCATGGCGGTGTCGATGTGGGCGAGGTAGTAGTTGCAGTTGTTGATGACGGCATAGTAGTCGCTCACCTGGTTGTACTTGTTGGGCTCTGAGAAGTCGAAGGCTGCCAGCCGCTTGAGGTCGGTGGTGGCGGCATCGGTGACGCTCATCAGGTCAGAGCGCACCTCGCCCAGCAGGACGGTACGGTCAGCAATGGTCTGAATCTTGTTGATGATGCCCATGACACTGTAGACCGAGTCAGTGGGATGGTTGAGCGTGTTGTCCTCTTCAAACTCGACCAGCTCAGAGGTGGTGTCGAGCATGTCAGCGCATGAAGTAAGAAGCCCCCCTCCAACTCCCCCGAGGGGGAGAGCAGTTACCAAAAACGCTACAAACTTTATAATATTCTTTTTCATAATCTATGATATTATTTCTATTGTTGCTTGTCTCTCTCTTCCCTCCCCACAGGGGGAGGGCCAGGGAAGGGGCTTTCTTACAGGTTGATGTTCACACCCAGCGAGAAGGAGCGTCCGGCGGCGAGCAGTCCACGGTCGATGCCCTGCATGAGGATGCCTGAACCGAGGGCGCAGTCGGGGTCGCTGCCCACGTAGCGGGTGATGGTGAAGAGGTTCTGTGCGTTGCCCCAGAGGGTGATGCCCTGCAGATAGGTGCTGCGGATGGGCACATGGTAGCTCAGGGTGACGCTGGCCAGACGCAGGTAGCTGCCGTCCTCAATCCAGCGGTCGCTGAAGCGCGAGTTGCCCATGGGGTCGGTATAGCTCACACGGGGAATGTCGGTGTGCTGCTTCTCGGTGGTCCAGCGGTTCAGCATGGCGGTGGTCTGGTTGAAGAAATAGCTACCGCCCTCTAAGAGCGAGCGCTGATAGTTGAAGACGTCGTTGCCCAGCGAGTAGTTCATCACTGCCTGCAGCGAGAGCTGCTTGTAGGTGAGCGTGGTGAAGATATTGCCGTAGATGTCGGGGTTGGGGTCGCCGATGACAGTACGGTCAGACTCGTTAATGAGACCCTTGGCGTTGTCGGCAGCG
The DNA here is from genome assembly GCA_947168045.1 of uncultured Prevotellaceae bacterium. Taxonomy (GTDB): domain Bacteria; phylum Bacteroidota; class Bacteroidia; order Bacteroidales; family Bacteroidaceae; genus Prevotella. The sequence goes on from CAMVKN010000022.1 coordinate 6,863, forward strand.
TTGCCCACTGAACTGAGGTCGAGGAAACGCATGTCGCCAGCCTGGAAGTAGACCCTGTCGCCATTCTGCCTAAGCAGGTAGTGGCCGTCAGCCTGTGCGTCAGCCGTGGCTTTATAGACGCCGTCGGTCTTATAACCGTAGAACACACCAACGGGCTGGCCCACCTGAGTAAGGATGGTGGCACCATAGATGTTGGTCTCGATGCTGCGGTCGTTGTCGGGCAGGGCCGTCACCTTGTTCTTGTAGTGTCCGGCCGAGGCGCCCAGCTCCCATGAGAAATTCTTCAGTGCCAGCAGCTTGGCCGTGATGTTCACGTCGAAGCCCATGTTCTCCAGCTTGCCGTCGTTGCTCCAGTTCTCCTGCAGACCGCTGGTGTAGGCCAGCTGGCGCAGGGAGAGCAGGTTCGACGTCCAGCTCTTGAACACATTCAGGCGCACACCCAGACGGTTGTTGATGAAGTTGCCCGTCAGGCCTGCGGTGAAGCGGCGCGTCGTCTCCCACTGCAGGTCGGTGTTGCCGATGTTGCCGATGGACTTGCCCGTGACACCCGTGTCGGTAATCATACGCTTTGAAACGAAGTAGGAGCGCGAGGCGGTGTAGTCGATGTCGTCGTTGCCGGTCATGTCAAAGCCCATGTTCAGGCGCAGGTAGTCGATGCCCGTGACGCCGGCAAGGAAATGCTCGTTGCTGAGCACCCAGGCAGCCTCGACGCTGGGGAAGATGCCCCACACGTTGTCAAAGAGCTTCAGGCCACTGGCATCGTCGCCGAAGCGTGACGAAGCCTGTGCCGACACACCGGCACTGAGGTAGTAGCGGTCGCTGTAGTTATAGTTGCCCAGGACATAGCAGGTTAGCTCGCGCGTCTGGTCATCGGCACCGCCAGTCTTCTTGAACTGCAGCGAATTGGATATATTGGGGTTCTTGTCGTTGGTCGAGTTGTAGCCTAACTGCCAGGTGCTGCTGTAATCGTAGCTCAGGTAGCGGACGCCAGCCATGGCGCTGACGCCGTGCAGCCCATACTTGTTCTGCCACGACAAACGGGTGTCGCTCTGGATGGTGGTCTCGCGGGCTGCCATACTCTTGGCAATGTTTTTCAGCTTGGTCTCTTCCGAGAGGCCGTCAACGACGAAGTTGGGCACACCCTGAATGGGCAGGAAGTAGTTCTCGTTGGTGTTCACCAGGCCCAGCACGAAATGCTCGCGCAGGTCCAGGTGGCGGTTGAACTGGTACTTCGGCGTGATGGCGAAGGTGATGAGACGGTTGCCGAATGAGTTACGGTTCTTGCCTTCACCATACTTCAGGATGGAAGCGGGGTTGGCCAGACGACCGCGGCCCTGGAACTTACCTTCCAGGTAGTCGTCGGCCTCAGCCAGGTAGTGGCTGATGGAGCCGTGATTGTCGAAGGCGAAGGGTGAGAGGAAGGGCGACTTGACCAGGCCGATGAATCCCGGCGAGGTGATGACGTTGCCCAGCGGACTGAGGGGAGCGCCGTCGTCGCGCAGGTTGCGGTCCACATCACTGTAGGAGGCATCAAAGCGCACATCCAGCTTACGTGTGATAGAGATGTCGGAGTTCAAGCGCATGTTGAAGCGCGAGTAGTCGTTCTTCTTCAGCGTGCTGTTGCCTAAGGAGTAGCCCACCGAGAGGTTGTAGGAAGCGATGTCGTCACCACCCTGTACGTTGATGCCGTAGTTCTGCGAGAAGGCATTCTTGTAGACCTCGTCCTTCCAGTCTGTATTGTTGTGATACTGGTTGTAGTAGTAGTACGATGGCTCAGCGTTGAGATAGCGCATGCTGCCCATGGCGACGGGGTTCATGTGGCCTGACAGCAGCTCGGTGGTGTAGGTACGGTAGTCGTCGGCACCCAGCATCTTAGGCAGGCGGGGCACCAGCTCGTAGCGTCCGTTGATGTTGACGTCAATCTTCGTAGCCATCGACTTGTTGCGCTTGGTCTTGATGAGGAGCACGCCATTGGCACCCTTGGCACCATAGATGGCCGTACCGTTCTTCAGCACCTGCACGCTCTCGATGTCGTTGACGTTCAGGTTGGTCAGCAGGTTGTTAAAGTAGCCGTCGTGCAGCATCTCGCGGTTGTACTGCATGTCCATGATGACATCGTCGATGACGATGAGCGGCTGAGCATTGGCGTTGAGCGAGTTGATGCCCTCGATGAGCATGGTGTTGCCCATGCCGGGAATACCACCACGGCTGACCATGCGCATGTCGGCGCCTAACTGCTGGGCGATGAGCGGCGCGATGCTCACCTCGCTGTTGTTGTCGAAGCGGCTGGCCTCGGCACTGAGCGATGCATTGGTGGTGCGCTGATAGTTCTCGGTGAACGCATTGCTGTAGAGGCTGGCGTCGACCTGCCCGCCACTGATGGCACGCTGCTGGATGGAGTAGCCCTCGACGCGGAGCAACAAGGAGCGGGTCCCGCTGTTCACCTTCAGCTCATACATACCGTCGTCGTCGGTCATCGTCGTCATGCGCTGGTTGTCGTAGGCAGAGACAATGACACCGGCCAGGGGCTTGCCCGTAGCGGCATCCACGACCTTACCCTTCACCGTTCTCACATCGTCCTGAGCTGCCATTGAGACAGCCGTCAGGAACATGGCAAATGATAAAATATACTTTTTCATGGTTATTCAGGTTTAGAGGTTCGGGGACGCAGGTAGATGCAGTCGAGCAGCATCTCACGAGAGTAGTTGGAAGTCTCGCGTGCGGTGATGTAACACTTCAGCGTCAGGCTGACTTTGTTGGTGGTCTGGTTGAAGTTGGTGGTGGGGAAGTGGAAGGCCTCGGCCAGCACGACAGTGTCCACCCGCTCCGGATGGGTCTGGAACTGGGTGTTCTCACAGTTGTACGACTGCTGCTTGCCCTCTTCATCCACATAGTTGACCACGGCCCTGAACTTGCACGGACGCAGCTTTTCTTCATCGGGGTTGATGACCGTCTTGGGCAGGATGATGGCGCAGATGTCGTACTCACCCGACAGCACATTGTCCAGACGGTAGGTCAGTTCCCAGTTGGCGGTTCCCGAGGTGGCCTGCACCTGCAGGAAAGTGTTCTCCGAGATGCTGTCGGCCACATGGCGCAGCCACTCATAGCGGCAGCTCTTCTCCTCAATGATGAGCCATGTGTCCTCACCCTCGGTCCATATCTGCTTGAAGAAGGTCTGCTCAGGCGTGAAGGGCCATTCCGTGGTCTTGTAGAGGATGCCGTTGCTGCACTGCAGCGGCGTGGCTTGGTGCAGGATGCCGCCGGCGGCAAACGGGTTCTTGAACACATGGTACCAGGGCTTGCCCTCCACATAGCCACGACGCCAGTTCAGATAGGGCACCGACACCAGCGAGTCGTTGGTCGACCGCTGGTCGGTCATGTTGAAGATGGCATCGTCGAGCAGCGCGCGGTTGGTCCAATAGCGCTGCAACGAGTCTGCCCGCTGGTACGACTTGTCATAGACGAAATACCGCGTGGCCCTGTCCCATGCCTTCTGCCATCCCTCGTTGGTGGGGACGACGGCCCAGTAGAGCGAGTCCTCGGCATTAATCAGGCCGATGGTCTCAACAATGCGGTTATGGGCGTGCACCACTGAGTCGATGTAGACAGGCACACCCTCGATGATGCCGCTCGTCACGGATGCCCCAGGATCGAACTCGTCCCACTCATACTGGCGCAGGTTGGCACCAATGGCTGACACGTCAGGGTCGTCGCAGAGTGCCTCATAGAGGTTATAGTGGTAAGGCAGTGCACGTGCTGCCACATGGAGGATGCCGTTGGAGGCACGCTGGTTGGCTTTGACGATGGGCACATCCTGAATGGTGCTCTCCGTCATGCTTACATACTTGCCGTTGAGCAGGTGGAGCTGCTGGGGAACGGGCTTCAGGGAGGTCGCCACACGCGAGAGGTGGTTGAAGACGAACGACTTCTCAACCATCGAGTCGCCCTTGGCGGTCTCTACCATACGCAGCAGCGAGTCTTTGTTGAACGTGCCATTGACTGGAGCAATGACGGTGAAGGCCTGACCGCCGTTAAGCAGCTGGGCATAGCTCACCTCAGTCTTCTTGTGCATGCGGAAGGTGCGGGTATTCTCAAGCACCTCGCAGAAGTCGGACAACTGCGGATTGGCCTTCATCTGCTGCCACAAGGTGGCATTGCCGCCATTTTCCAAGGCTGGCTCGTAGTGGTCGTTCCACTCAGAGCAGCTGCCCAGGAGGATGAGAGATTGGGAAAGGGAGAAGAGAAGAAACGCCTTGCATCCCTGTCTTCTCAGGTTCCTCAGTCTCTTTATCCTGTCTAATATATTATTTGTTTTCATAATTCCTGATCATTAGATGATATCTCATTTTCTAAATAGCTCATTCTCTCAGTCTCCTTAGTGCTGGTCCTCACCCTCGGGGCTGCCGTAGACACTCTTCGGGCACAGCTCCAGATAGTTGAAGTTACAGTATTTCTCAGGGTCGTCCAGTACCTGGCGCAGACGCAGATAGTAGGTCTTGTCAGGGTCCATGCTCTCGGTAGCCAGCACGCGGCGCGTGGGCAGGTTCAGGGCACGCAACGCGTTACTTGTGCCAGTACCGCCCTGGTACCACACGTCGGGGCCTTTCAGGAAGCCGCGGTTGTGCAGGGCCTTGTCTTGCATTTTGATTTCCTCCTCAGTGGTGGCACCCTCGCTGCCGTCTCCGACGAAGCCTATCTCAGGGTCGGTCGGGTAGATACGCATGTCGACAGGAATGCCGCAGGGCATGTTGTTCAGGTAGGCCTGGATGACACCACGCTCCTCATTGGGCGTATAGCCGATGCGGATCTCGTAGGTTCCTTTCTTCGGAACGGGGGGCAACTTGAAGGTGACGTCGAAGCGGCCGGAGATGACCACCACGTGGCCCAGGAAGGAGGCCCACCAGATGTCGTTACCAGTGACGCCGACAAAGCTCTCCTCACTCAGCTCCCACCCTTTGATGAAGCCGCGCTTGAATCCGCGAATGGTATTCTCGTCAACGCCATTGTCGTACTTATGGTTGCGGCCATTACCGTTCATGAAGTCGGCACTCAGCGTGGCGGGGTCAAAGCGCATGCGGCAGTTGAAGATGACGTCCCGGGTATGGACGTTGAAGGTCAGGATGTCGTCAATGTAGTGGTAGGTACCGTTCAGGGCATTGGTCTCCGTACCGCCCGACTCCGACATGGACAGCACCTTCACGCCACGGCTCTCGGCATCATAGAGACGGCTCATCAGGCCACGGCGGTTGATGTAGATGCCCTGCTGGTCGCCCGACGGCTTGGCAAAGCGCATCAGGGTGCCCGGACACATCGTCTCATAGAAGTCCTCCGGGTCGGCCAGCGTCGTCTTCCAGCAGTCCTTTGTCAGCTCGTTGCCCACCAGGTTGTTATAGGTGGCCAGGCGGTCCATCAGGTGGTAGCTCACAAAGCGGTTCAGAGGGTTCTTGCGGTGGGTAAAGTCATCATCGTACAGGCCGGCATCCTCGGGATAGGTAGCGTCATAGACCTGCTTGGCGTATGCCTTCAGGTCGTCGATGGTACGGATGCCATAGCGATGGTACACCGAGTCAGGCTCGACAAAAGCAGTGTATTTGAAATAGCGTATGTCCACCCAGATGCACTTCATGCGGGGATTGCCATTGTTCAGACAGCGCTCGCTGGTGCCGATGTAGACGGAGTCAGAGCCAATACTGTAGTTGTTGTCAATGTAGTAGTGGAGCGAATCATCCAGGTGCGTCAGCCGCAGGGCCTCGCAGAAGAGGGTAATGGTGGAGTCCTCAGCCATCTTCTCGGGCAGGAAGTCGTTGCTGGCCGAGATGACATGGTCAATGGTGTGCACCACGCCGTTAGTCACAGAGTCGTTGTACTCCAACATGCGCGAGTTCTTGTTCACATAATAGATAAGGTGGTTGTCGTTGACCACGTCTGAGTCGCTCGACCATCCGAGGATGGCATCCAGCATATTCATGCCAATGTCACCTTCAGGCACGTCGGAGGTGAAGATGGCACCCTTGCGCATGATGTGTGTACGGGCCAGCGAGTCGCACACGCCCTGAGGGATGTCGTCCACCGAGCGGTAGCCATTGGCCTTCAGAAAGTCGGCAATGGCCTCATTGGTGGGTGCGAACAGCGTATAGCGGCCGTAGGTGGTCATCAGCGAGAAGTAGGGAGTGCGCTTTAGCAGGGCCGTAAACTCACTGTAGCGGTCCTGATGGGCCTCGAGGAATGCACCTGCCGTCAGTTTCTTAGCGGTGTACATGGTCTCGGGCACATCGTCGTTGTCCACGCAGGAGAAGAAGAACGGCACAGACATCACGGCAAAGAGCGAGAGCGCCGTGGCCTGGTCGCCTATCCGTCTGAATATTGTTGAAATCTTTTTCATTTTTTCTGTCTATCGTTAGGTTATTCAAATCTCAATTCTCAATTCTCAAATCTCAAATCGAGCTTAGCGACTGTACTCCTCGTCCTCGCCATTGGTATAGGCTGAGTTCTGCTGCAGCAGTGGGTTTACCTTCAGCTCGCTCTTGGCGTATGGGAAGTAAATCATGTTGAGGTCAGCCAGCCTGATGCCGATGGCATTGGCATTGTCGTGCTTCATCTTCACTGCAGCCACAAGATAGGCGGTGTTGCCGTCGCGGCGTGAGCGGCGCACCAGGTCGTACCAACGCTTGCCCTCGAACATGAACTCACGGCGGCGCTCGTCGAATACAAGGTTCTCCATGGCCGTCTCTGAGTTGGTGTACTCTTCTTTCTTCAGCGTCTGCGTCAGGTTGTTGGCACGCTTGTTCACAATGTTCACCATGTTGAAGGCGGCGTCCATGTCACCTTCATGGTTGCGTTTCACCAGGGCCTCTGCCTTGATGAGCAGCATGTCGGTCAAACGGTAGAATATCCAGGGCGAAGCGTTGTTACCACGCATGTTCGTGGAGAGGTTCAGGTTCTTCTCGCTGGTCACCGACTTGGTCTGGTAGCCCACTGAGCTGTTTACGTACTTGCCCACGTTGAGGTTGGAGCCTTCTACTCTGAACGTCTCGAAGAAGCGGCCGTCGGTGGGCTTATAGAGCGTCACCTTTCCTTCAATGACGTCCTGAATACTCGTGCCGAAGGTCAGGGCGTTGGCCCTCAGGCGGCCGTTAGGTGTATCGTTGCTGCCGTAGTAGTCGCGCACCCAGGCGTTGGCCTGGTTCTGGCTGGAGGAGAAGTACAGTTCAAAGAGGCTCTCAAACGAGTTGCCGTCGCCGAAGATGGCGTTGTAGGCGTTGCCACCCCGGTCGCCACTGCCGTCGGGACATTCCAGCAGCAGGGGGACGCTGTCAATGAGTTCAATCTCCTTGATGTCGCCCACGCGGTCTTTCAGCTCCAGGTACTGCTGGCGCTTGAAGTCGATGACCATGTCGGCATACTTAATGGCATTGTCCCAGTCCTGCTTCCACAGGTAGAGGTCGGCCAGCTCGGCCCAGATGGCCACACGCGTGATGCGGCTGCTGTTGACCTCGGGGAAAGAGTAGTAGCTGCCATTGACGCGGTCCAGCTCGAAACGCCTGACGGCATCGTCCTTCACGCTTTCCAGGTCGGTGATGAGCGAGTCGAGCACATCCTCGAACTTCGTTGCGGGCAGAATGTAGTTCTGTGTGTCATCGATACTCGGTTCACGGGTATAGGGCACGTCGCGGAATGTGCGGATGAGGTAGAAGTAGCACAGTGCGCGCAGGGCTGACACCTCAGCCACATCGGCCTTCATCTCGGCCTCGCTGTAGTTAGGGTCAATGTTCTGCACCTGGGGTGCGTAGTGACAGACGATGTTACAGCGGTTGATGCACTGATAGAGCTTCGACCAGTTGCAATAGGGGTTGGAAGAGAGAACGTTCTCCTTCAGCACCTCGCTGACATCGTTGGGTATGTTGGCACCGGCGAGCAGGTTGTCTGAGCGTAGCTCACCCCAGATGCCGATGCGGTTCATGGCATCCTGATTGGCCAGTGCCTCATAGCAGCTGTTGCGCACGCTGGTCACGTCGGCCTTCTCAGTCCAGAAGTTCTCCAGTACCACGTCGTTCATCGGCAGTATGTCGAGGAAATCGTTGCAGCTGGTGAGAGCCCACCCGAGTCCTCCCGTAAGGAGGGCTGCTGCTATCGTTGAGGAACACGGGAAGAAATTCCTCTTGCGCTTCTGGCAGGCTGTCTTAATTATAATTCTTATCATAATCTTCTTCAATTAGCTTAGTGGTTTTATCTATCTTGACATTCCTCCCCTTAGGAGGGCTTCGTTAGGCTTTCAAGCCGTCTCAGAACTGAATGGTCACGCCTCCGGTGAACGATTTGGCACGCGGGGTCTGGGCGTTGTCGGTAACGATGCCCATCGAGCCATAGCCCACCTCGGGGTCGGCACCCGAATACTTCGTCAGGCAGAAGAGGTTGTTGGCAGAGATGTAGAAGCTGAGCTGTGACAGTCCCCACTTCTTCAGGGTCTTCTGTGGAACGGAGTAGCTGAGCTGCGAGTAGTTCAGGCGGATGAACGAGCCATCCTCCACGAAGCGGTCAGAACCCAGGTAGTTGTAGCCAGCCTGGCGCAGGGCACGTGGAATCTCGGTAACGTCGCCCTCAACGCGCCAGCGCCAGTTCACGGCACGGCTCTGGTTGTTGTTATCGTACATCTTCTCAGCATTCATACGTGCAGCATTGATAATCTTGTTGCCATAGCGGAAGTTGAACTGGTTGTTCCATGAGATGCGGCCGAAGTGTAGCTTGAAGCCGAAGCCACCGGTGAACTTAGGCAGCGAGGAACCCAGGTAGACGATGTCCAACTCGTCAATCTGTCCGTCGTGGTTGATGTCGTCATAGATGGCATCGCCACCGCGGAAGATTCTCGACTCGTCTCTTGTGCCTGAATAGCAGAACGTCATCGGCGTGGTCATGCCGTTCTCGTCGACGATGACATTGCCGTTGGCATCACGTGCCACAGGGGCATTGGGGCCGCTGACGCCCTTCACCTCGACGGGCGAATAGTCGCTGTACTGGTAGACGCCCTTGTAGCGGAAGCCGTAGATGGAACCCATAGCGGTGTTCAGCTCCACACGGGTCAGGTAAGAGCCGTTCTGACGGTTGAACTCGCCGTTGAGCGATGCCAGACAGGTCTCGTCCATGGACGTAATCTCATTTTTGTTGTTGGCAAAGGTGATGTTAAAGTCAGCCCTGAACTTGCCAGCCTTGATGATGCTGTTGCCGTTGAGGTTGAACTCCCATCCGATGTTCTTCATATCGCCAACGTTCTGGTAGGCCAACGTAGCATAGCCTGACGAGGTGGGAATGCCGCGGTTGCCCATCAGCAGGTCGGAGGTGTACTGCCAGTAGAACTCCACGTTACCCGTGATGCGGTCGTCGAAGAAGCCGAAGTCGGCACCCAGGTTGTAGGTTTCCTTCTGCTCCCACTTCAGGTTTTTCATCTGTATGTTAGCGGGAGCGGTACTGCCGGCGTTCAGGTAGCCGGCGCCATTGCTGTACTTACTGTAGAACAGACCCTCGCTGCCGGGTTGACGGCCTACGATGCCCCAGCCGGGACGGACGGAGAGCATCGACACGAAGGGCAGCGCATTGTGGAACCACGGCTCGCGACTGATGTTCCAGCGTACTGACAGGGCGGGGAAATTGCCCCAGCGCTGGTCGTCGCCGAATTTCGTGCTACCGTCGCGGCGCACCGAGAAGTCAGCCATGTAGCGGCCCTTGTAGGCATAGTGGGCTGAATAGGTGAAGTAGATGCTGCGCCACTGTCCGCTGCCAGTACCAATGTTGCTGAGGATGGCTTCGGCGGCCGTGCTCTCGATGTTGCCTGAGGGCAGACCCCAGGTGGAGGTACTTTGCGACGACGAAGTGCCGCTGGTCAGCTGGCCACGCAACATCATCGTCAACGAGTGGTCCTTGTTCTTGAAGTGCGGGGTGTAGGTCAGCGTGTGGGTGGTGGTCACGCCAAGGCTCTTGTTCGAGTTGGCCGACACCTTGTTGCTCGAGCTGTTGTTCCAACCAGTGGTGCTCAGCGACTGTGGCATGTACTGATCCTCATATTTATTAAAAATGTTGAACACCACCTTGCCCTCATAGTCCAAACGATGGTGCTCCTCGTCGAGGCCCAACAGACGGTAGTTCAGCTTGAACTCAGGCGTGATGTTGTAGCTCGTCTCCTTGTTCTTTGCCAGATAGGCCAGGGCGATGGGGTTGGGCACAGGATTGTTGTTGCTCACGCGCTGGTCGTTCAGTTCGCTTGAGACGCTGGGCAGAATGTTGTAGTAGTCGTCCAGGTCCTTGCCGGTGACGGGGTCCTGCTCATAGATGGACAGGTTAGGCATGCGCCTGTAGGCCAGCGAGAGCAGGTCGCCGTTGTTACGGTTGTTCTTGGTATAGGTCAGTGATATGTTGGTCTCAATCTTGATACGGTCGCTGACGAAGTAGTCAAGGTTCACGCGCGAGGTGAAGCGGTCGAGCATCTGCTCAATGATAGAGCCCGTCTCATGGTCGTAGCCAGCACCTACGCGGAAGTGGGCTTTCTCACCGCCGCCTGACAGTGCGAGGTAGTGGTTCTGGCGCCAGCCCACCTTCTTCACCTCCTTCAGCCAGTCGGTATTGTTGTTATACATCTCATATTCTGAGAACGACGGGTCGTAGTTCAGCTCCCTGATGTTACTGGCGGCATCGCTCATCTGCGGGTTGAAATACTCTTCCTTCAGCAGCATGGTGTACTCGTCGCCGTTCAGCATCTTGTAGCCCTCGGGCTGGTAGGTTCCGGTCAGACGGAAGCTGTAGTTGACACGGGTCTTGCCGCGCACGCCGCGCTTGGTCTTGATCTCGATGACGCCGTTGGAGCCTTGCGAACCCCAGATGGCGGTGGCGGCGGCATCCTTCAGCACGGAGATGCTCTCGATGTCGTCAGGGTTCACGTTCAGCAGTTCAGCAAATTTCTCATCGTTGGCCGAGGAGAAGTCGAAGTCGTTGGTATTGGTCTCCCATACGTTGCCATCGACTACAATCAGCGGCTCGCTGGAACCGTTGATACTCGACACGCCACGCAGGCGCATGGACGAACCCTTGCCCAGGTCGCCGCCAGCGATGATATCCAGACCGGCAATACGGCCCTGCAGGGCTTCGTCGACGGTGGTCAGGGCCAAACCGTCGAACTCGGTCATGTCGATGCTCTGACGGGCGGTGGAAATCTCGTCGATGGGAATGGCCAGGCCAGAGCCTTGGGCACGCCGTTTCGACTTCACGGTCACGGCTTCAAACGTCGTGGCGCTCTGCAGGCGCACACTGTATTTCCGCTTGTTGAAGGGCAGCGTCACGGTCTTCGCACCCACGTAGGTGATGCGCAGCTTGTCCTTGGGGTTCTTCAGCTTGAAGGAGAAGTTGCCGCTCAGGTCGGTCACGGCCGACGCAACGATACGGTTGGCGGCATCCAGCTCTACCACGTTGGCGCCAATCACAGGGCCGTACTCGTCGGTGACGGTACCGCTGATGATGTCGCCAGCGTCTTGGGCTACGCTCAGTGATAATTGACAAATGATAAATGCTAAACTTACCAAGAGTCGCTTGCTTATCTTTCTCATCATATAATTATCAAATACTGGTTACTCATTACTAATTAGCAGCGGTTTATCAATCAGATGTATGACGGCCGACGAGGTGGTCCTGATCTGATTGGCATTGTAAGCTGACTTCGAGTCATACTGGTACTCGCGCGCCATCAGGTTATAGAGGCCCGTGGAGGTCTGCACCCTGGCCAGACGATTGTTGTGCTCAGCACTGCCGCGCATCGAGGGGTTAGCCACCAGCCAATCTTCGGTGGCCTTGTCGCAGATGGTCAGTTCCTGGCCCTCCAGCTTCGTCGTCAGCTGGTAGAAGCGGTGCGTCTGAGCATCGATGAGGGCGGTCTCGTGCACATCATCGTCGCTGCCACCGCCAATGACGAGCGAGTTGTCCTGGATGTGGTATTTCAGGAAGTTCACTATCTTCAGCGAGTCGCTCGTGGCACGGGCGTCGTCGCCAGCCTCGCGACTGTTCTCCACCTGGTCCCACGTGGGCAGCTTGCCACGGTTCAGCAACTGGCGAATGCTCTCGTTGGTGGGCACGTAGACGGTATAGTGGTAGGTGTTAAAGGGTGACAAGTTGTCAGAGGGTGACGAATACTGGCCGTCGTGAAGACGCTCCAGCAGGCCGCTGCCTTCCAGCAGGTTGCGGAACTCAGAGAACTCCTCATATTCTGACAGCACGTCGAAGACACTCTTGCGGGTGGTCATGATGGGCTCTGAGCTGAGCACGTAGGCCTTGCCGTTGCCGTCGATGGTCTGGTCGTAGACATGGGCTATCTCCAAGGGGGCCTCGTTGTCATGCTGATAGCTGCCTTCAACGCTGAAGGTGCCATCATCGCGGCGGTTGATGTGCAGGTAGGTACCGCCCTTCGTCTGATAGTACTCCTGCCCGTCCTCCACGTCGCCAATGACGATGTGGTTGTCAAGGATGTCCTGCAGACGGTCCTTGATCTCGTCAAAGCTGGCCTTGCGCAGCGAGTCGCCCACCTCGCCCGTCACGGGGTCGTAATTCCACACGCTGGCCCACACGCGCTCGTCGGCCTGGCGGTCAGGCTGCGACACCTTCGTGGGGTCCCAGTGGAAGCGGAACAACTGTGTCTTGCCCTTGCCGTAGGAGCAGGGGTCGACATACTGCAGCAGTGCGTTGTTGTCTGGAATGAACAGGCTGTAGCGGGCGTTCAGCGAGTTCAGGTAGACGTTGTAGCGGCACTTCTGGGCTGCCCAGTACATAATCTTCATCGACTCGTTGGTCAGCGCCGGATAGAGCACACTGACAAACGAGGTGGGCGAATAGACCTTGTTAGTCAGATAGATGGCACCATTACAGGCCAGCCACACCGAGTCGATGTCGGCACGGTCAACGCCCATAGGGTCGTTGGCGTCGTTGAGAATGCTGCTGAATTTCGAGGGCACAGAGATGACAAACGAGCTCAGCATGTTATTGTTAATCAGCTCGGCAACGACGTCGTCGGGCACGTTGTCCCATGAGCCGTACTGGTCGCGCAGGATTTTACCAGCGCCGTTGGTCCAGTAGTCGTCCAGGGCTGCATTGCTGGGCACCATCATCACGGCCATGTCGCGCTGGATGGCGGTGTTGCCCGTCGAGGCATCGCCGGCATAGTAGGCGTTCCACTCAGGGTCAAACTTCAGCGTGGTGACGGGACCGTTCTCAGGCGACTTGTTCAGTGCCTCGCCGCCCTGCGACTTCAGGGAGAAGAAACGTTTCTGGTAGACGGTATCCACGCGACGGTCGGGATAAAGGAAGTTGTACTGCATGGTGATAGAACCGTCGCGGTCGGGATGCAGGTCGGGATAGGGTGCGCAGTAACGCTCCAGCAGATGGTTAAAAGCGCTGGCGTTACTCTTCAACCTGATGACCTCAGCCATGTTGGGCAGGGGAACGACCACCTCGGCCATCTGATGGATGAAACCGTTGGAGCACTTGATGTTGGGGTTGGACACCTGAACGCCGTTGATGCTGGCATCGCCGGCCTCACGGTGGGTGGTGTTGTTGAAGAGGAAGTCGTAGTCGCTGTTGGTGATGCGCTTGTTCGTCAACAGCTTCTCAATGAACTGCAGCAGCGTCTTCTCGGTGTTGTCCATCATGCAAACCATGGGGGTGCCACTTTCCTTGAACCGCTTCCAGTAAGGGTTGTCAGGCATCTCCGACGGCTGAAGCACCGTCACGGAGTCATAGGGTGAGCTGCTGGCGAAACGGCGCATGCTCTCACCCTCGCGCGGCGGGTTGCCCTGCACGCTGGGCAGGCTGTTCAGCTGCAGCGAGTTGTTCATCATGCTGCCATAGAGCAACAGTTTTTTCTGCGACGTGGTGAGATCGCGATAGCTACGCACGCCCCACGTGTTGTTCTGGAAGAAGCGCTCGTAGGCCGCATCGTCAGCCACGAACAGCGTCTTCGAACCCGTCTTGGCCAGTACCTCACGATAGCCAAGGTCATCGATGAGGCGGACCGTGTTGGTGAAGTTATCTCGTTCAGCCAGCCAACTGTAGATGCTCGCGCCCCACCCTTCGGGGTCGCGCTCATCCAGGTCGTACTGCGAACAAGACAGCAGGGCACCGCTGGCCCCCAGGAGTGCACAGCAAGCCGCCTTCACCATCAGGCGTCTGCCTCGGCTCCAGATCTTCTTTTCGGTTTTCATACGTTGTTAAGATTTGTTGATATTATTTCGGTGTATTTTTTATTTCAAGCCATGTCGGTCAGTATGGGTGCAAAGTTACACATTCTGCATTACAGTGACATTTCTAATTGTAAGCAAGGCTTTTCTGTTCGTCAAAGCTCTTTCGATTTTATTTCATGTTCTTTCGTTTTTGTCTCATGGCGTCAAAAATGTCTCACCAAGGCGCGCGCACGCGCTCAAGCGCACGCGTAAACGCGAAGGCGCACGCGTAAAAAACTGTCGTTCTCCTGTGCCCGGCGTTTTTCCCGTGGGCCAAAAAGCCGCCGCCCTCCCGTGCCCGGCGGTTTTCCCGCCGGGGCCGTGACTGAAGCGACATTCCGACTTATTGTCACACCCCCCGCACTTTGGCACGCCATTTGCTTTGACTATGTTGTAAAGCATAGAAGAACAGATGACAAGTCAGTTTTCACCAAAGGTATCTGAGATACTGTCCTTTTCACGCGAAGAAGCGGCACGCCTGGCCTCAAGCTCCGTTGGGCCAGAACACCTGTTGCTGGGTCTGCTACGCCAAAAGGACGGCCCCGTCATCAACGTCTTCCACCGCCTGCGGCTCAACATTCCGCAGCTGAAGTACGAGCTGGAGGCTAAAGTGCGACAAGATGACATACTGCAGCCTTTCAACACACACGAGCTGGTGCTCAACGAGCGTGCCTCGAACATACTGAAGCTCGCCGTACTGGAGGCACGCATACAGCATGTGCAGCGCGTGGACGAGCAGCATCTGCTGCTGGCCATCCTGCATGACCAAGTGAACAACGGAGCCAAACAAATACTGGAAGAGAACAACATGAACTACGACGACACCCTGGCGCTGCTGCGCTCGCAGCAGTCATCCCCGACATCAGGCATCAATCCTCAACCCTCGCATCTCAATTCTCAAGTCGAGGATGGCATCAGCCTGCCCGATGAGGACGAGGAGGAATTTGAAGACGCCGCCAACGACAGCACAGCGGGAAGCGGTTCCCCCGCTTCCAAGACGCAAACGGCCCAGAAGCAGAAGAGCAAGACCCCTGTGCTCGACAACTTCTCGACCGACCTGACGGCAGCTGCCCGCGAGGACAAGCTGGACCCCATCGTGGGCCGCGAGCGCGAGATACAGCGCGTGCTCGAGATACTGGGACGGCGCAAGAAGAACAACCCCATCCTCATCGGCGAGCCTGGCGTGGGCAAGAGCGCCATCGTTGAGGGGCTGGCACAGCTCATCGCACAGCGCAAGTGCTCGCCCATGTTCTTCGACAAACGCATCGTCAGCCTCGACATGACGGGCATCGTGGCCGGAACAAAGTATCGCGGACAGTTTGAGGAGCGCATCAAGGCGCTGCTGAAGGAGCTGGAGAAGAGCCCGGAGATTATCGTCTTCATCGACGAGATTCACACCATCATCGGGGCGGGCGGCTCGGCTGGTGCCATGGATGCGGCCAACATCATGAAGCCGGCACTGGCACGGGGCAGCATACAGTGCATCGGAGCCACCACGCTCGACGAATATCGCAACTCGATAGAGAAGGACGGGGCGCTGGAGCGCCGTTTCCAGAAGGTCATCGTTGAGCCGGCCACGGCCGACGAGACACTGGCCATCCTGCACAACATCAAGGACCGCTATGAGCGCCACCACCATGTGGAATACACTGAAGAGGCCATCAAGGCGTGTGTCAAACTGACAGAACGCTACATCGCTGACCGTGCCTTCCCAGACAAGGCTATCGATGCCATGGATGAGACAGGCTCGCGCGTACATCTGAAGAACGGCAGCATACCACCCGAGATCACAGAGAAGGAGAAAGAGCTGAACCGCGTGAAGGAACGCAAGCAGAGCGCCGTGCGCGGGCAGAACTTTGAGCTGGCTGCCAGCTACCGCGACCGACAGACCGAATTGGAGGCTGAGCTGGCCGTGCTCACCGAGCAATGGCGCAACGGCAACAGCGACGACCGACAGACGGTGGGCGAAGCAGAGGTGGCCGATGTGGTGTCGATGATGAGCGGTGTGCCCGTGCAGCGAATGGCTGAGAGTGAGGGCATACGGCTGAAGGGCATGGCAAAGGAGCTGAAGGACAGCGTCATAGCTCAGGACCAGGCCATCGACAAGATGGTGCGCGCCATACAGCGCAACCGCGTGGGACTGAAAGACCCGAACCACCCCATCGGCGCCTTCATGTTCCTCGGACCCACCGGCGTGGGCAAGACCTATCTGGCCAAGAAGTTGGCTGAGTTTATGTTCGGGTCGGCTGACGCACTCATCAGGGTGGACATGTCGGAGTACACTGAGTCGTTCAATGTCAGCCGACTCATCGGTGCGCCTCCGGGCTATGTGGGCTACGAGGAGGGTGGACAGCTGACGGAGCGGGTGCGCCGCAAGCCCTACTCTATCGTTCTTCTCGATGAGATAGAGAAGGCCCACGGCAATGTCTTCAACCTGCTGCTGCAGGTGCTCGACGAGGGTCGGCTCACCGATGGCAACGGGCGCTTCGTGGACTTCCGCAACACAGTCATCATCATGACCAGCAACGCCGGCACCCGACAGCTGAAGGACTTCGGCCGCGGCGTGGGATTCACCGCCGGCAGCATCGGACTGGCCATGAACGAACAGGACCGCGAGCATGCACGCAGCATTGTGCAGAAAGCGCTGTCGAAGCAGTTCTCGCCAGAGTTCCTCAACCGCCTGGACGAAATCATCACCTTCGACCAGCTCGACCTCGAGGCCATCAAGCGCATCGTCAACGTGGAGCTGAAGCCGTTGGTGAAGCGCATCGCCGACCTGGGCTACACCATCGAGCTCGACGACGAGGCCCGCCTGTTCGTGGCCACCAAAGGCTACGACGTACAGTTCGGCGCACGGCCCCTGAAGCGGGCCCTGCAGACATACGTCGAGGATGGTGTCTGCGAGCTTATCCTTGAGGGAGACCTGCAAGTAGGCAGCACCATCCACATCAGCAAGAATCCGGAAAAGGAAGAATTGCTATTCAACGTAAACAAAGAAGAATCATAGGATTTGAGTAAACATCATCTTTCTAACTTCTAAAGACTGACACATTGACAGAGAAACACATCGTCCTTGAGGACATCGACCCTGTGACATTCTACGGGGTGGGCAACGCGCACCTGCAGATGCTGAAGGCGCTCTACCCGAAACTGCGCATCGTGGCACGCGACAACGTGATGCGTGTCTTAGGCGACGAACAGCAGATGGCGGCCTTCGAGGAGGCCGTGGAGCGCATGCGGCAACACGTCATCAAATTCAACGGTCTGAAGGAAGAGGACATCCTCGACATCACACGCGGACGAAGGCTCAACGACGACGTGCCCGACGACGTGGTGTGCTACAGCGTCAGCGGACGGCCCATCAAGGCGCGCTCCGTCAATCAGCAACACCTCATCGATGCCTTCAACGACAACGACATGGTGTTCGCCGTAGGGCCGGCGGGAACGGGCAAGACCTACCTGTCCATAGCACTGGCGGTGAGGGCACTAAAGGACAAGAGCGCGAAGAAGATTATCCTGTCGCGCCCCGCCGTGGAAGCCGGCGAGAAGCTGGGGTTCCTGCCGGGTGACATGAAAGACAAGATAGACCCCTATCTGCAGCCGCTTTACGACTCGTTGGAGGACATGCTGCCACCAGTGAAGCTGCAGGACATGATGGAGAAGCACGTCATACAGATAGCTCCGCTGGCGTTTATGCGCGGCCGCACACTGAGCGACGCCGTCGTCATCCTGGACGAAGCACAGAACACCACACCGGCACAGATACGCATGTTCCTGACGCGCATGGGGTGGAACACGAAGATGATTATCACCGGCGACACGTCGCAGATTGACCTGCCGCACTCGCAGAAGAGTGGACTCATAGAGGCCCTGCACATCCTCACCGGCATAGAGGGCATCGGCGTGGTCAACATGACGCAGAAGGACATTGTCAGGCACCGGCTGGTGACCCGCATCGTCAATGCCTACGAGGACTTCGACCGCGAGAGAACACCGCAAAAACAGGAATAGCGTTTGCAGGCACTGATGCCTGCAAACGCTACTTGACTATCACTTTCCGACCCTGCTGAATGTAAAGCCCCGGACGAGTGGGCTTTGCAGCGAGGCGCTGACCGCCGAGCGTCGTCCAAGAAGCGTCAGCAGAAGAAGCCGACGCGGTTGGGGCGATGATGCCCTGCGTCTCACGCTCGCCATCGAAGTTCAGGACAAAAGAACGGATGCCAGCTGAGCCTTCACCGGCAATGAGGCCATTTTTTAACTGGAAGTAAGCACGGAAGGCATAGATGGTGAACGCTCCAGACGGATAGTAGAGGGTGTTGTTGCCGCCGAGATAAAGGACGGTGTTGTTGCCTGTGTCAAAGATCTTCCGGTCATAGGTGCCCACGAAGTCGACCCATTGAGGCATCACAGTCCGACTGCTGGTGTCGGCACTGACAGTGACATTAAGGAACACAGGGTTGGACAATGCGCTAATTTTAGTGTCAGCCCACTTGACGATGTAAGGCCTACCGGCCACGATGCTGGTCACGTCCTCGAAATCGAGTGTCAGCGTACCATTGGCGAAGGCGCTGCTCTTCAGCTTCTTCACCTCAGCCCCAGCAATGGGTGAGCGACCTGATGCACCCTCGGGAATATCGAAGGGCAGGCAGAGTGTGTTCCATGCGCCATCGCCATAGATGGTGCGGCCGTTGAGCAGGATGTTCTGCGTTTCGCTGCTGACGCGGATATTGTTGTCGGTGTCATCATTAAGGACTTTGGGGGCAGTTGTGTCGGAATACTCACCACCGACATAGAAGCAGCCGGTTACAGTGCCGCCGCTGTTGCCACAGATGTAGACATAGGTGGTTTCCTGAGTGGACGGTGCCTTGAAGAAGCAGTTCTGCACCGTGTGATTGTTCTCGCCTACGATGCCTCCAATCTTGGCCGTTGAATTATTAACATATACCTCACCAAGGTTATAGCAGTTCTGAATGACTCCTGTGCTGCCATTCTCACCCGCGATGCCACCAACACTGGCGTTCTGCCAGTCTCCACTGACCAGCGCCGTGTTTGAACAGCCCACGATGGTACCGCTGTTGTAACCCGCGATGGAACCGACAGCACAGGTGGCACTAATATCTGTAAGTCTATCAAACATCACATATACCTGATGGATGTTCACATCCTGCACTACCCCACCCTCTCCTATTTTTCCGAAGAGTCCGGCAACGTTGCCTGTCTCAACGCCGTCTACGTACACCTTGAGGTTAGAGATGGTATGCCCCCCACCATCGAATGTACCAATGAAAGGATGCTTGGTGGTGCCAATGGGAATCCAAAAGTGACCATCAAGGTCCAGGTCGTTAGCAAGGGTGACGGTGTAGTCAGCGTATAAGCTATCAGTATTCAGACCATAGGCCACCATGGCCAGCTCTCCTTCACTGGTGATGGTCATGGTCTTATTATCAACATCAATGTCTTGGATTTCCGTTGTCCATTCCGTCCAATTCCCCGACACAGTTGGGTCCATCTCGTTTTGAGCCTTGACCGTCGTGATGGCGGCCAAGGCCATGATGTAACAAATGATGCGTTTCATTTCCTATAAGATGGATTTAGTCATGTTCTGAGAACATGGGGCGATAGATGCCATCGTCGCCTGTGGGAGCGGCGCTGGGAGTGAAGGTTGCCCAGTTGCTGATGGTATAGATGCGGTGCAGACGGTCGCAGTAGTAGCTCAAGCTGACCTGATGCCCCACCTTGTCGCCACCGATGACTAACTCGAAGTAAGCCTGTCCGCCCGTCTCGTGATAGGTGCTGACGGCCCTTACCTCACCGCCGATGGTGGCGCACATCATGTCGCCAGTGCCCTGGTAGGCTGCGAGGGTGTCGCCCAGCTGCACCTGTACGGACATCGTGTGCTCGTACAGCGTGTAGTCTGGAACGCTCCACGTGGTAGGCCGCACGTCGGTACCCTCACGCAGGTATTCGGGGGTATCGTCAGTGACGACAGGCACAGGGGGCTGCTGTATGGTGTCGTCATCGTCGTCGCCGCAGGACGTCAGACAGAGGGGAAGGAGGAGAAGAAGAAGACCCACCCCCCAGCCCCTCCCTTGCAGGGAGGGGAGAAGATAGTTCTGCACTTTGTTTAATGTCTTTAACATGGTGTTATTCGTTTAATTCGTTTAATTCGTTTAATTCGTTCAATTCGTTTAATTCGTTGTTCAAACAGTCAGCCGCGGTACTACTTGATGACCACCTTCTCGTTGTTGTAGATGTAGACACCCGAAGCCTTGGGCTTGCGGTCGAGCTTGCGTCCGCCGAGGTCATACCACGTGCCAGTCTCAAAGCGTGCATTCTGCACGAAGCTAATGGCCGTGGGTTGGTCAGGCGTACCAAGCGCGTCGTTGGCCCTGAAGATCATCTGGCTTCTTCCGGTGGTGGCCAGCAGCTCGCCGTCGCGCTCCAAGGTGAACATGATGGCGGGGTCAGCACCCTGCTGCTCAGCGTCGGCCACATTCAGATAGAACAGACCGTCACCGTCAGCCTCGCTGATGCCGCATGGCTCGCCGTCGCGGTAGGCCGTGAGCTTGTCGCCGGGCATCACGTCGATGCCGTCGGCCATGGCCACCACGGTCATGCTGGACCCGCTGCTGTTGACGAAGAGCGGTGCACCGGCTTTCTCACGACTGCCGTAGCGTGTGCCTGACAGATAGTCAGGATAACTGAACTCAATGTTGTCAGACCCATTGTGCTTCAGCATGTATCCCTCGCCCACGCGCATGTATTTCAGTGTTCCCTTCCATGTGCGGTTGCCCTGGTTGTCGATGGACAGGACGGCGAACTCGCTCTGACTCTTCAGGATGTCGCCATCAGCACCCTTGTCGGCATACTCGGCCATGGCCGTACCGATGGGCAGATTGAGGTTCGAGATGTATCCGATGCGGTTCCAACCCTCGTGGACGTCGATGGACTCACGAGTAACGAATCCGTAGACGAAGGCCTGCTTGTAGCTGTTGGAGTAGAAGCGGTACATGTTTGTCGGGTCGATGCCAATGATGCTGTCGCCGTAGTCCCAGAAGTAGTTCATCGACTTCGGGTCCTTGGGATTGACCACTGCCTTATAGGAGATGAGGAAGAAGCTGCCATCGCTCTTCTCTGCCTCCAGTCCGTCGCCGGCCTCCCACGCTGTTGCGCTGTCGAACATCTTCTTGATGGGTACCTTACTGGGAGTGACGTTGAACGACACCCAGTTCCAGCCCCTGTTGAGCGGTATGGCCTGCACCACGCCGTTGTTAGTCAGGAACTGTGCCGGAGTGGTTGTGGTGCCCACCACCTTGTCGCTTTCAAAGGTGATGATACTATTTTCGCTTACTCCGGCGCACCGGTGTATGACTCCTGTTGAGGCATCGAAGAACTCGAAGTAGAGTTTGATGTTCTCGTAGTTGTCGTTATAAACGGTGAGATAGGCCAGTCCGCTGTTGTCAATGCCCATGGGGTCAGTGCTGAGATGTGTGACACCGAGCAGGCGATGATTCTCGTCGAAGGCAGCCAGCATGTCGTCCTTGTCATGCTGCACTGAGTTGCCAATGATGACCTGTCCGATGATGTGCATGGAGATATTGGTGCGCAGCAGGTCGTCGCCGACGGTCCACATGGGTTTCTCGCCACGAATCTTAATCTTCACTGGCAAGGGCTCGTTCATGCCATCCTCGCCAGCGAGATAGATGACCTCGTCATAGTCGCCGATGTTGATATAGGGCGAGACATCGAAGGTAATCATCACCTCGCCGAGTGCTTCTACAGTACCGCTGTACTGTGATGCCGTAATCCAAACAGGCAGTCCCTCGATGGTGAATCGACGGGGCTTGCCGCTCAGGTTACGCACAACGGCATTGAAGCTAAGTTCTGAACCGTAGAGGGATTCAATGTTACACTGCTTGACATCCCAACGCAGGGGGTTACGATAGACGTAGATGTCCATGGCCACGGGCGAAGCCATGACATTTCCGTTCAGGTCGGCCACGTCCTTGACCGTCACCATGACGTTGGTCTTCTCCACGTCGAATTCGGGCACGTCGAGGGTGATGTACATCTCGTTGTCCTTGGCCACGTAGGAGTACTTGATGTTCTCAAGGGTGGCAATGCCGCGCATGGGTGCATAGTACTGCTTGTCGGCCAGACGGCTGACGACGTCGGGAGCCACCAGCGTGTCGCGCTGCGTAGTCCACTCGCCCGTGGTAGTGTCGCGGTAGCGACGCAGGCTGACGCCCGTAGGCACGAGCTGCTGCAGGTTGTTGAGTTGCTTCTCGCTCTGTGCGAAGTTCAGGTAGGCCATCAGTCCGAGTTCCTCACCAGTGGGCGTCATCGTTGACGATGCCATGATGATGTTCTCAGAGAGTGCCATCTCGTACATCGCAATCTCGTCGATGTGTCCGCTGATGGGGCTTACAACGGTATTGGCATCGGTGTAGGTGGCGCCAGCGGCAAGGAAGTTGCCGAAGATGCCTCCGAGACCGTCAACGGCAAAGGTGTTCAGCAGCTTCTTGTCGACATAGAGATTGCCGACGTTCCTTGAACGGCTGACGGTGAGTGCCACATGGTGCCAGTCGCCGTCGTTGACCGTCAACGAAGGAGACAGGTCTTTGCCACTGATGTTCAGACTGAGCATGCCGTTCTTGACCCCAAAGTTGAAGTGGTCGGCAGCACCCGCCTCGTTCTCTGCGGCACCGTTGCTGAGCAGTGTGCCATCGCTGTCGGAAGTGCGGAACCAGAACATGATAGTATAGTCGTGATAGTCCGAGCGATTGAACTTGTCAGGCTTGATGCGGAAGCCCTTCTGTCCGTCAAGCTTCATGCCGATGCCGTCGGGCACCTTCCATGAGCCTTGGTTGATGGCCAGGTCAGCACCGCTGGCGACGCGGTTGTAGCTGTAGTTGCCAGTGCCCTCGTTCAGGGGGAAGTTATCGAGCAGGCCCAGCTCATAGCCCGTCAGCCGGTGCTGTTTGTAGTCGTTCAGCTCACCGACGGTGAGTGCACGATTCCACAGGCGGAACTCGAGCATATCACCCACGTAGCAGTTGTAGTCACCGTCGCTGTTACCTAAGTAGTAGTGTCCGCTACCAAGATAGAGCCCTTGATAGACGAAGCTACCAATATTGACGGTGCCGTCGTAGAAGGTCACCGTCGTAGTCTTGGCATCGACGTTACATTCAAACACTACGGCCACCTCGTGCAGTCCGTTAAAGGTGACGGGCTCGGTACTGGTATATCTCAGGTCGTATGTGCCCTCTGTATCATGTCTAATGAAGCTGGCCATCAGATGTCTGGTGGCGGTGAGGCCCAGATGGAGTTGCTCATTGCCCTCACCATGCCTGAAGAAGATCATCTCCTGGCCATTGTCCTCTGGGTTGAGCATCACGTCAACAGTGAATGACTTGGCAGCAAGGTTACGCGAGATGAGCGATGAGGCACGACCGTCGGCATTCATGTGCAGACTGGTTGAGAGCAGGATGTTGCGTTTGTTGGTCTGTCCTAACACCTGGAAGTTGTTCAGGTTGCGCAGGTAGTTGCCTGCGATGGGCTCGGAGAAGCGCAACATGATGTCGTCGCCGATGTCGAGGATGCCGTCCTCAGGCTTGGGTGTGCCGAAGAGCTGTGGCCGGCGTGTGTCCTTGACGCCGGTGAGGATGTTCGACGAGCGTGTGAGGAATCCGCTGCCGTAGCGACAGTAGTTCACCGCACGCAGGTCATACTGCTGCTCGATAGGGTCGGCCTCGCCCCAGAAGATGGCCATGATGTGACCGTCGTCCTCGATGTACTTGCACTCGCCCGTGGCCTTGGCCATGAGCACTGAGTCCTTGTAGTAGCTGCACACGTTGACCCACTCCTTGTCGCCCTGAGTAGAGAGCTTGTACTGCAGCTCAATGTGGTCGAAGTTGCGGTAGTTGACATCGAAGCCGTCAATGCGTACGGGCATGTAGTACTGCTGCTTGTCGCTGTCGTACTGCGACTCGGTGTTCACCACCCACTTATCGCCGGGCAGCGAGATGTTCACTCGTCCGGCCGTGGGCACGAAGTGTGCCGAGAGTGCGCACGAGTAGACGCGCTTCTTGTCGTTGGGGTCGAAGAGCTGCAGGGTGACGTTGTCGTAGTCGAACACGGCGCCGGCGGTAATCTCCACCTGCTTGGTCACCACCTGTCCGGCAGGGATGAACACGCTATGGCCCTCGCCCGCCACGGGATTGCCGTCAACGGTAATCTTGGCACCCTTGGCGTTGGTGATGTCGGAGAGCATGTAGGTGAACACCTCGGTGCACTGGGCGGGCAGCTCGCTCTCGTTGGCCATGTGGACGGTGAAGCGTGCTGGCTCGTCGTAGGGAACGTTGCTCACCGAGGCCTGGTCGGCCCAGATGCGCAGGCGGTCAATCTCGATGGTCTTCTCGTCGAGCACCACGCCTGGTGCAACGTACTTCGTCTTGCGCTCATCCTCATAGGGCTGGTTGGTGGCGCCGCCACGTGTTCGGTAGACAAAGCTACGATACTGCGTCGGGGTACCCTCGACGTATGAGCAAACGCCATTGAGCGACCCCGCCACGCCAAAGTCTGTGCCGGGGTTGCCGCCACGCGTCACATACTCTATGTACTTGTCGGTGGGCACCTGGAAGAACAGCTTGTTGATTTCCTCGTCCTTGTAGCCCTTGGCTTTCAAGTCCTCCACCTTCTTCTTTAGGTCACCATTATTGAGACGCGAGCGATAGACATCGACCAGGAGATTCGACTTGCTGGAGAGTGAGAGTGTGAAACCAGCCTTCTTCGACTGTCCCTCGCTCTTGCCGTAGTTGTAGTTATAGTCAAGCGAGGCGATGGGCGTCAGCTTCATGGTGAAGCCAGTGTTAAACACGTTGATGTCCATGGTCTTCGAATTGACATCCTCTCCATTATCACCATAAGCGGTAGCAGGCGCTGAGCCGTCTAACGTACCGCCGGAGAAGAAGTTGTGCCCACCGAAACTGAGGCCACTCAGTCCGCTGCCGATGAGCGGTATCTGCCAATAGCGCGTCTGCGCATCCGAGATAGCAAACGACTCGGTGTAAGTGACGCTGGTGCGGCCGTCCATGTCATAGCGTTTCACCAGGTCGGTGGCATCCAGCTTCTCGCGCTCGTTGATGGCCAGGAACTCAATCCAGGTGTAAATCTTGTTGTTCATCGATGCCAGCTGGTCAGCATACTTGCTATCGTCAGGATTCACCTGCGTGTAGTAGTTCTTGGCGCCAAAGTTTTCATCGTCGACGTCCACGCTGCTGACGTAGACCGGTTCGCCCTTCTGCACGGCCACCTTCTTGGCCGTCTCCAATGAGGTGCCCTTGGGCAGTATCATGGTGTTGCGAATGTTGATGAGCTCAGGGATGAGTTCCTTCTCGATGTATGCCTGCGAGTGGACGAAGGTGCTGTTCACCTCAGTGTAGTAGCGCAACACCTCGTCGCGCACTAAGTAGACCTTCTCACCCTTGCTGTTCTTTCCTGTTGCCAGCAGTTTCATGGTGCCCTGAGGAATCTTGAAGTCCACGCCGTCGACGGTGAAGGTGCCTCCGGCACGGGTGGTGAGCATCTTGTAGGTGGAGTCGTTGATGGCGCGCACGGCGATGCCGTCCTCAAAGATGGCATTCTGCGTCATGCCGATGAACACGTCGGCGTCGCGCCCGACATTCAAGGCGCTCGACGAGGTGCTGATGCGCTCCGTCGTCTCAAAGGTGTAGCCATACTGCCAGCTGTTGTAATAGGTGCTGGCCAGCGTGATGCCGAAATGGTCGGTCGTCTTCACCGTTGAATTCTGTCCCAGCGTCTCGCCGGAGCCAACGCCAGCCCAGATGCCGTTCCACATGTTCGTCATGCCCTTCGATGTGCCGAAGCTGAGCTTGATGCCGGCCTGGGCCTTGACGTTCTGCGAGAAGGTATAGTTCAGTTTCGTGCCGCTTTCAATGTAGGCACTCGACGAGGCTCCGGGCGGGTCGCGCAGGATGTCAACGAGCATGGTACCGCCGTCGGCCACCACGCGGCGACCCTGCGACTTGGCCTTCGAGGCCATGACATAGCCTCGGATGGGCTTGCCGTCCATGGGCAGCACATCATAGTATGTGCTATCGTAGAGCAGCGTCATCGTCAGCGTCTTCAGGGCCTGGTCGTTCTCCTCGGTAAAGGTCAGGTTCTGTGGCACGAAGTTGTAGATGCCCGTACCCACCGAGTCGAGCTTCACGGTGGAGCTGTTGTCAGTACCGATGAGGGCATTGCTGATGCGTACCTCGCCGCCCTGCAGCTGCACCACGTCGGGTTCGCGCTGCTTTACATTATTATTATAATAGTAACGTTCCTGGGCTGAGAGGAGCATGATGACCGAGCTGCCAGCCATGAACACGGGATAGCCGAAGGTGTAGCCACTGTCCTTATTCCACAATTCAATGGTCATGTTCTTACCCGTGTTGTCAATGTCCGTATAGCTGTTAATGCCCATGTAGCTCTCGCCCGTCATGTTAAACTGCTTGACATCAAGTGTGGGCGTAGCATGATAGATACGGCTGTAGGTGGCCACGTCCCCATTCTTATAGGCCGAGAGGTCGAGCGTCTCGCCCACCTTGCCAGCCTGGAAGAGCGTGGGATAGCCCTCGGCGTAAATCTCAGTCACCTTATATTTAACCGGCAGCATGGGCACATTGTACTCACCCGTCTTGGGGTTGGGCTTGATGACCAGACGGTGGCGGTAGGTGTCCATGTGGCAGCTGTCGAGGCTGTTCGTACCGAAGTTGTAGTCCTGATGGCGCTCGGTGATGCTGGCGTTCAGCTGGTCGCGCACCAGGTAGGAGGCGTTGTCGCCTTCGAGCTGCATGACGATGGTGAGCGAGTCGCCCAGGTTGTTCACCGAGGCCAGCTGGCCTAAGGGCTTCAAGCCCTGCTCGTCACCGCCTACCACACGGCCTTGCAGCGTGATGCGCGTCTGGTCCCAGAACACATAGTCGTAGATGTTCTTCTGCCAGTCGTGCTCATGCTTGGCGTTGGTGTCCTCGTCGCTGAAGTAGCCGTCCTCGTAGAACACGTGGCCGTCCTTGACCACGCGCAGCGTGTGCGCACCCTTCGGCATGCTGATGCTGAAGCGTCCCTGCGAGTCGCTGATGATGGGCATGCCTGAACCGTTGTGCACCACCTGGCCATCGCGCTCGAACTGTGCGCCAATGACGGGCACACTCGTACCCTCATACATCACTTGTCCTGCAAGCAGGAAGTACTGTTCCATGACGAGGTTGGCGTTGGTCACCATGTTGGTGTTCTCGTCGAAGTTGGCATAGAACGTGGTGAACGATCCCCCGTCCTTGGTCTGGCCAGTGATGCGGTAGGTGCCGGAGCCGGTGTACTTCAGTCCCTTGATTTCGTAGAATCCGGTGGCATCAGTGACCGCGGTTTTCTTCTCGCCCTTGGTCGAGCCTTGGGGCTCGGCCGTGACGGTGTAGCCCGCCAGGGCCGTGCCGTCGGTCAGGCGCAGATAGCCACGCACCATGCCGGTGGGCTCACAGTTGCCCTCGACGGTGGCGGTACTGACGTGTTCGCCCTCGCACTGGTTAACGCCCTCGACGGTGTAGACGTAGACGTGTTGGGGCTGTGGCGTGCGGTCCACGTAGCTGGTCTGGGTAAAGGCCTCCTCCAGCACCTTCGACTCATCAGTGGCCTTGTCACGCCGCGTGATGCGGAAGAAGTCGCCCGTGCCCGTGGTGCGCCACGTCAGCAGCACTGACGACTGCTGGGTGTTGGCCACGAGGCTGTCCACCTTGACGTTGCTGTTGAACTCATAGCGGGCCAACTCACCCGTCTCGGCCTTCTTCACGGCCAAGCCCAGGGTGTCCATCGGTGTCAAGGGCGATGTTCCCTGTTTCACCTTGAAGCGGAAGTCGTGGTCCACGCAGGGCGTCAACAGCTGGATGGTCAGCTGCCGTTTCTGCAGCTCCTCGTCGGTGAGTATTCGCTGCTCGGTATAACGCACTTTGCCGTTCACGCTCTTCTCAGTGGTGAGCTCTACCTGTGCGCGCGGGTCCCACACCGTGGCGGCGTGCTCGGCCTCGGCCGAAGTGCTCATCACCGGCAGCACTGTGTTGCCACTCAGCTCCCAGCCACTGCCTAATGTCTTCTGCAGCGCTTCGGGCTGCATGCCGTAGACGTAAGTGCCCGTCTCTTCCGTTTCATTCCACTGCTTGGGTATGGCCAGGTTACCGAAAGGATTCCAGTTGCTGGAACCCATCTCATAGCACAGTTCCTCGGCCGTCAGCGTGCCCACCTTGTTACATTCACCCCATTCATGGGTGTTGTAGCAGTAAGAGCCACCGAAAGCCTTGCCACCGCTGGCACTATAATAGTTCATGCCTACGTGGTTGAAGTTGGTGTAAAAGCCATTCTCCAAGCAACAGCCCACCTGGTTTGATGATGAGGTATCGCCGTCGGTCCAGCCCATGATAGCTCCGACGAAACTATTGGTGTAGAACGCGGCTGCAGTGATGGAGCCATCGAAGAGGCAATTGCGAATGCGGTTCAGCGAGGCACGCCCATGACCCATGATGCCGCCGGCATGGGTGGCACCGTTCCGCAGGTTGATAATGGCCGACACGTGGCAGTTGTTAACCCAGTTCAGACCGCCCACAGTCTGACCGATGATGCCTGCTGTGCAAATGCCACCGTTCTTGATGACACCCCTGACGTTGAGGAAGCGGACCGTCATCTCTTTGGCATAGCGGATGGGAGCGCAAAACGCGCCGTTGTCGTCCAGGCTGTTGCCGTCTAAGTTAACCGTTATGGTGTGTCCGTTGCCGTCGAAGAAACCTGTGAAAGGCTTGTTCTTGTCCGTGGCGGCCACCTTGCTGACGGTGATGTCGTTCAGCATCTTCACCTTCACCTCCTTGCCCTCGTTGACCAGCTGGCAGAAGCGGTCCCAGTCAGCCTCAGTGCGCATCAGCAACCAGTCAGTATAGTTATAGGCACTGCCATCCAAGGACGTGGTGTAGCAGATGTTGCCCATCTGATTGAAATAATTGTTGCTGCGGACGAAGGTGTTGCAGCCTTCATACGACGGAGCAATGTCGACAGTCAACGGGGCAAACAGACTGTTCACTAATACAGCGGACATACTGCTCCAGCCGACGAAGCCGCCAAAGCTATAGGCAGCGGCACCAAGGAACTTACCGTCGAAGAGGCAGTTTCTAATTTCGAGGTCACCTTTACTAATGCCAACAAATCCGCCCGTACTGGCATCGCCATTGACATCGCTGCGAATGGTTGCTGACACACGGCAGTTCACGATGGTCAGCGAAGAACCGCTATAGCCCACGATGCCACCGATATACCACTTCTTTGAATTGATCTTACCCGCCACATGCAGGTTGCGTATGGTGGTTGCCTTGCTGTTTACATATCTGAAGGGGGCCACATATTCTTCGTCGAGGCTGTCCAGGTTGACGGTCAGCGTGTGGCCGTTGCCGTCGAAGGTGCCGTTGTAGGGGCGACTGGTACTGGAGCCAAGCATAGAGTGGCCCTTGGGCAGCTCGATGTCATTGGCCATAATCACGTTGGGAACAGTCTTTCCACCTTTGAGCAAGTCGGCCAAGGCCTCCCAGTCAGCAGCACTGCGCAGGACGAAGTTCCCTTTCGAGTCGTATTGGCTGCTGCCTAATTCGAAGGTGAGATTCGCCGTGTGCATGTCTTCCACCCACGTGCCGCGCTTGGCAGTGGCGGTGACCACGCCTGGCAGACTGAGGGTGTAGGGCAGCGACGTCATGGTGTACGTGCCAGTCTTCCAGTCCCACATCGCAGTGGTGGAGCGACGCAAGCGGTAGTGCACGGGTTGACCTGTGTAGGAACTCATCAACGTCTCGTCGACAAAAGAGTAGATGGTGTCGGCATCCAGGAATCCCACACTGCCCACCGTCTTCCACTCGGCCGTGGCGTTCAGCGCTCCTGTGGTGTTGCGCTGAATGTCCCACATGTCGGATGGTGAAATCTCAGCCCACTTCACGTTTGATGTCTGCCACGTCAGCTTCACCTTGCCGTCGTTTTGCAGCGATGCGCTGAGGTTCGACGGCATGTGCAGTGTTGGCAGCGTCTGTGGCTCCGACTGTGAGAGGCGCAGCTTTTCGTTGATATCCTCATAGACGGCCTTGAGATAGAAGTTGCGGTAACACTTGGTGGCATCAAGGTAGATGAATCCCGACTGTTCGGGCTTGACCGTCATCGACCGCGATATGACTTCGCGTCCATTCACCTCCTGGTAATAGGCCGTCATGCTCTTGATATTACTCGTCGCCATGGTGTAAATCAGCATCAGCTGTCCGGCATGGGCAGCATCGTAGCCCAGCACAGGCTCCATCAGCGTCGGAACAATCAGGTCGGGCACGGCTGTGAAGGTGAAGCTCTGGGGATTGACGCTAATGTCGGTGTTGCTCTCGCCGGCAGGACCGGCAGGGCCGTTACCCTTCTTGTGTACATACCAGCTGATGGTAATTTTCTTACCGCGAAGGTAGTCGGGCACCGTCCATGTAAGGTACAGCTTGAAATATTCCTTACCCGGCACGTTGGGAATCTCGGCGCTCGTCTCCGTTGTCATCACGTTCACGTCACTGTAGCCCTGGTCGCGGTGCAGCGTCATCTGGCCATCGACCTGTCGCGTAAGATAGGCCGTGGGCTTGCTGCCGCTCTTCTCTTTCGTGTAGTAGTGGAGCAGCGTCTCCCTCGAGCCACCTTCAGGGGTGACGTACACATAGCCCTTGTCAATCCAGCCGTCGTAGCCCTCTTCGTCGTAGATGGGCATCTCGATGTGCAGCTGGTCCATGCCCGCCATGGTGACCAAATAGAGGGAGGTGTTCTCATTGTTGTCAGCCAGCACACGGTTTGCGGACAGCAGGCACAACAACAGCATCCACACGGCTTTCAGCCATGCGCGATGTCTTAGATTGGGTCGTAGCATCATAGTAATATCATGTTTTTTCATTTCCAAATAGTTTTTCTTGCAGTGCTCTTTAGTCGTTGCACTCTGAAGTACGAATGTGCTATTGTTCAGCAACGCGCAGCCTCTCATTGCGGTCGAAGAGCTGGCGGTCAGCGAGCCACATCGACAGCACTGCGGCAATGACGGCGGCCGCGATGGCCGACAGCCACACGAGCAGCGTCAGGAGCAGTGCAGCACCAAAGGACAGACCGCAGGTGAGGAGAGTGAGGAAGAACAGTGCCATGGCAAACGGCATGGCCGATGAGCGTTGCCACAACAGCGGCAGCAGGGCGCCACGAAGTGCACGGCGCGCACCCGGCACGAGGCTCTCCAAGTGAGTAGCGCCGTTGGCCAGCAGGTACAGCCGGTGTTGCTGAGTGTTGCGTAGGCAGCGCACATAGTCCTCCATCGCCCTGGGCGTGGACGGCAGCAGGCACACCATCATGAAAACAAGCAGGAGCCAGAACGGTCCACCATGCAGGCACAGCGACAGCACGCCGGCCATAGCGGCTGCACTGCACACCATGGCCACGACCAAGGGCAGCCACACCTGCTGCGGCAGTCGCGGCAGATGGACATGCAGGCGCAGGGCTTTCCTAAGCAGACGCTGGTCAACCAGCCAAAGGAAAGCAATGGCAGCACCAGAGAAAAGGATAACGAGCAAGATGCCCCACACAGATATTTGTCCGATATTCAACATTGTTTAATGTTTATTGGTTATTGTTGAACGGTTATTGGTTGGCACCGACGACATTGTCGGCACTGCCAATGATGGCGTCATCGGTGGAACTGATAATTACGATGCGGCCCGACGCTGCCTGCCGCTTCAGATAGGTCATCATGGTCAGCTGCGGTTCGTCGACCAAGAGGATGGGACGCTGCAGCAGCACGGCGGTGGCTAGCAAGCGAGCCTGCTGTGGGTGTGTGCAGCCCGTCAGGGCCGCTTCGTTGTCTATGCTGTCGACGGAGAGCTGACGGTTGGCGCGCAGTGCAAAGACATCGTCGGCAGTGGGCGCAGCATAGCGGTCGATAACCCCTACATCATCGAGGCGACGCGGTGCAAAGGCCATCTGACGACGCAGCGCAGGGGCCGTCACCGGTGTCAGCGGCTCGCCGTCGAGGCTGATAAAGCCAGCCACGACGGGTTCGAAGCCGAGCATGGCATAGAGCCAGCGCACACTGCCCACCACGCAGGCCACCTGTCTTTCGACAGCCATCAGCGACAGGGTGTGCGGCTCGCCACTTATCAAGACATCGTTAAGTTCAAGAAGCATGTGAGGTAGAGGTGAGAGGTGAGAGATGAGAGATGAGAGATAAGTTATTCGTAGTTGAACTCACCGAACTCGCTGTGAATGGTAAGCGAGCGGGGGCCCTCCTCAATATGGCCAACCACCTGGGCATCGATGTTGAACGCCTTGGAGACGGCGATGACCTGGCTGGCCACCTCCGGCCGGACGTAGACCTCCATGCGGTGCCCCATGTTGAACACCTGGTACATCTCACGCCAGTCAGTACCGCTGCAGTCGTGGATGATCTGGAACAGCGGCGGCACAGGGAACATGTTGTCCTTGATGACACGGCAGTTGTCGCCCACGAAGTGCAGCACCTTGGTCTGGGCGCCGCCCGTGCAGTGCACCATGCCGTGTATCTCAGGCCGCAGCTCGTCCAAGAGCCGCTTGACAACAGGGGCATAGGTACGCGTCGGAGAGAGGACAAGCTGGCCCACAGTTAGTTTTGAGTTGAGAGTGTTGAGTTTAGAGTTTGCTTCCGCCGTCCCGTTAGATGTAGGCATGGCGGTAGCAAACTCTACACTATCCACTCTACACTCTACACTATCCGTGAGTGTGTGCCGGCCTGAGTACACCAGTTCGTCGGGCACTTGGTGGTCATAGCTCTCAGGATATTTCTCAGCCAGGTACTTGGCGAAGACATCATGCCGTGCGGAGGTCAGACCGTTGCTGCCCATGCCACCGTTGTAGCGGTGCTCATAGGTAGCCTGCCCCGTAGAGCTGAGTCCGACGATGACATCACCGGGCCGGATGTTGGCATTGTCGATGACGTCGCTGCGCTTCATGCGGCAGGTGACGGTGCTGTCAACGATGATGGTGCGCACCAGGTCACCCACGTCGGCCGTCTCTCCGCCTGTTGGCCAGATGCCGATGCCCATCGAGCGCAGCTCCTGCAGCAGCTCGTCAGTGCCGTTGATGATGGCCGAGATAACCTCGCCTGGAATGAGCAGTTTGTTGCGCCCAATGGTCGAGCTGACAAGGATGTTGTCCGTGGCACCCACACACAGCAGGTCGTCGGTGTTCATCACGATGGCGTCCTGGGCGATGCCTTTCCACACGCTCAGGTCACCGGTCTCCTTCCAGTACATGTAGGCCAGGG
Organism: uncultured Prevotellaceae bacterium; assembly: GCA_947168045.1. Classification (GTDB taxonomy): domain Bacteria; phylum Bacteroidota; class Bacteroidia; order Bacteroidales; family Bacteroidaceae; genus Prevotella. Next base: position 40,490 of record CAMVKN010000022.1, read on the forward strand.
CCGACTTCGTGCCGGCACCGTCGGCGTGCATGATGTTGCAGTAGGCCGGGTCGCCGCCCAGTATGTCGGGTATAATCTTGCAGAAGGCCTTTGGATAGAGGCCCTTGTCAATGTTTTTGATGGCAGCGTGGACATCTTCCTTGGCGGCTGAGACGCCACGCTGCATGTAGCGGTTGTCCATTGATAATCAGTTAGTTTTGGGGAACCATTTGCTGAAGCCCCAGTTCTTGATGGCGCTCCAGTCAGGATTGGCAATGCGCTTGAGGGTGAAGGGTTCGTAGACATTGGTCTTGACCCACACCTGTCCCTTTAACTCGTTCTCAGTACGCTCAACTGACGAGAACTCATAATCGGGATCATTGCTGTCACTGCGGAAGATTCTCATGTCAGCAGTGGAAGTCCAGAAGTCCCAGAACCTGATGCTGTCGGCCAGATAAGTGCCCCAGGGGGCATCTTCATACTCTTCCTTGATGAAAGCCTTGCCGTTGTCCACCGTACCCGTGTTGTAGACAGGCTCGCAGTCGAAGGTGATGACCACGTTCTTAGGTTCATAGACCTTGCCCTGGTATTCGCGCTGAATGAAGATCTTTCCTTCGAAGGTCACTGGATGCCAGGTGGGCAGCAGCTCATTGTAGCCCCAGTGCTCCACCTTGCTCACATCGGGCATGGTGCCACGATGGAAGGTGATGCGCTTCTTGTCATTGTCAGCGTCGTTCAAGCTACAGATGCCGCTGAACTCCTTGTCGTTCAGCTTATAGTCGGTGGTCTTGAACTTGTCGCGAGTCTCCTGGTAGTACCACTCCACGCCCACGCTGCCGTCCTTGCGATGCCATACCTCCCACTTGACGTTGTGGTAGACAACAGGGATGTCAGGATTGTTGAAATACTCCACAGCGACACCCCAGCCTGCGAGGGAAGTGTTTCTCTCCTGGTCAAAGCGGATGACCGTTTTTGTAGGCGTCATCGTCTGGCCCTTATACGTACGTGTGAACATCACGTCGGTGGTCTCCCACACGCCGTTCAATGTCTGAGCGGTTTCCTCCTCTTCCTCACAGGCGGTAAGGACGCCGAGGGCTACAAAGGCAGTCAGGGCTAATAGATAGAAATTCTTTTTCATCAGTTTTATTAGTGGTGAGTGGTGAGAGGTGAGAGCCATTTAAATCTTGTATTCAGTCTCGTGCTTGAAGTCGGTGGTGTTCTCCTCCGTTCCGGCAGGCGCCTCATAGTAGTACATCTGCTGGAAGCCGAACATGCCGGCCATGATGTTGTTAGGGAAGGTCTGAATCTTCACATTGTAGACCTTGGCCTGCTCGTTGTACTTGCGACGGGCCTCAGCCAGACGGTTGGCAGCGCCGGAGATGGCATCGCGCACATCCTGGAAAGCCTCGTCGAATTTCAGCTCGGGATAGTTCTCGTCGGCCACCATCAGGCGCCCGAGTGCCTGGGTGAAGTCGCCCTGTGCCTGGTTCCATGCCTTCATCTGCTCAGGTGTGCAGTTGGAGGGGTCGATGGTGATAGAGGTAGCGCGAGCACGTGCATCGATAACGTCCTTCAGCACCTTGCCTGTAGCGGCAGCCTGAAACTGCAGATTATTGTCCAGTCTGTTCAGCTCGTCGAAATTACGTTTGAGGATAATGTCAATCTGCGAGAAGGCCTCCTTGCCATTCTCACGAGCTACGACCATGCCGTTATAAGTGCCCTTCACCCAGAAGAACAACACGGCGGCCACGAGCACCACGGCTCCGAGGCATCCTAATCCAATGTACTTTTTGTTCATAACGGTTTGAATGTTGAGTGTTTAGTGTTTATTGTTTATTGACTTTTGCTTATTGACTTTTGTTTGAATGTTGAGTGTTTAGTGTTTATTGTTTATTGACTTTTGTTTAGGGTTGAGGGTTGAGCTCATCTCACCCATCACCATCTTCGTGAGGCACCGCCGCCACCGAATCCGCCACCGCCATAGCTGCCGCGACGGGAGGAGCTGCTACTGCTGCTGCTTCGATAGCTACGGCCGCTACTACGACTGCTGCCATAGCTGCTGCCACCAGAGCTGATATTTCTGATCAGCGGGATGGTGGGGTTAGACATCGGTGTCTTCAGGAGCGTGCTGTTCTCCTCCAGCAGGCCCTTCTTGTTCAGTCTGCGGCGTAACAGTCCCATCATGCCCAAGAGGCCCATGGTGCCGAAGCTCACGATGCCCAGGTCACGCTCCTCGTCGGTCATGGGTTTCTCATAGACGGGCGACAACTCGTCCTGCTTGGTCAGCGACTCATAGAGTGCGCGTGTGAGATAGAGCATGGCACTGTCGGGCTGGTTCTTCTTCAGGTAGGGCACGGCATACTCGTCAAGCAGACGCCCGCACTTGCCGTCGGTGAGCGTCGACTCCAGGTCGTAGCCCGGCGAGATGTTGATGTCGTGGTCGCCGTAGGCCATAACGACGACGAGGCCGCGGTTGTTACGCCCCACCCCATACTTGTTGCCCATGTCCTGTGCCAAACGGTAGGCTTCGCCGCCCTCGCAGTGGTTGACGATGGCGAAGGCCGTCTCGATGTTCAGCACCTTGTCCATGCGCTGCAGCATGGCGTTCATGCTGTCCACCGTTTCGGCACCAAGCACCTTGTCGGGGTTGGCCACATACTGCGTCTCGTCCTCAAGATGCGGCATGGGAATGTTGTCAGCGTTCCACGGCTCAGATGTCGACACCAGCTTCTGCGGACCTTCATCATCCGCGTCGACGGCAGTGAACCCTGTGCCGAAGCAACAGGTGAGGCTGGCCAGCGCTCCGCCGTACATGACCTTGTTCCAGAACGCACGGACGGGGTTTTTCGTCGTAGGCGGTGCCGTTACCTTCTTTACTTCTTCGTGATACTCGTTTAGAAGACTATCATAGGCAAGGGTGGTGTCAGTTTTCAGGGCCGTGATTTTTTTCTCATCCTTCTCAATGTCCTTCTTTGCCTTGTCATAGTTGTACTTCATCTCCCTGACTTTGACGTTAAACGCCTCCGTCAGCTTGTTCACCTCGTCCTCACGTGTGGGGCCTTCCACCTTCGTGGGCATCTTGTTCACCACGGCAAAGCCGTATGTGACAAAGCCGATGAGTACCAGTCCAATGAGTGTAAATACAAATACCATAGTCTATGATTCGTTTAATCTATTGTTCAACGCAATTCGTCTAATTCGTTCAATTCGTTGTCCAAGCCCATTCGTCTAATTCGTTCAATTCGTTGTTCAAGCCCATTCGTCTAATTCGTTCAATTCGTTGTTCAGAAGAATTACAGTTCGCGCCCCTGCCAGAACTCCCATGAGGCGAAGGCCTGCAGCAAGAGCATCTCCAGCCCGTTCTTCACCTGTGCTCCGCGCTCGGCCCCCTTCTTCATGAACAGGGTCTCGTCAGGGTTGTAGATCAGGTCGTAGAGGATGTTGTCCTCGTCGAGGGCTTCGTAGGGCAGCGTGGGACAGGCGTCGGTCTTTGGAAACATGCCCACGGGCGTGCAGTTGACAATGACATTGTACTCGTGCACCACATCGGGCGTGATGCTCTCGTACTGCACGGTGCCTGGGCGCTCATAGCGACTAACACACACCGGCTCTATGCCGAGCGACTTCAGACCGTAGGTGACGGCCTTCGATGCGCCGCCGGTGCCCAGCACCAACGCCTTCTTGTGATGGCTCTCCAGCATGGGCTCAATGCTCTGCACAAAGCCGATGACGTCACTGTTGTAGCCCCGCAGCACAATCTTCGAACCTTCGTGCAGCACACGTATGACGTTGACGGCACCGATGGCACGCGCCTCGGGGCTGACATAGTCGAGGTAAGGCAACACCTTCTCCTTGTAGGGTATGGTGACGTTCAGCCCCTTCAGCTCGGGATTCTGGCCGAGCACCTCGATAATCTGCTCAATGTCCTTAATCTCGAAGTTGTAGTACTTGGCGTTGATGCCTTCGTCGGCAAACCGCTGGTTGTGGTAACCGATGGAGAACGAGTGTCCCAGGGGATAGCCAATTAAACCGTATTTATCCATTTTTCTGAGCTGTATATAATGTGCAGATGCCAAAGGTGAGACGCCGGAAAGCCGTGTCCTGGAATCCGGCCCGAGTGAGTATGTCCATCATGCGCTCGCCTTGTGGAAAGGCTTCGATGGTGCGTCGCAGGTAGGAGTAGGCCTGCTTGTCCTTTGAGACGATACGCCCATAGACGGGCAGCACCGTATGGCTGTAGACCGCATAGAGCTGGCGCATGGGGAAGCGCGGCGGCGTGGTGAGCTCGGCAATGACGAGATGACCGCCAGGACGCAACACGCGACACATCTCCTGCAGGCCACGGTCGAGGTTGGCAAAGTTACGGATGCCAAAGGCTGCCATCACGGCATCGAAGCTGCCGTCGGCATAGCTGAGGTTCAGGCAGTCCTCCTTCTCAAACGAGATGACGTCCTGAAGTCCAAGACGCCGTACCTTCTCTCGGCCCACCTCCATCATACCCTCGCTGATGTCGGCACCCACGAGGCGCTTCGGCTTCAGCATCTGTGCCGCCATGATGGCGAAGTCGCCGGTGCCGGTGGCGATGTCGAGCACCGTCTGCGGCTTGAAGGGCAGCAGGTAGCTGATAGCCTTGCGGCGCCAACCGCGGTCGATGTTCCACGACAGACGGTGGTTCAGCGTGTCGTAGGTTGGAGCGATGTTGTCGAACATCGCCTCCACCTGCTGCGCCTTTGCCCCGTCGTTGTAGGGCTTGATTCTTTCCTGCTGGTACATGAACCTTCTACTAATGTGACGATAGCCAGGAGCTGACGTTCTGCTCAATGCGGGCAGCGATGTCGGCAGTGACATTGGCCTTATTGAAGGTCTCGCCCGTGATGTGCTCATAGAGCTCGATGTAGCGGTCGCTGACGCTGTCCACATACGCATCGGTCATCTCAGGCACCACCTGTCCCGGCTCGTTCATGAAGTCGTGCTCAATGAGCCACTGGCGCACAAACTCCTTGCTGAGCTGGCGCTGCGGCTCGCCCTTGGCCAGCTTCTCCTCGTAGCCGTCGGCATAGAAATAGCGGCTGCTGTCTGGCGTGTGTATCTCGTCGATGAGGATGACCTTGCCGTCGCGCTTGCCAAACTCATACTTCGTGTCTACGAGGATGAGGCCGCGCTTAGCGGCAATCTCCTGGCCGCGTGCAAAAATCCTGCGGGTGTAGTCCTCCATCACGGCGTAGTCTTCAGCCGAGACGAGGCCCTGGGCAATAATCTCTTCCTTCGAGATGTTCATGTCGTGTCCCTCGTCGGCCTTCGTCGTCGGGGTGATGATAGGCTCGGGGAAGCGCTCGTTCTCCCGCATGCCGTCGGGCAGACGCACGCCACACAGCTCGCGGACGCCCTTCTTATATTCGCGCCATGCTGAGCCGGTGAGGATGCTGCGGATGATCATCTCCACGCGGAAGCCCTCACACTTCAGCCCCACGGTGACCATCGGGTCCGGCGTGGCCAGCTTCCAGTTGGGACAGATGTCGGCTGTGGCATCCAGGAATTTTGCGGCAATCTGGTTGAGCACCTGCCCCTTGAAGGGGATGCCCTTGGGCAGCACCACGTCGAAGGCTGAGATGCGGTCGGTGGCCACCATCACCAGCACGTCGTCGTTAATGTTGTACACGTCGCGCACCTTGCCGTGGTACACGCTCTTCTGTCCATTAAAATGGAAGTCGGTTGTTGTCAGTGCATTTGCCATAAAGCAGTCTCTCTTTGTATGTTTGCTATTGAAGGTGCAAAGATACTAAAAAATAATGAGATATGAAAGAACTTTGCGGAAAAATATTCGCAACAGCCTAAGATATATATCCCTATACAGTCAACCAGCAAGTGCAAGCTGTTTGCAAAGTTAGGCATAATGTTTG
>CAMVKN010000023.1 GCA_947168045.1 uncultured Prevotellaceae bacterium
TGGGAGCAAAACGATACAGAACTTACACTCTTGTTCACAGGAACCGGCACCCACTCAGACCTATTCTAGCCGCCCCCGCCCCCCGCCCCCTCTCTTTACCTCTCAAAACAAACAATCTAACCCTAAAACGAATAACAACTCATGCCCCGCTACCTCCACATACCCCACACTCCCGACACCGCCCGGACCCTGACTCTGAGCGGCCGTAACTGCTTGGTAGTGAGCGGCATAGTTACCCCCCCCTAAAATCGGCTACAGGCGCGGAAAAGGGCGCCGAGGCGAAATGTGTCCACAAGGCACGCAGAAGTCCCACAGCGGGGCTGCTGCGTGCCTTGTCGCGTATCTGTGCGTCCATGCGTCCCACATCGCGCTCCCTGCATGTGGGAATGCCCACCGACGACGTGGACGTGGACAAGGAGTACCAGCTCATCCCAATCGACAGTCTATAAACTTTAATTCATTTATTAACAAATTATATTTTTCAATTATGATTAAGAAAAGATTTATTTCAATGCTCGTGCTGCTCGCAGCAGTAGCCACGGGCGCAGTGGCACAGTCGACGTACAAGGTTTCTGTGAAGGAAGGCACCGAGGATGCCTCAAACTGGCAGGGCAAGGCCGGCGAAGGCGAGTATCAGGCACTGCCCCTTGAGGGCGTAGCCGCAGGCACGGCGGTCAGCGTCAAGTACAACGGCACGAAGAAGGTGAAGAGCGTCAAGGCCGTTAAAAAGGCTGCGGCGAAGCCCGCACTCAGCCTCACCAGCCCCAGCGTGGGACAGGTCATCGGCAGCGACGGCAAGAACTATGCTGCTGCCGCCACCCTGCCCACAGGCGTGACCAAGGTAGCAATGATAGCCTACGTGTCTGGCTCCAACGGTCTCGCCATCGCCCTGGACGACGAAGGCAAGTTGAATTGGGCGACGGCAAAATCCACATGCGAAGCAAAAACACCCGCCTTCACTGGCGGCACATGGCACCTGCCCAGCCAGGCCGAATGGAATCAGATGTTCAAAGCCAACGGCGGCGACGAAGAACGCTGCTACGGCCTGAATTCGGCTATCAAATCCGCCGGAGGAACAGCCTTGCTGGAGGGGGGAACAGGCTACTGGTCGTCTACGCCGAATGGAAGCAATGCCTGGTACGTGTGGCTCATGGATGGCGATACCGACTGGCGCAGTGCCCCTGTGGCCATCGGCCGCCAAGTCCGTGCCTGCCTCGCTTTTTAACCTATTTATCGATTTACCAATTTATCTATTTTAGCCGCGACAGCGGCTTTAGGATAAAGGTAAGTGATCAAGGGACTCTGATCCGTCAGAGAGACCCCGTGCACGGCGGAACCCCGCCCGCACAGCCCCCACGGAGAGGGCGGCCTCCCCGCACGAAAGAACAACAGATTCAGAAAAAAGGACGACTCGGAAAACATGGACATACCCGTCATGCCACACCCTGGCACCGACACCCAGGCATCGCCATATCAGAGCCGTCAGACAAAAGAGCCCGTCCCCATCGTGAGACGACTCTCCACCCTCTCGCAAAAGCGATCTTTGACATACTGAGACAAACGGATATTTATAATGCTTAATGCATAATTATTTCTGAGGGAAATTGTGGGAATCTCGCGGAAAAGTTGTATCTTTGCAGCCGTAATCACAAAACGTAAGAAGATTATGAGCATCGACACGTACAAACTGACAAGCATGGAGGAGCCTACCGACGAAGTGCTCTCGCAACTGATGCGTGAGGCCGCTGAAGAGGCAAAGCAGAAGAGAGCAGAAGCAACGGCACGTTTCTTCGGACAGTTGAAGCGTGAATCTGAAAAGATTGCAGCATCATGTTAACAGAGAAACATCGCCCGGTGCTCATCGTCATTGCCGGTCCAAACGGGTCGGGCAAGACCACGATTACCTCAAAGATTCTTCGTCATGAATGGCTTGAAGATGCACTCTACGTCAATCCCGACCAGGTGGCACAGGACCGATTCGGCGACTGGAACTCGCCTCAGGCTGTGCTTCAGGCTGCACAATACTGCGAAGAGCAGCGTGAAGCGTGTCTGAAAAACGGTCGGAGTCTAATCTTCGAGACGGTGCTTTCTTCCGAAGGAAAGGTGGACTTCATCCGGCGCGCTCATGAAGCAGGCTATTTCATTCGACTGTTCTTCGTGTCCACCAGCCACCCCACTATCAACGCATTACGCATTGCTCAGCGAGTAATGGAGGGCGGTCACGACGTGCCGATTCCCAAGATTATCTCGCGCTATCAGAAGTCGATACTCAACTGCAAGTGCGTGGCAGCTATTGCCGACCGCGTGTATGTTTACGACAACTCTATAGACGACACCGAGGCCCGCCTGCTATTCCGCATGACCGACGGCAAGCTCTTCAAGTGCTACACCGACGACATCCCCCTCTGGGCGCAGACCATCATCGACTGAGCCTGCAACTGCCGAGAAATACAAGAATATCCGCCGAGACATCACACCGATGCCTCGGCGAATCGTTTATGTATCCGTCACTGTCTCAAGTATCGTCATCGCATCGCCGAGGCGACAACAGAAAATAGTATAACAAATTAAAGAACAATTAAAACATTAAAGAACAATGAAACATCGATTTCTATACATCATGGCACTGCTGCTGACAGTGGCGACGGGCGCATGGGCACAAGACCCTGACCCCATCGACCTCACGCCCAGTGCCGACGGAACGGTGTGGACACTCAGCACGATGCCCGAATACGACGTCGAGCTGGAAGTGACATACTACACCGATGCCGAACTCGACCAGATGGCAGCCGATGAAGTCATCGCCAAGATAACAGCCATCGGCACCGTGACCTACACTCCTGAGAGCAAGGCCCTCATCGACGCAGCACGCACGGCCTACGACGCGCTGACCGCCGCCCAGCAGGCACTCGTGACAAACTACTCGACGCTGACCGATGCCGAGACCACCTACGCCACCGCTGAGGAGACCGCCTACACCGAGGGCGTAGAACTGACCAAGAACCCCGACGGCACATGGACACTCGCCGCAACTCCCGCCTTCGACGTGGAGCTGGAGGTGGAGTATGAGACCGACCTGGCCCTCTCCGAGACCACGGACAACAGCGCTGCACTGACAGAGTGGGACGGCTACGAGGCCGACGTCACCATGACGCGCACGCTTGCCACCGGTTCGTGGAATACGTTTGCTGCTCCGTTCAGCACCGCCATCCCCGATGGCTGGACCGTGAAGGAACTCAGCAGCGCAACGTTCGCAGACGGAACGCTGACCCTCAACTTCGCCAATGCCGCCAGCATCGAGGCCGGCAAACCCTATCTGGTGAAGGTCGCTGCCAACACCGACCTCTCCACAGCACCCTTCACGGGAGCCATCGTGAGCAAGGATGCACAGCCCTTCACCTCGACCGACGTCGATTTCATCCCCACATTGGGAAAGACGCTCGTCACCGGACCAGAGGGCGATAAGGACAACGTGAAGGCCGTGCTCTTCCTCGCTGCCGGCAACAAGCTCGTCAACCCCTCTGTGGTCAACGATGACACACAGGAAGCAAGCTACATGAAGGGCTTCCGTGCCTACTTCCAGGTGAAGGGCTTGGCTGCCAGTGCACGCGCGTTCAGCATGAACCTGGGCGACGGCGAGACCACTTCGATCAGTGAAGAGTTAAGTGTGAATAGTAAAGTATTCGCTCCCGTCACAGAGTGCTACACCCTCGATGGTCGCAAGTTGCAAGGCCAGCCCACGCAGAAGGGTGTGTACATTGTAAACGGTAAAAAGGTCATCAAATAACGGTAGGAGGACACAGATATGAAAAAGCAAGAATATCAGAAACCCGCAATGCTGGTTATAATGACCGACCTTGAGCAACAGATTCTGACCGGTTCGGTAAAGAACGTAACGACAACTGGCCTTAACGAAGACAACCTTCACAAGGACAACACCCAGGGCAACATCTGGAACGATGCCATGAGCCGCCGTCACAGCGTCTGGGACGAGGACGAGGACGAGGAATAAAGAACGAAACCTGAAAAAAAAGACGACGGAGAGCATCTGTCGTCTTTTTATAGAACCGTCATCGTCATGTTCCTTCGTAGGCAGCATCCTCAACGGCAAGTCCGTCACCGAGGCCCATCGCACCGCCGTTCCGACAGATGCCGGCGAATACACCGTCCGCGCCACTTGGGGCTAAGATTGGCCTAATAAAGGGAACCGAAATAAATGCTGCACCAAGTGCACCTTTGGACTTTATTCAGTTGACTTGCAAGCCGTTGGCTGGTGCACCAAACAGTTGTTTTCGTGCACCTATGTGCACCAGGAGCCCCACCTTTCTTGCGTCCCTTCGGTAGCAAGCGACCAGAGGTCGAGCGCTGCCCCCAAAGCCCCCCCTTCTTGCGTCCCTTCGGTAGCAGCCCCCGGGGGGGCTTTATTCTCATAACTCAACGACTTATTTCAATAACTCGTTGACTTATTCCAATAACTCATTGACTTATTCCAATAACTCATGGAGATAATTTCGTAAAGTGCCGAGTTATTGGCAAATTCTCGAGAGAATATATCCAAAAAGAAGCGCTCCCTTCTTGCGTCCCTTCGGTAGCAAGCGACCAGAGGTCGAGCGCTGCCCCAAAAGCCCCCCCTTCTGCCCCCGAGGGGGCTACTATAGTTTTGCCATGATGGGAGTTAGTCTATAGTAGCCCCCTTGGGGGCAGAAGGGGGGGCTTTGGGGGCTTGGGTGTCTCAGGTGCACCATTGGTGCACGAACAGAGCCGTTGATGCACCTGATAACGACTTGCAAGTCAACTATTTTAGGCCGAAAGGTGCACTAAGTGCACTTTGTTTTTCGCTTTCCTTATTTGTAGTAGAGGTGTCCTCTCACCTCTCATCTCTCATTTCTCATTTCTGACTGTCCTTCTGCCTGATTTCTACCCGTCGAATCTTTCCGCTGATGGTCTTGGGCAGCTCGTCGACAAACTCGATGATGCGGGGATACTTGTACGGGGCCGTCTCCTTCTTCACATGCTGCTGCAGTTCCTTGATGAGCGCGTCGCCGGCCTTGTCCTTCCACTCCTTGCCCAGGACGACGGTGGCCTTCACCACCATGCCGCGTATGTCGTCGGGCACACCGGTGATGGCACACTCCACCACTGACGGATGCGTCATCAGGGCGCTCTCTACCTCAAACGGGCCGATGCGGTAGCCTGACGACTTGATGACATCGTCGATGCGGCCCTCGAACCAGTAGTAGCCGTCCTCGTCGCGCCAGGCCATGTCGCCGGTGTGGTACAGACCGTCGTGCCATGCCTCGCGCGTCTTCTCCTCGTCGCGATAGTAGCCCTTGAACAGTCCGATGGGCTTGTGGTCCCCTATCTTGATGACAATCTCGCCCTTCTCGCCGTCCTCACAGGGAGTGCCGTCAGCACGGATGAGTGCGATGTCGTATTGTGCGTTGGGGATGCCCATGGAGCCGGGCTTGGGCTTCATCCAGGGGAAGGTGCCAAGGGTCATCGTCGTCTCGGTCTGGCCGAAGCCCTCCATCATCTTTATTCCCGTCTTCTCAAGGAACTTGTCAAAGACTGCCGGGTTCAGTGCTTCGCCTGCCGTGGTGCAGTATTCGAGCGACGACAGGTCGTATTTCGACAGGTCCTCGCGTATCATGAAACGGTAGATGGTGGGTGGTGCGCAGAAGCTCGTCACGCGGTACTTCTCCATCTGTCGCAGCAGCGTGTCGGCGTTGAACTTCTCATGGTCGAAGACAAACACCGTGGCGCCGGCAAACCACTGTCCGTAGAACTTGCCCCATACGGCCTTGCCCCATCCGGTGTCAGCCACGGTGAGGTGCAGGCTTCCTGGGTGCAGGTTGTGCCAGAAGACACCCGTGGTGAGGTGCCCCATGGCATAGAGGTAGTCGTGTGCCACCATCTTAGGCTCGCCGCTGGTGCCGCTGGTGAAGTACATCAGCATGGTGTCGTCGTTGGTGTTGACGAAGGCGGGTTTTGCAAAAGGGGGAACCTTTTGCCACTCTTCCTGCCAGTTGTGGAAAGCCTCCCCAAGCCCCTCCGAAGGAGGGGGTGTAGCCTCCCCAAGCCCCTCCGAAGGAGGGGATGTAGCCTCCCCAAGCCCCTCCGAAGGAGGGGGTGTTTGGTTACCTGAAGTAGTGGAAGAGTCTGCGTCATTATCTAACTTAACATCCCCTCCTTCGGAGGGGCTTGGGGAGGCTACACCCCCTCCTTCGGAGGGGCTTGGGGAGGCTCCCACCACCACCACGGTCTTCACCGTGGGGCTGTCGGGCAGGGCGGCCTGAACCTGGCTGACCACATAGGCATCGTCCACGCAGATGATGGCCTTCACGCTGGCGCGCGTGTTACGATATACAATGTCGTGCTTGGTCAGCATGTGCGTGGCGGGAATGACGATGGCGCCAATCTTGCACAGGGCAAGCATGCAGAGCCACCACTCGTAGCGGCGCTTCAGGATGAGCATCACAGGGTCGTTCTTGCCGATGCCTAATGACATCAGATAGCTGGCCGCCTGGTCGCTCTGCTCTTTCAGCTGTGCGAAGGTGGCGCGTATCTCCTCCCCCTGGTCGTTGGTCCACAGCAGGGCCAGACCGTCAGGGTTCTCCTCGGCCCAGACGTCCATGACGTCGTAGGCGAAGTTGAAATTCTCGGGGATGATGAACTCCAGGTTCTTGTTGTAGTCTTCGACCGATTCGAAGTGCGTCTGTTTAAGAAACCTATTGAGGATTGTTTTGTCGCTCGCGTTGTTTTCCTTAAGTCTGTTCATATTTTTTTGTTTTGCAGGTCTTCATAAGGCCCCTCCCTTTAGGAGGGGTCGGGGTGGGCTTTATTCTACTGTAAATGCCAGGAACTTTACCGCCTTGTCGCCTACGGCCAGCATGCCGTGGGGCTTTGAGGAGTCGAAGTAGATGCTGTCGCCTTCGTCCAGCACGATGGTCTTGCCCCCGATGTACAGCTCCATCTTGCCCTCCAGGACAAGGTTGAACTCCTGTCCGGCGTGCGTGTTCTTGTAGATGGTGCGTGCGCCCGGCTTGGGTTCGACGGTGACGATGAACACGTCGGCCTTGTGCCCCACGAAGCCTGAGACGAGGCTCTGGTACTTGTATGCCTTGGTGCGCTCTATGCTCACGCCTTGTCCGTTGCGCACCACGAAGTAGCTCTTCATGTGCGGTGTCTCTGCGAAGATGAGCTCCTCGGTCGAGACGCCATACTTGTGCGCAATCTTCATCAGGTTTGAGATGGTGATGTCTACTTCGCCCTTCTCAATCTTCTCATATTTCTCTGGGTCAATGCCGATGGTCTCCGCCATCTCGCTGACCGGGATGTCGAGCACTTCGCGCAGGCCGCGCAACCGCTCGCCTATCTGTTTCAGTTGATTCTCCATGGTTCTTTTTTGTTTAGCTAATTTGGGTGCAAAGGTACGAAAAGTTGGTAGAAAAGCAAAACAAATTATTAAAACAATGCGCCATCTAATAAAAAAATGTAAGAAAAACATTGTGTTTTTGTCTGTTTTTTTTGTTCGTTCAGTTTTTTTTTGTAACTTCGCAGTTGATTTCCAATTTAGAACACAATGAATCAGTTATTCAATTCAACTTTAAAATACTGTGTGTGGCTGCTGATGTGCGTCAGCTGCTGCCTGCCGTCACTCGGACAGTCGCAGGCCACCGAAGAGGAGAAGGCATACGCCATGCGCATCTACCAGATGCAGGCGGCAGAGGACGAGGCAGGCTTCTACCAGGCTGAGCAAGACTTCATGAACTATCTGTTAGAGCGCAAGGACTGGGCTAAGTATTATAATGTGTGGATGAACCGCGTGGTCTTCGACATCAACCAGAAGCACTTCAGCCGCGCCTTCACTGAGATACGCCACATCACGGAGGACATCCGCAAGCGTGGCAATACGGAGTTCCTCTACATCCCCAACCAGGCCCTGGGACTCTACTACGTCAACCGTGGTCACCATGAGATGGGCAGCCGCTATTTCCTGAAGGCATTGGAGAGCGTCGACACCGTGGCCAACCCGCTGGCCGTGGCCAATCTGAATCTCTCGCTGGCACAGGCCTTCAGCTTCTTCGACCCTGACCGCGCCCTGAGCCATCTGGACCGTCTGCCGTCACTCTACCGCGACCCCACGACGGAGAGCGGCGTGCTGGGCTACCGCTGCATCATCAACTATGAGAAAGGCGACCTTGAGGCCTTCAACCGCTCCTTTGAGCGCTACGACAGTCTGCGCCTGGCTTACCCAGAGGTTTTCAATGAGGTCAACTATGCCAATGTGATGGTCTACCACTCGCTCAGCATCAACGACTATGAGGCCGCCCTCAGCTGGTGCGACTCCATCACTGTGCCTGAGGAGTCTGCCGAGATACGCACCAAGGTATATGCCGCCATGGGCGACTGGAAGAATGCCTACGAAGAGCTGAGCAGCAGGGACAGCCTGCAGCTACAGTCCCTCAACGAGGTGCAGGAAGAGGACATCGAAGAGCTCTCGCACAGCATTGACCTCTTAGAGTCGGAGCGCGAGAAGGCGAAGCTGCGCAAGACCCAGATTATCGTGGTGTCGCTGTCAGCGCTGCTGGCCATCCTTGCCCTTGGCCTCGCCCTTTACTACCGCTACAAGAAGAACCGCCGCCTGCGCCAGCAGTACACGCACCTGCAGGAGGCACTCGCCATACGCCGCTCCTTCGTCACCTCTATCTACCAGCGCCTGCAGTCGCCGGTCAGCGTGCTCAAGGGCTATGCACGCATCTTTAACAATCCTGACTTCAGACTGACCATGGAGCAGCGCGAGAAGTCGTACCACGACATTGCAGCTGCCGGCCGAAGCATTGAGACGCTGCTTGAGCCGGTGCTCGACTCTTACATCCACGACAACATGAGCATCAGCGACGAGCAGCGACAGCTGTGCCAGGATGCCCTCAGCTCACCCCTGCAGACCCTCATCTCCATGGCAGAGATCATTGCTGAAGATGAGAAGCACCAGATGTCCGACAGCGACTACATGCAGCTGCGTTCCGTCATTGGCCACGAGGCTTACCAGGTGGCCATCGCCACCCATGAGCTGGTGCTCTTCAGCATGTATGACGAGAACCAGCAGATAGCGCTGACCGACGAGCTGGGACTGAACGAGATTGCCCTGACCACCATGAATGCCTACGACCTGCGCAACAAGCAGCTGACGCTGCAGTTTGATAGCGCCGTGGACAACGAGGTGAAGATAACGACCAGCCAGCGCCACCTGCAGGAGGTGCTGAACTGTCTGCTGAACAATGCGGACAAGTTTGCCACTGGCGGCGAGGTGCTCCTGCGCTGTCTGCAGGCCAATGACGGCACCTATTCCATCGCCGTCAGCTATCAGGGCCAGCCGGTGTCGGCCGAACAGGCGGAGCGCATCTTCCAGCCCTTCACCCGCTTCTCGGCAGAGTACCACGGCATCGGTCTCGGGATGGCCCTTGCCAAAAGGCTCTCCACAGCCATGGGCTATGTCTTGGCACTGGAGGTGAACACCAAGGAGTGTATGCAGTTCAGCATCTCAGGCATCAAGTAGTCCGTCTTTTAGTCTTGTCTTGCTATGACCACCAAGGAACTGGAGAAAGAGATGGAGCTGCTCAGCGCCGCCGGTCTGAAGGCGATGCTGTGCGACACGAAGGTGCCCCTGGTGGATGTGCCGGTGCTGGCCGGAAAGCCGACAGAGTCGGGCGACGTGTCGGGCAGTCAGTATGTGCTGGTGCCACGCGAGCTGGTGGGGCATCACCCGGTGTTCCTCATCGATGTCGAGGGCCTGTCGATGCACGATGCCGATGTCATGCCCGGCGACCGCTTGGAGGTGCAGATGGACACGGTGGTGAACGATGGCGACATCGTCGTGGCTGAGGTGGATGGCGGCTTCACCGTCAAGGCTTTCTTCACTGACGATGAGGGACGCCAGTGGCTGGTGCCGCAGAACAGCGACTTTGCACCCATACAGCTGAGCAACCACTCCTGGCGCATCGTCGGCAAGGTCATCGGCCTGCGCAAAGGCATTCCCAGGGTGTCGTTCATGGACTGCGCAAAGGCGGTTCAGCAGGCGGCCCTCCAAGAGGAGAGGACGCAGGCGCCGCTGCCACCGGAGCAGCCGCGGAACATGGTGTTTCGCCAGTATTACAAGCGGCGCGCCATCGACTTCAACGCCGTCAGACAACAGGTGGAGCGCGTCGTGGTGATGCAGATGCGCCATGCTTACGAGTGGTATGCGGCCTATCGCGTGCTGATGGACCTGGGACTGCTGGAGGACACCATGCTCACCCACTTCGCACAGCAGATGACCGCATGGTTTGCTGATGCTCCCATCCGTTGCAATGCTGACCGACTGGGCGACTATGCCGTGGGGCACACCGCCAAGGCTTCGACGCTGTGGAATGTGGAGCTGTTCAGGAAGGAACAGCGACGCGGACAGTCCATCGGTGCTTTCAACACACTCACGCACCGCTGCGAGGAGCTGCGTACAGCGCTCTTCCCCATGCCGCTGCTGGAGCCGGCGCTGCCGTTTTAAAGCCCAAAGCCCCCCCAGCCCCACCCCCGACCCCTCCCGCGGGGGGGAGGGGAGTATATAGTTCTACCGCTGATGAACGCAATCAACAGGGCAGTCAGAAGGTTATGGGTCTATATACTCCCCTCCCCCCCGCGGGAGGGGAGTATATAGTTCTACCGCTGATGAACGCAATCAACAGGGCAGTCAGAAGGTTACGGGTCTATATACTCCCCTCCCCCCCGCGGGAGGGGTCGGGGGTGGGGCTTCTTTTTCTCTTTTTTACGGAAAAACGCCCCCATCTATATAATAAATAATGTATGTAGTGCGTTATTAAAGCGTGTTAAGGCGAAGTCTGTTGATTTTGGCCGTCATGCTTGTGGCCTGTTTTGAGACCCGGGCGCAGTACGACCCATCGTTCAGTCATTACTGGGCGATGCAGACGTCGTTTAACCCTGCCGCCGTGGGCAAGCAGGACAAAATCAACGTCAACGCTGCTTATAATATGTCACTCGTCGGCTTCGAGCACAACCCCAAGACGATGTATGCCTCAGCCGACATGCCCTTCTATCTGCTGGGTGCCTATCACGGCGTGGGCCTGCGCTTCATCAACGATGCCCTCGGTCTGTTTGCACACAACAGCCTGGCCCTGCAGTATGCCTATAGGCACAAGCTCTTCGGCGGCATGATTGCCATCGGCGTGCAGGGGGCCATGCTCAGCGAGAAGTTCGACGGCAGCAAGCTGGAGCTGAACGATAAGGAAGACGAGGTGTTCACCACCTCTGAGGTGGACGGCACCGCCTTCGACCTGGCTGCTGGTGTGCACTACCAACACAAGAACTGGTACGTCGGCGCCGCCGTGCAGCACCTCACGGCACCCACCGTTGAGCTGGGGCAGACCAACGAGCTGAAGATAGACATGTCGTATTATTTTACTGCGGGATGCAATATTCGGCTAAGAAATCCGTTTCTATCAATACAGCCCTCAGTGCTCGGCAGCAGCGACGGCGTCAGCCACCGTGCAGACATCACTACGCGCCTGACCTACACACACGACCAGCGCATGATGTATGTGGGCGTGGGCTTCAGTCCATCTAACTCAGGGACGGTGTACCTTGGAGGCTACTTCCACGGCATCACACTGGGCTATAGCTATGAGGCCTTCACCAACGGCATTGGCCTGGGCTACGGGTCGCACGAGCTGTGCGTGGGCTACCAGACCGACCTCAACCTGTTTAAGAAAGGAAAGAACAGGCACCAGAGCGTGAGGATATTGTAAACCAAGCAAAAGCCCACCCAAGCCCTCCCGAAGGAAGGGATGTGGATTAGAAAAAATGAGAATAATATATAGAGGATGAAAATGAAGACGAAACGAGCTATATCAAAGAGAAAGCCAAATGCACATCCCTCCCTTTGGAAGGGCTTGTGTGGGCTCCTTGCCGTCCTTTTGCTCCTTACCTCCTGTTTTGGCGGCAAGGAGACGATGGCATCAGGAGGCGAACTGACAGGCGCCAGCGGCAAGGCATTTGCCGAGCCGGCTCCCTACGGCATGGTGCTCATCAAGCGTGGACACCTGAAGATGGGCCTGGAGAGTAAGGACTCGCTCTGGGGCCGCGAGACACCGCTGCGCGACATCAGCGTGGAGGGCTTCTGGATGGACGACACGGAGATAACAAACTCGGAGTACCGCCAGTTTGTCAGCTACGTGCGCGACAGCATCATCCGCGAGCGACTGGCCGACCCAAACTATGGTGGCGATGAGAGCTACAAGATTGAGGAGGACAAGGACGGCGAACCCATCAAGCCCTACCTGAACTGGAAGAAGGCGCTGCCGCGCAAGCCCAACGAGGACGAGCTGCGCGCCATGGAGAGCGTCTACGTCACCAACCCCGTGACGGGCGAGAAGATGCTCGATGCCAGTCAGATGAACTACCGCTACGAGGTGTACGACTACACCGAGGCAGCCCTGCGCCGCAACCGTCTGAATCCCGAGGAGCGGAACCTGAACACCGACGTGACCGTGAACCCCGAAGAGAAGGTGTGGATATCGAAGGACACCGCCTATATCGACGACGAGGGCAAGATACACCGCGAGACCATCAACCGCGAGCTCACCGGGCCCTGGGACTTCCTCAACACGTACATTGTTAATATATATCCCGACACGACATGCTGGGTGAACGACTTCCCCAATGCTGACAACGAGATGTATATGCGCAACTACTTCTGCAATGCGGCCTACAACGACTATCCCGTGGTGGGCGTGACCTGGGAGCAGGCCAATGCCTTCTGTGCCTGGCGCACGGAGTACCTGCTGAAGGGCCTGGGCCCCGCTGCCCGCTTCGTGCAGCGCTACCGTCTGCCGACGGAGGCCGAATGGGAGTATGCCGCCCGTGGCAAGCAGCAGAACGAGTTCCCCTGGGAGAACGAGGACGTGGCATCAGGCAAGGGCTGCTTCTTTGCCAACTTCAAGCCTGACGATGGCAACTACACCAAGGACGGCAACCTCATCACGTCGAAGGCCGGCATCTACAGTGCCAACAGCAACGGGCTGTACGACATGGCGGGCAACGTGGCTGAGTGGACCTCGACCATCTATACCGAGGCGGGCGTGGACGCCATGAACGACATCAACCCGCAGCTGAAGTACAACGCCGCCAAGGAGGACCCCTACCGGCTGAAGAAGAAGAGCGTGCGCGGCGGTTCGTGGAAGGACCCCGAGAGCTACATCCGCTCGGCTTGGCGCAGCAGCGAATATCAGAACCAGCCACGTTCCTACATCGGCTTCCGCTGTGTCCGCAGTCTGGCCAACACTACCAGCGAGAAGGCCAAGCCGGCCAAGGCAACGACAAAAAAGAAAAGGAAATAAAGCCGTGATAACCGGCATTGTAATAACGCAGCATCGTGATAACGTGATAACGTAATAACGAAACAACGTAACAACGCGAAACAACGTAATAACGTGACATCGTGATAACGAAATAAAGACAGCAAAAACAATGACCAAATACAGCAAATTCAATCCTATCTATCGCCTGCAGAAATGGCTCGACAGCGTGCCAGGACAGACGTTCATGAACTATGCCTACAGCTGGGGCGCCTCCATCGTCATCCTGGGTGCACTCTTCAAGCTCACCCACCTGCCGGGCGCTAACACCATGCTCTTCTTGGGCATGGGCACTGAGGTGCTGGTGTTCTTCATCGCCGGCTTCGACCGTCCCTTCGACAAGACGGAGGACGGCAAGGACCTGCCCACGCATGTGGAGATGGACGGCGGGCCAGAGGGTGAAACAACCGAGACGGAGGCTGCCGCTGCCATCGTCAGCGGTGGCATCAGCGGTGGCACCATCATCATCGGTGGTGGCGGCGCTGGGGGCTTCGAGGAGAGTGCTGGGGCTACTGGGAGTTCTGGGACTACTGGGAGTTCTGGGACTTCTGGGGCTACTGGGAGTGCTGAGATTTCTGGGACCTCTGGGTTTGCGGGGAGTGCTGGGACTATCATTGGTGGTGTCATCAGTCAGCAGCCTGAGTTGCCCGACATCGACCCCGAGGAGATGGAGGAGGCTACACAAAACTATGTGGAGCAGCTGAAGAGCCTGACCGAGACGCTGAAGAAGGTGAGCGAACAGAGCGAGCGCCTGACACGCGACAGCGAGGAGATGGAGAACCTCAACCGTACCCTCACTGGCATCTGCAAGGTTTATGAGATGCAGCTCAAGGGAGCCAGCCAGCAGATTGGCACCATCGACCAAATCAATGAGCAGTCAAAGCGCATGGCAGAGCAGATAGCCGAGCTGAACAAAATCTATACCCGCATGATTGAGGCCATGACCGTGAACATGCCACAAGGCTCTACGATAGTGAAGAACCAAGGGTGAAACTTCAAGGTGACAAATCAAAATCGTAAATACGTAAATCGTCAATCCAAAGAATGGCAATAAAAAAACGACCTGTCTCCCCACGCCAGAAGATGATTAACCTGATGTACGTCGTCTTGATGGCAATGCTGGCGCTGAACGTCTCTAACGAGGTGCTCAACGGTTTTGCCATCGTGCAGGAGAGTCTGACGCGTACCACTGAGAACGCCACGCAGGAGAACGAGGTCATATACAAGGACTTTGAAGAACAGATGGCGGCCAACCCGCAGAAGGTGAAGGAGTGGTACGACAAGGCCATGCAGGTGAAGGAGATGAGCCAGCGCCTCTACAGCCTGGCCAGCGAGCTGAAGATGGCCATCGCCCAGGAGGCCGATGGCGAGGGTGCCAACCCTGACAGCCTGCAGAACAAGGAAGACCTGGAGGCCGCCAACCAGGTGATGCTGGCCCCGGGACGCGGCCGCGGCGAGGAGCTGAAGAAGGCCATCGACACTTATCGTGAGGGCATCCTGGCCATGGTCACCGACTCAGTGAAGAAACAGCACATAGCCAGCGACCTCACCACCGACGTGCCCGAGGGCATACTCGGCAAGAACTGGCAGGAGTACATGTTTGAGGCCATGCCTGCCGTGGCCTCCATCACCATGCTGACAAAGCTGCAGAACGACGTGCGCAACGCTGAGAAAGAGGTGTTGCACACCCTGGTGCAGAACATCGACGTGAAGGACATACGTGTCAACGCCCTCGATGCCTTTGTCATTCCCAACTCGCAGACCATCGTACAGGGCGACCGCTTCACGGCACGCATCGTCATGGCGGCCATCGACACCACGCAGGTGCCCGAGATATACATCGGCGACCGCAAGGTGGAGCTGCCCGACAATGTCTATGAGACGGTATGCTCGCGCACGGGTGACTTCACCCTTGCCGGTTATATCCAGACCATCAATGGCAACGGCGACCCCATACGCCGCGACTTCTCGCAGAAGTACACCGTGGTGGAGCCGTCGGCCACCGTCAGCGCCGACCTGACACGCA
The DNA here is from genome assembly GCA_947168045.1 of uncultured Prevotellaceae bacterium. GTDB lineage: Bacteria > Bacteroidota > Bacteroidia > Bacteroidales > Bacteroidaceae > Prevotella. Next base: position 15,433 of record CAMVKN010000023.1, read on the forward strand.
TGCTCTACGCCGGCTATAGCAACCCCATCAGCGTCAGTGTCCCCGGCGTGCCCCTGAACAAGATTTCGGCCTCGATGACCAATGGCACGCTGACGCCCAACGGCGCGGGCAAGTACATCGCCCACCCCTCGAAGATTGGGCAGGACGCCGTCATCACCGTCACTTCGACGAACACCGGACGGCCACAGACCATGGGCACCTTCACCTTCCGCGTGCGCAAGCTGCCCGACCCCACGCCCTACATCGACATCACCGACGAGGGTGGCAACCCATCGCGCTTCAAGGGTGGCAACATGCCAAAGGGCAGCCTCATGGCCGTCGAGCACATCGGGGCAGCCATCGACGACGGCATCCTCGACATCGGCTTCCGCGTCATCTCCTTCGAGACGGTGTTCTTCGACAACATGGGCAATGCCAAGCCGCTGGCCAGCGACGGTGCCAACTTCTCAGCAGCGCAGAAGGACCAGTTCCGCCGCCTCTCGCGTGGACGCCGTTTCTACATCTCGCGTGTCACCGCCGTCGGTCCTGACGGCATCGAGCGCACCCTGCCGGCAGCCATGGAAATCAAGGTGAACTAAAAGCCCACCCCCATCCCCTCCCCAAGTGAGGGGCTTAGATAGAAAAACTAATTCAAAGCAGCAATGAAAAGAATCTTGTTATTGACGATGATAACCCTGATGGCGGGTACTGTCTTCAGCCAGCCGAGGCAGCGGCGTAACCAGCAGCAGACGCAGCAGCAGCAGGGACAGCAGAACCAGCAGCAGGCCGGCATGACGCAGCGCATGCGTCTGCAGTATCCCACTGCGCTCGACATGCCCGAGGATGTGGTGTGGCGCCGCGACATCTACCGTGAGATTAACCTCATGGACGAGGAGAACGCCGGACTCTACGACCCCGTGGAGCCGCAGGGCAGGAGGCTCAACCTCTTCACATACGTCTTCAAACTGGCACTCAACGGATACATACCCGTCTATGAGTACAACCTCGATGGCAACGAGGTGCTGGAGCCCCAGGCGAAGGTGGAGATAAAGAGCATCCTCGATAACTACAGCATCTACTATACCGAGGAAGGTGGAAAGCTGAAGGTGGACAACAGCGACATACCGTCGGCTGAGGTGAAGATGTACTACCTGAAGGAGTGCGCCTACTACGACCAGGCCAACACCACGTTCCGCATCAAGCCCATCGCCTTCTGTCCCGTCATGGTGCGTGAGGACGACTTTGGCGACGAGGCCACGAAGTACCCCCTGTTCTGGGTGAAGTACAGCGACGTGGAGCCCTATCTCAGCCGTCAGTCTGTCAAGACCAGCGATGTGAACGATGCCGCTCAGATGACGCTCGACGACTACTTCACGCTGAACAAGTATCGCGGAAAGATTTACAAGACGGCGAACCGCCTGGGTCGCACCCTGGCACAGGTGGCCAACGGCGACACCACGAAGCTCTCGGCTGAGCAGCGCCGCATTGAGGCTGAGCTGGAGGCTTTCAGGAAGAACATCTTCGGCGACCCGGCACGCCGTGACTCGCTCGACAGTCTGGCCAACGTCAACCCGAAGGCCGACAAGGCCGTCACGAAGAAGAAGCGCGAGCGCTCGTCGCGAAGGGAGCGTGCCTCGGGCGGCTCCAGCGGCGGCTCACAGCCGGCACGCGTGTCTGTGCGTCGCGAGCGCCACTGACGGGCAGCGCCCGAAATGACAATGGATTAGCAAAACATATATAAACGGAAAGGAGAGGATATGTTGAAAATGGGTTTGCTTAAGACCAGACACCACTGGATGATGGTGCTGGGTTTGTCATTGACAATGTTTCTTGTTGCAACGGGCGAGACGCAGGCCAAGGTGCGCTTTGGCGTCACCGGCGGCTTCCAGCTCACCAACATGGAGTTCAACAACGACGCGCTGAAGGAGTCAAACCGTGTGGGATGGTTCGCAGGACCCACGGTGAAGTTCACCCTGCCCATCGTTGGCTTAGGGGTCGACGTGGCGGCACTCTACGACCAGCGCGACCTGAAGGTTGACGGCAGCACCTTCAAGCAGGAAAGCATCGTCGTACAGGGTGCGGCACGCTACAGTGTGGGCATGGGCGAGGCGCTCTCCATCTTCTTGCACGCCGGTCCGCAGTTCAGCTTCAACGTCGGCGACGACTTTGAACACTGGATTACCCACGAGGACGAGTACAAGCAGTTCTCGCTACAGGAGACGATGCTGAGCGTCAACCTCGGCTTAGGCATCACCTTGGCATCACACTTCGAGGCGGCCATACGCTACAACATCCCCATCAGCAAGACCAGCGACTTCACCTGGAACGAGCTGGGCAACCAGATGGCGGCTGAGTCGTGGCACCACGCCAAGTCGCGCACCAATGCCTGGAATGTCTCCGTCAGCTATTTCTTTTAATGTATGTATAAGATGTTTTCGTCCCCCCGCACCCCCGATAAAATAATAACCTAACAACGAACGACAATGACAACTGACAATGAGAAGCTTTCCGGCCCCTTTGGCACGGAGCAATATGCAGCCAGTGAGAACCGCTATGACAGCGGGATGAAGTACAACAGGTGTGGACGCAGCGGCGTGCTGCTGCCCCAGGTGTCGCTCGGCTTCTGGCATAACTTTGGCAGCGTCGACCCCTACGAGCGCAGCCGCGACATCACCCGCTATGCCCTCGACCATGGCGTCGTACACTGGGACCTGGCCAACAACTACGGCCCGCGCTACGGCTCGGCTGAGCAAACGGTGGGCCGGCTGATGGACGAGGAGTTCCGCCCCTATCGTGACGAGCTGTTCATTTCCACCAAGGCAGGCTACGACATGTGGCCTGGCCCTTATGGCAACTGGGGCTCCAGAAAGTATCTCATCAGCTCGCTCGAACAGTCGCTGCGCCGCATGCACCTGGACTATGTCGACCTGTTCTACAGTCATCGCTACGACCCCGAGACGCCCTTGGAGGAGACGCTGCAGGCATTGGTTGACATCGTCCGCCAGGGCAAGGCCCTCTATGTGGGCATCAGTCGCTGGCCACTGGAGGCCACCCGCTTCGCCTACGACTATCTGAAGGAGCGTGACGTGCCCCTGCTCATCTATCAGGGACGCCTGAACATGCTCGACCGCGAGCCGCAGGAGTCAGGCATCCTCGACTTCTGCGCCGACCATGGTGTGGGCTTCATCAGCTTCTCGCCGCTGGCACAGGGACTGCTCACCGACCGTTATCTGAACTGTCAGGCGACGGCCGACGGGAAGGTGGAGGGCATTCCCGACGACTCGCGCATGTCAAAGGGCCACTTCCTCAAGGAGTCGGCACTGACGCCCCAGCTGCTCACCCAGCTGCAGCAGTGGAACACCAAGGCTGCTGCCCAGGGCCGTTCCCTGGCTGAGTATGCCATCCGTTGGATACTCGCCCAGCGTGGTGTCACCAGTGTCCTCGTCGGTGCCAGCTCAACCCGTCAGCTGGAGCGCAACATCAAGGCCGTGAGCTAACCTAAACATAAATAATAAAGAATGTGTAAAAGACTGATTTCTCTGGTTTGCGGCCTGACGGCTTGGGTCGCCGTCAGTGCACAGGACGGCCCCACGATGGGCTGGAGCTCGTGGAACACCTTCGGGCTGAACATCAGCGAACAGCTCATCAAGCAGCAGGCCGACGCCATGGTGACGCGCGGACTGCGCGCCGTGGGCTATGACCACGTGAACATCGACGACGGCTACTTCGGCGGGCGCGACGCCAACGGACGGCTGAAGATTCACCCGCAGCGCTTCCCCAACGGACTGAAGGGCGTGGTGGACTTCATCCACCAGCGACACCTGAAGGCGGGCATCTACAGCGACGCCGGGCGCAACACCTGCGGCAGCATGTTCGGCGGCGATGCCATCGGCAAGGGCGTGGGCATGTATGAGCACGACCAGCAGGATGCAGACATGTTCTTCAAGGAGCTGGGCTTCGACTTCATCAAGGTGGACTTCTGCGGCGGCTCGTACTATCACAACGAGGACCATCTGGTGCTCGACGAGCAGGCGCGCTATACCGCCATCGCCGAGGCCATCCGCAACACCGGGCGCACCGACGTGCGCATGAACGCCTGCCGCTGGGCCTATCCTGGCACATGGATTGACGGGCAGGCCTTCTCATGGCGCACCACCGGCGACATCAACTGTAGCTGGGGCTCGGTGAAGGACATCCTGGCCGAGAATCTCTATATGAGTGCCTACAGCAGCCGCGGACACTACAACGACATGGACATGCTCGAGGTGGGTCGCACGCTTACCGTCGAGGAGGACAAGACGCACTTCGGCATGTGGTGCATCATGAACTCGCCCTTGCTCATCGGCTGCAACATCGCCACCGTGAACGCCACGGCGCTCAACCTGATGAAGAATCAGGAACTCATAGCCCTGAATCAGGACACGCTCTACCAGCAGGCATACGTGGCAGGCTATAAGGACGGCGTCTTCCTGCTGGTGAAGGACCTGGAGCGCCGGGACAGCACGCTGCGCGCCTTTGCCGTCTATAATCCCACTGACGAGGAGAAGACCGTGACGGTGGACTTCAGCACGATAGACCTGGCAGGCCAGGTGCAGCTGCGCGACCTGTTCCAGAAGCGCTCCCTGGGCACGTTTTCCGGCAGCTACGACGTGACCGTCCCTCAGCACGGCACCCGCATCTACCGCGCATCGGCCACCCATCGGCTGGAGCGCGTGCGCTATGAGGCCGAGGCTGGCTACAACAGCGTCTACCAGGAAATCAAGAACAACCAGAGCGAGAAGACGGCCACCTACGACGCCAATGCGAACTGCTCAGGCGGCTACAAGGCCGGCTGGCTGGGCTCGCGCGAGCAGAACGACCTGCAGTGGCGCAATGTCTATAGTCGGCAGGGCGGCAAGTACCAGCTCACCATTGGCTACCTCAGCGGCGAGAACCGCAGCATCACCGTCAGCGTCAACGGCAAGCGGGTGCAGACGGTGAGCGTCAACTCCGGCGGCTGGGACAGGGTAGGGCGCAAGGTGCTCAATATAGAGTTGCAGCCGGGCTACAACACCATCCGCCTGTCAAACGCCTCGTCGTGGATGCCCGATATAGACTATATCGACGTGGTGTCAACGATGCCCTCCGGCATTGGCAGCATCGTGACCGACAGTCCCGCCGACCACCGAACCTACGACCTGCAGGGTCGTCCGCAGGGGACGACCCCCCGGCACGGCATAGTCATCAGTGAAGGGAAAAAGGTGCTGTATTAGTGCAAACTGTGCATGATGGCTTGCCGTCAGGCTAAGGCAGGAGGCGGAAGGGGACCTTCGAGACGATGTGGTCGGCAGCTACGCCAATCCTTGCCTCAAAGTCGCCCGGCTCTGCCACCCATTCCTGCTGGCGGTCGTCGTAGTAGCTCAGCGACCGCTGGTTGAGGGTCAGCGTCACGTTGCGGCTCTCGCCCGGCTGGAGGTACACTTTTTGGAAAGCCTTCAGCTCCTTCACGGGGCGTGGCAGACTGCTTTTCTTGTCGGCCACATACAGCTGGATGGTCTCAGCGCCAGCACGTGTCCCCGTGTTCTTGACGCTGACGGTGAACGTTATCTCCTCGCCGGCACGCAGCTCTTTCTTGTCCGCCTCCACGTTGGTCATCTCAAATGTGGTGTACGACAGTCCGTGACCGAAGGCAAACAGCGGCTTGACTTTCTTCATGTCGGCCCAGCGGTAGCCCACGAAGATGTCCTCCTTGTATTCCTCGTCAATGATTTTCTCGTTCTGGCGCCATGTGCCAGGGTAGGACCCCGTGGCGTGGGCACCCACATCCTCCAGGCGGCTGTACCATGTGAAGGGCAGTCGGCCACTGGGGTTGACGTCGCCCGACAGCACATCGGCCAGGGCATGACCAGCCTCCGAGCCGACAAACCATCCCTGCACGATGGCCGGCACCCTGGTTGCCCACGGCATGGCCACGGCGTTGCCTGAGATGTTCACCACGACAAGGTTCTTGTTCACGGCGAGCAGGGCCTCAATGACGGCATCCTGACCGTAGGGCAGCCCATATTCCTTGCGGTCGTGCCCCTCGCAGTCCTGGTAGTCGGCCTTGTTCAGTCCGCCGATGAAGATGACGCAGTCCGCCTGACGTGCCTTCTCCACCGCCTCGCTGATGAGCACGTCGGCCGTGCGCAGGTCGTAGAGGCTGCGCCCCACGGTCACGCCGTTGTAGCTCTGCACCGTGTCGCCCACGTAGCCTCGGACGTAGTCCACCCTGTCGGCACCGAAGCGCTGTCGCAAGCCGTCTAAGGGCAGCACCTCATGCTGAGCCTTCAGCGAGCTGGAGCCGCCACCCACGGTCATCATCTTGATGGCATTCTCGCCCACCACCAGAATGTTCTTAAACCTCGTCGTGTCAAGCGGCAGCAACGGAGCAGCAGCACTGCTTGCCCTTCTCTTCTTGCCTGAGGCGCTGGGGCTGTCGTTCTTCAGCAGCACGATGCCTTCGCCGCCCACCAGGCGTGCCACGTCGTAGTGTGCCTCCGAGCACAGGAACCCATAGGGACGTTGGCGGTTCATGGTGGTGCGTAGCATCAGGCGCAGCACGCGGCGCACCTTCTCGTCCAGCTCCTTGGTCGTCAGTTTGCCCTCGGTAATCAGCTTCTTGTAGGGCTCAGCCATGTAGTAGCTGTCGTAAGCGTTGGAGTAGCCCCATGACAGACCGTTGGTCCACGAGCCAAACTCCATGTCCAGCCCGTTCATGATGGCCTCCACGGTGTTGTGTGTACCACCCCAGTCGCTGATGACGACGCCGTCGAAGCCCCATTCCTTCTTCAGGATTTGGTTGAGCAGGATGTCGTTATGGCAGTTGTGTTGGTTCTTATAGAGGTTATAGGCACCCATGATGGCCCATGCCTTGCCCTCCTTGACGGCCGCCTCGAAGGAGGGCAGGTAAATCTCGCGCAGGGCGCGGTCAGACACCACCACGTTCACCTCGTTGCGGTACTCCTCGTCGTTGTTCAGCGCAAAGTGCTTCACGCAGGCAGCCACGCCCTTCGACTGCAGTCCCTGCACGTAGGGCACCACCATGCGTGATGCCAGCCACGGGTCTTCGCCCATGTACTCGAAGTTGCGGCCGTTGAGTGGCGTGCGGTTGATGTTCACGCCCGGGCCCAGCATCACGTTCTTGTTACGATAGAGTGCCTCCTCGCCCAGGCTCTCGCCATACTGGCGTGCCAGGTCGGGGTTCCACGTTGCCGCCAGACAGGTGAGTGCGGGGAAGGCCACACACGAGTCGTTGGTCTGTCCGGCCTGTTCCCACTCGTCCCACAACACGTCGGGGCGCACGCCGTTCGGGCCGTCGTCGGTCCACACGTCGGGGAAGCCGAGGCGCTTCACGCCAGGCGATGAGAACTTCGACTGGGCGTGGATGACGGCAATCTTCTCGTCGAGCGTCATGCGCCGCAGGGCATCGTCGATGCGCTGTTCCATGGGCTTCGATGTGTCGAGATAGACGGGCAACTGCTGGGCCGCAGCCGGCGTGACCGTCAGGCAGCCCATGAACAATGCTATCTGTAGATACTTCTTCATCGTGGTATGCTTTAGTTAAATCCCCCGAAAGAATCACTTCTTCTGGAACACGCGGACGTAGTCAACCTCCATGGTGACGGGCAGAACGCTCTCGTCAACACCCATGGCACCGCCCCAGTCGCCACCCCATGCCAGGTTGAGGATGACGTAGAAGGGGTCGTCGTAGGGCCAGTCGTCGCGACCCAGTCCACGGTTGTCGTAGCTGAGCTGCACCTTGCCGTCGACAAAGGTGGTGATGTTCTGCTGTGTCCACTCAATGGCATAGGTGTGGAACTCGCCCTCGGCGCCCTCGCACTTCATCTCGTGGGTCACCTGTGTGCCCTTGGTGTGCACATGGCTGTTGGCATGCAGACTCGACGACACGTAGTCGGGGTGGTAGCCCACCTCCTCCATGATGTCTATCTCGCCGTCGGCAGGCCATGAGCGGAAGTTCACCGGCATCATCCAGAAGGCGGGCCAGGTGCCCTTGCCCTTCGGCAGCTTGATGCTGGCCTCGATGTAGCCGTAGGTCCAACCCTCCTTCACATGGGCGTAGACACGACCGGAGTAGATTTTGCCGTTCTCCTTCAGGGCGGTGATGCGCAGCGTACCATTGCTCACCTCAGTGACGAGGTTTCCGCCCGGCGTGCGGTGGTTGACATACTCCTGCAGCTCGTTGTTCACGCGTCCCTTGGCCCATACCTCGTGTGTCCAGTCGTCAGCGTTCAGCTCCGAGCTGCTGTTGAACTCGTCGTGCCACACCAGCTGATAGCCAGCCGGGGCAGGGTAGGTGGCCTTGCTGGCTGCTGCCTGGCTAACGGTGACCGTCTTGCGTGCCGAGCCCGACATGATGACCACTTGTCCGGTGCGCGACTCTGTCGTCGGGTTGGCGGGCACGCTGATGGTGATGGTACCCGCCTTGGAACCCTGGTACTGCGTCTTCATGGTGAAGAAAGCCTTGGCATCGGCCGATGCACCCCATTCCACACCTGTGGTGCTGACATTGACGGTGTAGCTGCCGCCTTCAGCCTCGGCGTTGACCGTCTCAGGCGTGGCGGTGATGGTCACTGCTGCCAGCTCGTCGCCGTCGTCACTGCCGCCGCAGCCCGTCAGGGCTACTGCGGCGGTGAGCAAGAATGAATATAGCATGAATCGTCTCATTTGTCGTTAATCATTATTGTGCTTCCTTCAGCACGATTTTACTGATGGCAACATGTGTGCCGACGGGCGAGCCACCGAAGTCGAAGAACATGCGGATGGCCGTGGCATCGCTGCCCTCCTTCAGCGTCAAGCCCTTGCGGGTGAAGACAAACTCGTCGTTGCCGGGCACGTCCTGACGCTCCTCAAGGAAGAAGTTGGTGTCGCCGGCATCAGTCAGCTTGAAGGTCACGCCGGGGCAGTCGGCGGTGGTCTCCATCGTCACCTGGAAGTCATACTTCTTGCTGGCTGAGGCCGTCAGCTTGGTGTCGATGTGGAACTGTCCCTGCCACTGCGAGCCACCCATGCCCTCGGGCAGTGTCAGCTCGTAGGTGTCGCCGGTGTGAGTGATTTCCGGCTGTGTGGGCAGTGCGGTCCAGCTGTTGTCGGCAAACCATGTGTCCCATTTGTCAAACATGCTGCCGTCGTCGACGCTCTTCCACAGGTTGGCAGCGTCGTCGTAGCTCAGCGGGCTGTCGTCGCCACCCGGCTGGGGTGCGCTCTCCTCATATTTCTGTACGATGATGTCGCTCAGGCGGATTTCAGTGCCAGGAGTGATGCCGCCGAGGTCGATGAACAGCTTGGCCTCGCTGAAGCCGCTGTCGGCACCGCCCTTCTGAGCCTTCACACCCTTCAGCTCGACGATGTTCTCGCCGGCCTCCAGTGCCAGGCTGCCGTTGTAGACCAATGTGTTGTCATCGTCGTTCTCGTCACAAATCTTGAAGGTGTAGCGTCCCACGGCCTGGCTGGCCTCTATGGTGGCACGGACGGCATAGAGCTGTCCCGGCTCAATGTTCATGGCCACATGGTGTATGCTGTTCTGTGCCTGCCACTCGGAGCCGCCGTTCTCAGTGGCGGTGATGACGTAGACGCCGTTCTCGAAGGCGAAGCCCGGGTTGCCAATCTGGCTCCAGCTGCCGTCGGCCCACCAGAACTCCATGGCCCCCACGCTGTTGAAGCCAGCGCCGATGTTGTCGGCCGAGTTCACGTCAACCCAGCTGAAGCCGCCACCACCACCGGCACCCTCGTGCTTCTGGATGATGATGTCGCTCAGCTTCACCTCTAAGCCAGCGGGACAGCCGCCGAGGTCGATGAACAGCTTGGCCTCGCCGAAGCCGCTGTCGGCACCACCCTTCTGAGCCTTCACGTTGGCAAACTGCACCAGGTTCTCGCCAGCGTCGAGCGTGAGAGCACCGTTGTAAATCAGGGTGTTGTCATCGTCGTTCTGGTCGCACACCTTGAAGGTGAAGCGTCCCAGTGCCTGGTTGGCCACCAGCTTCACGCTGATGTCGTAGGCCTGTCCAGCCTCGATGTTCATTGCTACATTCTGGATGCTGTTCTGTGCCTGCCACTCAGCAGTGGTGGCATCGTTGGCAGTGATGGTATAGACACCACCGGCGTATGTGAACTGCGGGTCGCCAATCTGGCTCCAGCCTGCGTCGGCCCACCAGAAGTTCATCTTTCCTACGGTGTTGAAGTCGCGGCCCAGGTTCTCAGGCGAGTCGACAGCCACCCAGTTCACGAAGGCAGGGTCGTTGGGGTCTATCTCCTGCTTGTCTTCCTTGCTGGTGAAGATGAAGCGCCAGGCGATGCCATCCGGCTCGTTCTCATAGATGAGCACCAGCTTCGAGGCGGTCAGCGTCTCAATGCGGAAGCGTGGAGTCTGGTATTGGCGGTCGTGACTGATATAGGGGAACAGTGTGTTGTCACCCAGCAGCAGGTAGTTGGTCTCGATGACGTTGCCGTCAACATCCGTCCAGTCGTCCTTCTTCAGCTCGAAGGTCGAGGTCTGCGGCTGTGTCGGCGTGTCGAAGTCGGCCGTGGCGCCGCCGTTGTCGAAGATGGTGCTGTTGATGTTAATATAGGTCAGGCCATCCTTACCCGGGTTATAGGTGAATGTGCCCCCCATAAGACCGTCGCTCTCGAAGCTGATGCGGTCGTCATAGACGCCGAAGTCTTTCTTCTCCTCGGGGGCGGCACTCCACCAGCCCGAACCGTCGCCACCGACGGGGCCGCAGGCCAGGTGGGCAGGCTCGGCATGGTCAATGCGCCACTCCTTGCCGCTGAGGCGGTTCAGCTCAGTGGTGAACGAGGCCTTCGTCTCGTTGAAGGTGAATTCCTTGGTGACCTCGCCCTGGCTGAAGCCGTTGCGGTTGCCTAAGCGCAGGCTCACGGTGTAGGTGCCCTTCTTGTTGTTCTGCCAACCGGCATTGTTCAGGGTAGAGTAGGTGCTACCGTTGAAGCTCCAGACGGGGTAGATGCCGGGCGTCTCAGGATAGCTCACCAGCACCTGGTTCGTCTCCTGGTCGACAGTCATGCTGAAGTCCTTGCCTGCCACCGAGGGGATGCCAGCCTCGTTGGCTCCCTCATACTCCTCGGGCGAACAAGCCGTTGCAAAGGGCAGAAGGGTGAAGAGGCAGAATGGCAGTACTGCCTTTGCCAGCCCCTTGGCCTTGTTGGATATGTTTGTTTTCATAATGCTTCGTTTTTTCAATGATTACTGTTGTTTACTTTTTCACCTTATTGCATGAAGTACTCGTTGTTCTGCACCAGGTTCGGGTCAGAAGCCAGCTCGTTCTGGTCGATGGGCAGGAACTTCTTGTTGGGTGCCCAGGCGTGGGTGCGTGTGAAGCCATCGGGCACCAGTACGGTGGCAGCCTTGCCGGTGCGCACCAGGTCCCAGTAGCGCTTGCCCTCGCCCATGAACTCCAGGTCGCGCTCGTTGAGGATGTCGTCCTTCGTCACCCCTGACAGGTTGTCCAGACCGGCACGGCGGCGCACCTGGTTGGTGAAGTTGTCCGCATCGCCCTGCGTACCGCTGGTCTCCGGCTCCAGTGCCAGCTCGGCAGCGTTGAGCAGTGCCTCGGCGAAGCGGTAGTAACGGTAGTTGTTGTTGTAGTTCAGGTTGTTGTCGAAGCCAGCATCCTGACGATTGACATCGTAGGGACGATACTTGTTAAGCCATAGGTGGGTGTCCTGGAAGCGCTCCTTGTACGAGTAGCCACGCACGTCCCACACCGTGGCGGCCAGACGCTTGTCGGCAGCCTCAAACTTGCTGAGCACGGCGGTGCGCACGGGCAGGAAGCCCCAGCCGTCACCCTGGAAACCCGTACCGTCGGCATTGTTGAAGCCGTCGGGGGCTATCAGCGTGGGCAGCACCGTGCCGCCAATGGCCAGCGGGCTGTTCCAGCCACGCTCGTTGTTGTTGTCGTCGTAGTTGATTTCCCAGATGGACTCTGAGCTCCACTCGCCGCTCTCCTCCCAGATGTTGGCATAGTCAGGGTTCAGACCGTAGTCGGCCGTGTCTTCGATGATTCTCTTCATGTAGTCGTAGGCCTTGGCATAGCGGCTATGGTCGTTCTGATACATCACCATCTCAGTGTAGAGCATGTAGGCGAAGGCCTGCGATGCCAGTCCGCTGTGGGCGTTGTCCCAGCGCATGGGCAGCACGTTCTCGTCGATGGCCTTCTCCAGGTCGCTGATGACGTTGTTGTAGATTTCGTCGGCCTTCAGCTGCGGTGCGGTGTAGGGCGGCTCCAGGTTCTGCTCATAGTAGGGAATGTTGCCGAAGTAGTGCCACAGCGTGTTGTAGTAGTAGGCACGCATCACACGGGCCTGCACCTCATAGCTCTTGCTGTTCTCGGGCGTCAACTTGGCATAGCCCAGGTAGGTCAGCAGGTCGTTGCAGCGCTTCACGCCACTGTAGTTGATGCCCCAGAAGGAGCTGAGCGTCTTGTCGGCCGTGGCCTCGAAGCGTGCCATGTGCTGCCAGTGGTCGTTGTCGGCAGCATGCTCGCCGCCCACGAAGAAGTTGTCGGTCATCACCTCTGAGTTGATGTTCAGGGCATTGTACATGCCCAGTCCCCAGTCGGGCCAGTGGATGGGGTCGTAGGCTGCATAGAGCGCCTCTTGTATGTGGGCATCGTCAACATAGTATTCCGCCAGAGGCTCGCCCGTGGGGTCCTTTACCTCGAGGAAGTCGTCGCTGCATGCCGTGGTCAGCATCATGCCTGTGGCCAGAAGGCCAGCTGCCATATATCTGTTTGTCTTCATATCTTTGTCTTTCCTTGGTTATTGATTCTGATTTGCATGTCTGTCGCGCTCATCTTAGAACGTGATGTTTGCACCGATGGTCCATGTGCGGGCCTGGGGATAGACACCCTTGTCAATGCCGAGCGAGGTGGTGCCGTCGCCCAGCTCAGGGTCGTAGCCGCCGTACTTGGTCCAGGTGACCAGGTTCTCGGCCATGACGTAGAAGCGCAGACGCTCGATGGTGGCCAGGCGCGTGATGCTCTGCGGCACGGTGTAGCCCAGCGAGATGTTCTTGATGCGGCAGTAGGAACCGTCGTGGATGTAGAGGTCGGAGATTCGCCAGTTGGCATCCTCGTCGAGCAGCGACATCACAGGATATTTGTTGGATGTGCCCTCGCCTGTCCAGCGGTCGAGCATATAGGTGGGATAGTTGAAGGCCAGATAGCCTGAGCGGTGGGTGGCATCCAGAATCTTGTTGCCCGTCACGCCCTGCAGGAAGAGGTTGAAGTCGAAGCCCTTCCACTCGGCGTTCAGGTTCAGACCGAAGGTCCAGTCGGGAGTGCCGTTGCCAATGTTGCTCATGTCCTTCGTGTCGATGACACCGTCGTTGTTCAGGTCCACGAAGCGGGTGAAGCCCGGACGTGCGTTGGGCTGGATGAGCTGTTTCTCGCCCGTCTCAGGATTGGTCCATGTGTAGTTGTTCACCTCGTTCCAGTTCTGGAAGACGCCTGCCGTGGTGTAGCCGTAGAAGAAGGGGAAGGGCTGTCCGTTCTCGGCACGGGCCAGACCACCGTCCTGTCCGGGGATGCCCTGCATGCCGTCGAGGGGCATGAAGCCCGTGTCGTTACCCAGGTTCTTCAGGGTGTTCTTCACGTAGGACGCATTGCCCTTGACGCTGAACTTGGCATCGCCGATGTTCCACTTGTAGCCCAGCTCGAACTCAACACCCTTGTTCTCCATGTCGCCCACGTTGCCAGTAGGTTTCGACTCGCCGACGTAGGAGGGGATGGGCATGGTCATCAGCATGCCGTTGGTCTTCTTGATATAGTAGTCGACGGTGAACGTCAGGGCGTTGTTGAAGAAGCCCAGGTCGAGGCCGAGGTCGGTCTGCTCACTCTCCTCCCACTTGATGCTGGGGTTGGCTGTTCCGTTGGCCTTCGAGCCGCTGAACTTGGTGGCCGTCTTGCCCAGGAGCACGTTGTTGCCCTGTGCGGTATAGACGGTGTAGAGGAAGTTGCTGATGTTGTCGTAGCCGTTCTTACCCCATGAGAAACGCAGCTTCAAGTTGCTCATCTTGGCCTTTGCCTTGATGTCCTGGAAGAATGGCTCGTTGGTGACGTTCCAACCCACTGAGAACGAGGGGAAGGTACCGTACTTGTTGTTGGGGCCGAACTTGCTGGAGCCGTCACGACGCAGGGTGGCCTGCAGCATGTAGCGCTCGTCGTAGTTGTAGCTGACGCGTCCGAAGTAGGACGACATGCGGTATTCGGTCCAGGGACCTGCATTGCCGCCGCGCTGGATGGTGACGCCGGTGATGTTGCCATCGGCATCGAGAGCGTAGTCGGGGTCAGAGTCAGTGTAGTCCACCGACGGCTTCTCAAGGTTACGCAGGTTCCATGCCCATGCGCTGACGCCGTCGCCCTTGCGCTTGTGGGCCGACTGGCCGAGGACGATGCCGATGGTGTGCTTGCCGAAGGTCTTGTCGTAGCTCAGCGTGTTCTCAATCTGCCAGTTGGTGTTGCGCGACTGGCCCGAGCTGGCCTGGGTGTGCTCAGCCTTGTTGTTGCCTGAGAGGTAATACTTGGTGAGCGTGGCGCTGTTGTAGCCCCAGAAGGCCAGGTCGGCACTATAGGAGAAGTGGTATTTCAGTCCGTCGTAGAGCTGGAAGTCGAAGGCGAACTTAGGCACGAACTTATGGAGCCAACCGGGCTGTGACGGCACTGCCAGCATGGCCAGGGGGTTGTTCATCTCACCATAGTTACCCACGTAGTTGGGAACGGTGTAGGGGTTGCCGTTGGCATCGGTCAGCAGCTCGTAGTTGGGCTGCCAGGCACGCTGTCCCTCGGCGGCAGCACCGGTGAGGGTGACAGGCAGCTCAGGGCTGAGGTAGAGGGCGCTGCCCAGCACGGAGCCGGTGGACGACTGCCCGCCGATGTTGGTGCTCTTCGAGCGCATGTAGGCTATGTCGGCCGTGAAGTCGAGCTTGTTCAGGAAGCTGCGCTCCTTCGTGGCGTCGAGGATGTTGAAGATGGTGTTCGAGCGGAGCGTGAAGCGCTCATAGTTGGACTTGCCCCAGTTGCCGCCCACGATGCCGTCCTGGCTGAAGTAGCCAGCTGACACATAGTAGTTGACGCGCTCGGTGGCGCCGCTCAGCGTCACGTCGTGGTTCACTACGGGGGCATTGTCGTTGAACACCTCTTCCTGCCAGTCGGTGCCAAAGCCCTTCACCTCGTTGCCATTGGCGTCGATGAGGTGGTAGGGGTCGGCATAGATGGGAGCCTGGCCTGAGTTCACCAGGCGCTCGTTGGTCAGGATGGCATAGTCGGTGGCACCCGTGACATCGCGCTTGCGCCACTTCGTCTGCCAGCCGCGGCTGAAGTTGTAGCTCAGCGACGGCTTGCCCATTTTGCCCTTCTTCGTGGTGACCAGGATGACGCCGTTGGCAGCGCGGGCACCATAGATGGCGCCGGAGGCAGCGTCCTTCAGCACCTCGATGGACTCGATGTCGTTAGGGTTGACAAAGTCGAGGTCGCCCTCAATGGGCATGCCGTCGACGATGTAGAGCGGCTCAGTATTATTTATTGAACCCGTGCCGCGCACACGCACACGCGGGGCCGTGCCGGGAGCACCATTCGATGAGGTGACGTTCACACCGGCGGCCAGGCCCTTCAGGGCGTTGTCCATACGGATGGGAGCCTTGCCGGCCAGGTCCTCGGCACTCACCTTGGCAATACTGGCGGTGACGACGCTTTTCTTCTGGACACCGTAGCCGATGACCACCACCTCGTTCAGCATGGTGTCGTCGGGCACGAGCCGGATAGACATGTTGTCGGCGGCCTTCACCTCTTGCGACACATAGCCGATGTAAGAGATGACCAGCGTGGCGCCGGCATCGGCAGTGACTGTGAAGTTGCCTTCAAAATCGGTGATGGAACCCGTTGAGGATCCTTTCTGTACCACGGAAGCGCCAATGACGGGCTGGCCGGTCTCGTCGGCCACGTTCCCACGGTAGGAGTGCTTCTGGGCAAGAACGGTTGCCGTCATCATCATGAATGACAGCAGCGCGAGTAAGAACTTGCTTTTTTTCATGCGTAAAAAAATATTTGTTGTATTAAGTTAATTGATTGTTAGTTCAGGTTTCTGCTGCAAATTTAGTAATAAAAAAGCAACCCTGGGTTCACCAAGGTTGCAAAAGTGGAATAAAATAAGTGTGTTAGCGAATCAAGTTATTGCTAATGAGTGACTTGCGATTTTTGCTCTTGGCAAAAAGAGTGGACGCAATGTGGCGTCCTGAAGCATGAAAAATGGCCGATTAGTCCTGTTTTGGCAGGCCGATACACTTCACCTGGCGCTCAAACATCTCACGGTTATGCAGTGCTCCGTTCTTGATGCGTGCCCGATAGTTGTAGATGGTGTTCACCGAGTAGTTGAGGAACTCGGCTATCTTCGACGAGTCGTCGATGCCCAGTCGGATGAGGGCAAAGATGCGCAGGTCGGTGGTCAGCATGTTACTGTCCTTGGGGTGTATCTGCATCTCGGGCTGAAGCAGCGTGTTGAAGTCGTCGACGAAGTGTGGGAAGAGGTGTAGGAAGACGGAGTCGAAGTTCTGGAACAGCTCGTTCAGCTCCTTGCTCTTCAGCTCGGTCGACTTGGACATCTGGAACAGCTCTTCCAGCTCCTTGTTCTTCATCTTGCGGTTCACCATCTTCCGATAGTTGTCAAGCTTGTCGACATACTGCGAACAGAGCGACAGGAAGCGTCCTATGTACTCCTCCTTCACCTGGTTGGCCTCGGCCAGCTGCGAGTTGAGGGTGGACAGCTGGCTGTTGGTGGCCTTCAGCTCGTCGTTGAGGGCGGCCAGCTGTTCGTTGGAGTCGTTCAGCGCCCGCCGGGCCACCGTCAGCTGTTTGTTGCGTCGGTGCAGGAAGAGGAGCGAGCCCAGCAGCGCCAGGGCGAAGAGTGCCAGGATGATGAGTCCCAGGGTGAGCCGCTGCGAGTTGTGGTGCAGCTGCTCCTTGTAGTTGTTGTCGATGACCTCCAGGATGGGGGCTATCTGCCATGAGCGCATGCGCGTGTTGAAACGGTTGTTGCAGTCCCATGTGAAACTGATGTAGCGGTAGGCCCGCTCCAGCTCCCCCTCTTCGTTGAGCATTTGTGCCAGGGTGAGTAGCGACGCCTGGTCCATGGTGGCCTGGCGCACATCGCAGAGAGCCGACTGTGCCAGCCAGCGCTTCGACTCGTCGCGGCGGCCCATGGCGACGTAGATGAGGTGCCGGTAGAAGGCCACGATGGCAAAGGCCCGCGTGCCGTCCTCGACCAGGGCCATGCGCTTGTCGTTCACCGCCAGGGCCTCGTCAGGATGCTTCTGCGCCAGGAGCAGTGTCTCACGCTGCAGCAGGCACATCTCGCTGTCAGGGTTTGCCACCTGCAGCAGCGAGTCACGATACTGGTCGTGCCGCTGGCTGTAGTCGTCGCGCATGCGCTGCAGACGGGTGTAGTAGCTCAGCTCGCCATAGACGTGCTGGTAGGTGTTGTAGTAGTCGGCACGCACGTCAGGGCTGAGCCCCTCGCTGCTGATGCTGCCGAGGATGCCCAGCGCCTCAGTGTATAGTCCCACCGTGGAGCACTGGAAGGCCAGCAGCACGCGCCCCCTGT
Organism: uncultured Prevotellaceae bacterium; assembly: GCA_947168045.1. Taxonomy (GTDB): domain Bacteria; phylum Bacteroidota; class Bacteroidia; order Bacteroidales; family Bacteroidaceae; genus Prevotella. Next base: position 33,058 of record CAMVKN010000023.1, read on the forward strand.
CAGCCTCGGCCTGCTGTCTTGTCGCCTCGGCCTTGTCTATATACTGCTCGATGTAGTACATGGCCGAGTCGTTGTTATAGGCTTTATAGAGGTCGAACACCTGCATCAGTAAGGGCAGCTGCCGCTCAGGCGTGGCTTCGGCGCGAAGGCTTGTCTTCACCCTGTCGATGTGTGACTCATAGGTCGCCACATATTCCGGCGAGTGTTCAATGGCCTCGTCTATTTGACGGTAGAGCGACTCCAGGCTCTCTTCTGCCGCTCCGGCGGGAAGGGACAGTAGCAGGAGGGCAGGCAATATGATTTGGAAACAACGCATATTCACTTTATATTTCATGGCGCTGCAAAGATACTCAATTTTTGTCAAAATACTATATTTTCGTGTAAAAATTTGGCCGTTAGCTTAGAAATCCGTAATTTTGCAAACCGTGAAGCAGATACTACTCATCAACGACATCGCCGGCTACGGCAAGGTGGGCATGGCGGCCATGCTGCCCGTGCTGAGCTATATGGGCATACCGGCCTTCTGCCTGCCCACGGCGCTGGTGTCGAACACGCTGAACTATGGCGAGTTCACCCAGATGGACACTACCGACTATATGCGCCAGACGTTTCCCATCTGGCAGCATCTGGGCTTCCACTTCGACGCCATCAGCACCGGCCTGATGTTCAGCCGCGAGCAGGCCGAGATTGTCGAGGCCTACTGCCGCGAGCAGGCCGCACAGGGATGCCACATCTTCGTCGACCCCGTGATGGGCGACGGCGGCGAGCTGTACAACGGTCTGGACCAGCGGCAGGTGGAGCTGATGCGGCGCATGGTGGGTGTGGCGCACCTGGCCAAGCCGAACTATACCGAGGCTTGCTTCCTCAGCGGCGTGCCTTGTAGCAAGGGCGGCGTCAGCAGCGACGTGGCCCGCCGACTCATCGACAGCATACTCATGCTCGGCGCACGCTCAGTCATCATCACCAGCTGCGTCGTCGACGGTCACAACCAGGTGTGCGGCTACGATGCTGACACAAGGGAGTACTTCTTCCACGAGTACGAAGAGATACCGGGGCAGTTCCACGGCACGGGCGACATCTTCTCGGCCGTGCTCATTGGCAGCCTCATGGGGCAGGACATGGCGCTGCCGCAGGCCACACGGCGTGCCATGGACGTGGTGGCACGCATGATTGACCGCAACCGCGACGTCGAGGACCACAACTGTGGCATCTTCATTGAGCGTTGCTTAGACCTGCTGTGAGATGAGAAATAAGAGGTGAGAGGTGAGTGGTGAGAGAATAGCTTGCATGCCCGGATAAAAATAATGAGAAATGATAAATGATAAATGACAGTTGAGAAATGAAGCGGAAGAGGTATCCTCTCACCTCTCACCACTCACCTCTCACCTCTAATAAAGCATTAAGACTATGCAAGAGACAAGACAGAACAAAATTGCACGGCTGCTGCAGAAAGAGCTAAGCCAGATATTCCAGGAACAGACACGCGCCATGCACGGCGTGCTGGTCAGTGTCACCCAGGTGCGCATCAGCCCTGACCTGGGGGTGTGTACGGCACACCTCAGCATCTTCCCCTCAGAGAAGGGCGAGGAGATGCTGCAGAACATCAACCGCAACACTGCTCAGATACGCTACACCCTGGGACAGCGCGTGCGCCACCAGCTGCGCATCATACCCGAGCTGCGTTTCTTCATCGACGACTCGCTGGACTACATTGACCGCATCGACGAACTGCTAAAAACCCACCCCCAACCCCTCCCCAAGGAAGGGGAGGTTGATTAGACTATCAATGATGACAAGCAGTAACGCCCGCAATAGTAATAAGTCTCCCCTCCCTTGGGGAGGGGTCGGGGGTGGGTTTTCTTTCTTTATAGCGCGTCGCTATCTCATCTCGAAGAAGTCGACCAACGTCATCAATGTCATCAGCGCCATCTCCATGCTGGGTGTGGCGCTGGCCACGACGGCCATGGTCGTCACCCTCAGCGTGTTCAACGGCTTCAGCGACCTCGTGGCCTCGTTGTTTACCAACTTCGACCCGCAGCTGAAGGTTACGCCCGTTGAGGGTAAGACGGTGCCTGCCGACGACCCGGTGCTGACGGCCATTCGGCAGATGCCGGAGATAGAAGTGGCCACGGAGTGTGTCGAGGACCAGGCGTTGGCCGTCTACCACGACCGCCAGGCCATGGTGACGCTGAAGGGCGTCGACGAGAACTTCAACCGTCTGACCCACATCAACGACATCCTGGAGGGTGACGGCACCTACGAGCTGCAGGCGCCGGGCAGTCCGCTGTCCTACGGCATCCCCGGCATCAGGCTGGCCGAGATACTGGGCATGGGCTATCACTTCGACACGCTCTTCATCTATGCGCCGCGCCGTGAGGGACAGCTCGACATGAACGACCCCGAGGAGGGCTTCGTCCACGAAGATGACGGCCGTGCGCCCTTTCTCTTCTCGCGCGGCGTCGTGTTCAAGGTGCAGCAGGCCAAATACGACAGCCGCTACATCCTCACCAGCATCGGCTTTGCGCGGCGCATCTTCGACCAGCAGGGCATGCTCTCCTCGTTAGAGCTGCGCCTGAAGCCTGGCAGCAACTTCGAGGCGGTGAAGAGCCGCATCAAGGAACTGTGCGGCACGAAGTATGCCGTGCAGGACCGTTTCGAACAGCAGGACGACACGTTCAGCATCATGAAGATTGAGAAGCTCGTGGCCTACATCTTCCTCACGTTCATCCTTGTCGTGGCCTGTTTCAACATCATTGGCTCGCTGTCCATGCTCATCATCGACAAGCGAGACGACGTAGGCACCCTGCGTGCGCTGGGTGCCAGCGACAAGCAGATTTCCGGCATCTTCCTGCTCGAAGGGTGGCTCATCGCTGCCGTCGGCGCTGTCATCGGCATTGTCATCGGCCTGCTGCTCTGCTGGCTGCAACAGCAGTACGGGCTCATAGCACTGGGCCAGAGCGAGGGCAGCTTCGTCGTCGATGCCTATCCCGTCAGCGTCCATCCCTGGGACATCGTCGTGGTGTTCATCACCGTCATGGTGGTCAGCTTCCTGGCCGCCTGGTATCCCGTGCACCACTTCTCGCGCCGCCTGCTGGAGAAATGAGAGATGAGAGATGAGAGATGAGAAATGAGAAATGAAGCGGAAAATCAAAAGAAAAAATGGTTTTTTCTTTTGTTTTTTCGCCGCATCTTCGTACCTTTGCAGGCTGAAAACGTACATTATTATATATTGGAGAAACAATGGCAAAGAAAGCACTACTGATGATTCTCGACGGATGGGGAATCGGACAGCACGGACGGGGCGACGTGATTTTTAACACCCCGACACCTTACTTGGATTATCTCACAGCCACCAGCGCACACGCACAGCTGCAGGCCAGCGGCGAGGACGTGGGACTGCCCGACGGACAGATGGGCAACTCAGAGGTGGGACACCTCAACATCGGCGCCGGACGCATCGTCTATCAGGACCTGGTGAAAATCAACCGCGCCTGCCGTGACAACAGCATCGTGGAGAACGCTCAGGTGAAGGCCGCCTACACCTATGCCAAGGACAACAACAAGAAGCTGCACCTGATGGGCCTCTGCTCTGACGGCGGCGTGCACAGCAGCCTGGAGCACCTCTACAAGCTCATCGAGGTGGGCAAGCACTACGGTCTGAAGAACCAGACCTTCGTCCACTGCTTCATGGACGGCCGCGACACCGACCCGCGCTCAGGCAAGGGCTTCATCGAGCAGGTACAGGCCGAATGTCAGAAGAACGACGCTGCCATCGCCAGCATCGTGGGCCGTTTCTACGCCATGGACCGCGACAAGCGCTGGGAACGCGTGAAAGAGGGCTATGACCTCATCGTCAACGGAACGGGCAAGCAGGCCACCGACATGGTGCAGGCCATGCAGGAGTCGTATGACGAAGGTGTCACCGACGAGTTCATCAAGCCCATCCACAACGCCACCGTCAACGGGTGCATCGAGGAGGGCGACGTCGTCATCTTCATCAACTTCCGCAACGACCGTGCCAAGGAGATGACCATCGCGCTGACACAGCAGGACATGCCGGAACAGGGCATGAAGACCATACCGGGCCTGCAGTACTACTGCATGACCCCCTACGACGCCAACTTCAAGGGTGTGCACATCCTCTTCCCCAAGGAGAACGTCGAGGACACGCTGGGCGAATATCTCAGCCGTCAGGGCAAGCGGCAGCTGCACACCGCTGAGACGGAGAAGTATGCCCACGTCACCTTCTTCTTCAACGGCGGGCGCGAGGCTCCCTTCGAGGGCGAGGACCGCATCCTTGTGGCCAGCCCGAAGGTGGCCACCTACGACCTGAAGCCTGAGATGAGCGCCTACGAGGTGAAGGACAAGCTGGTGGCTGCCATCGGCACACAGCAGTACGACTTCATCGTGGTCAACTTCGCCAATGGCGACATGGTGGGCCACACCGGCGTCTACAACGCCATCGCCAAGGCTGTGTGGGCCGTCGACCACTGCGTGCACGACGTCATCGAGGCCGCCAAGGCCAATGGCTACGAGGCCATCATCATTGCCGACCATGGCAATGCCGACAACGCCATCAACCCCGACGGTACGCCGAACACTGCCCACTCGCTGAACCCCGTGCCCTTCATCTATGTCACTGACAACAACAGTGCCACCGTGCGCGACGGCCGACTGGCCGACGTGGCCCCCAGCATCCTGCACATCATGGGGCTGGAGCAGCCGAAGGACATGACCGGCGAGTGTCTTATCACTGACTAAACAGCGTATGAACATCACACGCACACTGATAGCTATGGCGGCCTGGATGGTCGCCATTAGCATTTATGGACAGAGTGTCAGACAGAAGGTGCGCCTCGACCAGGGGTGGCGCTTCACGCTGGGCCACGCCGCCGACCCTGAGAAGGACTTCGGCTGCGGCACTGAGTACTTCAACTACCTGACGAAGGCCAACTCCATCCACAACGAGGGTCCCTACGCCGCCAAGTTCGACGACAGCAGCTGGCAGACCGTCAGCGTGCCACACGACTGGGTCGCCACCTTGCCCTACGCCCCCGAGGCCAGCCACTCGCACGGCTACAAGACCGTGGGCTGGAAATATCCGGCCACGAGCGTGGGCTGGTATCGCAAAACGATTACCATTCCGGCTGAGGATTTGGGCAAGCACATCAGCCTGCAGTTCGACGGCATCTTCCGCAACGCGCAGGTGTGGTTCAACGGCTTCTACATGGGCACCGAGCCCAGCGGCTATGCCACGCAGGTGTACGACGTGACGGAGTATGTGAACTACGGGGGCGACAACCTTATCTGTGTGCGTGCCGACGCGTCGCTCGAGGAGGGATGGTTCTACGAGGGTGCCGGCATCTATCGTGACGTGTGGCTGCTGAAGTCGGCTGCCGTCAGCGTGGCACCCTTCGGCACCTTCGTCTATGCCGACCTGAACCTGCCGAAGAACGACGAGGCCACCGTGTACGTCGAGACGGAGGTGTATAACCACACCCTCGCTGACCAGCAGTGCGTGGTAGAGCAGTGGCTGCTCGACGACCAGGGCCACCCTGTGGCACACGCAAGGGCGGCGACGCTGACGATGAAGGCAAGACAGAACGCAACGTGCAAGCAGCAGCTGATCGTCACCTTGCCGCACCTGTGGACCACGACCGACCCCTACCTCTACCAGGTAGAGACGACGATAAAGATGGATGGACAGGTGACCGATGTCTACACCACCACCACGGGCCTGCGCGACATCGCCTTCACTGCCGACCGTGGCTTCCTGCTCAACGGACAGCCGCTGAAGCTCAAGGGCGTGAACATGCACCAGGACCATGCTGGCGTGGGGGCAGCCATCCCCGACGCCCTGCAGCTGTGGCGCCTGCGCCAGCTGAAGGACATGGGCTGCAATGCCTACCGTGCATCGCACAACCCCGTGACACCGGCCCTGCTCGACATCTGTGACAGCCTCGGCATCGTCGTCATTGACGAGCAGCGCCTCTCAGGCATCAACCAGGAGCACCTGCGGCTGTTGGAGAACATGATTCGCCGCGACCGCAACCACCCCAGCGTCATCCTCTGGAGCGACGGCAACGAGGAGTGGGGCATGGAGAACACCGTCGTGGGGCGGCGCGTGGCTGAGGCCATGCGTGCCTACACGAAGCTGCTCGACCCCACACGCCCCTCGACCATGGCCAACGCCGGCGGCGCAGAGATGATTAAGGGTCTCGACGTGGTGGGCTTCAACTACATCATGCAGAACGATGTGGACAACCGCAAGAAGGCGAACCCCGAGTGGAAGATTGTGGGCACCGAGGAGACCACCGGCTGTGGCACGCGCGGCGTCTACTTCAACAGCGCTGACAAGCCTGGGCAGATGGTGTCGATGAACCGCGACACCACGCACCATCACACCGTGAACGTCATTGAGCGCGGCTGGCAGTTCTATGCTGACAGACCCTGGGCGGCGGGCATCTTCTACTGGACGGGCATCGACTACCGCGGCGAGCCTAACCCGCTCAGCTATCCCGCTCACGACTCAGAGTTCGGCATCCTCGACTACTGCGGCTTCCCCAAGGACGAGGCGTGGTATCTCAAGGCCTGGTGGACCGACGAGCCCGTGCTGCACATCTTCCCCCACTGGAACCTTGCGGGCCATGAGGGCGAGGAGGTGGAGCTGTGGGCCTACAGCAACTGCGACGAGGTGGAGCTGACGGTCAACGGCAAGAAGCTGGGCCGCCAGACGATGCCCCGTAACGGTCACCTGCAGTGGAAGGCTGTCTATGAGCCTGGCCGCGTGGTGGCTACGGGCTACAAGAACGGGCGGCGCATCATGACGCAGACCATAGAGACCACCAAGCCTGCCACACAGATTGTCGTGGAGGCCGACCGCCAGACCATCGCTGCCGACGGGCGCGACGTGGCCGTGGTCACCATAGCGCTGCACGATGCCAAGGGTCGCCTCGTGCCCGATGCCTGTCAGGAGCTGACACTCAGTCTGCAAGGCGACGGGCGCATCCTCGGCGTAGGCAACGGCAATCCAGCCTACCTCGGTCCTGACCATCCCGCCGAGCCCGACTGCCATCAGTTCGCCGTCCCTGCCTTCAACGGCTTGGCACAGGTGCTCCTGCAGAGCGGCAACGCACCCGGCACGCTCACCCTCACCGTCCAGGGCGAAGGGTTGAAGACTGGCACCGTCAGTGTGGGGGTTAACACTAAAAAGCCCTGACAGCCCCTCCCCCGGCCCCTCCCCTGGGAGGGGAGTATATAGAACTGTTGCGTCATACGCGGCAAGTCTGACTAACTCCCTCCCCCAGGGGAGGGGTCGAAAGATTAACCGTTTTTTATGTTGCACTACTTGCACTACTTGCACCAGAGGTGCAGATAGTTCGTCTTAACGGTTGTTAAAGCAATCGCGTTTAGTGCAACATAAATTTCAACAAAGGTTAATGCAATCGCGTTTAGTGCAACATAAATCTCAACAAAGGTTAATACAATAGCGTTTAGTGCAACATAAATCTCAACAAAGGTTAATGCAATAGGGCTTAGTGCAACATGAATCTCAACAAAGGTTAATGCAATAGGGTTTAGTGCAACATAAATCTCAACAAAGGTTAATAAAATTGTTTCAGGTGCAAGTAGTGCAAGTAAAATCTGAGTTAAGCCAACGCGCGCGTGCGCGCGAGAGATTTATGTCGATATTTGAATATCTCCATGAGATAATTTCATAAAGTGCCGCTTTATCGGAATAACTCATGGAGATAATTCCGTGAAGAGCCGCTTTATTGAATTATCTCATGGAGATAATTTCGTAAAGTGCCGCTTTTTTACCCTAAAAGTGCCCATTTTTGGTGCAAATAGTGCAGGCAAAACAGCACAAATGTGTTACCAATGCACCTTTGCCATTTTTCCGTCTGGCTGTCGGCAGACGTACAGCTGACCCGGCACCAGCGTCTTGGCCTGGCGACCGTCGAGGGTGTAGTACGTCGGCTGGCTGGCTGTCGTCTGCAGGTGGCTGATGGCCGTGGCGTTGCTCTTCACCCTGACCACGTAGGTGGATAGCGTTGACATGTCAGCGCTGATGGCTACGATGGTGCATACATAATAGCCGTCCTGTGCCTCCACCTTCTTGATGACGTGCGCCGTCTTTCCGTCTACCTCCACCTCAAGGTCGTTGGCGGTCACCTGCTCGTTCAGCTCCATCTCATAGTCTGTGGTTTCTGGGCTGAAGCCAGCCACGTCGTGCCCCTTCACCTTCAGGTGGGTCACCTTGGCATTGTAGATAAGCGCAATGTCGTCCACCAGCACCTCGTCGTTGGCACTGCCCTGGCCGGCATCGGCATTGGTCGAGATGGTGACAAGCACCGCCTGCGGGTCGATGCCACTCTCCGTGTACACAAAGGGGGCGCTGATGCGCACCCACTCTCCGCCCGTGGTGGCTATCCTGTTGTCCTTGGCCTTGGCAACGACGTTGGCGTATGCTTTGTCCTCAGGGTCCTGATAGTAGGTGCCGTCGGTGATGACGGCGCTGATGGTGGCGTAGGGATGGGCGGCGTTGGGCGTGCCCTGGTTGAACTTCACCCAGACGGCGATGGAGTCGGGACACGAATAGAGCGGTGTGTAGAAGGGGTCTCCATGGCCGTCGACATCGGTCAGGCTCATGTCCAGGTAGGCATTGTTCACCACGTCGACAGCACTCATCGAGCCAGCGTTCATGCGGCCGGTGGTCATGGTGCCGTTGGCCACGATGCCGAAGATGGAGGTGGCGAAGATGCGCGCGCTGGCCACGCCTGAGTGGGCCTCGGCCGACTTCTCGATGTGGTGTCCGGCCAGTGCGGCGAGCATGCCCGAGGCGCTCTCAAACGAGTGCCAGCTGTTGGGTTCCACATAGCTGTCCGTCGTGCTGTGCCATGCCTCGAAACTCGCATTGGGCAGCTGGTAGCCGCCGCCGATGCCCACCTGGATGACCTGCTGCAGCGACGTGGCCATGAGGTCGATGTCGATGAAGCAGCGCAGACGGTCGCCCTCAATCTTTCCGCGAAGCTCCACGGGCACGGGCGGCAGCATAGATGCCATCCAGAAGGCAATGTTAGGGTCGTCGCCATCGGTGATGGTCACCTGATCGCTGGCCATGAGCAGCGTGGCATTGCCGTCCTGAAAGGACGTGATGCCCTTCAGCTCCACATTGCCCACCCCCATGGGGCCATTCTCAGTCTGCAGCACGAAGTTCTTCAGGTTGAGGTCGTACAGCCCCCCGTTCTCGACGATGGTGATGATGGCGGTCTGCTCTGACGACACGCCATTGACAGTGACGGTGATGGGCACATTGAAGTCGGTTGCGCGTGCAGCGATGGCTGTCACGGCAATAAAAAGCAAGGTAAATAATCTTCTCATACGTATTATTTTTGTTATACTCTTCTATTGTTGCATGGTGGCCGGCACCTTCTTGACCACCCGGCAGGGGTTGCCCACGGCGATGCTGTCCGAGGGGATGTCGCCGACCACCACCGAGCCCGCGCCGATGGTCACGTTGTCGCCGATGGTGACGCCGGGCAGGATGGTGACGCTGCCGCCAATCCACACATTGTTGCCAATGCTGACGGGCTTGGCCCATTCCTGGCGGCTGTTCCTTTCCACAGGGTCGGTGCTGTGACAAGCGGTGTAGATGCTGACATTAGGGCCGATGAAGCAGTCGTCGCCGATGGTGACGCAGGCTTCGTCGAGCACGGTGAAGTTGAAGTTGGCAAAGAACCGCTTGCCCACTGATATCTGTTTTCCGTAGTCGCAGTAGAAGGGCTGGTTCACGATGATGGCATCGTCGCCGATGTGTCCCAGCAGTCCCTTCAGCAGCTCCAGCTTCTTCGCCTGCTCTGACGGGCGCAGGTTGTTATAGTCGTGTATCACCTCTCTTGCTGCGGCCAGTTCTTCCAGCAGTTGTTGGTCAATGGCTGAGTACACCTCGCCAGAGAGCATCTTTTCTTTCTCGGTCATCCTATTTGCTTATTTGGGTGCAAAAGTACGAAATAATGCTGACATAGAAAAGCGATTTTGGAGAATTCTTTGCAAGCAAAGCGTTTGTGCTAAAAGTCCCCAATAGGCCGAGTGGTTGCACCCCTCTGGACACCCTGCCAAGACCGTCGGCAAGAGCCGAACACAAACAGTAGCGAGAAGCGAAACGGAATGTCAAACAAATAATCAAAACAAGCGAATGGGATACGCAGTATTACACTTAGAGAAAGCAAAGGGAGCGGACAGCGGCATGTCTGCCCACATCGAGAGAACCATACAACCGAAGAACGCCGACCCGAAACGGACGCACCTCAACCGAGAACTCATCCAGTTCCCAGATGGTGTCCGTAACCGAACGGCAGCCATCCGACACCGCCTTGATACGGCAGGATTGAAACGTAAGATAGGCAAGAACCAGGTACAAGCCATCCGCATCGTACTCACTGACACCCATGCCGACATGGAGCAGATAGAACAGACTAACAGACTGGATGAATGGTGCAAGGACAATATAGATTGGCTCCGCAAGACCTACGGAGCGGATAATGTAGTGTCGGCAGTCCTGCACATGGACGAGGAAACACCGCATATCCATGCCACCATCGTCCCTATCGTGCAGACGGAGCGTAAGAAGCAAAAGGGAGGAGTCCGCGATGTTGATAACATCGTGGAGGGTACCAGGAGCAGACCGTCAAGAAGAGATACAGGATGAAGGCACCCGCCCCTCATCTGTGTGCCGATGAGGTCATGAGCCGTGCCAATCTGATACGTTATCAAGACACCTACGCAGAGCAGATGGTAGCATACGGACTGCAACGAGGCATTAAAGGCTCAGAGGCGCAGCATATATCCACGCATGAGTATTACCGTAGCCTGATTGCACAAGGCGAGGACTTACAGGCTAACGTTACCCAACTGCTGGAAGAACAGGAAAAAGCAAGGGTGGTGATAGCCGAGGCAGAACAGGCAAAGAAAGCCCTTGCCCGCATCAAGTCTGCGATTAAGCGAGAGCAAATGCATGCTTGCATGGTCGTTGCCGAGTGTGAGCAGACTCGGCTGAAAGGCAAGGCAGAAACTAAGACTGAGGAACTGAAGAACTCTGCCACGAAGACCGCCACCAGTGTACTTAACGGAGTGAATTCTCTTCTTGGTGGCAACAAGGTGAGCCGATTAGAGAAAGAGAATGCCCAACTGCATAGAGAAGTTGAAGATTTGAATGACCAGATCGAGAGACTGCACACCGACATACAGAAATTGAAGGACAACCACGCAAGGGAACTCAACCGTACCATTGGGCAGCACCAGCAGGAGGTGAGCAACTTGAAGCGTCTCTTAGATAAGGCTTATAGATGGTTCCCAAGTTTCAAGCGTTTCCTCAACATGGAGCGTGAGTGTTTGCAATACGGTTTCACCGCAGAACAAACCGACAAACTGCTATACGGGCAGACCGTCAATTATAGCGGGTGGCTTCACTCCAATGAGTACAGGCGCAATGCACTTGCCGATAACGTCAAGGCACAGGTGATAATGGATGAGAAGCGAAACTTGTTCCTGCATATCAACCAGACGCCTATTGCCCCGCTCGGCCCTTTGGAACGCTTTGCCCAGCAAAGAATGGTTTAAGGAGCAGTTCGGAATAGGGCAAGAACAACGGAGAGGATTAAAAATGTAGTCTAAAAATTAAGCCTTAGAAGAGGATAAAGACCCTCATCTAAGGCTTTTTCTCTGTTCTTAAAGATTGTCCCAAACGCTGTCACTGACTTTCTTGTAAGTTGCAAGAATGTATTCGTCAGAGGTATAATAATACTTCAACTTCAATGTTCCGCCAGAGAGGACATCAACAACCAAAGACTGAGAACCGATTCTCAAACTCTTACTTTCTTCATTGAAAGTAAAAGAATAAGTGCCGTTGCTATAGAATACGCCTCGGTCACCACCAATTACGGCACAAGTGCCGCTTTTGTCAAAACGCAAATACTCTGCCTCGTCTGCACTTACATCATTGTCGTGATGGAAAGCACCATCCTCAAAGGCAACGCCATGAGTCTGCTGCCATGTTCCATACAACGTTTCAACACCTGCGACACCCGTCGGTTCGTCATCGTCACTTCCACAAGCGACAAAGCACATTGGCATCATTGCCAACATCAATAAATAGAAATACTTCTTCATGTTTGATATTATTTGCTTGAAACTTTTTCTAAAACTGTATTTTCTCCATCAAATTGCAGATAGAGTTTCCCGTCTTTTATTTCTGCTGTATAAGCTTCTGTCCTGCCGTTAGTCCGTGTCATTTGCAGTTTCCCGTCAACGATTTTCCACGCTGTATAAATATCTGAGTTGTCACCATAAAACGTTCCATCGGCATTGAAACCCCAGATTTCCCCGACGCTTTCATTCTCATGCCAGTCAACATTGTCATGATATGCTATGACAACCCATTCGCCAACCAAGTTAGATGCACTTAGGCCCGATGAACCGCCTTCGTCATCATCACTACTGCAAGCAGCAAAGCACATTGGCATCATTGCCAACAACAATAAATAGAAATACTTTTTCATTTTCTTCTGTATTTGATTTTACTATTGATTCTTCTACTTGGACTTTTTATGGAATCCAAAACCAACCTTGATGACCACGGTTCCATAGGAATCATATTCTTCCTTAGTGGGTATGTGATGCTCGTAGCCTGCGGAAATATTCAGGTCAACGACACCTGACAATGGAATCTGCACACCAGGAGTAACCTGAAACATGGTTCCATCAGGGCCAGCAGTACCAGCGTTAATCATATAGCCACCCTTCAGGCCGATGAAAGGAGCGATTTTCGTATTCCACAATGGGAAATAGCCTCTGAAATCAGCAAAAATGGGAACAAGCGTCTCGGGTGAAGGGCCATCGTCAAAGTAATACTCAGGCAGTCCGTACATGATAGCACCAGAACCTACACCAGCAAAGAAATACTTGTTAAAACGCTTGCCGATAGTCATGGTTGCAGCAACATCGCCATCGGCACCGCTTTTGGTGGCAAGGTCATAACCAAGTTCAACTTTGACATCAAGTCCGCGATGTCCTGACTGAGCCGTCAGAGATGCAACTGACAGCATGAACGCGAATAAAACAACAACTTTCTTCATAATTCTTACAATTTTTTTAGTTATCCTAAAATCCGCAAGCAATCTCAATGGCAATCTCAATTGCAGTAAAGAGCT
>CAMVKN010000024.1 GCA_947168045.1 uncultured Prevotellaceae bacterium
CACGGAGTCCCTGCGGCGGGCAAGGCGTTACAGACCCCACCCCTGCCCCTCCCCTACAAGGGAGGGGAGTGGCTCACGGAGTCCCTGCGGCGGGCAAGGCGTTACAGACCCCACCCCTGCCCCTCCCCTTGAAGGGAGGGGAGTGCCTCACGGAGTCCCTGCGGCGGGCAAGGCGGTAGCCACTCCCCTCCCTTCAAGGGGAGGGGCAGGGGTGGGGTCTGGACTCGGCTTTGCCGCTTGGCTTGTCCAAGAACTTTATTCATTTGTACCAAGTTATTTTTTGCATAGCACAAAAAAGCCGTGAACCCGACATGGATTCACAGCTTCTATTTCAAGAGAGAGAGAGTGATTACTCCTCAACCTCCTCTTCAGTCATCTGGGGCTCTAACTCTTCCTCGCCCTCCTCAAGCATTTCCTCGCCATCGACGCCGGCCTCTTCAAGGGCCTGCTCCATGGTAGCCTGAATCTGAGCGGCAGCCTTCTCGTTGACCTCGGCAAACTTGGTGGTCAGCGTGGTGAAGCTGTCGACAACCTCTTTCGAGTACTCACTCTGGTACTTGCCCATCTCCTGGGTAGCAGCCTGGAATGCCTGGACGGCAGCGTTCCAGTCCTCAACAGTCTCGAACTGGTCAATAGCCTCCATCGAGCAGACGGAAGCAGACTTGGCCTTCACGTCCTCCCAAGCCTTGGCAGCCTCGGGCGACATCTTCTTACCACAAGAAGCGAAAATCATTGAAACGGCAGCGAGTGCCACGAAAATAGTCTTTTTCATTGTTCCGTATTCTAATTAAATAAGTATCAATGCTAAAAAAGAGCGATTACTCCTCAACCTCCTCTTCGGTCATCTGGTCCTCTAACTCTTCCTCGCCATCTTCAAGCTGCTCTTCCTCAGCCATCTCCTGCTCTTCGAGAGCCTTCTGAGCGGCAATAGCCTCCTGCACCTTCTTGTCATGAGCGATGAGGGCCTGGGTCAATGCTTGACAGCTGTCGGCCACTTCCTTCGTCACCTTGCCGTCGAAGTTCTTGGCGAAATCCTCGCCAGCCTTCATGGCAGCGTCGAAAGCCTCCTGATAGGCCTCAGGTGTCTCAAACTGGTCACAAGCCTCGTCGGTAGAAACGGCAGCAGCCTTCTCCTTGTAATCATTCCATGCCTTAGTTGCCTCGGGGCTCATCTTGGGACCACAAGAAACAAGCATAGCTACGGCAGCAAGTGCCACAAAAATAGTCTTTTTCATTTTCTAAAATTTTTAAAGGATTAAAACAATTGTTACTTTCTCAACTTTTAAATTTAATTTTCGGGTGCAAAGTTACGCTAAACTTTTGTTATACGAACTATATTTTTGTATAATAATCATTAAAAAAGAGCAAAAAGAATTAAGCAGGCCAGTTTGGCACTGAGGTTTGCAACGCAGCTCACCCACCCCCACCCTAAACTTTTTCCATCATTTAGCATTGCGGTTTCAACTTTATTCATTACCTTTGCAACCTAAATACCAATGAACAACCTATTGAAACACCCATCTGACATGAAAAGAATGATTCTTACCATCGTTACGGCCAGCATGGCCCTGACGATGTCGGCACAGCGCCCAGCCATTGCCAAGGACGCTGCCATCGAGAAAAAGATTGAGAAGACACTGGCCAAGATGACGCTCGACGAGAAGATAGGCCAGATGCTGGAGCTGAACTTCGACATCATGGGCGGCTACGGCCCCGACGGGACATGGAAGCTGAACGAGACAACGCTCGACACCTGCCTGCAGAAGTGGAAGGTGGGCAGCATCCTCAACGCACCCGGCACGCGCGCCCACACCACCGAGCAGTGGCGACAGTGGATTGGCCTGATTCAGGAGAAGTCGATGAAGCACTTAGGCATCCCCGACATCTACGGCCTGGACCACAACCACGGCGTGACCTACACACAGGGCGGCACACTCTTCCCACAGCCCATCAACCTGGCGGCATCGTTCAACACCGAGCTGGCCCGCACCGGCGCCGAGGTGTGCGCCTATGAGAGCCGCGCCGGCAACTGCCCCTGGGTGTACAACCCCGTCACCGACCTGGGACGCGACCCGCGCTGGAGCCGCATCTGGGAGAGCTTCGGCGAGGATGCCATCGTGAACGCACGCATGGCCGAGGCCGAGATACGCGGCTATCAGGGTGACGACCCCAACCACCTGGACCAGTATCACGTGGCGGCGTGCATCAAGCACTATTTTGCCTACGGCGCACCCTTCACCGGCAAGGACCGCACACCCGCCTACGTGTCGCCACAGATGCTGCGCGAGAAATACTTCGAGCCCTTCAAGGCGGCCATCCAGGCAGGGGCACTGACACTGATGGTGAACTCGGGCAGCATCAACGGCATGCCGGTGCACGCCAGCTACGAGTACCTGACAAAATGGCTGAAGGAAGACCTGCAGTGGGACGGCATGATAGTGACCGACTGGGCAGACATAAATAATCTGTACACGCGCGAGCACGTAGCCAAGGACAAGAAGGACGCCATCCGCCTGGCCATCAATGCAGGCATCGACATGTCGATGGACCCCTACAGCATCGACTTCTGCATCCTGCTGAAGGAGCTGGTGCAGGAGGGCAAGGTGAGCCAGGCACGCATCGACGACGCCGTGCGCCGCATCCTCCGCGTCAAATACCGCCTGGGACTGTTCGACCGTCCCAACACCGGTGGCAAGGGCTATGAGAAATTCGGCTCGAAGGAGCACGCCGACCTGGCACTACGCTCGGCCGAGGAGACCATCGTCCTGCTGAAGAACGCACCCCACGCAGGCGAGGAGCCGCTGCTGCCCCTGACGACGGACAAGCTGAACAAGCTGCACACGTCATCAGCACAGGGCGACTTCCAAATTCTACTGACCGGCCCCAACGCCAACCAGATGCGCTGCCTCAACGGCGGATGGAGCTACACCTGGCAGGGGTCGAGGGCCGAGGACCTGGCCCAGCAGTACAACACCGTCTACGAGGCACTGTGCAACAAGTACGGCAAGGAGCACATCATCCTCGAACAGGGCGTGACCTACAACGAGCGCGGACAGTACTGGGAGGAGAACGAGCCACAGACCGACCGTGCCGTGGCAGCTGCCGCCAAGGCCGACGTCATCATTGCCTGCATTGGTGAGAACAGCTACTGCGAGACACCCGGCAACCTGACCGACCTGTGGCTGTCCGAGAACCAGCGCAGCCTGGTGAAGGAGCTGGCCAAGACGGGCAAGCCCATCATCCTGGTGCTGAACGAGGGACGCCCCCGCCTCATCAGCGACATCGAGCCGCTGGCCAAGGCCGTGGTGCACACCTTCCTGCCTGGCAACTATGGTGGCGATGCACTGGCCAACCTGCTCAGCGGCGAGGCGAACTTCTCAGCAAAGATGCCCTACACCTATCCGCGCGAAATCAACTCGCTGAACAACTACGACTACAAGGTGTCAGAGGAGGTGGGCACCATGTCAGGCGCCTACAACTACGACGCCAAGGTCAGCCTGCTGTGGCCCTTCGGCTATGGTCTGAGCTACACCACCTTTGAATACAGCAACCTGCGCACCGACAAGAACGCCTTCACGGCCGACGACGTCATCAACGTCAGCGTCGACGTGCGCAACAGCGGCACACGGACGGGCAAGGAGGCAGTGCTGCTCTACAGCAGCGACGTCGTTGCCTCGCTCACGCCTGACAACAAACGGCTGCGCGACTTCACGAAGGTGGAGCTGCAGCCGGGCCAGAAGCGCACCGTCACCTTCCAGCTGCCTGCGAAGAGCATGGCCTTCGTCGGTGCCGACAGGCGCTGGACACTGGAAGAGGGCGACTTCATCCTGCGCGCCGGCGACCAGCAGACCACCATACGCTGCACAGCCACGAAGACCTGGGACCAGCCCAACATCTGATAACGGCGCGAAATAATCCCAAATCGGTCATTAGGCTGTTACGCGCTAACACGCTTTCTTTTTGTCATCTGCCCCGCCGCTTTTCGATTACAATGGAACCCCATTGCGCACTCAAAGCAGCAGGACATCTGTTCAAAAATAAAGGATATTATCATCATAACGCTAATGACCGATTTGGGATAATTGCCTTGCAACGCATAGCATATAAGACATTATCTCCATGAGATATTTCCGTATCTCATGGAGATAATTTTGTCTCGCATGTCCTCAAAAAAACTGAGGAGGGGGCTGACATTTGTTTAGGGGTTCACCGTCGGCTCGCCGCTGGTGCCGGTGCCCTCGATGTACTCACCCTTGGTCGAGCTGAGGATGAGCTCGCCAGCCTTCACGCGCTGTGCCAGACTGGTGTAGCCCAGGCGGGCGGTCTTGGAGAGGATGGACTTGCGCATGTCACCCGTGGCACGGGCGGTCATCTTCACGCTCTTGATGTGGGTGCCCAGGTCGTACTTGTCAACGTTGTCGGCAGGCTTGCTGATGACGCTGGGGGTGAAGATGGCCAGGTCGTCGAGCTTCACGGGGATGCCGTTGAGCATCTGCTCCTGGATGCAGTGCACCATGTCAGTCAGGATGCCCTTGATGACGCCCTTCGTGTAGGGACTACTGTGGTCGGCCATGTGAGCGGCCAGCTCCTCGAGGGTCATCACGTCGGCGGTCTCCACGCGGCCATACACCTTGCCGTAGCTCTCGCTGCCGGCCACCTTGTTTTTGTAGAGATTGATTTTCAACATAACAATAATAGTTTTAAAAGTGAATAGATAGAGTGAACTTTAACACTACAAAGATACGAATTTTTTCTTTAACCACCAAATAATAATACATTTATTTTCAATAAAATATCAACAAAATGCTTTAACGAATACGCAACCGTTTTCCTCGCAATGAAAGTAGGAAAGTAGGAAATGCGGAAAGTGGACAAGAGGGAGAAATTCATATCAAAAAAAACAAAACAAAGAGGTCTTAAGAAACGAATTGGAATAACTATAATAATTTAAACACCCTTTTCCTTCCTCCCGAAAAACGGCTTCATGTCTACTTTCCGCATTTCTTACTTTCCTACTTTTTCTCCTCATTTTTATTAAATAGCGTGTATTTTTTGCAATCAAATCACATTTATCTCCCAAAGTTTTTGTATCTTTGTCGCCAATTAGTTATTGAATAAAAAAGAATAATATAATGGTGCATAACGAACCGTTGTCATACGATAAGGCAGACGCAATATCCATATATGAGTACGCTCTGCCTCTCATAGGCCACACGCTGCGAGAAATTGTTGGCGATGCTGCTGTTGCCGGTTATAACTCAAAAAACAAAGGTGAATTGGGGCAGATGGTGGAAGAACTATACTATCACTATAAGCCCAACAGCTCACCAGAACCTGATTTCAGAGAAGCTGGAGTTGAACTGAAAACAACAGGTCTCAAAGAACTTAAAGACCTGACGCTTCAGATAAAGGAGCGACTCGTCGTTGACATGATTAACTACAATGAAGTGGTTAATCAAACGTTTGAAATGTCCTTGTTCTATAAGAAATTCAGACTACTTCTTTTGCTGTTCTATCTGTACGAAAAGGGAGTTGAGCAATTTGACCGTTATTTCCTTTACGTCGTATTGTGGAAGATTCCTGAAAAGGATTTGCTGATTATTAAAAATGACTACGAGGTCATAGTCAACAAAATCAAGAGGGGTGAGGCTCACTTGTTGTCAGAAGGTGATACGGAGTATCTTGGTGCTTGTCGTAAAGGAAACAAGGGTTCAAAACTACGCCAGCAACCCTTTTCTGATGTTCGTGCTCCTGGCAGAGCATTCTCGCTTAAGCCTGCCTATATGCGCACAGTCCTTGAATTTATCAAAGCCAGCGAAAAGAAATCTGTTGTCAATTTCAAGTATAAGGTACAGGCTCCACAGATTGCAACGGCAGCAGAATTGCGCAACGACACATTCGAGAATATAGTACTTCGCAAATTCGACGGTTATCAGGGGCTGACTTATGAGCGGTTGTGTTCAAAGATTGGCAAAAGGTATGATACTTCAAAGGATAAATATGCTCGTATCGCAAGCAGAATTGTCATGGGGAATTTCAAAGTTGCTAATTTGTCTGAGGAATTCAAGAAAGCAGGTCTGCAACTGAAAACCATACGTATTGAGGCCGATGGTGGCATTAACGAGGCAATGTCTTTTGAGAATATCAACTACTCTGAGGTCTATGATACTGAAGACTGGCTTGATTCTCGTTTATATGAGATTTTCAGTGGTCGTTTCCTATTTGCCATTTTCAGAGCTGATGGCGGACGTTTAGAGTATTACAACAAAGACGGCGAACTCGTAACAGAGAATACATATGCTTTTGACAAGGCTTTCTTCTGGACTATGCCAGTGGAAGATTTAAAGTACGCTGAGAAATACTGGAAGCATATTCGTCAAACAATTCTGGATAACCACATTCAACCTGACTACTTCAATTCTCCCAGAAACAAGAGATTCCATGTCCGTCCCAAGGGAAGGGATTCAAGAGACTTAGCCATCAACCCTAACAACCCTGATGGCGAAAAGGTGAAGAAGTATTGTTATTGGTTCAACAAAGACTATGTAAAAGAAATCGTAAAGAAGAATGCCTAAGAGTAAACATAAGATTCGTGTAGTAGAACTATTTGCCGGTGTGGGTGGTTTCCGCATCGGCCTTGAAGGAGCATCGGATGCCTATGAGACCATTTGGAACAACCAATGGGAGCCATCGACACAGCATCAGGACGCATCATTGGTTTATAGAGCAAGATTTGGTTCAAGGGGGCACTCAAATAAAGACATCAATACCGTACCAACGACAGATATTCCAGATCATGATTTGTTGGTTGGCGGATTCCCCTGCCAAGACTACTCTGTGGCTGCTACCCTGAGCAAGTCTGGAGGCATTGAGGGAAAGAAAGGTGTACTTTGGTGGCAAATCTATCGTATCCTCCAGGAGAAGGGAGACAAACGCCCCCAGTACCTTTTCTTCGAGAACGTAGACCGTTTGCTGAATTCTCCTGCAACTCAGCGTGGGCGTGACTTTGCTATCATCCTCGCTTCACTAGCAGATTTAGACTATGTGGTTGAGTGGCGTGTCATCAATGCAGCCGACTACGGTATGCCTCAACGCAGACGCAGGACTTACATTGTAGGATACCTAAAGAATTCTGTTGTTGCTCAGAAAATAGAACGGATGGAAGACTGGGTAGAGTTTGACGGCGTAATGGCAAAGGCTTTTGAACTCAGCCCCAAGGCTGGCACAGTGTCGCAATTTGACATCGAAGGAACTATCCAAGAGTTTTCAGACAACTTTAACAAGGGCAAGAAAGACAGTCCGTTTGGCAATGCCGGAATGATGATGGACCGCCATGTTTATTCCCTTGATGCCGAGGCTATTTATGAAGGGCCACGTCAGACGCTTGGGGGGAACCTGGTGGATGAACATTTAGTGCCTGAAGACTTCTTTATTTCAGAAGACGACCTACCCAAATGGGAGTACGAAAAGGGCGCTAAGAAAATAGAGCGTGTTTCAAAAGAGGGCTATAAATATATGTTCTCTGAGGGCGGCATGTCTTTCCCTGACTCTCTCGACCTGCCTTCGCGTACTATTATCACTGGTGAGGGTGGTGTATCCCCCTCGCGTTTCAAGCATGTGGTGAAAACGAAGTCAGGACGTTATCGCCGGTTGCTGCCTATCGAGCTGGAACGCCTGAATATGTTTCCCGACAATCACACGTTGCACCCAGAAGTGTCGGACGGCAGGCGCGCTTTTCTGATGGGCAATGCACTGGTTTGCGGCATCGTGGAGCAGATTGGCAAGAGCCTGTATCAGTTCATCTACGACGAGGCTCCAGTATCTACAAAGCCCATTTTTACAAATCGTGATGCAAAGCCGATGCTTGATTTGGGATTGTTTACTGATGAAAAAAAGCCGCTGGTAGTGAATCGTCCTAAGAAGGTATATACACTCGACCCTGCAAAGCACCTGTTAATTGGCTTGGTGAAAAAAGACAATGAGGAATACTTCTTGAAAGAAGAGCCGACGAAGATTTACTATACCGGCAAGACGAAGACTTTCCCATCAACTGTTGCCATCAACAAGCTCTACTATTTCATGCCATATATCAAAGAGAAGGGCGTGCGTGACCTGTATTTGATTCGAGTAGCACGCATTGGCAACAAGGCAGAGATTCATTCTGAATCGAAAGATGAGGAACCGCGTCTTGTGTTTGAATTGGAATATCTGGAAAGTTTGCCGGAGTATAAGCCGATGTCACTGACGAGGTATTGGTATAAAGACACGCTTCTGGGTAGAGTTTTCAAGGAATAGTAAATGATGAGTATTCATGTACACAGCATGTGTACTTCAATATATTTCCTTATTATATAATTACGAACTTAATCCCTTTTCTCTATAGGTAAAAGACTTAGAACAAACCTGTCAGACTCATTAGCGGAACCCGGACCTGATCGTGATGGTTGTGTAACAGGACGTGCCATCCACTCTGTCAAACAGAGGTTTTCAGACACCGCTGGACGCAGTACTAACCCTTTAATCAGCTCACAATGAGCAGGCGACATAAAGACATAAATGTAACAGACAATTACAAACCACAGCAGGCTGAGTCTCATGAAGACGGCAGCCCTAGAGTTTCGCGTTCACCATATAGTGCCGCAAGTTTTTTACTAAATAGCACTACGCTTACTAAGCGAGACGGAAGCAAGGATCAGTTTTCATTGGACAAAATCATCAATGCTATCGTCAGTGCTATGCATAAGTCTGAAATCGAAGATGATGGAAGCTTTCTTGGATTGAGTATAAAAGCGATTAAGGATGTCGCTGGCGCTTTCTCAAGAAATGAAGTCGTAATAGATGACAAATACTTGAAAATTCCCCTTACTGCTTTTAAAGAGTCGACTACCGACACATTCAATCGTATTGTCAATAAGGTTGTTGCTCAAGAAGAGGAAAAGTCTGAAGCAAACAAAAGGGGAGCACCTCCCATCAAGCGTCTATTCAAGAAGATTACTGACAGCAAGGTAATGCAGTTTTTCCATAAAACAAAGGATACCGTAAAAAAGAAATGTGCTGAACTTGTCGAGAATCTCACACAGTTTTGCGTCTGTTTTTTTCATGGCATTCATCAGGCTTTTGCTCCAGATGAAGACCCTTACCGCAAGGTGTCGCACTATCACGACATGCTAAAAGCTGAAGTATCGGATATCCCGACGCGTAGGACGCTTAGTAACTATAACAATTGGTTTGTAAACTGGGTGCCGGTGGTCTTTAAAGAAACACCGAAGGAAAAAAAAGAAAGAAATAGGCATCGTCTTTGGGAAAAGCTAATAGAATGGATATACTCCTATCTGTTAATAATAGCCCCAGAATATGCCGTTCAACTGCAAAGAGGGTGAGAGTCGTTTAGATTCTCACCTTTTTTTATTTACTGAATTATTGGAAAATTATTGGAAAAAGTAGTTCCCTCAGAATGCCGTACCTTTGCAGCGTAAAATTTTTTTAGAACAAAGATATGGCAAATCAAAACCATCAAAAGTCCGCAGCAAGCGGCACCAAGTCTGAACAACATGTAGGGCTTGGAGGTAAGAAGTGCGCCTCTCGCGCAAGTGAGTATAAGATGAGCATCTTCGACCAACGTAGGGAAATGAACTTCGAAGCCGATGAATTCTCAGTGTCTTTGCTGGCCATGACCAAGCCCGACTGGGTTCCCTCGACGCTGTACTTCGAGGTGACCGACAGCCTGCGTGGATTCACTCCAGAAATGGCCTTAATCATCGCCGATGACATTATCGACGTATGGAATGGCCTGGGCCTGCACTATACAGGCCTCGAGCACATCGACGCCATCCTGGGCCGACTGTACGGCAAGATCATTTCTTGCGCCTTCAAAAAGGGAATCGAACTTAATCACTCTAAATAAATAATGTATATGAAGAAAGCATTGAAACCATCAACAGCCCAGTCCCCGCTCAGCGGGGGCTCGGCTACCGGCGTGAAGAACTTCCAATGCATCGTCTACGACGATTTTTCGGCAACGCCGCTTAAGGTCACCTTCCTAAACGACGAGTGGTGGCTGACCACGCCCGGCATTCAGTTGCAGCTGCTGAAGGATTACTTCAAAGGTGAGGACATCGACTTCTTTTACCTCTGTGAGGCTGGTGGCACGGTGGGTGCGCTGGCGCTGGCCCGGCTGCTGGGCCAGGCGCTGGAAAACCCTGAGGACCGGGTGGACGCGTGTCTGCGCAACAGGGTGTCTGCCCTCAGGCGCATGGGCGTGAGGCTCAGCGTGAAGGACGAGGCACTGACCATCGAGCTCAATGTCTTCAGCAACGAGCAGGTCCCCGTGCGCCAGCGCAACTTCAGTGTGAAATGCCACCTGGCTGGCGACATCTACCAAGAGCTGTTCAACATCGACGGATTCGAGACAAAGAGAGACGCCGAGCAATGGGTCGTTTGCTACTTCGACCTGCTGAGCGAGTTAGGTATCATTTACAATATTGTTTAACAATAAAAATTCAGAAAAATGGAAACTAAAAAGAAAGTAAAGGTGCGGGGCACGGCGACCATCGACCCCACGACCAACGAGTTCGGCTTCACGCCGTACGCCGAGGCGCCCAGTTCACAGTCGGCCATAATGACCTGTCGCGGCGGCGGCAAGCGCTGGGTGACAACAGGCGGTGACCCAATGAAGATGTTCACACTGAAAACGAAGGAGTCGTCCGCCGACCAGTATGCCGACGTGCTGGCGCAGTTCAACGCACTGACCAAGGACCTGAAGCCCAAGAAGCCCGTGGCGCTGCCCGACAGCCTGCGCGTGGTGAAGGAGCAAGGCCTGGAGTGCTGGTTAGACGAGCAGAAGAGCGAGCTGACCTTCACGGGCAGCATCGACCTGGGCAAGCACCCGCGCGACTGGCAGGCCGAGGTGCTCAAGCAGGTGCAGCTGGTGGTCAGACGGCTGCCCGCATCAACGAGATTCAACAAGATGATCAACAACTTAACAAACGGAGGACTTAAAAAATGATTGTATTCCAACCAAACATCGACAAGCCAACCCGAGAGTTGGCAGCTGAGGCGCTCAAGGCAATGACGGAGCGCCCGGAAAACCACGCACTCGTTGACACCTATCGCGACCATAAGCGCCGCATGGCTATGGCCATGGCGGAGCAGACGGTAGACAAGTTCGTCAGCGAAATGGTGGGCACCGACAACTACAAAAAATGGCTGGCAAAAGAGCTGAAGAAGGATGAGCGCCGCACCAAGAAGCTTGTGCCCGCCTCTGACCTGGAACGCGTGCAGCAGTACATCGCACAGATGAAAGCGTCGCTGCCGGCCGTGATTCCCACCATTGCTTACTTTGAGGAGAGCAAGGACCGCTGGGGACGCATGGGGCTGTGGCGCGTGCAGGCCTGCGGACACCTGTCAGGCCTGGCTGTGGTGGACGGCGACCATGTGCCCGACGTAGAAGAGCGCATCAGCGGGTGGCTCCAGCGCGAGGACTTCAGCGACCTGGGCATCGTCTGGATTTTCATCACCCCTTCAGGCGAGGGCGTAAAGGTGGTGTTCAAGGCCCGCTTGGACTGGGGCAACCTTCAGGACAACGCCTACACCATGGCCGAGAAGCTGGGCATCCTGCAGTACTGCGACTCGAAGACGAAAAACAGCGACCACGCCCATTTCATTCCCAAATCCAGCGACGTGAAGTTCATCGACTGGCAGGAGCTGTTCACCTATGAGAATGCTGCCTACGAAGAGAGGTATGGCGAGGCATACCGTCACAGCGATTCGGAGCCTACCCTGCCGCGCTGGCAGGAGCTGGAGCGGCAGCGCAAGGAGGGACGCAAGCAGGCGGCAGGCATGGCGCAGGTGCAGCCCACAGCCGGTGAACAGCCGGTGAACAGCCAGCCGGTGGCCCTGACCGAGCGTGAGCAGGCCATCGTCAAGGCCTTCGACGGGCGCTATGGCGAGACCATTGCCGAGGGGCACCGCCACGAGACATGGCTCGGCGAGACGGCCCCCTGGCTGCTGCTGCTGACGGACAACAACGCTGAGAAGGCGCTGGTCATGGGCCGCCAGCTGAGCTACGTGAAGAACTGGACTGACCAGTCGGCCGGTGAGTTAGAGAACTGCCTTGACCTGGTGCGGAAGAAACCGCTGCTGCGCAAGCGTCCCAGGGAGCTGCAGGAGATGCTGGCCAAGGCAGGCATCAAGGACGACGTGCCTGCGGTGGCCACTGACGGAGAAGACCCTCTGAGCGTACTGCCCTTCGACCGCTGGTGCGACACGATAGAGAGTTACTTCGACGTGTTCCCAGGCCTGCGCGAGGTGTGCGAGCCACATCAGCGTAACACCTGGCCCTTCCTGCTCTTTGCATCGGCCATGATGATGGGCAGCGTCATGGACTTGTGCTACTATTACTTCTATGCCGACGCAGGCATGAGGACGAGGCTCAATTACATCGTCTGGGGCGTGGGTGACCCCACTGGTGGCAAGAGGGCAATGGATCGACTGACCAACATCCTGCTGGCACCCTACATAGAGGAGGGCAAGCTGGCCGACGAGAGCACCAACACATGGAAAGAGAATACCGACGCCATGGGCAACAACAAGCAGAAGGACCTGCGTCCGCAGCTGTACAACCGGTTCCTCGGCGCACGCACGTCAAACGCTGAGTTCATCCGCTCAATGGTCAACAGCAAAGAGATGGTTGACGGTGAGGAGATGGGGCGCCACATCGTAACCATCGACGGCGAGAAGGACCTGACACTCTCAAAGTCGGGTTCATGGATCAGCAGGGACTACATGGTTCTGCGTTCGTTCCACAACGAGTACGACGACCAGCACTATTCGAACAAGCAGAGCGTAAGCGCCCGGTTCAGAGTGTTCTGGAACATGTGCGAGACGTTCACGCCCAGCAGCCTGCCCAAGCTGGTGAATGAACGTAACATCAACTCTGGCCTCGACACGCGTACAGCCACCATCCCCCTGGGCCCCGACGACTTCGAGATGATGCCGCTACGTAGCAAAGACCCCAAGATTGAGGCCTACAACGAGACGCTGCGCCAGATAACCTACAAGCTGGACCAGCGCAGAGGTGAGCTGCCGCTGTGGCCACTCGTGGAGCACGTTCACCAGTGGTGCGATGAGCGCCGTGCCATTGCCAAGTTTAACGACAAAGACAAGGCAGACTGGCTGCAAATCAAGCGAGTGCCTTACTACGGCATATCCGTGAGTGCACCCTACATCGACCTGAGACACGAGAAGGAGCGCCTCGAGACGGGCACCTACAGAATTGACGAGCAGGACCTGGCACTCTGCGACCTGGCACTCGACATCCAGTACCGAACGCAGCACTACTGGTACTACGAGATGCACCGCCAGTACTACGACAACCTGTTGCGTGACGCGGCAAGGCAGTGCCGACGCACGACGAAGTTCCAAGACTGCTTCCGCCTGTTGCCCAACGACGAGGAGTTCACCACCGAGCAGTTTGCAAAGACATTCGGCTATGCCAACAACCGGTCAGCCCAGAAGACCTTGCAGCGCTTAGAGGCTGACAAAGCCATCAAGCGCACCATGCGCGGCTTCTACAAGAAACTCGTTTCCGAACTGCCGACCATGTGATACTCCACCCCAAAAAAAGTCATTAGGCTGGGGGAAACGAGAAGAACCAGGAAAACAGACAAAAACACTTGAGGCTGAAAGCCTTGGGAATGTTTTTGTCTGTTTTTCTGGTTTTATTCTGTTTTTTATAAGACCGCTTCGCGGTTGAACACAAGGCGATGAATCATGTAGGCTAAAGCACAGACTGCCTATACGAAACCTTGTATTACCTTTTTTTGATAATGCGGAAAGTAGGAAAGTAGGAAAGTGGACAAGAACGCCCCCACTACGGTGTGATGAGTGAGCTGTCGCCGTAGCTGAGGAAACGGTAGCCACCCGCCAGGGCATGCCGATAGATGTCGCGCCAACGGCCCTGGGTGAAGGCACTGACCAGGAGGAGAAGGGTGGACTGCGGCTGATGGAAATTGGTGACGAGCTGACTGACAATCTTGAACTCGTAGCCCGGGGCAATGATAATCTGTGTGGAGCCATGAAGGGCATCGGCCCCTTGGTCATCGAGCCAGCCCAACAATGCACCGATGGCCTGCTGTACCTGCTGCCGCGTGGGGTGCATGGTGTCGGAGGGCAGGTCGTAAGGCTCCCACTGGCTGACATGGAGTTCTACTCCACCTTCACCCTGAACCTTCAACCCTTCACCCTGAACCTTCAACCCTTCACCCTGAACCTTCAACCCCATGTAGTAGAGGCTCTCCAGTGTGCGCACCGACGTGGTGCCCACGGCAACGGCCTGACACTGGTGGTCGAGCAGGCGCTGCAGGGTGTGACGACGGACGCAGACGTGCTCGGTGTGCATCAGATGGCCGCCCATGACCTCGCTCTTCACTGGCTTGAACGTGCCTGCGCCGACGTGGAGCGTCAGCTCGTCACGCTCTATGCCACGGGCATCGAGCGACGCCAGCACCTCGGGTGTGAAGTGCAGGCCGGCAGTGGGGGCGGCGACGCTGCCCTTGACCTTGGAGTAGACCGTCTGGTAGGTGGTGAGGTCGCTCTGCTGCGTCTCACGGTTGAGATAGGGAGGGATGGGCAGGCGTCCGACGGCCTCGAGCAGCTCGGCAAACGACAGGGGCACATCCCACTGGAACTCCACCACCTGGCTGGTGTCGGTCTGTCCCACGCGCGTGGCGCTGATGACAACGGTCTGCGTGCCAATGGTGACGGTGCGGCGCAACGGCCCTTCCTTCCACTTCTTCAGGTTGCCCACCATGCAGAGCCACGTGCAACGCCCCCGCGAGAGGAACATCTGCTCGTAGTCGGCGGGCTGATGGGGCTCCAAGAGGAACACCTCGATGAGGGCGCCGTCCTGGCTCTCGCCCTTGCGGAAGTGCAGGCGGGCGTAGATGACCTTGGTGTTGTTGAACACCATGAGCGACCCAGGGGCGAGGTGGTCGGCAAGGTTGAAGAAATGGTCGTCTGTGATGGTGCCACGGTCGTAGACCAGCAGCCGTGAGTGGTCACGGGGCGTGACGGGGAATTTGGCTATGCGCTCATCGGGCAGCCCATAGTCGTAGTCAGTGATGCTGATGTTCTTGGGGGATATTGTTTCCATTGGTTCAGTCAATCAGGACGGTGAAACACGCACGTAGCAGTGCATAGACCAGGGTGAAGAGCATGACGGCCACCGGTATGTCGGCATGCTGCTGCTGGAATCCCGTCTTGGTGTATTGCGAGGATATGTAGTTAGCGGGTGCCAACGACTGGCGCTCCATACGGTTATAGAGCATCCACACGCCAGTGCCCACGACAGCCCCCCAGAGGAGTCCGACGAGGATGTCGCCCGGATAGTGTACGCCGAGGTACATGCGTGTCCAGCAGTTGACGAGTGACCAGGCGACGAGCGCGATGCTGAGCACCCGGCTCCTGATGAGCCAGAAGAGGAAGACGGCCAGGCTGAAGGTGTTGGAGGCATGGGCTGAGAAGAAGCCGAAGCGCCCCCCACGATAGCCGTTGACAATGTCGACACTGAGGCCGATGTCGGGGTCGCGCGCCGGCCGCCAGCGTGCCACCAAGGGTTTGACAATCATGTCGTCGAGCGAGCCGGCCAGGAACACACAGAGCAGGGCACAGCCCAGGATGATGAACACCTTGCGGAGGCTGTCGCTGTTCTTGACGACGACATAGACAAGCGCCACATAGAGCGGAATCCATGTGGTGGCAGTGGTGAGGGTCTTGACGACGGAGTCGAGGAAGACCGAGTCGCTGCCGTTGACAGCCAACAGCCATTGCTTGTCGAGGTCAATCAGAGACATATTATATCACTTCAATATCCTTGGCGGCGACCCAGCCCTCGCGGCCATCGGGCAGGCTTATTTGCTTCCATTCGTCCATGGTGCCATCGGTGATGGTGACCTTGGTGCCGGCATGGAGGGTGAACTCAGACGAGCCTCCGGCGGCAGGGGTGTTCTTGACGGGCATCGTGGCCACCATGACGATGGCGTCGTCGTGGCTTTGCAGGGCGCGCTGCTGCTGCCATGCGAAGAGGTTGGCCAGCAAGAAGAGGACGAGCAACACCACGGACACGGTGAACGACAGGCGCCGCAGCCGCTCACCGTAGGCGAAGAAGAACACGAGCAGCAACACCAGTGCCACGGCCAGCGATGCCAGGGCGATGACGGCCCACGCATCGACGCTGAAGGCACGGACGAGCGAGCGGTACCACGTGACGAAGAACATCTCGCGCTCAGGGGCTATCTTGTCAACCGTCTTCGAGCGTGCCAGCTGCAGGTTGAAGCGGGCATCGTCGTCGGAGGGCTGCATACGCAGGGCGCGCTCCCAGGCCAGGATGGCTCCCGAGAGGCTGTCGATGCGGTAGTAGGCGTTGCCCAGGTTATAGTAGACGTCGGCACTGGGCCCTTTCTGGCTGAGCAGCTGCTCATAGAGCTGTATGGCCTCCTCGTAGTTCTCCTGGCTGTAGGCATCGTCGGCATGCACCTTCGACTGGGCCTGCGCTACGCTAAATGACAAATGGAAAATGACGAAAGATAAACTTATCATCAACCACCTGTTGACCCTTTCAATATTTATAGTCTTTTTCTTCATTATCTCATTTTCTCATTTTTACATTTTCTCATTTTTACATTTTTACATTTTCCTGAATCTCTCAATCTCCTCAATGGCCTTGATTGACTTGTCGTACACACGGCTCATGTTGCCCTGAGGGTCGCCGGGCGCATAGCGCACGAACTCACACTCGTCGATGGCAGCGATGAAGCTGTCGGTGACCTCCTGCCCCACCCCACGGTCGGCCAGCTGCTGGCTGATGTTCTCGCGCGAGAGCTCGCTGACGGGGATGTTGAGCTTGTCGCCCACATAGCCCCAAAGGGCACGCAGCGTCTCGTCGTAGAACGCGGCGGCCTGTCCGGCCTGCATCAGCTTGGCAGCCTTGCGCAGCTTGCGCACAGCCACCTTGTTGGCCCGGCGACGCCGCGACTGTACGACGTCGAGCTGGCTGTTCATACGGTAGCGCATGACAGAGAAGGCCACGGCGAAAAGCAGGACGAAGGCTGCCAGGAGGAGGAGGTAGACGGTGGTGCCGAAGAAGCCACTGCCGCCGGCCATGTTCTCCTTGCCGGTGCGGAGCGGATGGATGTCGCCCTCGCTCTGGTCACCCTGCCCACTGTAATCATGGACGTCACTGCTGATGGCATCGCCTGGGGTCACTTCCAGGGGGAAGGAGTCGGTGCGAAGGGTGACATAGTCGTGGCGCCCAGTGTCGTAGTAGGTCAGCTTGGCAGCAGGAATGACATAGTGGCCACGCTTCTGCGGCACGGCAATGAACTCGTAGGTGAGGGTGCCGTCGAGACCGTCGGCAGTGAGGTTCACATCCTCGTCCTGCTTGGGGTCATAGGTGTCGAAGGTACGGGGGAAGGTCACCTCGGGCTGGCGCAGCATCTTCAGGTTGCCATGACCCGAAATGGTGATGGTGAGCGTGACGGGGGTGTTCTCCTTGACCGAAGCGGGCTGCAGCGCGCCCTTGATGGCAAACCGTCCGACGCCACCGCTGAAGTCAGCAGGACGCTGGGGCAGGTCGTCGACGGTGATGTCAATGGCCTGTGTGGTGAGCTTGCGCGGAATCTCGCGCGTGACACCTAGGAAGGGGTCGAAGGGGTCGTGCACCACCTCGGTGAGATAGCCCTGCACCTCAACGGCAGGGATGTGGAGGGTGCCCGTCTTCTGCGGATAGACGATATACTGCTTCCAGTCGATGGTCTTCATGGTGTGCCCGCCTATGTTCTCGGCCTTGAGGCTCTTGCGCTGTGTCTCGTTGTAAGGCAGCATGTAGACATCCTGAAGGTCGAGCTTCAGGTCGTCGACCGACGGCACGGGCAGGTCGGGATGCCAGCACACCTTGTAGGTGAGGAGGAAGGGCTGACCAAAGCTGACGCGCCGCTTGGAGACGGTGGCCAAGAGGAAGAAGTTGTTAGCAGTGGCCTGGGTGGCCTCGACCCGCTCCTCGCCAGCAATGACGGTGACAGTGAGGGGCTTCGACTTCATCTGGCGTCCGCCCACGGTGGCCGTGGCAGGCGGCAGGGTGTAGGTGCCGGCCTTGGTGGCTGAGAGGACGTAGGTCATGGTGAGCTCCTCAGACGAGGTGTTGTGCCCGTTGATGGACGACGAGCTGATGTTGACCGACTGTGCCGGGCCGAAGAGCACCTGTATCTCGTCGGGCACTGACGACTGCGAGAAGTTCTTCACGTCGAGCGTGTTGATATGATAGCGCAGGTGGAAGTTCTCACCCACATGCACCACCGACTCCACCTCGCCTTCGAAGGTGTAGTTCTGCGCGGCTAAGTTGGTAAACGACAAATGGCAGATGATGAACGACAGGCTCATCAGCACCATCCATCTGTTTGTCGTCATTCTATGTATTATCTTACACATTATTGTTTTAGAGGTAAGAGTGAAGGGGTGAGAGGATAGCCTGCACGCCCTTTCTCATTTATCATTTATCATTTATCACCAGTTCTTCTGGTTAGACCGGCGCTGCCCGTCCTGCTTGTTCTGGTCGACATTCTCACGGGTGCGCTTCTCGTTCTGCTCGGCAATGTTCAGCAGCTGGTCGAGCATCTCCTGATTGGTCTTCTCTTCCTGCTTCTGCTGTTGCTGCTGTTGCTGTTGTGGCGGCTGTTGCTGCTGCTGTGTGGAGTCGTTGCGCTGCTGTTGCTGCTGCTGCGTGGAGTCGTTCTGCTGCTGGTTGTTCTGCTGCTGGTTGTCGTTGCCACCGCCCTTGGGCAGCTGGCGCTGGCAGAGCACCATGTTGTAGCGGGCCTCGTCGTCGTGCGGGTTGTTGCGCAGCGCCTGCTTGTAAGCCTCGATGGCCTGCTGCAGCGCCTTCGTCTTGTCCTGCTCACTGCTCTGGTTGGCCCTGGCCTGATACATCACGCCCAGGTTGTGCCAGGCCATGGAGCGCCGCCCGGCATTGGGTTCCATCACGGGGTCGCCCGCACGCTGGTAGAGCATGTTCATCACTGAGTCGCGCTCGTTGTCGGGCTTGGTTAGCTTCCACTCGGCGTCGAACATCGAGGTGGCCAGGTTGTAGTTCACGGTGGTGTTCAGGCTGTCAATCTCGTATGCCTTGCGATACTGTCCGTAGGCCTTGTCACGCTCGCCGGAGTGCATCATGCGGTTGCCCCGCTTGACATAGCGGCGCAGGTCCTTCACGCTCTGTGCATCGGTCATGGCAAGACCGCCAATGACCATTATGAGTGATAGAAATATGCGGAGTCTCATCTCTTGAACAGTTTTAGTTTCTTGAGTGTAGGGTTGCGACGGTCGAGGATGAGCACCTCGACGATGAGCAGCAGCAGGGCCAGCAGGCCGACAGCCTGGAACTGCTCGTCGAAGTCGCTGTAGACGGTCGACTCAGCCTTCTCCAAACGGTCGAGGGCCTCCTGCAGCTGCTTCTGCGCCGTGGCGTTGTTCTCGACATGGATGTAGGCACCACCGCCGGCCTGTGCTATCTCGCGGCAGATGTCCTCATTGAGGCACGACACGACCTGCTGTCCGGTGTTGTCAATCATGTAGCCCCCCTGGCGCGGGTCAGGGTTGGGCACCAATGCGCCGCGCGGCGAGCCGATGCCGAGGACGTAGACATTGCGTCCGGCGTCGCGTGCCTCCTTGGCGGCCTCGATGGCCTCGCCCTCGTGGTCCTCGCCGTCAGTGATGATGACGATGGCCTTGCCCACATGCTCACGTGGGGTGAAGCACAGGCTGGCAGTGCGTATGGCCTTGGCCAGGTCCGTGCCCTGGTTGCTGATGAGTGCGGGCGAGAAGTTGCCGAGGAACATCTTGGCCGAGACGAAGTCGCTGGTGATGGGCAGCTGGATGAAGGCGTCGCCGGCAAAGGCCACCAGTCCCACACGGTCGTTGGAGAACTGGTCGATGAGCTTGCCCACAATCATCTTCGCACGGTCCATGCGGCTGAGGTTGCCGTCGCTCTTGTCAACAGCCAGCATCGAGTTGCTCACGTCAATAGCTACGACGGCCTCGATGCCTGCCTTCGACTGCTGGCTGATGGCCTTGCCAAACTGCGGGCGGGCCAGCATGACGATGAGCAGGGCCAGGGCAGCCTCGAGCAGCCAGAACTTCAGGCCCGGTCGCCAGCGCGACACCAGGGGCATGAGCTGTGCCACGAGGTCAGGGTCGCCAAACTTGCGCAGCCGCTGCTTCTGGTTGTGGTAGGTGAGGAAGCGGATGACAGCCAGGACGACGACTATCGCCAGCAGGTATAGATATTTAGGATCTTCAAATCTGAACATAATGATTCTCTATTCACTCTTCACTTTTCACTTCACTATTCACTCTTCACTAACGAAGCGCCGCCCCTACGGTATTCTCCGGAACACGGTTATCCTTAGCAGGATTTCGAGCAGCAGGGCGATGATGGCCCCGATGACCAGATACTGATAGACGTCGCGCACCTTGCTGTAGCTCATCACCTCGAGCTTGGTTTTCTCCAGGCGGTCGATGTCGCTGTATATCTGGCTCAGCTCGTCAGCATTGGTGGCACGGTAGTAGCGTCCGTTGGTGGCGCTGGCTATCTTGCGCAGTGTCTCTTCGTCAATGTCTGGCGGCAAGAGCAGCTGCTGGGTGACGCCGCCGATGGTTATCTGGTGGGATGCCACGTCGTCGGTGCCCACGCCGATGGTATAGACGCGTACCTCCTTCGACCGGGCTATCTCAGCCGCCATCAGCGGCTGTATCTCGCCGTAGTTGTTGCTGCCGTCGGTGAGCAGGATGACGACGCGGCTCTTGGCCTTCGACTTCTCCAGGTGGCTGACGGCTACCGACAGGCCCATGCCGATGGCAGTCTTGTCGATGATGATGCCCGTACCCATGTAGCTGGGTGCCTGCTGCAACAGCTGCAGCAGCGTGGCATGGTCGATGGTGAGGGGGCACTGCGTGAAAGCCTCGCCTGCAAAGAACGTCAGGCCGATGTTGTCGTTGGTGCGCTCGGCAATGAACTCGGCGGCCACCCTCAGGGCGGCGTCGATGCGCGACAGGCGCTGGCGCATGCCTGAGCCCATGTCCTCGCAGAGCATCGACGTCGACACGTCCATGGCCAGCATGATGTCGATGCCCTCAATGGTCTGCTCCTCCCACTCGTTATGCTTCTGCGGCCGGGCCATGGCCAGCACCAGCAGCGTGAAAGCCAGTACGCGGAGCACGGCCTGCACAGGCATGAGCCTGACGCGCCACGAGCGCTGTGCACGCCGCAGGGCGAAGGTGTCGGCCATGCGGATGGTCGGCTCAGTCTTCTTGCGGAACATCACGTACCATAATATATATGGTATGATGAGCAACAGCAGGAACAGGTATTCTTTATTGGCAAATTCTATGTCCATGAGTCTCTAATACAATAGCAAGTCGTAGATAAACCAGCCGACGTAGACCAGCAGTGCCGCCGTGAGCAGTGCCAGGACGCCAATGACGGCAATGAGCACTTTGCGCATCTTGCGCGACTGTTGCTGCTGCTCGGTCAGCTCGGGCTTCACCACCTCCTCGGTGGGCACGTTCTCCTGCTTCGTCTGGTTGATGAAGTCGATGGCGTTCACCAGGTTGGCGTCGTTCTCGTTGATGAGCGTAGAGTATTTGGCGAACTTCACCAGGTCGGCGGTGGTGAAGAGCTGCCGCAGCTCGTCGAGCAGCTTCGGGTCGTCAGTCTGGGTCAGCCGATCGATAATCTCACTACTGGTCATCTCCGTAGCATTGAAGCCGTAGCGCTCGTTGATATACTGGCGCAGCGTGTCGGTCAGGCGGGTATAGTATTCCTTGGGGTCCTCGGCCTGCACCACGTTGTCAGCCTTTATTTCCTCGATGGCCTTCATGGCTTTCTTGTGGGGCGGCACGTGCTTGATGATGCGGATGCGTGCAATGATGGGCTTGTTGCTGCGCAGCCTGACGATGAGGAACAGCAGCAACAGCAGCAGCACCACGACGCCCCAGGCCATCCAGATGAGCTTGCCCCACTCGTCGTCGGTCCAGCTCATGGGGAAGGACTGCACATCCTTCGGTCCGAAGTATTTCTCGTAGTTGGTGGTGTCCACGTCGACGGTCATCACCTTCAGTGCCAGCTGAGGCGTGCTGTACTCCTTGCCGCTAATCATCACCTTGACGGGTGGCAGCGGATAGAGGGTGTCCTCAAAACAGGTCAGCACATAGCTGCACTGTCGGCGCACCATGCCGTAGCCCTCGTCGACGGCAGGCTCCTCGATGGCCTGCAGCACCTCGATGTTCGACGGCAGCAGCAAGCTCTGGGGGAACTCTACCGTGGCCGTGTCCTGGGCATGGGCGGTGACAGTCAGTGCCACCTGCTCGCCCACGAACATCTCCATGGAGCTGATGGACGATTCCACGCTTTGTGCCATGGAAGCGAGCGGCACCAGATGAGAGGTGACGAGTGCAAGCAGCACCCTCACCGACCACATCGCCGTCATCTTCCATCGGAATATACGTTTCATTGTATCAACTATTCACTTTTCACTATTCACTATTCACTTCCCCTACCCTCACCTGGCTCCTCGCCTGTTGAAGAGCTGGAGCAGCTGTTTCACGTAGTCATCGTCAGTGGCAATGCTGACGGTGTCGACGCCACTCTTGGCAAAGGTGTCCTTGAGGTCACGCTGACGGTTCACCCAGTAGGCTTTGTAGGCCTCGCGGACACTGCGACTGCTGGTGTCGACATATTGCTCGAAGCCCGTCTCGGCGTCGACCACCTTCATCAGTCCCACCTTGGGCAGCTCGATGGCCCTGCGGTCGTAGACCTGGATGGCCACCACGTCGTGCTTCCTGTTGGCAATGGTCAGCTGCTGCATGAAGCTCTGGCGCACATAGAAGTCGCTGAGCACGAAGGCCGTGCAGCGCCGCTTGGCCACACTGGTGAGAAACTCCAGCGCCATGCCCACATCGGTGCGCAGGCTCTCAGGATGGAAGTCGAGCATCTCACGAATGATATACAGTATGTGCTTGCGGCCCTTCTTCGGGGGAATGTACTTCTCAATCTTGTCCGAGAAGAACACCACGCCAATCTTGTCGTTGTTCTGTATGGCTGAGAAGGCCAACGTGGCGGCAACCTCGACGGCCAGGTCGCGCTTCATCTGCTGACGGGTGCCAAAGTCGAGCGAGCCGCTGACGTCGATGAGCAGCATGACGGTCAGTTCGCGTTCTTCCTCGAACACCTTCACGTAGGGTCGGTTGAAGCGTGCCGTGACATTCCAGTCAATGTCGCGAACATCGTCGCCATACTGATACTCGCGCACCTCACTGAAGGCCATGCCACGCCCCTTGAAGGCGGTGTGGTACTGGCCTGCAAAGATGTTTGAGCTCAGACCACGCGTCTTGATCTCAATCTTACGTACTTTCTTTAGTATCTCGTTAGTATCCATCGAACTACAGCGAAAGCAAATTCTTCACTATTCACTCTTCACTTCTCAAGGCACCTCCACCTTGTTGATAATCTTCGAGACAATCTCCTCGCTGCTGATGTTGCTGGCCTCAGCCTCGTATGTCAGTCCGATGCGATGGCGCAGCACGTCGTGTGCCACGGCACGCACATCCTCGGGCACCACGTAGCCGCGGCGCTTGATGAAGGCGAAAGCCCTGGCAGCCTTGGCCAGGTTGATGCTGGCACGTGGCGAGCCACCGAAGGCAATCATGGTCTTCAGCTCCTTCAGCCCATAGCGCTCAGGGAAGCGGGTGGCAAAGACGATGTCGGCCACATACTGTTCAATCTTCTCATCCAGATAGACATCGTTCACCACCTTGCGAGCCTTGAGAATCTCATCGATGGTGGTCACGGGCAGGACCTGGGGCAGTCCGCTGCCGGCGATATTCGCACGGATAATCTTCTTCTCTTCCTCCAGCGTGGGATAGCCGATGACCACCTTCAGCATGAAACGGTCCATCTGTGCCTCGGGCAGCGGATAGGTACCTTCCTGCTCAATGGGGTTCTGCGTGGCCATCACGAGGAAGGGGCTGGGCAGGTTGAAGGTCTCGCTGCCAATGGTCACCTGCTTCTCCTGCATGGCCTCAAGCAGTGCGCTCTGCACCTTCGCCGGGGCACGGTTGATTTCGTCGGCCAGCACGAAGTTGGCAAACACGGGGCCTTTCTTGGCCAGGAACTTCTCATCCTTCTGCGAGTAAATCATTGTGCCCGTAACGTCGGCGGGCAGCAGGTCGGGGGTAAACTGTATGCGGCTGAACGAGGCATCGATGAGTTTGGCCAGCGTATTGATGGCCAGCGTCTTAGCCAGTCCGGGAACACCCTCCAGGAGGATGTTGCCGTCGCTCAGCAGACCGATGAGCAGCGATTCCACCAAGTGCTTCTGTCCCACGATGATGCGGTCCATGCCTGCGGTGAGGTTGGTCACGAACTGGCTCTGCTGCTCAATTCTGATGTTCAGTTCACGAATGTCTATATTCTCTGCCATGATTATGTTTTTATTGTTGTTGATTATTCTGTTGTTGCAAGCGACGCCTGAGATGTTTCTTCGACTCTATCTTTGGAATCTTTATCTCCGTGTCGGGCACCAGCTCGGTGCGGGCATCGATGCCGTTGAACACCTCGATATAGCAAGCCAGCTCTACGGCGCCGAACACTCGTTTTGAAATACGTGCGACATTATCGCCAGCCTTCACCTTCTCCATGCGGTCCAGGCCGGTGATGTAGTAGAAGCCATTGCGCAGACGCGCGTCCATGGCGTTATATTTCTCCCAGATGGGTTCCTCAGTAGTGGGTGCCGTCGACTGGGGCGCCGGGACTACGGCCTGTTCAGGCTTCTGCTCGTTGGCAGGCTCTGACACCTCGGGCTCACTGACCTCTACCTGAGTCACCTCCAGTTGTGGCTCAGCGGGTTCCTCAGTGGGTGCCTTTATCACTTCAGCCGGTCGTGTCACCGTCTGCTCGGCCACTGTTTCCGTTGGAGTGCTACTGCCAAAGACATTGCGTCCTACCAGGTAACCTACGCCGCCACCCACCAGCAGTGTCAGCAACAGTATCGCAACAGCAAGCACCGGATTGATGCGACGACGTGTTCTAGGTTCCTCATATTCTTCATCGTCATACGATGGCTCGTCAGTGTATGACTGTTCATCCGTAGATGCCAACGGGCTCGCTGCCGGAGCCTCTGTTTCTTGGACAGGCTCCACGATGACGGGTTCTTCCACTTCTTCAACGACGGGTTCCTTCTCTTGGACAGGCTCCACGATGACAGGTTCTTCCACTTCTTCAACGACGGGCTCCTCCTCTTGAACAGGCTCCACGATGACAGGTGCTTCCTCTTCTTCGACGACGGGTTCCATCTTTTGAACAGGCTCCACAATGACGGGTTCTTCCACTTCTTCAATGACGGGAGCTTCCACTTCTTCAACGACGGGTTCCTCCTCGTGAACAGGCTCCTCGATGACGGGCGTTTCCTCTTCAACAACGACGGGTTCCTCCTCTTGAACAGGCTCCTCGATGACGGGAGCTTCCTCTTCAACGACGGGTTTTACCTTCTGTACCACCTTCACGATGGGCTTTTCAACTTCAGGGGCAGGAGTACTCTCATCACCATTATCGATGTCCATCTCCTCTTCTTCATCATCCAGTTCACTGAACGACACCCCCTCATTGAGCAATACCGTCTCAAACAGCGCGAAAGGTTTGTTCACCAGTTCCTTCAGCGAGGTCTCTGGCAGGAAGGTGAGCTTCGAGTGTCCGTCAATGAGCACTTCCTCACCGGTGTTCACATTCACACTTTTGCGGGCTTCCACATCTACTATCTTAAAGGTGCCAAGGCCCCTGACCTTCACCATGCGGTCTTTCTCCAACCCCTGATGGATGACATCCACCACCGAATTGACAAAACGCTGAGCAGCACGGCGGTCTACGCCATGTTTCTCAGCCAGCACAGCCGACAGCTCACCTAAATAAATCTTAGCCATTGCCATCCCCTCCTTTCTTTATCTTCTCCTTGGTCTGCATCGTAGGCCTGAAGGCCAGCGTCAGTTTGGGTGGCACCAGCATGTGTTGCTTGGTAGCTGGGTTGACAAAGACACGCTCCATTTTTTTCTTCACTTCGAAATAGCCGAAGTTAGGAAGCTGCACGGCGTTGCCCTCCTGAAAATTCTCAGCCATGGCCCCCAAGAGCGTGTTCATCCAACGCTGGGCATCAGCGCTCGTCATTTTGTTTCTCTGAGCCAACTCAGTTATAAACTCCTTGTTATTCATCGTTTTATGATATGATTTCTCCATAAAGGTCGAACTCTTCGGCCCCCGTCATTCTCACCTTGTATATTTCTCCTTCCTTGACATCCTGGCCGCTACAAGGTATCAGCACCTCAGGATCGACCTCAGGCGAGCTGTACTCTGTGCGCCCGACATAGTAGTCGCCCTCGCGCCGGTCGATGATGACGTCCATGAGCTGACCCACTTTCTTTTCAGCCATGTCGGCACTGATGCGCTGCTGCAGCCTCATCAGTCTCGACAGGCGCTGCTCCTTCACCTCCTGGGGCACGTCGTCCTCATAGTGGCTGGCAGCATAGGTGCCGTCTTCCTCGCTATAGGCAAAGGCGCCCATGCGCTCAAAGCGCGCAGAACGCGTAAAGTCAAGCAGTTGTTCAAAGTCTTCTTCCGTCTCGCCGGGGAAGCCCACCATCAGCGTCGTCCTGAGATGGATGCCCGGCACCTCACGCCTCACCCGGTCAATGAAGTCGAGGGTTTCCTGGCGGGTGATGTGCCTGCGCATGCGACTCAGCATGTGGTCGCTGATGTGCTGCAGTGCCACGTCAAGATATTTGCACACGTTCTGCTTCTCGCGCATCACGCGCAGCAGGTCCCAGGGGAAATGTGTGGGATAGGCGTAGTGGAGCCTAATCCACCTGACACCGTCCACGTCGGCCATCTGCTCTATCAGCTGGGCTATGCGCTGCTCGCCATAGAGGTCCATGCCATAATAGGTCAGCTCTTGTGCGATGACCTGCAGCTCCTTCACACCCTGGCTCACCAACCAGCGCACCTCGTCGAGGATGTCCTCCATCGGACGACTCTTGTGGTGCCCGGTCATCAGCGGGATGGCACAGTAGGCGCAATGGCGGTCGCACCCCTCGCTAATCTTCAGGTAGGCATAGTGACTGGGGGTGGTGAGGTGTCTTTGGTTGAGAGTTGAACGCTGGGTGCTGTGTGTCAAATCCTCCAGCAGCTGCTCATAGTTAAACTTCCCATACCATCCGTCCACCTCGGGAATCTCTGCTTCAAGGTCAGCAAGATAACGTTCTGACAAACAGCCCATCACATAGAGCTGCTTCAACTTTCCCTCTGCCTTCCGCTGCACCATCTCCAAGATGGTGTTGATGCTCTCCTC
The DNA here is from genome assembly GCA_947168045.1 of uncultured Prevotellaceae bacterium. Classification (GTDB taxonomy): domain Bacteria; phylum Bacteroidota; class Bacteroidia; order Bacteroidales; family Bacteroidaceae; genus Prevotella. The sequence continues at coordinate 27,444 of CAMVKN010000024.1, forward strand.
CTTGGCATCGGCAATGAATCCGCAGGTGTTCACCACGGCAATCTCGCCCTGGGGGTCGTCACTGTCATGCGTGACGTGAAAGCCGTGAGTCTCAAAGAGTCCCATCAGCTTCTCTGAGTCCACCAGATTCTTAGAGCAACCGAGCGAGAAGAAGTCAACCGTAGTAGATTTGAGATTTGAGACTTGAGATTTGAGATTTGTATTCACCTCAAACCTTCTCTGTTCTGACTGATTTGTCTGTTTTTGCATAACTATAATTAAATCTCAAACCTCAATTCTCAATTCTCAAATCACCCTTCAAACAATGAGTTCACGAACTCCCGGCGGTCGAAGAGCTGGAGGTCCTCCATGCCTTCGCCCAGTCCGATATATTTCACGGGCACCTTCAGCTGGTCACTGATGCCAATGACGACGCCACCCTTTGCCGTGCCGTCCAGCTTCGTGATGGCCAGGCTCGTAATCTGTGTCACGGCGGCAAACTGGCGTGCCTGCTCAAAGGCATTCTGTCCTGTCGAGCCGTCCAGCACCAGCATCACCTCGTCGGGTGCCTCGGGCAGCACCTTCTTCATCACGTCCTTGATTTTCTTCAGCTCGTTCATCAGTCCCACCTTGTTGTGCAGACGCCCAGCGGTGTCAATGAGCACCACGTCGGCGCCGTTGGCCTTGGCACTCTGCAACGTGTCGAAAGCCACCGAGGCGGGGTCGCTACCCATCTGCTGCTTCACCACGGGCACGCCCACGCGCTCGCCCCAGATGCAAATCTGCTCCACGGCGGCAGCACGGAAGGTGTCGGCAGCACCCAGATAGACCTTCTTGCCTGCCTGCTTGAACTGCCACGCCAGCTTGCCTATCGTCGTGGTCTTGCCCACGCCGTTGACGCCCACCACCAGGATGACGTATGGCTTGTGGTCCTGCGGCAGGTCCCAGTCGCCATTGTCGGCAGTGTTGTTCTCGGCCAGCAGCGCTGCTATCTCGTCACGCAAGATGCCATTCAGCTCGCTCGTGCTGACATACTTGTCACGGGCCACGCGCTCCTCAATGCGACGGATAATCTTCAGGGTCGTGTCAACGCCCACGTCGCTGGTGATGAGCACCTCCTCAAGGTTATCCAGCACGTCGTCGTCGACCTTCGACTTTCCGGCCACGGCACGGGCCAGCTTGCCGAACACCGACGTCTTGGTTTTTTCAAGTCCCTTGTCCAGCGTCTCCTTCTTCTTCTTACCGAAAAATCCAAATAATCCCATTGCTTTTGCTTAAAATACGTATTTTGGTGATGCAAAATTACGAACTCTTTCGCACACGTGCAAGCATATTATGTTTTCTTAACCGCTTTTTTACATTAGTTTACCATGAAAGCGCCCATTTCATCGAAACTTTTCGTACCATTGACTATCGTCGAAGGCACTTACGCTCGGATAAGCAAGAAGAAAAAATTATTTTTTCTTTTTGCTTTTCGCTCGCTTATTCGTACCTTTGCACCCAACTAACCCCAACGACACCGTCAACATGAAGAATCCCTTCAAGATACTCTGGCTCATGCTCAAGGCCAAGCGCCCAAGCCGCATCGGCGAGATGAAGGCCACCACCGAGACCTTCTGGTTAGGCAAGAGCTACTATGCCATGATGTTCTTCGGCACCATGCTCGTTCATACCAAGGAGGAGGCAGACAAGATGGATGCCACCACGTCGGACATGGACAGCGCCAAGCGCCACGAGACCATCCACCTGCGGCAGGCGCAGTCCACGCACGACTCATGGCTCTGCTACTATGTTCTATATATATGGTACTACGTGCGCGCGTTACCGCAAAACCGCCACTTTAGGAACGCGGCCTACTATCTCAACCCCTTCGAGATGGAAGCCTACGAGCACATGTACGACACCGACTACCTGGCAAAGTGTACCAACGGTGCCAACGGCTGGCGTGTCTATGCCAAGATGAAGCCCAGCGAGCGCAGAAAACTGTCAAAAAGTTGATTAAAATCACTTAATGATAACAAAAAGTTACTTTTTTGCAATTTTTTCGGCTAAATTGTTGCGTATTTGATTTTTTTACTTTAATTTTGCACCCGGTTTCAAGGACAGAGAACCATCACAAGCAATTAAATAGTTCAATTATTATTAAAAGGTAAAAGATTATGAATGCTCAACAAGTAGTAGAAATGCTCAAGCAGCGTTTTCCCAACGAGCCGGAGTACATCCAGGCCGTCAGTCAGGTTCTTCCCACCATCGAGGAGGAGTACAACAAGCATCCTGAGTTCGAGAAGTCGAACCTCATCGAGCGTTTGTGCATCCCCGATCGCGTCATTGAGTTCCGCGTCACATGGGTCGACGACAAGGGGCAGGTGCAGACCAACATGGGCTACCGCATCCAGCACAACAACGCCATTGGCCCGTACAAGGGAGGACTGCGCTACCACAAGTCTGTGAACCTGGGCATCCTGAAGTTCCTCGCCTTTGAGCAGACCTTCAAGAACTCACTCACCACACTGCCCATGGGTGGTGCCAAGGGTGGCTCCGACTTCTCGCCCCGTGGCAAGAGCGACGCCGAGGTGATGCGTTTCTGCCAGGCATTCATGAACGAGCTCTACCGCTACATCGGTCCCGACGAGGACGTGCCCGCAGGCGACATCGGCGTGGGCGGACGTGAGGTAGGCTACCTCTTCGGACAATACAAGAAGCTCACCCACCAGTTCCAGGGCGTGCTCACCGGCAAGGGCATCCCCTTCGGCGGCTCGCTCATCCGTCCCGAGGCAACAGGCTACGGCACCGTCTACTTCCTCACCTCCATGCTGGCCACACGCGGCATTGAGCTGAAGGGAAAGAAAGTGCTCATCTCAGGTGCCGGCAACGTGGCTCAGTATGCAGCCGAGAAGTGCCTCCAGCTGGGCGCCATCCCCATGACCATGAGCGACAGCGACGGCTACATCTACGATCCCGACGGCATTGACCGTGCAAAGCTCGACTACATCATGGAACTGAAGAACGTGGAGCGCGGACGCATCAAGGAGTATGTCGAGGAATATCCCACCGCCATCTACCACGAGGGCATGCGTCCCTGGTATGAGAAGGCAGACATCGCCCTGCCGTGCGCCACACAGAACGAAATCAACGCCGAGGAGGCTCAGGCACTGGTCAACAACGGCATCATCGCCGTGGCCGAGGGTGCCAACATGCCTACCCTACCTGAGGCCATCAAGATTTTCCAGGATGCCAAGTTGCTCTACTCACCTGGTAAGGCCAGCAACGCCGGCGGCGTGTCGGTGTCGGGCCTGGAGATGTCGCAGAACTCTGAGCGTCTGAGCTGGACGGCCAAGGAGGTGGACGACTACCTGAAGCGCATCATGAACGACATTCACGAGAACTGCGTGAAGTACGGTACTGAGAAGGATGGCTACATCAACTACGTGAAGGGTGCCAACGTGGCCGGCTTCATGAAGGTGGCCAAGGCCATGATGGCTCAGGGACTGGTATAACGCATAGTCATAACACACCAACACAAACACAATCCCCCCCCCTCGGACCAGCCTGGTCTGAGGGGGGGTCTTGTTGCTAACCACTAGTAATGCGTCTTAAAAAGTCGCCCTTACCGCGGATGACGGCACAGCCCGTGGCAAAAAAAGCAAGACCCCTCGGAACCGATGGTTCCGAGGGGCTTGTTGTTTGGAATAAGTTGTTTGTTTGTAAGTTGTTGAGCCGGTGTTTATGCCTCAGCTTCAGGAATGACTGAAACGACGCTCTTGTTGTGATAGCCGCGGTGGAAGTTCACCGTGCCGTCAATCAGAGCAAACAGTGTGTCGTCCTTGCCAATGGCAACGCCATTGCCGGGGTTGTGGTGGGTGCCGCGCTGACGAACGATGATGTTGCCAGCCTTCACCTTCTGACCACCCCAAATCTTCACTCCAAGTCGCTGGGCTGCACTCTCGCGGCCGTTCTTAGAACTACCTACACCTTTTTTATGTGCCATAATCCTGTCCTCCTTTTAAGCGATAACTTGTTTGACTTCAACCTGGGTGAACTGCTCACGATGGCCATTCTTCTTGCGCGAATCCTTGCGACGCTTCATCTTGAAGACAATCACCTTGTCGCCTTTGACCAGCGGGTTCACCACCTCTACTACTACCTTTGCGCCCTCTACGGTGGGTGCGCCTACCTTGACAGCGCCGTCGACGTCTACGAGCAGCACTTTGTCAAACTCAACAGTCTTGCCTGCCTCCACATCCTTGATGTGGTGAACGAAGAGCTTCTTGCCCTCCTCAGCCTTGAACTGCTGACCCTGGATTTCTACAATTGCGTACATTGCTTTTATATTATTGTATTTAGGGGTTTTTCCGCGAGGCGGCGCACGTCCGTGCACACTTCACCCAGCCCCGACGGACTCAATTCGGGCTGCAAAGGTACACATTTTTAGTCACAACCATGTCATTACGAGCTTTTCCGTCCACTCTTTTAGCATAATTTAACTTGTGACGGGATTCGTTTTGGTCGCTAATCAATAAATAATGTGTACCTTTGCAACATAATTTCTTATTATTATGTTTAGCAAGGATACTTACATCCGCCGTCGTGCGGAACTGAAGAAACTGGTGGGCAACGGTTTAGTGGTGCTCTTTGGCAACAACGAGGCCCCGGCCAACTACCCCGCCAATGCCTACGCTCCGATGCGTCAGGACTCATCATTTCTCTATTACTTTGGCCAGCACCGCGACGGGCTGGTGGGCGTCATTGACATCGACAACGACGAGGAGACCCTCTTCGGCGACGACATAGACGTGGAGGACATTGTGTGGATGGGCTATACGCCGTCAGTAGCCGACCTGGCCGCTGAGGTAGGCGTGAGCCGGACGGCGCCCATGAAGATGCTCAGCGAGGCATGCCGCAACAGCATTGCCGCAAAGAGGACCGTACACTTCCTCCCACCCTACCGCCACGACACGAAGATTCAAATCATGGACCTGCTGGGCATACACCCCTCGCAGCAGAAGGGTGCAGCATCGCTGGCGCTCATCAAGGCCGTGGTGGCCATGCGCTCGAAGAAGGAGCCACAGGAGGTGGAGGCCATCGAGCGGGCCTGTGACGTGGGCTACGAGATGCACACCACGGCACAGCGCCTCATCCGCCCCGGCGTCACTGAGCGCTACATCGCCGGACAGGTGGACGGCAGCGCCAGGTCGTTGGCACAGGGCGTGAGCTTCGCCACCATCTTCACCCAGCATGGCGAGATCATGCACGGCAACCCCAGCGACACACCGTTGGAGGATGGACGGCTGGTCATCTGCGACGCAGGCTGCGAGCTGGACGACTACTGCTCGGACAACACGCGGACGATGCCTGTCAGCGGCACGTTCACACAGCGCCAGAAGGAGATATACGACATAGTGAAAGACTGCCACGACTACGTGCTGCATGTGGCCAAGCCCGGCGTGAAGTATGCCGATGTGCACTTCGCCGTGTGCCGTCTGATGAGCCAGCGCCTGAAGGAGCTGGGACTGATGCGGGGCGATGTCGACGAGGCCGTGCGCCAGGGCGCACACGCCATGTTCCTGCCCCACGGACTGGGACACATGATGGGCATGGACGTACACGACATGGAGGGCCTCGGACAGGTCTATGTGGGCTTCGACGATGAGACACGGCCCAACCTGGAGCAGTTCGGCACCAACTGCCTGCGCATGGGGCGCCGCCTGCAAGAGGGCTTCGTCGTCACCGACGAGCCGGGCATCTACTTCATACCCGCACTCATCGACGAGTGGAGGGCCAAGGGGCACTGCAAGGACTTCCTGAACTACGACCTGCTGGAACAGTACAAAGACTTTGGCGGCATACGCATCGAGGACGACCTGCTCATCACCGCCGACGGCTGCCGCTTCCTCGGCACCAAGCGCATACCCTATGAGGGGTGAGAGAGATGAGAGATGAGAGGCCCCGTACCTCCGCATCCCCGCACCTCCGAAAAACTCGTACCTCGAAACGACAAAACAACAATTAAATATATTATGAAGCTAAAAGACATACTGAGCGGCCAGTATAACGCCGCAGAGTGGGAGGCTAAGGGATATGAGCTTCCCAAGTACGACATCCAGACCCTGCGCGAGCGTACCGCCAAAGAGCCCACATGGGTACACTTCGGCGGTGGCAACATCTTCAGGGCCTTCCCTGCCGCCATCCTCAACGACGCACTGAACACCGGACAGTACGACCGTGGCGTCATCGTGGCCGAAGCCTTCGACTTCGAGGTCATCGACAAGGCATACGCTCCCTACGGCAACCTCTCGCTGTGCGTGAACCTCTGCTCCGACGGCACCATCGAAAAGAAAGTCATCGCCAGCGTCACCGAGGCCCTGAAAGCCGACCCCCAGTTTGCTGACTGGCAGCGCCTGGTCGAGATATTCCGCAACCCGTCGCTGCAGATGATTTCCTTCACCATCACCGAGAAGGGCTACACCTTCAACGAGGCAGACCTGGCACGCGGCATGAAGCCACTCTTCGCCATGGGCAAGGTGACGGCACTGCTCTACGAGCGTTGGCAGGCTGGCGCTCTGCCCCTGACGGTGCAGAGCATGGACAACTGCTCGCACAACGGCGACAAGGTGAAGGCCGGCGTCATGGCCTACGCTGAGCGCTGGATGGCCGACGGACTGGTGCCACAGGCGTTCCTCGACTACCTGAAGGACGAGACGAAGGTGACCTTCCCCTGGTCGATGATTGACAAGATTACGCCACGCCCCCACGAGAAGGTGAAGGAGCTGCTGGCCCAGGACGGCTTCGAGGACAACGACTACATCGAGACGGAGAAGCACACCTTCACCGCTCCCTTCGTCAATGCCGAGGAAGTGCAGTACCTGGTCATCGAGGACCACTACACCAACGGCCGTCCGCCCCTGGACCTGGGCGGAGCCCTCTACACCACGCGCCAGACAGTGGACCAGGTGGAGACGATGAAGGTGACGACCTGCCTCAACCCCCTGCACACGGCCATGAGCATCTATGGCTGCATGCTGGGCTACACCCTCATCTCGGCCGAGATGAAGGATGCCGACCTGAGGCCCTTCGTGCAGAAGCTCGGCTACATCGAGGCCATGCCCGTGGTGACCGACCCAGGCGTACTCAACCCCTACGAGTTCATCGGTGCCGTCATCAACCGCCGCCTGCCCAACCCCTTCATGCCCGACGCACCGCAGCGCATCGCCATGGACACCAGCCAGAAGCTGCCCATCCGCTTTGGCGAGACCATTAAGAAATATGTGGCACGCGGCCTTGACATGAGCAACCTCGTGCTCATCCCCCTGACGCTGGCCGGCTATGCCCGCTACCTGAAGGGACTGAAGGACGACCTGACGCCCTTCGACTGTTCGCCCGACCCCATGCTGCAGGAACTGCAGGCCATCGTCGCCCCGTTAGAGATAGGCCGTGCCGACCAGGACTGGAGCCCACTGCGCCAGCTCTACAGTCGCAAGGACGTCTTCGGTCTCGACCTGTATGAGACAGGCCTTGGACAGCAGATTGAGGGCATGGTGAAGGAGCTCTTTGCCGGCGAGGGCGCCGTGCGGGCCACCCTGCACAAGTACGTTGAGGCACGTTAGGTTAAATGAAGTTAACTGGCTAAACCTATACGGCCTGGGAACATCAAAAAACTGACACAAAACCAAAGTTAATGAAAAGAAAGAAGAAACTGCTGACAGTTGTCCTGCTGACATTGTCCGTGCTGCCGTTGAACGCGCAGCGGCAATGGACGCTGGACGACTGCATCAGCTATGCCATGCAGAACAACATCACACTGCAGAAGAGCCGCCTCCAGCAGCAGTCGGCTGCCGAGGACGTGAAAGGACAAAAGGGGGCACTGCTGCCCACACTCAATGCCTCAACCAACCAGAGCGTTGGCTACCGCCCATGGCAGGACGCCGGTGTGGCAACGGTCACCAACGGACAGGTGAACGCGAAGGTGGACAAGACGTATTACAACGGGGCATACAACCTGAACGCACAGTGGACGGTGTGGAACGGCGGACGCAACCGCAACAACGTGAGGCTGAGCCAGCTGACGCAGCAACAGGCTGAGCTGAGCGTGGCCGAACAGGCCAACAGCATAGAGGAGCGCATCAGCCAGCTCTATGTGCAGTGCCTCTATCTGAACGAGGCCATCAACGTGAGCCGAGCAGCCTTAGAGACCAGCAAGAAGAACGAGGAGCGTGGCCGTGAGATGGTTGAGGTGGGACTGCTGGCACAGGCCGACCTGGCACAGCTCACCGCCCAGCGCGCCAACGACGAGTACAACATCGTGGAGGCCGAGAGCCAGCTGGCCAACTACAAGCAGCAACTGCGCCAGCTGCTCCAGCTGACTGCCGATGCCGACTTCGACATTGCCTTTAACGCTCCGCTACCCTGGGGCGGCAACGACCTGAACGAGCAGGCCCTGAGCGACATTCCCGCCCTGCAGGCAGTGTATGAGCAGGCCTTGGCCTCGCGCCCTGAGATTGAGAGTGCCCGCTTAGGCATAGAGAGCAGCAAAGTAAGCCTCGACATTGCGAAGGCCGGCTGGCTGCCAACGCTGAATCTCACCGGAGGCGTTTCGACCAGCACCAACTCGCTCTCGAACAACGGATGGGGCAACCAGATTAAGACCAATGTGAACATGAATGGCGGACTGTCGCTCAACATTCCCATCTTCGACGGACGGCAGACCAAGACCAACGTGGCCAAGGCCCGCATACAGCAGCAACAGGCCATGCTCGACCTGCAGGACCAGCAGCAGCAGCTCTACCAGACCATAGAGGGCTACTGGCTCGACGCCACCACCAACCAGCAGAAGTTCCGCGCTGCCAGCACCTCGGTAACCAGCAGCCAGGCCAGCTTCGACCTGCTGCAGGAACAGTTCAACGTAGGGCTGAAAAACATCGTCGAGCTGATGACGGGCAAGGACAACCTGCTGCAAGCCCAGCAAAACCAGTTACAAGCAAAATATCTCACATTGTTAAACCAACAGATGCTGCGCTTCTATGGCAGTAGTGATTTGAGAATTGAGAATTGAGACTCATTTCATACTCATAACACGTCATTTCTCTTAAAAACTCAAATCTCAAAACTCAAAACAAATAAAATGAAAAAGACACTCATCATTGCCACCGCCGCCATAGCCGCCGTCGTGGCTGCCTTCTTTGTGTTCTTCAAAAGCTCTGCAGAGCAGAAAGTGGAGTTTGAGAAGACCAAGGTGGAACGTACGAACATCCAGAGCAGCATCACTGCCACCGGCACCATCGAACCAGTGACAAGCGTCACCGTGGGTACACAGGTGTCGGGCATCGTCAGCCACTTGTATGTTAACTATAACAGTGAGGTGAAAAAGGGGCAGGTCATTGCCGAGCTGGACAGGACCAACCTGACCAGCGAGCTGAACACCGCCCGTGCCAACCTGTCGAGTGCCCAGAGCACGCTGAACTATGAGAAGGCGAACTATGAACGCTACAGCACCCTGTTCGAGAAGGGCCTCATCAGCGCCAATGACTTTGAGACTGCAAAGCTGTCATACCTCAAGGCCAAGGAGCAGGTGAACACCTCGCGCGAGAGCGTGCAGAAGGCGCAGACCAACCTGGGCTATGCCACCATCACCAGCCCCATCGACGGCGTCGTGCTGTCGAAGAGCGTGGAGGAGGGCCAGACGGTGGCTGCCTCGTTCAACACGCCTGAGCTGTTCACCATAGCCCAGGACCTGACGGACATGCGCGTCATCGCCGACATTGACGAGGCCGACATCGGCGGCGTCAAGGAGGGACAGCGCGTGATGTTCACCGTCGACGCCTACCCTGACGACCACTTCGAGGGCAACGTCACGCAGGTGCGCCAGCAGGCCACGACAGAGAGCAATGTCGTGACCTACGAGGTGGTCATCTCGGCACCCAACAATGACCTGAAGCTGAAGCCCGGCCTCACTGCCAACGTCACCATCTTCACCCAGGAGAAGAACGATGTGCTGGCCGTGGAGAGCAAGGCCCTAAGGTTCATGCCTATCGAGGCCATCCTGGTCGAAGGACAGACCATTGAGGATGTGGAGGCGCCCACGAAGGTATGGACGCTGGAGGGGAATCGCTTCAAGGCGCACGCTGTACAGACAGGCATGACCAACGGCATCCTGACGGAGATTGTCGGCGGCATCGAGGCCGGCACTGAAGTGCTGACGGGCTTTAACATCATCGGTGGTGAACAGCCGGAGGGGCAGCAGACACAGAATCCCTTCATGCCGAGAAGAGGGAACAACAGACAACAGAACCAAAAGAAGTAGAATGGAAAAAAAAGTTGTCATTGAACTGCAGAACGTGCGGCGCTACTTCCAGGTGGGCAGCGAGACGGTGAAGGCCTTGCGCGGCGTGTCGTTCAAGATTTACGAGGGCGAGTTCGTCACCATCCAAGGCACATCGGGAAGCGGCAAGTCAACACTGCTGAACCAGCTGGGCTGCCTCGACACCCCCACCAGTGGTGAGTACTACCTCGACGGCGTGGCAGTGAGCAGCATGTCTAAGATTCAACGAGCCAAACTACGCAACACAAAGATTGGCTTCGTGTTCCAGAACTACAACCTGCTGCCGAAGACCACTGCCGTGGAGAACGTGGAACTGCCGCTGATGTATAATACAAAGTACAACGCGCGCGAGCGCCGCGAGGCCGCCGTGAAGGCGCTGCAGGCTGTGGGACTGGGCGACCGTCTGGAGCACAAGTCGAACCAGATGTCGGGCGGACAGATGCAGCGCGTGGCCATCGCACGTGCACTCGTCAACGACCCCGCCGTGCTGTTGGCCGACGAGGCCACGGGTAACCTCGACACACGCACGAGCTTCGAGATGCTCGTCCTGTTCCAGGAGCTGCACCGCCAGGGACACACCATCATCTTTGTCACACACAACCCTGAGATAGCCGAGTATGCCACGCGCAACATCAACCTGCGCGACGGCAAGATACGCGAAGACACCATCAACACCAACGTCAAGTCGGCAGCCGAGGCACTGGCCGCCCTGCCCAGGCCACAAGACGACTAACAGGAATCTTATGAACATACTCAATCTTTTCAAAGTCAGCCTCCGGGCCATAGCAAGCAACAAGATGCGCTCGTTCCTGTCGATGCTGGGCATCATCATCGGCGTGGCCGCCGTCATCATCATGATGGCCATCGGCCAGGGGTCGAAGGAGAGCATTCGCGCCGAGCTCTCGACCATGGGCACCAACCTGCTGACCATACGTCCCGGTGCTGACATGCGCGGCGGCGTACGCCAGGACCCCTCGGCCATGCAGACGCTGAAGATGGCCGACTACGAGCGTATCGTACGCGAGAAGAAATACGTCACCAAGGTGTCGCCTGAGGTCACCAGCAGCGGTCAGGCCATCTATGGCAACAACAACACCACGACGACCATCTACGGCGAGGCTCCCGAATATTTGGACATCCGCCTGTGGACCATCGAGGAAGGCGACTGCTTCAACGAGGAAGACATCAGGAAGGCGGCCAAGAAGGTGGTCATCGGTGCCACCGTGGTGAAGGAGCTCTTTGGCGAGGGTGCCGACCCCATCGGCAAGACCATCCGCTTCAAGAGCATCCCCCTGCAGGTCATCGGCGTGCTGAAGTCGAAGGGCTACAACAGCTGGGGCATGGACCAGGACAACGTGATGATAGCCCCCTACACCACGGTGATGAAACGCATCGCCGCACAGACCTGGTTCTCCAACATCATCTGCTCGGCCGTGAGCGAGGAGATGAGCGACGCTGCCATTGAGGAGCTGACGCAGATTCTGCGTGACAACCACAAGATTAAGGAGGGCATGACCGACGACTTCAACATCCGCTCGCAGGCTGAGATGATGGAGACCATGACGAGCACCATGGACACCGTGACGCTCATCCTCGTTGTGGCGGCTGCCTTCTCGCTGCTCGTCGCCGGCATCGGCATCATGAACATCATGCTGGTCAGCGTCACCGAGCGCACCAAGGAGATAGGCCTGCGCATGGCCGTGGGTGCCACGGGGCCGGTCATCTCGCTGCAGTTCCTCATCGAGTCGGTGCTCATCAGCCTAACAGGTGGCCTGCTGGGCATCATTGTGGGCTGCAGTGCCAGCGAGTGGGCGGTGCCCGCCTTCGGCATACCCAGCAGCGTGCCCGCCTGGAGCATCTACGTGTCGTTCCTTGTCTGTGTACTCCTCGGCATCCTCTTCGGCTACATCCCAGCACAGAAGGCTGCCAACATGGACCCCATTGAAGCCATTCGTCATGAATAACATCACCTTTCAAACCATCATCAGCATGAAGTCCGCAACCATCATCAGAGTGCTGCTGGCACTTGTCATCTGCCAGTCGTCAATAGTCACCGCCCAGGCACAGGAGCTGCAGGCTAAGGTCAGCATCAACAGCTCACAGGTGCAGGGCACCGACAAGGCAGTGTTCGAGAATCTGCAGCAAACCATGGAGCAGTTTCTCAACGAGCAGCAGTGGACGGCCCTGCAGTTTCAGGAGAACGAGCGCATACAGTGCACCTTCAGCATCACCGTGTCGAAGTATGACGCATCTGAAAACCGCTTCACCTGCTCGGCCATGATTCAGGCCAACCGGCCCGTCTACAACTCGGCTTATACCACCGTGCTGTATAACAACCGCGACAAGAACTTCGACTTCGACTTCGTGCAGTACGACCAGCTGAACTTCAACGAGGAGGTCATCGACAACCAGTTGGTAGCCCTCTGTGCCTACTATGCCTACCTCATCATTGGCCTTGACCTCGACAGCTTCGCCCCCATGGGCGGCACCGACGTACTGCAGCGATGCATGAATCTGGTGAACAACGCACAGGACCTAAGCTTTCCCGGATGGAAGTCATTCGATGACTCGCGCAACCGCTTCGCCATCATCAACGACTACCTCAACGAGTCAATGACCGCCTTCCGCCAACTGCAATATGACTACTACCGCAAGGGGCTCGACGAGATGGCCACCAATGCCGAGCGAGGCCGCACCAACGTCACTGAAGCCCTTCAGCAACTGAAGAAGGCGCACGACGACCGCCCGCTGAGCCTGCTGCCACAAATATGGACCGACTACAAGCGCGATGAGTTGGCCAACATCTACAAAGGCAAGGGTACACCCAAGGAGAAGGAGGCCGTCTACGACCTGCTCTTCGCCATCAACGCATCGCAGAACAACGCCTGGGAAAAGATTAAACAATAAAACAGACTGCACATGAACATCTTCATCCTTATCACAGCCGGACTGCTTCCCGCCATCCTACTATGGTTTTACGTATGGAAGAAGGACAAGCAGAAAGAGCCCACCTCACGCCTGCTCAAGGCCGTGCTGCTCGGAGCGGCCACTTGCATCCCCGTTGCCTTCGTCGAGATGCTTGTTGAGCTTGGCATCTTTGGTGCCATTGACTATCAGCCCAGCACCCTCTACGACACCACACGCATGGCCTTCCTGGTGGCCGCCCTGCCTGAGGAGGCCGTAAAGCTACTTGCCTTGTGGCTTGTGCTGCGCAAGAATCCCTTCTTTGATGAACACTACGACGGCATCGTCTATGCCGTATGCATCGGACTGGGCTTTGCCGCCGTCGAGAACATCTTCTACATCATTGGCAGCCAAGACGAGTGGGCCACCGTCGCCATCTCGCGCGCCCTCCTTGCTGTCCCCGGCCACTATGCCTTTGCCGTCATCATGGGCTACTACTACTCGCTCCATCACTTCGTCGACCATTCCACCAAGAACGCGGTCTACATCCTACTCATACCCGTCCTGGCCCACGGCATCTACGACGCGCTGGCCATGAGCAGCATGGTTGACGAGACCATCGGTGCCATCTGCTTCCTCATTCTCATCGCCTTCTGCATCAAGATGCACAAGGTTGCCAGGAAATATATGCTGCTGCAAATAGAGCGCGACGAGACACATAGCAGCGCTGTCTAACTCATAAAAACGGTGTCAATCATTACCGAGGGACACACCGAAAGCAACAATTTGCATAAGTTTTTGAAGAAAAAGCACATAAAGTTTGCCCATCTCACAAAAAAGCAGTACCTTTGCAGCCGCTTTCACGAGATGATAGCACAAACTAAAGTTTAAAGTTTAAAATTTAAAAAGTTAAAAATGGCAACAAAAATCAGATTGCAGCGCGGCGGCCGTAAAGGCTATGCTTTCTACAGCATCGTCATCGCCGACGCCCGTGCACCACGTGATGGTCGTTTCACTGAGAAGATTGGTACTTACAATCCTAATACCAATCCTGCCACGGTAGACTTGAACTTCGACCGTGCACTGTACTGGGTAGAGGTAGGCGCACAGCCCACCGACACTGTTCGCAACATTCTCAGCCGTGAGGGTGTGTACCTTATGAAGCACCTGAAGGGTGGCGTGAAGAAGGGCGCCTTCGATGAGACTGCTTGCCAAAAGAAGTTCGATGCATGGAAGGCCGACAAGCAGAAGGGCCTTGACAAGGTGGCTGCCGAGGAGAAGAAGGCTAAGCTGGATGCCGAGAAGAAAGCCCTTGAAGCTGAGAAGCAGGTGAATGAGGCTATTGCCAAGAAGGTGGCTGAGAAGAAGGCTGCCGCAGCTGCTGCTGAGGCTCCCGCCGAGGCTCCCGCTGCTGAGGAAGCACCCGCAGAGGCTTAAAGAAAATGACGAAGCGCTTTTACTTACTTCTGATAGCGCTATGCGTGAGCGTTGCCTCGTTCTGCGATGAGTCGCAGGACGAGGCACGCCGCATTTTTGAGCAGGCCTACAATCAGGTGTTCGGCCCACAGGGATGCTCATTGCGCTACGACGTGAACCTCATTGGCATCTACAAGACTCATGGCACCATTTGGTACAAGGGGAAAAAGAGCAAGTTTGTTGATGACCGTGCAGACTCATGGAACGACGGGGTGACGATGTACACCGTGTACCGCAAGAAGAAGATTATTGAGGTGAACGATGCTACGTCAGACAAACGCGACAAGTACTCATCGAAATTCAAGTTCACCCTTGACGACTTCAACTACTCCATGGAGCGCACCAACGCTGGCATCATCATCACGCTGAAGCAGCGCCGAGGGGCGCGCGGCACCGTGAAGCAGGCAAAGGTCATCCTTGACAACGACACCTATGCCCCGAAGCTCATCAAGGTGAAGGTGGCCCTGTTCTGGGCAAACATCAAGATCAGCAACTTCAAATCGGGTGGCATCAGCGACGACCTCTTCGTCTTCCCTGCAGCCAACTACGGCAGTGACTACAAGTACGATGACCGTCGCTAAGCGACGGTTTTTTTATGCCTGGCAATGAAGGCCAAAAGGCGAAAGGCTTTATTCGTCTCGGGTGATAGCTGCACCTACTTGTTGAGTGACAGCATGCCATCGTCATCGATGATGATTTCCTCGTAAATCATTTCTTCCAGCGCTGCCTCGATGTGTTCGTAAGGCAACGTGATGCGGTGCAGCTCGGACACATGATGCTGCTTGCCATCAGCCAGCAAGGCCTCTATCTGGTCTTGGGCCTTTGCGATATCCTCCATTTTGTCAAGCGCGCCGCTGCGGTCGAGACATACGTCACACTGTCCGCACTCGTGCTTGTTCTCCTCTCCGAAATAACGCAGCAGCATGCAACTGCGACACTGGTTCTCGCAGGTGGCATACTCAATCATCTTGTTGATGCGCTCAGCATAGCGCTGCTTCAGGTCATCATAGACGGCAGACGGAAACATGAGGTGTTCAGAGTCCTCACGCCGCTGGGTATAGCGTATGAAAGGAGTGCGCTTCTGTGGAATGAAGTCAACGATGCGCCTGCTGTCAAGTTCCTTCAGTATCATGTACACCTGCGGCTGGGTGAGCGCTGTCTGCTGGGCAATGAAAGCCTCGTCGATATAGCTATAGTCATTGAACAGTCCGCTGTAGTTACGCAGCAGTGCCACGATGACGGCATCCTCGTCCTTGCCGTTGTCGCGCAGCCGATAGAGGTCGTCACGCTCCAGGCAGAAGCGTAGGCGCGCCTGGCTGTCCTCCTCTTCCTGATAGTCGATGTAGCCGGCACGCTCCAGAATCTTCAGCGCTGACAGCACACGCGTGGGGAAATGGTGGAAGGCATGGCAGAACTTATCGATGGGGAACTCAAACATGGCATTGTAGCCCGAGCCCGTAGCCACCTGATAGAAATAGGCCAGATGGTCATACACCGCGCGTATCTCCTCCTTGTCAGGAAAGGTATCGCCAATGCGCTTGAGCAGTTTGGTGCGGTCGCCGTCGTTGAACAGCAACACGGCGTATGCCTTCAGCCCATCGCGCCCTGCACGGCCCGCCTCCTGGAAATAAGCCTCGATGCTGTCGGGACAGTCGGCATGCACCACCACCCGCACGTCGGGCTTGTCGATGCCCATACCAAAGGCATTGGTAGCTACCATGATGCGTATTTGGCCAGCCTGCCAGGCCTTCTGCCGCTCATCCTTTATATTGTAGTCCAAGCCTGCATGGAAGAAGGTGGCGCTCATGCCACAGGCCGTCAGCATGTCGGCTATCTCCTTGGTGCGCCGACGGCTACGCGTGTAGATGATGGCCGAACCAGGGACACACTCCAGGATGTGACGCATCTGCTCCTCCTTGTCTGACACGTAACGAACCATATAGGCCAGGTTCGGACGCTCAAAGCTCATGCGGAAGATGTTGAATGTTGAATGTTGAGTGTTGAGTGTTGAGTGACTCTTGCCGGGTGTGGTACTGTCACTCAACAATAAACTCTTAACGCTCAACTTGTCGATGATGTCATCGATGACCGCAGGCGTGGCGGTAGCGGTGAGGGCCAGCACAGGGGCATGGGGAACGATGCTTCGAATCTTGCCAATGGCCAGATAGGAAGGGCGGAAATCATAGCCCCACTGACTGATGCAGTGAGCCTCGTCCACACAGATGAAGCTGACCTGCATGTGGCTCAGCTTCTTCAGGAACAGCTCAGAGGACAGTCGTTCAGGCGACACATAGAGCAGCTTCACCCCGCCAAAGACGGCATTCTCGAGTACGCGTAGCACATCGTCGTGCGACATGTCGGAATGAATGGCCGAGGCCCTGATGCCCCTGTGGCGCAAGTGATGCACCTGGTCCTTCATCAGCGCAATGAGAGGTGTGATGACGATGCACACCCCTTCCTGAGCGAGCGCCGGCACCTGGAAGGTGATGCTCTTGCCTCCACCGGTAGGCATCAGTCCCAGGGTGTCATGCCCGTTGCATATAGACTCGATGATGTCAGCCTGGATGCTGCGAAAAGAATCGTAGCCCCAGTAGCGCTTCAGTATGCTTAGATAGTCGTTCAAAGTGAGTGTTGCATGGTTACGCGGTGCAAATATACTACTTTTTTTCCTTCCCGCAGCAGGATTCTTTTAAAAACCTTTGCTCATTTTCAGTTTTCTTCGTAACTTTGCCTCACATTTCAAAACACAGACGACAAACACAATAAAACATAAGGCTATGAAGAAAGCATACCAAAGACTGCTCAGCCTGGCCCTGATGGTCCTGGCAAGCGCCACCCTGAGCGCACAGAAACCGATGTCCTTGGAACAGATTCGTAACGCATCTTACAAGGAGCGCTTGAAGCACAACCCCTACAGTGTGAACTACAAGCAGAGGGAGGTGCATGGCTTCGGCACCTTCTATGCCGAATACAATCCCCACACATGGCGCCACAGCGACGAGGTGTCATCGAAGACCACCAACGGCTATCACGGCATCAGCATCGGCTTCAGCTATTTCGTGCCCTTTGCCGGTGCCCTGGGCTTTGAGGCCGGCCTGAAAGGCCAATACCTGTTCCGCAACTGGAAGGAGAATGAGATGAAATACAACTTCAAGATGCTCTCGGCCACGGCACCCGTCAACTTGGCGCTCGACCTGGAAGCCACCGATGGTTTCGTCATCCACCCCTACGGCGGACTCTACGCCCGCTATAACATCTCAGCCAGAACCCAGGAGGAGCGCGATGAGCGCCGCTTCACCTACAACTGGTTCAAGGAAGGCAATCCCTTTGGCGAGATGGACCGTTTCCAGTGGGGCTGGCAGCTGGGTGTCAACCTGCGCTTCGGCGACATGGTCACCATTGGTGGCGGTTTCTGGAAGGACTTTAACGAGGTGGCACAACACGAAAAGCTCTACGGCTTCAACGTCACGCTGGGAGCCAACTTCTAACGTCTCTATCATCGGGCCAAGAATACGATAGCCAGCGAAAAAAAGCAATTATCTTACATTCTTACATTCGCACCTGATTACCAATACAACTTTTTGGACACTTTTCTTACGTCGAACTCACGTAATATTAAGTAGTATATTAAGTAGTAGCAAATGACAGAGCACCAAGTGCACCTTTCGCGGATAAGCGCCTGCGCCCCA
>CAMVKN010000025.1 GCA_947168045.1 uncultured Prevotellaceae bacterium
TGAGAGGTGAGAGGTGAGAGGTGAGAGGTGAGAGGTGAGAGGTGAGAGGTGAGAGTTAGGGGTTGAGGAGATGGTCGATGTCGGTCTGGGGCAGGATGGCAAGGATGAGTTTTCCATCAGGGGTGTAGTTGGCATTGGAACAGGCGAAGAGCTCGTTGACGATGCGCTCCATCTCGTCGTTGGTAAGCACCTGACCGTAAGCGATGGCGGTGTGACGCGCCATGCTCAGCGCTAACTGCGTGTGCAGCTCGTCGGCGGTGGCCGCACTGCCATGCTCGGAGGCGTCGGTGACGATGTTGCGGAGCAATGACAGCGGGTCGTAGGCATCAATACCGGCGGGAATACCGCTGACGGCATAGCTGCCACCACCCAGGTCGCTGACATCGAAGCCCATGACCTGCAGGTCGGGCAGCATGCGTTGCAGCACCACGCCATCGGAGGGTGAGAACTGCAGCATCTCAGGGAAGAGCAGCTTCTGCGTGCTGGCACTGTGACGACGCAACTGGTCGAGATAGCGCTCGTAGCCGATGCGCACGTCAGCACGGTGCTGGTCGATAATCATCAGGCCCGACTTCACGGCCGTCATCACATAGCGGCCCTTGTACTGGTAGTGCTCGGGCGACTTCTCAACCAGCAGCGACGGTGGCAAGTCCTCGTCGGGGAAGAGGGTCGGCTCTTCTGGGGAGGTGCTGTTGCCACTGTCTGTCAGGTCAGAGAGCATCGACAGCTGTGACGCCACGGCGCCGCTGCTGCGTGACGAATGGAAGGGGTTATAGGCTGGGTTATACTGGACAGAAGGTATCTGTACAGACTGTCGCTGGGGGTCGAAGACTGGTATGTCGGGCCGCCCCTCGGTGTCGAAGTCGATGGCGGTGATGTTGCTGAAATGGCCGATGGCATCCTTGACCGCCGCCGAGAGAATCTGCCAGATGCCCTGTTCGTCCTCGAACTTGATTTCCGTCTTCGTGGGGTGGATGTTGACGTCGATATTGGCCGGGCTGACATCGAAGTAGATGAAGTAAGACGGCACGGTGCCCTCAGCGACAAGACGCTCGTATGCCCCCATGACGGCCTTGTGGAAATAGGGGTGCCGCATGTAGCGCCCATTGACAAAGAAGAAGTTATGGCTGCCCTTCTTACGCGCCGTCTCGGGCTTGCCCACGAAGCCAGTGATGCGACACAGGGCAGTGTCGACGTCGACGGGCAGCAACTCCTGATTGAGGCGCTTGCCATAGACATCGACGATGCGCTGGCGCAGCGTGCCGGCACGCACGGAGAGCATCTCCTGCTGGTTGCTGTATAGCTGGAAGGCGATGTCAGGATAGACCAGCACGATGCGCTCGAAGGCCGTGACGATGTTGTTCAGCTCAGTGGCATTACTCTTGAGGAACTTTCGCCGTGCGGGTACATTGAAGAACAGGTTGTCGACCCTGAAGTTGCTGCCTACAGGACAGGCCACCGGCTCCTGGCTGACGACGCGCGAGCCGTGGAGGGTGAGGCAGGTGCCCACCTCGTCGGTGGCCATGCGGGTGGTAAGGACCACCTGTGCCACGGCGGCGATGGATGGCAGGGCCTCGCCACGGAACCCCATGGTGTGGAGTGCGAAGAGGTCGTCAGCCTGCCGTATCTTCGACGTGGCATGGCGCTCGAAGGCCAGGCGCGCATCGGTCTCGCTCATGCCACAACCGTCATCGATGACCTGGATGGAGGTGCGCCCAGCGTCGGTGACGAGCACCTGAATGGTGTGTGCACCGGCGTCGACGGCGTTCTCTACCAGTTCCTTGATGACTGAGGCGGGGCGCTGTATCACCTCGCCTGCAGCTATCTGGTTAGCCACCGAATCGGGAAGGAGCTGTATGATATCCACTTTTTTTAGATGAGAGATGAGAGATGAGAGATGAGAGGTGAGAGTTTTGTTAAGTATTCAGCACTAAAAGTGCGACAGCCAAGAGGATGATGACGACGGAGAGGAGCATGGGGATGCTCATTGTTGAGAAGAGCCCCCTACCCTTTCGTCGGCTGCGCTGCCCATCGGCAAAGACGCCATTCAGGCTGGCGGGCACGTGCTGTCCGTGCTCCACGCGTCCCTGGCGCTCACTGTAGTAGACAGGCACATGGTTAAATGGGCGCGGTCTTCTCACGGTTGTCCTCCTTTTTCTTACCTCGCCAGATGAACACGTCGTCCCTGTTGAGCGGACGCACATAGTCATACCAGGCGAAGCCCTGCAGCAGACGTCTGTTAGGGGGTATCTGCGACATCGGGTACATGGTGCCTTCAGATTTCGGTGCCCAGATACGGCTCATCTTGCCCACACTGTCCATGAACACGCGGAGCTCGCTGGTCTCCATGTAGACCAGTCCCACATAGCTGCTGTCGGCCTTGTCCTCCGGGTAGTAGATGGTGATGACGTTGTCCTTGGCCTGCGCCTTATGGATGCGGCCTTTGGTGAAGAAGGCGAACATATCCTTCGACGACACCTGGTTGTAGCAGTCCTTCCGTGGCAGTTCCTCGATGGAGAAGGCATTGCCGATGACGTGGGCATGGTCAATGACGGAGTCCTTCATGAACACCTGTATCTCGTCGCCGAGCAACTGTTGGTTCATGTTCCAGGTGATGGGGTCGTGATACATGCGCATGCAGGAGTCGAGCGAGGAGTAGACCAGCGAGTCGCACACCGCCTGTATATCTATACGGTACGCGCGAACCTTATTATACGCGTGTAGGACACGATAGACGGAGTCGGTGTCAAGGTTATAAGAGAAGACCTTGATGGTGTCGGCATGCATGAAGAGCGAGTCGCGCTGCGAGTAGTCGATGGCCAGCGCACGACCGGTGCAGAGGGCATAGCCCGTGCTGTCCTCGTAGTGGCCGTAGTCGCACATCATCATGCCCTTGTTGACGGTGTCATTGAAGATGACATTGTCAAAGGCCTCGCTGACACCCGTTTTCCCGTTGTGCCACACGCTGTCGCCGATGAGCGTGCGACCCTGATTGCGCAGCACGGAACGGTCGAGCAGCTCGGCCTCCTCGGTGACGGTGTTATAGAAGCCCCGCTCCGAGTAGATGTGGCTCTTGCCCGACACGATGTCCGAGGGTCCCACGATGTGTGCACGCCTGGTCTGGGTGTTGTAATAGAGCGAGTCGGTGGTGAGGTGGAACTGCCGGTCAACCATGTCAACGGCATAGTAGAAGATGGCCATCTTCGTGTCAGTGTGGTACTCGCCCCAGTCGCTGACGAGCGTCGTGCCGTTGTCCACCAGCTTGCCTCCGTTCTGGAAGTAGCCCTGGTTCCAGATGCGGTCGTAGTACAGCTCGTCGGTGTAGAGGGTGGTCTTGCGATGTCGCAGCACGACGTTGTCGTGTGCCTCCATCATCTGCTGGTTGCCGTCGTAGTAGCCCTGGTCGCTGGTCAGCGAGAGGGTGTCGCCCTGCACCATGCGCACATGCCCCCATGCCTCAAAGCTGTTGGTCTGCTCGAAGAAGTTGGCACTGTCGCAGTACAGGCGTGCGCCGTCGTGCTCAAACTGCACGTCGCCGGTGAGCACCTGTGCTCCCTGGTTGCGCCAGCGGTCGTAGCGCAGCTCGTCGGCATGGATGAGGTAGACGCGCTTTTGATTTGAGGGTTGAGAATTGAGATTTGAGAATTGATTTGAGGGTTGAGTATTGAGATTTGAGATTTGACTATAGCCTCCATAGGCTTGCGTACCTAAGGCGCAAAATCCCAAAAACAGCATCATATATACTGGCAACAGTCTATTCATAAATCTCAATTCTCAAATCTCAAATCTCAAATCTCAAATCTCAATTCACCTGATCCATCCTTCGTACTCGAACTTACAGTCGCGGTACTGCTCGTTCAGACGGACATAGGTACTCTTAATCTTGCTCACCACCCAGTCGTGCAGGAACTGTGTGCGCCGTTTCTCCGTCACCACGTCCTTCATCACCTGGAAGTCCTCGGTGACGGTGGCACGGTGGCCAGGGATGCGGTTCTTCAGCTTGGCCACGGCGCATACGGTCTTTCCGCGTTTGTCTATCATCTGGAACGGTGCGGAAATCTCGCCCACCTGCAGTGTGTCGATGGCGCGTGCCACCTCTGCCGGCAGCTCCTGCATCTCAAAGCGCGATGACTTCAACTGTCCATACTCGTTCTTGTTGGCCATCAGACCGTTGTTGTTGCGCGTGTCCTTGTCGTCAGAGAAGAAGGCGACGGCATCCTCGAAGGTCCACTTCCCGGTGAACTGTCCCCTGATGGGTGCCGGCGGCAGTCCTGCCCTGACATCGGCGACGATGGAGTCGAGCCTGACGAGCGAGGCGTTGATAGAGCTGTCGCTGACGACGGGCCGCCTCAGGATGTGGCGCACCTTCACCTTGTCGCCGCGCTTGTCAATGAGCTGTATGATGTGGAAGCCGAACTCCGACTCCACAATCTTCGACACCTTGGTGGGGTCAGTGAGGTTGAAGGCCACGGCGGCAAAGGCCGGGTCAAAGGTGGCACGGCCGGCGTAGTCGAGCTCGCCGCCCAGGCGGCTGGAGCCTGGGTCCTCAGAATAGAGGCGTGCCAGCGTGGAGAACGACGTGGTGCCGCTGTTGATGCGGTCGGTATAGTCGCGCAGCTCGTCCTTGACACGGTTGATTTCCTCTGGTGTCAGCTTTGGCGTGAGGGTGATAATCTGCACCTCCACCTCCAGTGGCACGTACGGGATGCTGTCCTCCGGCATCTCCTTGAAGTAACGGCGCACCTCGGCCGGGGTGACGCTGATGTCCTGCACCAGCTTCTGCTTCATACGCTGTATGAGCAGCTGGTCGCGCAGGTCGTCGTGCATCGACTGGCGGATCTGGCTCAGGCTCTGGCGGCGATACTCCTCCAGCTTCTCCCTGGAGCCTATCTGCTGCACCATGTACTCAATGCGTCCCTCTATCTCTGCTGCGATGTCGTTCTCGGTGACATCCTTGTCGACGCTGTCGATGGCAGCCTGATGGAGGAAGAGCTTCTGCACGGCTATCTGCTCGGGGATGGCGCAGTCGGGGTCACCGCTCCACCGCACCCCATCCATGGATGCCTGTATGCGTGTCACCTCGATGTCGCTCTTGAGGATAGGCTCATCGCCCACCACCCATACCACCTCGTCAACAATACTCTTCAACGAGTCTACCCCGTCAGCATGCAGGGGCAGCAGTGTTGCCACGAAGAGAAATGAAATTAGAAATCGTTTCATCAGTGCTGGTTTACGGTTTTGAGCACATCCTGGTTAACCTGGAAGGTGTAGCGGCGACGCAGGTCAGCCACCCACTCTTTCTCCAGCGCCTCCTGATAGTCAGCGACGACAAGGCCACGCACGTCGGTGTAGTCCTCAGGTCCCTTCTTCAGCAGCTTGCCGTAGTGGGCATCAATGGGATAGTCCTTCAGCGGTGTGGCCACGGTGTCCTTCTTGAACACCATCTTATCGATGAACGCGTTGTCACCCTTCTTGAAGATACCCTTCTCCACACGGATGCGGATGACGGAGTCGCCGTTGAAGGTGGTACGCAGTGCCTCGGCCCACTGGTCAAAGGGCAACTTCTTCACACAGTTCCTGACGTTCTTCACGTCGGCCTTTGTCTTCACGTGGTAGGCCATGCCCTTGAAGCGCGGCTCGTCCCAGCGGTAGTTGGCCTTGTGCTGCTTGAAGTATGCCTCCAGGCCAGCCTCGTCCTTGGCGGCCTTGTCCCACACCAGGTTGTTGCTGATTTCATAGAGCAGCAGTCCGTCGTGGTACTCCTGAATGAGGTAGCGCAGGTCGAGGTCGTTCTCTGACAGCTCCTTCGCCTTCTGCTCCATGTACTGCTGCTGGCTAATGCCACTCTCGCTGACAATCTTCTCCACCTTCTGCTGTGCAATCTGGTCGCGAAGGTTGCGCTGCTCCATGAACTTCATGATGGCGTCGTGATGAAACTCAAACGGCTCCAGCTGCTTGCGTTCCTTCATCAGGATGATGTGGTATCCGAAAGGCGACTTCACCACCTGCGACATCTCGCCCGGCTGCAGTGCGAAGGCGGCATCCTCAAACTCCTTCACCAGCTGTCCGTGCTGCACGAAGGGCAGCTCGCCGCCCTGACGGGCTGAGCCGGGGTCCTGCGACAGCTGTTTGGCCAGCTCGGCAAAGTCGGCACCGGCCTTCAGTGCGCCATAGATAGAATCGGCACGCATCTTGGCCTTGTCCCATTCCTCCTGCGGTGCCTGCTGGTCAGCCCTGATGAGGATATGCGCAGTCCTGATGAGTCCGTCGGGACCGATGCGCTGCACCGTCTCGTCATAAATCTTATGGGCCTCAGCCTCCATGTCCTCGTCGGTGACGAGCATGGGCATGACCTGCTGGTCGCGGTACATGGCGAACTCCTTCTGATAGGAGCTAAGGGTGTCGTAGCGGGCATCAAGGGCGGCAAAGACCTTCAGCTTATAGTCGATGAACAGGTCGACATACTCCTCAACGCTCTTCTTGTCGATGACGCCGTCGGAGTTATTCTTGTTGAATGAGTATTCAAACTCCGAGCGCGGCACGGGTTGACCGTTCACCACCATGACGATGGGGTCGTTCTGCGCCGCTACGCGGCTAAAGAATAATGAAAAAAGAATAAATAACAAACCTGTCGGCTTACTGTTCAACACTTTCATTACTGTACTTTTCATTCTTTCTTGTTGTTTTAATTGAAGAGATAAGTATTCTGATTATTTCGTCCAAATCACCTCTCATGGATGAATAGACCTTTTGGTCAATATAATCTGTTTTATTAAGAACCAACAACCAAAAAGAGGTTTCACTTGCTTCCTTTAAAGAAACACTTAGCTTACTGACGAAATCAGCCTTGCTTTGCGCATAGATTGCCTCAAACACATTTGCACCAATGCTTGTACCACTACGCACAACCTGCTTTGACATCACGAACTCTTTTTTTTCGCTCTGCAGATACTGGCAACATTTCACTATGCGAATAGCAAAATCCAGTGTCTTATCAGCTAAAACATTATCTGCAATCATCCTCGGCGTTTATTATTTGTTATTTAATCACTATTATTTAGGCGCAAGCCGCTACTCAGGGCGTGAGTAGTTAGGAGCCTCGCTGGTGATGGTGATGTCATGCGGATGGCTCTCCTGCACGCCTGCATTGGTGATGCGGGTGAACTTGGCCTGGTGGAGTGCGTCGATGTTGGCGGCTCCGCAGTAGCCCATGCCCGAGCGCAAGCCTCCGGTGAGCTGGTAGATGACCTCCTGCACCGTTCCCTTGTAGGGCACGCGGCCAGCGATGCCCTCGGGCACCAGCTTCTTCACGTCCTTTGTGTCGGCCTGGAAGTAACGGTCCTTCGAGCCGTGCTCCATGGCCTCTAATGAACCCATGCCACGGTAGCTCTTGAACTTACGACCGTTATAGATGATGGTGTCGCCGGGGCTCTCCTCTGTGCCGGCCACCAGCGAGCCAATCATCACGCTGGAGCCTCCTGCCGCCAGGGCCTTGACCACATCGCCTGAGTAGCGCAGTCCGCCATCGGCAATAAGGGGCACGTTGGTGTCTTTCAATGCGCTGTACACATCATAGACAGCACTGAGCTGTGGCACACCTACGCCGGCGACGACACGCGTGGTGCAGATGCTGCCTGGGCCGATGCCCACCTTCACTGCGTCGGCACCGTTCTCGACGAGCAGGCGAGCTGCCTCACCAGTGGCGATGTTACCCACGACGATGTCAATGTCCTTGAACGACGCCTTGGCCTCGCGCAGCTTGTCGACGACGCCCTTGGAGTGTCCGTGGGCCGTGTCGATGACGATAGCGTCGGCACCGGCGCTGACCAATGCCTGCATGCGCTCCAGGGTGTCGGCCGTGACGCCCACGCCGGCGGCCACGCGCAGGCGGCCTTTCTCGTCCTTGCAGGCCATGGGCTTGTCCTTGGCCTTGGTGATGTCCTTATAGGTGATAAGCCCGATGAGGCGGTTGTTCTTGTCCACCACGGGCAGCTTCTCAATCTTGTTCTCCTGCAGAATCTGCGCGGCGTCGCTCAGGTTGGTCTGCTGGTGTGTGGTCACCAGGTTCTCCTTCGTCATCACCTCCTCTACGGGACGGTCCAGACGGCGCTCGAAGCGCAGGTCACGGTTGGTGACGATGCCCACCAGGTGTCTTTCATCGTCGACGACGGGAATGCCGCCGATGTGGTACTCGGCCATGATGTCGAGGGCCTGTGCCACGGTGCTGCCCATGGGGATGGTGATGGGGTCATAGATCATGCCGTTCTCAGCACGCTTGACGATAGCCACCTCGCGGGCCTGGTTCTCTATCGACATGTTCTTGTGGATGACACCGATGCCACCCTCGCGAGCGATGGCAATGGCCATCTGGCTCTCAGTGACAGTGTCCATGGCAGCAGTGACGAAGGGCACGTTCAGCTCAATGCGTCTTGAGAATCTGGTTTTCAACTCTACCGTCTTCGGCAGCACTTCCGAATAGGCGGGAATCAACAGGACGTCGTCGAAAGTAAGGCCGTCCATCACAATCTTGTCTGCAATAAATGAAGCCATAAAAAGTACCTTTTAAAAAATATTGCCTGCAAAGGTACAAAAAAGTTAGGAGTTAGGAGTGAGGTGTTAGGAGTTTTTTTTGCCCAACGAGTCTTTTTTTATTTAAGTTAGAGATTACAAGTTAGGAGTTAGGAGTTTTTAACATGCCATCGCCAAACTCCTAACTCCTTGCTCGGCCTTGCCGCTTTGCTCCGCAAAGAACTCCTAACTCCAATCAGTTCGCCATGTCGCTGATGAACTTGATGCGCACCAGGCGAATCTCGTTCTCCGAGAAGTCGCTGCCGAACTCGCGATAGGCAGCCTCGATGTCGTCCTTCTCCTGCGATGCGAAGAAGTCGCACATGTCCGCCACGTCCTCCGGGTCCATGATGTCGTCGAGGAAGTAGTCGATGTTGATTTTATTGCCGCTGTAGAGCACGATGCCCTCCAGTTCGTCGAGCATCTCCTCGAAGTCGATGCCCAGCGCGTTGGCGATGTCATCCAGAGCGATGCGGCGGTCGATGTTCTGCAGAATCTTCAGCTTGCGCATCGAGTCCTTGGCCTTCGTCCTGACACGCAGGTCGGTCTGGCGTTCTATCTCGTTCTCAGTGCAGTAGCGCTTGATGAGGTTGACAAACTCCTTGGCGTATGGCTGGCGTGTCTTTCCGTCGCCCACGCCCTGGATGTTCTTCAGCTCCTCGAGAGTGACGGGATAGTAGGTGGCCATCTGTTCGATGCTGACATCCTGGAAGATGACGTAGGGCGGTCGCTGCAGCTTGCGCGACCACTTCTTTCGCATGTCGTACAACATGGCCGACAGCGTGGGGTCGAGGGCTGAGGTGCCCCCCTCGCCTGCTGCCTCGTCATCGTCGCTGAACTCATGGTCCTCGACGACCATGAACGACTCTGGCTGCTTGATGAACTTCTTTCCTGCGGCGGTGACCTTCAGCAGGCCATAGTTCTCGACCTCCTTCTGCAGATAGCCCATGATGAGCGCCTGGCGTATGACGGGGTTCCAAATCTTGTGGTCCTCGTCCTCGCCTGAGCCGAACTCCTCCAGCTCGTCATGCTTATGGGCATGAATCTCGTCGGTATTACGCCCGGTGATGAAGTCGATGACATAGTCAGAGCGGAAGTTCTCCTTGATGGCCAGGATGGCCTTGAGAGCAATGACCAGCTGGGCCGATGCCTCAATCTTCTTGCCTGGATGCAGACAGTTGTCGCAGTTGTGGCAGTTGTCCTCCTTATAGTCCTCGCCGAAGTAGTGCAGCAGCATCTTCCTGCGACACACGCTGGTCTCAGCGTATGCAGCCGTCTCCTGCAGCAGCTGTCGACCGATGTCCTGCTCAGCCACGGGTTTGCCTTCCATGAACTTCTCCAGCTTCTGCAGGTCCTTGTAGCTGTAGAAGGCGATGCAGCGGCCCTCGCCGCCGTCGCGCCCTGCGCGTCCCGTCTCCTGGTAGTAGCCCTCCAGGCTCTTGGGTATGTCGTAGTGAATGACGAAGCGCACGTCGGGCTTGTCGATGCCCATGCCGAAGGCGATGGTAGCCACGATGACGTCAATCTTCTCCATCAGGAAGTCGTCCTGCGTCTGTGTCCGCGTGCTGGTGTCCAGACCTGCGTGGTAACACTGCGCCTTGATGTCGTTGGCACGCAGCACCTCAGCCAGGTCCTCCACCTTCTTGCGCGAGAGGCAGTAGATGATGCCGCTCTTGCCTGGGTGCTGCTTGATGAAGCGGACAATGTCCTTGTCGATGTCCTTCGTCTTGGGCCTCACCTCGTAGTAGAGGTTGGGACGGTTGAACGACGACTTGAACTCCTTGGCATCCAGGATGCCCAGGCTCTTCTTGATGTCGGTGCGCACCTTGTCGGTGGCGGTGGCGGTAAGCGCTATGACGGGCGCCTTGCCAATCTCGTTGATGATGGGTCTGATGCGGCGGTACTCCGGGCGGAAGTCGTGCCCCCACTCGGAGATGCAGTGTGCCTCGTCGATGGCGTAGAACGATATCTTAACCGTGCGCAGGAACTCCACATTGTCTTCCTTCGTCAGCGACTCAGGTGCCACATAGAGCAGTTTGGTACGCCCCTGCCGGACGTCGTCCTTCACCTGGTCGATGGCCGTCTTGTTGAGCGATGAGTTGAGAAAGTGTGCCGTTCCCTCATGCTCACTTAGGTTGGCGATGAAGTCCACCTGGTTCTTCATCAGCGCTATGAGCGGCGAGATGACGATGGCCACGCCGTCCATCAGCAGCGACGGCAGCTGATAGCACAGCGACTTGCCTCCGCCGGTGGGCATGAGCACGAAGGTGTCCTTTCCATCGAGGACATTGCGGATGATGGCTTCCTGGTCACCCTTGAAGGTGTCGAAGCCAAAGTATTTCTTTAGTGCTTCTGTCAAGTTGTTCTTGCCCCCTGCGTTAGAGGGTTGGGGGGCCAGCTGACCCTCCGTCTTGGTTTTTCTTCCTTCTTTCATAGTTCTTTTTATAGGCTTGTGGGACTGATGGGGCTTCTGGGAGAGCTGGGACTACTGGGAGTCCTGGGACTTCTGAGACTACTGGGACTTCTGGGAATGCTGAGACTACTGGGAGGGCTGAGACTACTGAGAGTCCTGAGAGTCCTGGGAGGGCGGGGAGGTGGCGGGGCCGGGCGTCAGTTGACGAGGGTCTGCGACTTCTCTAACTGTTTGGTCACATAGTCCTTGGTTACCTCAAAGTGCTTCAGCTTGCCTGACGGTGCCTCGAACATGGAGTCCATCATCACCGTCTCGACAATGGAGCGCAGACCGCGTGCACCGAGCTTGTACTCCACGGCCTTGTCGACGATGGTCTCCAGGGCATCCTCGGTGAACGTCAGTTCGATGCCGTCCATGCGGAACAGCTTCTCATACTGCTTGATGATGCTGTTCTTCGGCTCCACCAAGATGCGGCGCAGGGCGGGACGGTCCAGCTGGTTCAGGTAGGTCAGGATGGGCAGACGGCCAATAATCTCGGGTATGAGTCCGAAACTCTTCAAGTCCTGCGGCTGCACATACTTCATCAGGTCGTCCTTGTCCAGCTTCCTCACGTTCTGCACTGAGTTGTAGCCCACGGTGTGGGTGTTCAGGCGCTGGGCTATCTTACGCTCTATGCCGTCGAAGGCCCCGCCGCAGATGAAGAGGATGTTGCGCGTGTCAACGTGGATGTACTCCTGGTCGGGGTGCTTGCGCCCACCCTTGGGCGGCACGTTCACAGTGGTGCCCTCGAGCAGTTTCAGCAGTCCCTGCTGCACGCCCTCGCCACTGACGTCGCGCGTGATGGAAGGGTTGTCCTGCTTGCGTGCTATCTTGTCTATCTCGTCAATGAAGACGATGCCCCGCTCAGTGGCCTCCACCTTGTAGTCGGCCACCTGCAACAGCCGCGTGAGGATGCTCTCCACGTCCTCGCCCACGTAGCCGGCCTCGGTGAACACCGTGGCGTCGACGATGGTGAAGGGCACGTCGAGCAGCTTGGCGATGGTGCGTGCCAGCAGCGTCTTGCCCGTTCCGGTAGGGCCGACGAGGATGATGTTCGACTTCTCTATCTCCACGCCGTCATCGTCGTCCTTCGTCTGCTGCAGACGCTTGTAGTGGTTATACACGGCCACGCTGAGGAAGCGCTTGGCCTCGTCCTGCCCGATGATATACTGGTCGAGATATTCCTTAATCTCCTTCGGCTTGGGCACCCGTTGTAGGCTGGGCGGGGCCGACTGGGCACTCTTCTTCTGGGCATAGGCCCCCTGCTCCTGGGCTATCTGGTAGGCCTGCTGGGCGCAGTCCTCGCAGATGTATCCGTTGATGCCGGTAATGAGCAGCTTCACCTCGCGGTCGCTGCGCCCACAGAAACTACATGCTTTCTTCATTCCTCGGGTCACTTCTTCTTCAGTACCTGGTCAATCATTCCGTACTCGCGTGCCTCCTCGGCCGTCATCCAGTAGTTGCGGTCGCTGTCAGCCCACACCTTGTCGTAGTCGGTGTGCGAGTGTTCGGCAATGATGGTATAGAGTTCCTTCTTGAGTTTCTGAATCTCACGTGCCTCAATCTCGATGTCGCTGGCCTGTCCCTGCACACCGCCTAAAGGCTGGTGAATCATCACGCGGCTGTGGGGCAGTGCCGAGCGCTTGCCCTCGGTGCCGGCCACTAAGAGCACGGCAGCCATCGAGGCGGCCATGCCCGTGCAGATGGTAGCCACGTCGCTCTGGATGAACTGCATGGTGTCGTAGATGCCCAGTCCGGCATAGACGCTGCCGCCCGGCGAGTTGATATAGACGTTGATGTCCTTGCCCGGGTCGACGGAGTCGAGATAGAGCAGCTGTGCCTGCAGCACGTTGGCCGTATAGTCGTTCACCTCGGTACCGAGGAAGATGATGCGGTCCATCATCAGACGGCTGAACACGTCGAGCTGCGTGACGTTCAGCTGGCGCTCCTCCAGGATGTAGGGATTCATGTACTGGGCCTGTGCGGCCATCACGTCGTCAAGCACCTGACCATTGAGTCCCAGGTGCCCTGTTGCATATTTTCTAAAGTCGTTCATAATTGTCTTTTTCGCCTTCTAATCGCTTGGAAATACAAAGTTAATAAAAATCTCGGGAAAGTCCCGCATTTTTTAAGATTTTTTGTGAAAGTGACCCAAGGAAACGGACTGTTAACGCGCGCGCACGCGCGCGAGAAAAGTCACGACTTATGACAGCCAGGCATGGAGTTATGACAGCCAGGCATGGAGATAATTTCGCCAGGCATGGAGTTATGCTCATAAAGTGCCGCTTTATTCTGCTTTGGTGGACATTCAAAAATAACTTGGTCTGATTGTTACAGACCAAGTTATTTTTAACGGTTACTCGAATAGCTCTTATTTTGAAACGTACTGAGCGGGCAGGGCGATGTGATAGTGGTCGAAAGCCTGGCGTAGCACCTGGAAGAAAGCCTCGATGTCGGGCACGTCGATGGTGCCGAGGGCACAGAGACGGAAGGTGTTGGTGGTGGAAATCTTGCCGGGATAGATGGTGAAGCCCCGCTCGTAGCAATAGTCGTGCACGCGCTCGAAGTCCCAGTTGGGGTCGTCGGGATAGAGCACGCTGGCCACGAGGCCCGACTGCAGGTCAAGGGGTATGACCTCGCGCAGCCCCATGTCGGCCAGTCCCTTGTGGATGGCCTCGATGACGCGGCGGTGACGTGCGAACTTGGCGGTCTCGCCCACCTCGAAGTATTCCTTCAGGGCCTGGATTGTGGCGTAGATGGTCTGCACGGGCGGCGTGAAGTGCATCTCGCCAGTACGCTCGAAGAAGTCGTATTGCAGATAGAGGTTGCAGTAGTAGGAGCGCTTGGGGTAGTCCTTCGAGCGACGTATCTCAGCCTCGTTGCCGATGATGAACGACAGACCAGTCATGGCCATCAGGCCTTTCTGGGCCGAGGCCATGCAGAAGTCGACGTTGTCCTGCTCCATGTCGAAGGGAATCATGCCAAGCGACGATGTGGTGTCGACCACGAACACGGCGCCGTGCGCATGGGCCATCGCACCTATCTCGCGGATGGGGTTCAGGATGCCGGTGCCCGTCTCGTGATGGGTGGTATAGACGAGGGCCACATCGGGGTTGTCGTCGAGGGCCTTAGCCACAGCGTCCAGGTCAGGCTGCTCGAATACCGATGAGCGCAGGTCGATGTGGGGCAGACCGTAGTATTGACAAATCTCGACGGCACGTGAGCTATAGGCACCGTTGTTCACCACCAGCACCTTCTTGCCGGCAGGCAGCAGCGAGTTCAGACAGATGTCGATATTGATGGTGCCGCTGCCACAGAACAGCACCGCCGTGTATTTCGTCTCAGGGGCATGAGCCACACGCAGCAGGTCGGCGCGCAGGCTCTTCATCATGTCGGCGAACTCTTTCTCGCGCGGACAGATGTCGGGCACCACCTGTGCCAGCTTCACCGTGTCGGTGGTGGTGGCGGGGCCCGGGTTCAACAGGATGTTACGCTTTATTTCCATTGTTATTTCTTTTTTTGTTATTTCGCCGGTGCATCCAGATAGGGCACGACGTGCTGTTCGGCATAGCTGAGGTCGGCCTGGTCGTCAATCTCGTACCACTTCAGACCCTCCTCGCACAGCACATAGACGGGCGACACCTGGCGCGACATGCTCAGCAGCTCGTACTCGTAGCCCAGCTTCGGCTGGTCGGCCACCTTGGCGGCATAGTCGGCACACATCTTCTTAAAAAAGACATTCGACAGCTTGTGGATGCCCACCAGCTCACCGCTGTAGTCCACTTCCTCCTTGTTCACCGAACAGTTGGTGAGCACGCCGTCAGCGTTACGCTCCACGTAGTACTGGTCCTGGAACTTGGTGACGGGGGTGATGAGCATCACATCGGGCTGCGGACAGTCCATCAGGGCGGTGATGGCGCGGCGCTCGAACACCAGGTCGCTCTCCAGCAGCAGGAAGTCGTCGTCGCCGATGATGTCCCTGCAATTATATAATGTATACATGCTGTTCGTCTCGGCATAGCGCTCGCTGAAGCAGCACACAATCTGCGGGAAGCGTGCGGCCAGCTCCTCGTAGGCCTCACGCAGGTAGCCTGTGCCAATGAAGATACGCTCGATGCCACAGCTGATGAGCGTTTCGATGCTGCGCACCACCATTGCCTTCCCCCCGGCCTCGATGAAGCCCTTGGGCCGTTCCTCGGTCATCGACCCAAAGCGGGTGCCCATGCCGGCGGCCATTATCACAGCGGTTTTTGTGCGACCTATGCTATGGGGTTGAGGGCTCATAAGCTCCTCCATGAACGCCTGTTTGTTCTCAATGGGCGTGGTGGTGGGACGGCCGAGGTCGTCGCGCGAGTTGATGGCCACACGCAGCTCTATGAGGACGGGACCGTCGAGGGTGTCAAGCTGTTGCAGGGCCTGCAGCATCTCGTCGGCTGTGGTGGCCGTCAGGGCGTGGCGGTAGCCGCTGGCCAGGGCGATGGCCGGAGCGTTGAGGCGGAAGCCGACGGTGGGCTGTGCGCCGACGCTCTCGTGGGCACCGTTGTTAAACAGGATGTGCACGAAGTTCTTAGGCTGCATGGATGCATTGACGCCCAGCGCGCCAGTGTGCATGATGAAGGCACCGTCGCCGTCGAAGCAGAACACGCGACGCTCAGGGCGCTCCAAGGCGATGCCCAGGGCAATGCTGGAGCTGTGGCCCATGGAGCCGACGGTGAGGAAGTCGTGCCCATGGCCCTCGTGGCGCGCCTCGCGCAACTCGAACAACTCGCGCGAAAGCTTGCCGGTGGTGGAGACGATGACATCGTCCGTGCGCAGATGGTCGACGACCAACCGCAGCGCCTCCTCGCGGCTCAGCGGACAGTCGTTGCTACTCTTGTTCTTCAGCTGGTACTTGCCAAAAGTGCCCTTACGGATAACGATGGCCGTAGGAGCCAGGCGCTGCATGGCCAGCGTCACCTGCTCGGCTATCTGCTCCACCCGCTCCAGCACGACGTATGGGATGTGCATGGCATCGAGCAGGCCGAGCGTCACCTCGCCCTGTTTCACATGCTGCGGCTCGTCGTGCACGCCAGGCTCGCCCCGCCAGCCAATCATCAGCACCATGGGGATGCTGTACACCTTCTCGTCGGCCAACGACAGCAGGGGGTTGACGGTGTTGCCCAGGCCTGAGTTCTGCATATAGACCAGTGCGGGATGGCCTGTAGCCAGATAGTGGCCTGCAGCGATGCCCACGGCATTGCCCTCGTTGGCGGCAATGATGTGGTGACGCGGGTCGGCAGTATCGGTGACGTAGGCACAGAAATTCTTCAGCAGCGAGTCGGGCACGCCCGTGAACAGGTCGACACCACTCTGTATGAAGGTCTCGTAAGCGCTATTTACTTCTATCATAAATCTCAATCCTCAAATCTCAAAACTCAAACCTCAACTCATTTTGTCCCCGGTATCAGCTCCAGTATCTGCTTGATGGGCATGCACAGGGGGTTGGCCTCCAGCGAGCGGTGATGCTGCAGGATGCTGGTGGCCACGTTGACCATGGCTGGATAGGCAGCACGCAGCATGTGGTTGGCATAGATGACGACCTTGATGCCCCAGGCGGCCAGCTCCTCCTCGGTAAACTGGTTGTAGGTGGTGGGCACGGCCACGATGGGCACGTAGGGGTGCATCTCGTGGAAGCGCTGGCAGAACTGTCGGATGTCGTCGCCGCTCTTCTCCTTGGAGTGAATCATGATGCCGTCGGCCCCACCCTGCTCAACGTATGCACAGCAGCGCTCAATGGCGTCGTCGACGCTCTTGCCGGCGATGAGACTCTCACAACGGGCGATAATCATGAAGTCCTTTGTCACCTGGGCGTTCTTGCCGGCACGAATCTTCTGGCAGAAGTTCTCGATGGTGTCCTGTGTCTGGATGGCATCGGTGCCGAAGAGCGAGTTCTTCTTCAGTCCCACCTTGTCCTCGATGATGACGGCCGAGATGCCGTTGCGCTCCAGTGTGCGCACGGTGAACACGAAATGCTCAAGCTTGCCACCCGTGTCGCCGTCGTAGATGATGGGCTTGGTGGTGCACTCCAGGATATTGTTCAGGTCCTGCATGCGCGTGGTCAGGTCCACAGCCTCGATGTCGGGCTTGCCCTTCGATGTCGAGTCGGTGAGCGACGAGCTCCACATGCCGTCGAAGGCCTCAGTGTAGAGACCGTTCTTCACCTCCAAGGTCTCGCAGATAAGACCCGAGAGACCATCGTGGACCTCCAAGACGCGCACCACGGGCTTGGCGCTGATAAGACGGCGCAAGGCCTTCAGACGGATGTCGGGGGTGGTACCTATCTGCTTGATTTCCTTATCGATGGACGACGACTCGATGCCCTTGGTGTAGGGAATCTCAATCACTTCGCCACCCAGTTCCTGCATCACCTGGAAAGCCTCGTCGCGCAGCTCACGGTCAGGCCCATCTTTCCAGTCATCGCCATGGATGATGTAGTCGGGCTTCAGCTGCCGCAGGTTGGGTGCATAGCTCCAGTCGTCCTGGGGCACCACGCGGCTGACGTTGCGGATGTTCTCTACGACGTTCTTGCGCTGCTCGTAGGTAAGATAGGGCAGGCGCTTGTGCTGGGCAATGGCCTTGTCAGTAAACAGGCCGATGACAACATCGCCATACTTCGCCCCTTCGTTAATGATGTTGATAAGTCCGGGATGCATGATGTCAGCAATCATCCCCAAATAGACAGTCTTTGCCATAACATTCAATATTTTCTTGCAAAGGTACAAAGAAGCTGACGAAATGCAAAAGAAAATCGGAGTTTTCTTTGTTTTTATGTATGAAATGCATTACCTTTGCAGTCAATTATGACGGAAAGACTGACCATAGGCTACGACGCGAAACGCATCGTACGCAACGGCACGGGGCTGGGCAGCTATGGGCGGACGCTGGTGAACGACCTGGCGGCCCTTGATGCTTTCGACCTACGTCTATATGCTCCCGACGAGGGGCAGACACAGCTGCGGTCACAGATAGTGGGGCGCAGCAACGTAGCCTTCTGCTATCCACGCCATGCCCGCACAGCACTGGGCAAGGCGCTGTGGCGCTCGCACGGCATTGTCAAGCAACTGGTGCGCGACGGCGTGCAGCTCTACCACGGCCTGTCAGGCGAGCTGCCTACAGGCATCAGCGAGGCTGGCATACAGACGGTAGTCACCATCCACGACCTGATTTTCATGCGGCATCCGGAATACTATAAGCGGGCCGACGTGAAGATATATACCAAGAAGTTCTTCAACACACTGAAGGAGGCCGACCGCATCGTGGCCATCAGCGAGTGTACCAAGCGCGACATCTGCCAGCTGGGCGACATCGACCCACGGCGCGTCAGCGTGGTATACCAGAGCTGTGCCAAGCGCTTCGCCGAGGTGCCCGACAGCACGAAGATGTGGCAGGTGCGCGACAAGTATGAGCTGCCTGACCGCTACGTGCTCAGCGTGGGGACGATAGAGGAGCGCAAGAACGTGCTGCTGGCCGTCAAGGCGCTGCACCACCTGCCCGACGATGTGTCGCTGGTCATCGTGGGACGGCAGACGCCCTACAGCGACCATGTGCACGAGTATGTGCTGGAGCACCGCATGCACAGCCGCGTGCAGATGTTGCACAACGTGCCTGACGACGACCTGCCCGCCCTCTACCGCATGGCCGACGCCTTTGTCTACCCCTCGCGCTACGAGGGCTTCGGCATACCCATCATCGAGGCCATCAGCCAGGGGCTGCCCGTGGTGGCCTGCACCGGCTCGTGCCTGGAGGAGGCGGGAGGACCTGACAGCCTCTATGTCAACCCGGACGACCCGCAGGCCATGGCCAACGCCCTGCAGCAAGTGCTCTACGGCGCGGCGGGACGTGAGCAACGCATAGAGCGCAGCCAGCACTACATAGCACGCTTCCAGAACAGCGATGCGGCACAGCAGATGGTTGACGTTTACAACAGCATCACCATGACATGATAGGCGACGAGCTGCAATTTCGCATACACGAGCACTTCGGACACGTGCCGACCGACGAGCAGGAGCAGACCATCGGCATGTTCAGCCTTTTCCTCACCGACACAGGCTGGGGACGGGGCCAACAAGCGTGCATGGTGCTGCGCGGCTCGGCTGGTACAGGCAAGACATCGATAGCGGCTGCCATCGTGCGCGCCCTGCTGTCGATGAAACAGAAGATGATGCTGCTGGCACCCACCGGACGGGCGGCGAAGGTGTTCTCGCTCTATGCCAACCATCCGGCTTACACCATCCACCGCCGCATCTACCGCCAGAAGTCGGCCGGCGACCTGTCAGCCTTTAACTTGAACGACAACCTCTACCACGACACGCTGTTCATCATCGACGAGGCATCAATGATTTCCGACACGCCCGGCGACAGCACCTTCGGCGCCGGCTCGCTGCTCGGCGACCTGGTACGCTATGTGTACCAAGGCCAGAACTGCCGTATGCTGCTCATCGGCGACAGTGCGCAGCTGCCACCCGTGGGCGAGGAGAATAGCCCGGCGCTATCCACGGCGGTGCTGCAGGGCTACGGACTGAAGGTGTTTGAGGCCAGCCTCACACAGGTGCTGCGACAAAGTCAGCAGTCGGGCATCCTCTACAATGCCACACGCATACGCGAGCATGGCATCATGGCTGAGACGGAGGGACTGCGTCTGCCACGCATCCGCTTCCAAGGCTTCGCCGACATCGTCAGCATGCCGGGCAACGAGCTGATAGAGGCACTGGCCACCAGCTACAGCCGGGCGGGACAGGACGAGACGATAGTGGTGACACGGTCGAACAAAAGGGCCGTGGTCTACAACAAGGGCATACGCAACACCGTGCTGGACCGCGAGGACGAGCTGGGCCGTGGCGACCAGCTGATGATAGTGAAGAACAACTACTACTGGTGCAAGGTGGAGAGCGAGTGCCTGAAGGACGAGAGCGGCGCCATCAAAGTGCCCTTCCTGGCCAACGGCGACCGCTGCGTGGTGCAGCGCGTGCGTAACTTCCACGAGCTATATGGTTTCCGCTTTGCCGACGTCACGTTCACCCTACCCGACTATGACGACACGGAGCTGACGGCGACGATGCTGCTCGACACGCTGGCTGCCGAAGCCCCGGCGCTGACCCACGAGCAACAGGAGCAGCTGTACCAGCAGGTGATGGATGACTATGCAGACCTGCCGCTGAAACAGGACCGCATGAAGGCACTGCGCAACGACCCGCACTACAACGCGCTGCAGGTGAAGTATGGCTATGCCGTCACTTGCCATAAGGCACAGGGCGGACAGTGGGCCCACGTCTACATAGACCAGGGCTACATGACTGACGACATGCTCACCCCCGACTATCTGCACTGGCTATACACCGCCCTGACACGCGCCACGGAGAAGGTGTTCCTCGTCAACTGGCCAGAGCAACAAACAACTAATGAATGAGTGGAATCATTCGGAGGTACGAGGCTACAAAAACGATTGTTATTTATAAATAAAAGTCCGAAGCATCATCTATGATATACGAAGCAATAATTGACAAGTATTATCCGGAGGTAGAAGATGGGGTGCAGCAGCCTTCAGCACTGCGTCGCCTCCTGCTGAAACACTCGCGCCAGGTGGCCGACCACTGTCTGCGCATCGCCGACCGCCACCCTGAGCTGCAGCTCGACAAGACATTCATCGAGGCCGCCGCCATGCTGCACGACATTGGCATACGCTGGTGCTATGCCCCCTCCATCCTGTGCAACGGTACGGAGCCATACATCCGCCACGGGCTTATCGGTGCCGAGTTGCTGCGTAGCATAGGATGCGATGAAGCCTTCGCCCGCGTCTGCGAACGCCACACCGGCACAGGACTGACACGCCAGCAGATAGAGCGCCAGCAGTTGCCGTTGCCACTGCAAGACTTCGTTCCCGTGACGCTGGCAGAACAGGTCGTGTGCTACGCCGACAAGTTCTACTCCAAGTCGCACCCCGACCGCATCCTCACTGCTAAGCAGGCAGAACAGAGCTTAGCAAAGTTCGGCCAAGAAGGCGTAGCGCTGTTCCGTAGCTGGGACGAGCGTTTCGGGTAAGTGACCGCGACTCAACAGTCCACATCCCCTTCAGAAAATGGGAATCAGAGCGACTCTATTTCCTCAAGGCTGAGACCTGTATATCTGGCTATCAGCTCTGTCGACATTCCGTCGCTTTTCATCTTTAATGCGTTGTCGCGGTTGGCCTGAGCCATGCCTTCCGCCTTGCCCTGAGCCATACCTTCCGCCTTGCCCTGAGCCATACCTTGAGCCATACCTTGAGCCATGCCCTGAGCCATGCCCTGAGCCATACCCTTCTTCATGCCATGCTTAAAACCGCTATTGGCGGCCGAGCGGAAAGCCCCGTCAAGGTCATAGTAAACCTTCTCACTCTCAACATATTTGGCATATTCGACTTTATCCAAGTTGGCTATCTCGGCCACTTCAAAGAACTTCTTGAAGATGCGCTCCTGCAGGGCTGCGGGACGCTGCAACAAACGGGGTAGGTTCTTCAAGGCGTAGAGCCACTTATCGAAGAGCGACTCCAGCTCATCCTCAGTCTTCCTGAACTTGGGCATCTCAAGGTAGATATAGGTGAGGTTGTCGTAAAAGACCTCCTTTTTCTCCACGTCCATGAGCTTCACCACATGGTGGTAGTATTCCTCATCGTCCTTGTCCTCATCGAACACGAAGTTAAGAATTCCAATGGTATAGACAGCTTTCAGTCCAAAGCGCCACCGCCCCTTCATGCCCTGCTGACGGATAGGGAATGAAGAGTAGTAGATGCTGCGGTCCTTGAAATACTGCTGATCGGCCTTCTGCATCTCAATGATAATCTTGTCTCCCTGCTCGTTCTCGCAGTACACATCGAACACCGACCGACGGTCTTCCTTGGTGTCACCAAGCTGTTCGGTAGGCATGAGCGTGAGGCTCTTGATGACCTCCTTTCCCTTCAACAGAGCGTTGACAAGAGCCAGGGTGAACTCCTTGTTGGGTTCGGTACCAAAGAGATACTTAAAGCCGTAGTCGGTATAAGGGTTAATGTATTTTCCTTCTGTCTCGTCCATGATGATACTCGTTTTCAGTGGCAAAGTTACGAACAAAACTCCGAACCACCAAGCGATTCGCAAATTATTTTTTGTTTTCCAAGTGCACGACATTGCGGGGGAAAATGGTGAAAGTGCGGCTTTGTAGTGCCATTTCTAACGTTAAACTATGGTAAACACGGCGATATTCGGGATTTTTGATGTAATTTTGCAGCCGTGAAACAAAAAACGGGCACACTACTATTCTTCCTGGCCTTCATTCTGCTGTGGGCCTGCTCGCCTGCGTCGCTCATCAAAGAGCGAGGCACGGGGAACGTGAAGGATGTGAAGGTGAAGAAAGGCACCGTGCCAGTGACCATGGGACCAGGCATGGCAACCGACAGCAGCAGCGCGTCAGTACCCGCCATTGCCGACAGCGCAGCATTAGCCTTAGCTGACTCGGTGCTGACTGCCGACAGCGCAGCCATCGCACAGGTGGCCGACACACTTCGGGCCATGGCAGACAGCATGACAGCAACTGCCGACAGCGCCATGACGCTGGCAATGGCCGACAGTCTGCCCTTAGACCCGAACCAACCTGCACACGCCGCCCTGAAACGCGACACCACGCTGATGGACTCGCTCGAGCTGGCCATCTATAAATATAACAAGGTGATTGACGACTCGCTGCGACTAGACTCGCTGAACCGTCAGAAGAAGAACGGCATCGATGCACCCGTCAAGTTCTCGGCCAACGACTCGCTCATCTATGAAGCCATTACCGGCACGGCACAGCTCTTTGGCGATTCGCATGTGGAATACATCAACATGGACTTGAAGAGCGACCGCATCTACATGGTGCTCGACTCTTCGCTGGTGCACGCCACAGGCTCAGTCGACTCACTCGGCGTGAAATTCGGCACACCCGTATTCAAGATGGGTAGCGACACTTACGAGAACGACACGATGGCCTTTAACTTCAAGACGAAGAAGGGCCTCATACAGCAGGTGTACACTGAACAGGAGGACGGTTACCTGACGGCTGAGATAGCAAAGCGTGGCGCCAATGGCGAGTTGTTTCTCGGCCACGGCAAGTACACCACCTGCGACGACCCACACCCAGACTTCTACATTGCCATGAGCCGCGCCAAGGTGCGCCCGGGCAGGGACGTGGTATTCGGCCCGTCCTACCTTGTAGTGTGCGACGTGCCCATCCCGCTGGCCATTCCCTACGGTTTCTTCCCCTTCACCAAGAGCTACTCCTCGGGCTTCATCATGCCAACCTACGGTGACGAGACGGAACGCGGCTTCTACCTGCGCGACGGCGGCTATTACTTTGCCGTGAGCGACAGAATGGACCTGAAACTGTTAGGCGAAATCTACACCAAGGGCTCATGGGGTGCCTCCGTGGCCAGCAACTACCGCAAGCGCTATCGCTACAGCGGCTCCGTCTTCGCCAGCTACCAGAACTCGGTGACAGGCGAGAAGAACATGCCGGACTACAGCAAGACGACCAGCTTCAAGATTCAGTGGAGCCACCGCCAGGATGCCAAGGCCAACCCCTTCAGTACCCTCTCGGCATCGGTGAACTTCGCAACATCGAGCTATGAGCGCAACAACCTCACGTCGATGTACAACCCACAGACCATGACACAATCGACGCGCACATCGTCGGTGAGTTACAGCACAGGGTTCTCAAGCATCGGACTGTCGCTGAGCACCACGATGAACCTCAGCCAAAACATGAAGGACTCGACCATCGCCATGACGCTGCCCGACCTGAACATCAGCATCTCGCGCTTCTACCCCTTCAAGCGCAAGAAGATGGCAGGCAAGGAACGGTGGTACGAGAAGATATCAATGAGCTACACAGGCCACTTCTCCAACTCCATCACGACGAAGGAGGACAAGCTGATGCACTCGAACCTTATCAAGGACTGGCGCAACGGCATGCAGCACAGCATACCCATCAGCGCCAACTTCACGTTGCTGAACTACATCAACATCAACCCCTCGTTCAACTTTACCGACCGCACCTATACCAACAAGGTGATGAAGTCGTGGGACGAAGCAGCCAACAAGGAGGTGAACGACACGGTGTATGGCCTGTATAACGTGTTCAACTGGAACCTCTCGCTGTCTGCCTCCACCAAGCTATACGGCTTCTACATCCCCTCGCGCAAGCTCTTCGGCAACAAGATAGACCGCATCCGCCACGTCTTCACGCCATCAGTGAGCTTCAGCTATGCCCCAGACTTCAGCGCCTCGCGCTATGGCTACTATAAGACCTACCAGAAGACGGATGCCGACGGCAACGTGACGCTGGTGGAATACTCGCCCTACAGCGGTTCGCTCTATGGCGTGCCCGGTAGGGGCAAGACGGGCAGCATCTCCTTCGATGTGTCGAACAACATCGAGATGCGCGTGGCCAGCGAGGCCGACACCGTCAGCGGATTCAAGAAGGTGAGCATCATCGATGAGCTGGGGGCCAGCATGTCGTACAACCTGGCTGCGAAGGTGCGACCGTGGAGTGACCTCAGCACGCGCATACGCCTGAAGCTGACGAAGAGCTACACCTTCAACCTCAATGCCGTCTTTGCCAGCTATGTCTACGAGGCCGACAGCGTGGGCGCCACACCGAGGGTGAGCGAGCACCAGACCTACTGGGGACTGGGCAAGATAGGACGTTTCCAGGGCATGTCGCAGAACCTGAGCTACACCATCAGCAACGAGAAGGTGGCCAAAATCATCAGGTGGCTGAAGGGAGAACGCGACGAGGACGACAAGAAGAATGAACGGCGCAGCAGTCTCGACGAGGAAGACGAGGACGACAACGAGGTGGAGACCAACGTGGACCGCGACCTGGAAAAGGGCAAGCGCGGTGCAAAGCGCGAGAAAGCGGGCAAGGCTGAGACAGACCAGGACGGATACATGGCCTTCTCGCTGCCATGGAGCCTCAGCTTCGGTTACGGCATCAGCATGCGCGAAGACAACAATGTGAAGCGCTTCAACTACAACACCATGCGCTATCCCTATAAGTTCACGCAGAACCTGAACATTAGCGGCAACATACGCATCAGCGATGGATGGAACATCAGCTTCTCATCGGGTTACGACTTCGACTACAAGAAGATTTCAATGACCACGGCATCGCTCAGCCGCGACCTGCACTGCTTCAACATGTCATGCTCAGTGGTGCTGGCTCCCTACACCAGCTATAACTTCAGCTTCAGGTGTAATGCCTCCACGCTGACCGACGCCCTGAAGTATGACAAGCGGTCCAGCTACAGCAACTCCGTACAGTGGTATTAAAAAAGCCTCTCCAAGCCCCTCCGAAGGAGGGGACAGGCCCACCCAAGCCCTCCCGAAGGGAGGGGTGTTTATATAGATAAAGACATGAATGGTAACAATATAATGAATGACCACATAAATGATATTATGGCAAACAACAAGGCTGATCATCTAACTAAACATCCCTCCCTTCGGGAGGGCTTGGGAGGGCTTTTTGCTGGAATGCCCATCACCACTGACAGCCGCAACTGTCCGGAGGGCAGCATCTTCATTGCCTTGAAGGGCGACAACTTCAACGGCAACGAGTTCGCCATCCAGGCACTGGAGAAGGGCTGCGCCTACGCCATCGTAGACGAGGACATCAGCTTAGAGGATGCACATGTGGAACCAAAGACCGCAGATCTGCAATCACGAATCATCAAGGTAGACAACTGCCTGCAGACACTGAAGGACCTGGCACGCGAGCACCGGCGGCAGTTCGACATTCCCATCATTGCCATCACGGGCACCAACGGCAAGACCACGACCAAGGAACTAATCAAGGCCGTACTCTCAGAAAAATATAACGTGCTGGCCACCGAAGGCAACTTCAACAACGACGTGGGCGTGCCTAAGACGCTGCTGCGCCTGAACAAGGAGCACGAGATAGCCATCATTGAGATGGGAGCCAGTCACCCCGGCGACATCAAGACGCTGGTGGAGACAGCCGAGCCTACATGCGGACTCATCACCA
This sequence comes from uncultured Prevotellaceae bacterium, assembly GCA_947168045.1. Classification (GTDB taxonomy): domain Bacteria; phylum Bacteroidota; class Bacteroidia; order Bacteroidales; family Bacteroidaceae; genus Prevotella. Next base: position 26,087 of record CAMVKN010000025.1, read on the forward strand.
ACGTGGGGCGTGCCCACCTGCAGGGCTTTGGCTCCTTTGAGGGTGTCATCAAGACAAAAGGCGAGCTGTACGACTATCTGAAAGCACACACCGATGGTCCCATCTTCCTCAATGCCGACAACGAATATCTGGTGGACCTCATCGGCGACGATGACAACATCTACATCACGCCCTACAGCACTGACCCGGAGAAGCAGTACCTGTGTATCTCAGGCGAGGTGGTGAGCTGCGACCCACTACTGAAGTTCCGTTGGCGCAAGCCGCTGATGGAATTAGAGGAGACGGGAGCATCACAGAAATGGCACAAGGTGCAGACACACCTGATAGGCGCCTACAACATAGACAACCTGCTGGCGGCCATCGCCGTGGGCATCAACTTCGGTGTGGACCGCAAACAGATTTGTCACGCCTTAGAGAACTATGTGCCCACGAACAGCCGTTCGCAACTACTGCAGACGGCTCACAACCGTCTCATCGTGGATGCCTATAATGCCAACCCATCGAGCATGGCGGCAGCACTGGAGAATTTCCAGATGACGGCGGCTGCTGAAGGTGAGACGAAGATGGCCATACTGGGCGACATGCGCGAGCTGGGTGAGGTCAGCGCCGTGGAGCACCAGCGCGTGGTGGACATCCTGAAAGCTACCGGCATGAAAGAAGTATGGCTGGTGGGCGAAGAGTTCGGAAAGACAAACTGCAGCTATCGCAAGTTCGGCGACGTAGAGCAGGTGAAGGACGAGCTACGAAAGAACTGTCCACAGGGCCGTCTCATCCTGGTGAAAGGCTCAAACAGCACCAAGTTGCACCAACTGCCGGAGCTGCTATAGCATCAGTCAGCACGGTCCTAAAAATACTTGCGTGCCCAGCGCTGGCACTTCTTTTCCAGTTCTTTCACCATCAGGTCTGGCCGCCAGAGCGGAAACACATTGGCAACGGTGAAACGACTGGCAGCGTCGGCCGTCAAGGTTGTCTGCACCGTCTTCGTACCCGTCTTGCCTTTCAAGGTGATGACATTTGAGGCGGGAGTGAGGCTGTTGCCCTGCAGGTCCTTGGTACCATATTCGCCAAACTCGCAGTCTTCCGAGCGGATGCTCTGCGGCTGGAAGCGGTCCTTTTCTAACTTCATAGGCGACTCCAACACCGTGTTCACCCATGTGCAGCGTGGGTGGGTGTGCCACCCACGGGCGAAGTGGAAGGTGGACATGTCGTTGCGAATGGTACAGCCGTTGAACACAAAGCCCCAGTTGGTGGCTGCGGTGCGCGGTGCCGCAATGACATTGACGCCACTGCCATCGGCGTTGCGCTTCTCTGTAACGATGAGGCAACGGTTGAAGAACACATCGCCCGCACCACAGATAAAATCGACGGTGCCATGTATCTCGCTATCCTCAAAATAGTGCTGGCTGTCCTCAACATAGCTATAGTAAGTGTCTTGATAGGACAGCATGCGCACGCGCTTGAACAGGGTGCGCTGGCCCTTGTCTTGCCAGCAGACGGCACGGCCGGCCGCTCCTGAGTGATAGTAGTCGAGGGCGTTCTTGAGCGTCAGGTCCTGGACATAGGTGTTATGCCCATGGTTCAACAGCACGGCGGTGGTGCCGATACCCTCGTTTTCCACCTTCGGCTTGTTGACGATAATTGTACCTTCAGTGCTCTGTCCTACCAGTGCCACGTTATGCCCACGGATAGGGGTCAGCACGATGTCGCCCAGGTCGTACACACCATTAGGAATAAGGACATAGAGACGCTTTGACAATGAGTCGGCATTGATGCTGTTGGCCTTCTCGATAGCTGCCAGCAGACTGTTGGCATCGCCAGCCTTCACCAGGATGCAGCGCTGGCTGGAGCATGAGGCAACAACAAGGGCCATCATGCACATCAATAGGATAGTAGAACGTTTCTTCATTTTAGGTAAAAAGGAAGCCCCGGTCACGAGTATGGCACGTGGCCGGGGCTTGGTTATGCGAATGTAGCGTCAGCTGTCTTCAGCTTACTTCTTCTCAATCTCAGCCTTCTCCTCCTTGCGGTGCTTGCGGCTCAGGATGAGGTAAGCCGTAGGAGCAGCAATGAAGATGGACGACAGGGTGCCGAAGACGACGCCCAGAATCATGGCAAACGAGAACGGACGGATGCTGTCGCCACCAAGCACGAAGATGGTGAGCAGCACGATGAGCGTGGTCACCGACGTGTTGATGGTACGTGCCAGTGTCTGGTTGATAGAGTCGTTGAACAGCTGCCTCTTGTCGTGCTTGGGATAGAGACCAAGGTTCTCACGGATACGGTCGAAGACCACCACCTTATCATTGATGGAGTATCCGATCACCGTCAGGATAGCACCGATAAACGTCTGGTCGACCTCCAACGACATGGGCACCCAGCCCCACAGCACTGAGAAGAAGCCAATGACCACGAGGGCATCGAAGAACAGAGCGACGATGCTACCCACGGAGAAGGCAACGTTGCGGAAGCGCAGCAGGATGTAGAGGAAGATGGCAATCAGAGCCAGCAGCACGCTGATGAAGGCGGCGCGGGTGATGGTCTTGGCTATCGAAGGTCCGACCTTCATCGAGCTCTCGATGCGGCCCAACTTGCTGTCATTGCCAACGCCATTGGCGGCAGGAGCCTTGAACTGGTCAGCTGTGGCCTCAGTGATTAAGCCAGCGCCCTTCAGCTTATCATAAAGGATGTCCTTGGCCTGCTCGTCAACGTTAGGATCGTTGTTCTCGTAGTCCCAGTTGGTCGACACACGCACGGTGTTCGAGCCTTCCAGGGCGATGACGGTGGTGTTGGCCACCTGGCCCTCGTTGCTACCGGTGGTATTGACGAAAGCCTCCTTCAGGGCGTTACGCACATCCTCAACAGGCACGTTCTTCTCAAGCACCACCACATAGTTGCGGCCACCTGTGAAGTCGATGCTGCGGCTCAGGCCACGCACGGCGAAGCTGATGACGAACAGCACGGCAGCCACAGCCCAGATGGTGTATGACTTCTTGTACTGGCCCATGATGTTGAACTTGGTGTTCTGCATCAGGTTCTTCGAGAAGTTGGTGGTGAAGGTCAGGTGCTGCCACTTGTCCTTCTTCATCTGACGGTCGTAGATGAGGCGTGTCATGAACACAGCGGTGAAGAACGATATGCAGATACCGATGATCAGCGTGGTAGCGAAACCACGGATAGGACCTGTACCGAAGACGTAAAGGATGATACCGGTGATGAGCGACGTCAAGTTCGAGTCGAAGATAGCCGAGAAGGCATTCGAGTAACCGGCATTCACAGCATCAGCTATGTGCAGGCCCTTACGCATCTCCTCCTTGATACGCTCATAGATAAGCACGTTGGCATCGACGGCAGTACCCAGCGTAAGCACGATACCTGCAATACCCGGCATGGTGAGTGCCGCCTGGAAGGAGGCCAGGATGCCGAGGGTGAAGAACAGGTTGAGCAGCAGAGCCATGTTGGCCAGCATGCCGGGGATGAAGTTATAGAGCAGCACCATGACACCCATCAGCAGCACGAAGGCCACGATGAACGAGATGATACCCTGCTGGATGGACTTGGCACCGAGCGACGGTCCCACCATCTGGTGCGACAGGATGCGCATCGGGGCAGGCATCTTACCTGAGTTCAGCGTATTAGCCAGGTCCTTGGTCTCCTCAATGGTGAAGTTACCCGAAATCTGCGAGTTACCGCCGTTAATCTCACTGTTCACGTTTGGAGCGCTGTACACCTCGTCGTCAAGCACGATGGCAATCGACTTGTTGACATTCTCGCGCGTGAGGCGCGCCCACTCGTATGTACCTTTACTATCCATCTGCATCGACACATCGGGCTTGCCCATCTGGTCGTAGCCGTCGGAAGCGCTGACGATGACGTCACCCTCCATGGCGGGACGGCCCATGGGGTCGGTCACCTTGATGGCATAGAGACGGAACTGCTCACCGACCTCACCCTCGTAGATGGGGCCGTCAGCCTTGGCTGCCCACAGCAGCTTCAGCTTGTTCTCGCGCTGCATGCGCTGACCCAGCTCTGAGCGCAGAATCTCGTTGACGGCAGCGGTATCGTTCTTGCTGGCATGGCCCACAATGGCGTTGCCACGGGGATAGAGATTCAGGCGAGGCAGCTGGTAGCCATCAGCAGTCTGTTGTCCACCCTGTGTGTTCAGACGTGCAGCCAGGTCAGAAGCTGTAGCAGTGGTAGCGCTGTCGGTCTTGGCCACGTTCAGCGAGTCGGCACCGGCAGCCGTAGCGGCGGTGTCAACCTTCTGGTCCTTACCTGACATCAGGTTGGCATAGTCAGACATGAGGCGCTGGATGCTGCCCACCACCTCCTCGGCGGCATAGGTCTCCCAGAACTCCAGGTTAGCACTGCTGGCCAGCATCTTCAGGTATCGGTTCTCGTCCTTCACGCCAGGCAACTCAACCATGATGCGCGACTGGCCTTCCAGGCGCTGGATGTTGGGCTGCACCACGCCGAACTTATCGACACGGTTGCGGACGACGTTCTCTGCATTATCAATGGCGGAAGCGACCTCCTTGGCCAGTACGTCACGTACTTCGTTGTCCTCCGACTGGCTGGTCACCTTGTCGCGCAGCTGCGAGGTAGCGAAAATCTCACGCAGCTTACGGTTGGGCACATTCTTTTGCCACAGGTCGCAGAAGATTTCCACAAAGTCGCCATCGGCGGTCTGCTGCTCCTGCTGCTTGGCCATCTCGAAGACCTTCAGATAGTCAGCGTCCTGCTTGTGGCCTGACAGCATGTCAACGATGTCGGGAACCGACACCTCCATGATAACGTTCAGACCACCCTTCAAGTCAAGGCCGAGGCCCATCTCCATCTCACGGCACTCCTTCAGGTTCCACGTCCAGAGCCAAACCTTGTTGGTCTCAAGGGAATCCTGATAGCGCACTGCTGCATCATCACCCTCAGTGGCACGAACCTGTTCAATCTTCTTCTCATAGCGCGAAGTAGCGAACGAGAAGGAAAGATAGAAGCAGCAAACGAGCACGAGCGCGATTGCAATAAACTTTACAATTCCTTTGTTTTGCATTTTGTTTTTTATTATTGTTGTTGCTTTATTTGCGCAATTTGACCTGCAAATATAGTGATTTTTTTACACTGAGAAAAATTTTCCGCCTTTTTTCATCTTTTTTTTAAGTTTTATCCACTCTTAAGGGCGTTTTTTGTATGTTTTTCATCACTTCATGTGCATTTTTGCCCACTTTCTGCCGCTGAGAAAGAACCTTCAGGAAACGACCGCCAAGGGGCTGGGAACAATCCAATCAAAAATTCTCAATATTTTACAAACACACCGACGGAGCAACGCTTCATTTCCGCTTCAGCCAGCACATGATGGGATAGTGGTCGCTGGCTTCGATACTCTTGTCGACGAAGCAGTTATAAGGCTCAAAGTGGTCAGAACACATGATGTGGTCGATGCGGAAATAGAAGCCTTTGGCACGGAACGAGAAGCCCAAGCCGCAGCCGCTCTCCACGAAGCAGTCGGTAAGGCCCTGGGCTATGGTGCGTCGTACGTAGGAGATGGGGGTGTCGTTGAAGTCGCCACACACCACCATCGGGTAGCGTCTATGACGCTCAATATAGTCATGCACGGCCTCGGCCTGATGCGAGCGTATGCCCATTGACTTGGTCAGCTTGCCCATGAGTTTGCGCGTCTCCGCCTGGGCATCCTGACTGTTCATGTCGCCACTGATTAAGTCGGCATAACGCTTCTTGTCGACAAAGGACAAGTGATTGGTCTCCAAGTGGTTGTTGATAACAATAATAGTATCAGCCCCAACCTTGACGAAGAACGCCACGGAGCCATTGGCCCTCGACTCGTAGTTGATGACTTCCTTGCCCACGATGGGATAGCGCGAATGGATGCCCATGGCATTGAAGCCAACCTTCAGGGCCTTTCCCAGATGGGCAGTGTCATTGTAGGCATAGAGTTTGGTGAAGTCGCCCAGTGAGTCACCCTTGTGCGCCATGTCCTCCTGCAAGCAGACGATGTCAGCATTCTGTTGCTTCACATAGTTGAAGATTTCCTTCTCGCCCGGTGATTGTTTTCTGTCAATGGAGTAGCTGGCCACGTTATACGACAGCACCTTCAGGCTACCAGGTGGCGGCTCATGGTGGAAGTGGAGGGGCATGTAGACACGGATGGCAGGCAAGGCCAGCAGGTAAGCCAGCAGTGGAATCCATGAGCGGCGCCAGTTGAAGATGACCCACACGATGAGTGTTAACAGGTTGAGCAGCAGAAAGAAGGGGAAGGTCATGCCGATGCAGGCCAGGCGGGGATATGCCTCGGGGTGAAGATGGTCGCTATAGGCCACCAGCACCAGCATCACTGACGTAGCGACACTGGCGCCAGTGAACACATTCTGCAAGATGTTCTTCACACTGGCCATGACGGATGAAGGATAAGGTACTAACGCTCGTGACTGGCCTCGAAGAGACGCTGTTTCTCTTCTTTCGACAGACTGTCGTAGCCACTCTTGCGAATCTTGTCGAGGATGGCATCCACCTCAGCCTGACGCTGTTTCTTCCGGGCATTGTATTCCATGTCGTCCTCGCGGGTAGGGCCAAAGCCCGCCTGACGGGTATCCGTCGGTTTCTGACTCTGGGGCTTGGCAGTGCGGTGGGCATCGAAGTTGCGCTTCATGCTCTCGAAGAACTGCCGGCCGCTGCCCAGATTGAAGCTGCTACCGGGATGTCTGCGCCAATAGAGGATGAGAAGCAGGCCGAAAAGCATGCCTCCGAGGTGTGCCACATGGGCTACGCCGTCGCGCGCCGAGCTGTAGGCTGAGAACAGTTCGATGGCAGCATAGATGCACACGAACCACTTGGCCTTGATGGGCACAGGCAGGGGGAAGATGAAGATACGCTCATTGGGGAACGTCATGCCAAAGGCCAGCAGGATGCCATAGACAGCGCCCGAGGCGCCAATGGTACACGAGAGGTTGAAGATTTGCCCGACGGTCATCACACCGACACCAACGACGTTCACCTTGTCGCTGACATGAAGGGCGGTCAGGCCGTCGCCAGAGAACTCGATGTACTGCACCAGCTCTTGACACAGTCCGGCACCGATACCACAGATGAGGTAATAGGCAAGGTACTTCTGAGGGCCCCACACACGCTCGATGACACAGCCAAACATCCACAAGGCAAACATGTTGAAGAACAGGTGTGTGAAATTGCCATGCAGAAACTGGTAAGTGATGAACTGCCAAGGCCGGAAGTCTGGGGCAAGGAAGAAGTGTAGACCTCCCCAGCGCTCAGCGTTGAACTGATGCTGGAAGACAAGTGCTGCCAGAAACACCACGATGTTGATGAGCAGCAGGTTCTTGGTTACTGTAGGAATGTTACGAAACATTGTTATACGCTCAAATTTCGCGCAAAATTACGAAAAATATCCGTTCCACGGCACAAAATACGCCTAAAAGCAACTATTTTTTATTAAAAAAGTGATTTTTTCCGATTTTTTGTTTGTTTTATGAAAACTTTCACTTATATTTGCATCGAAATTAGGCAGTTGAATCATAAAACCATTATTTATAACTCATTTTTTAAACTATTTATTATGAACAAGACTGAATTAGTAGAGAAAATTGCAGCTGGTGCTGGTATCACCAAGGTTGATGCAAAGAAGGCTCTTGACGCTGCTGTTGCCGCTGTGAAAGACGCACTGGTAGCTGGTGACAAGGTTGCCCTGATTGGTTTTGGCACATTCGCCATCAATGAGCGCCCCGCTCGTGAAGGCATCAATCCCGCAACGAAGGAGAAGATCACCATCGCAGCTAAGAAGGTGGTGAAGTTCAAGGCTGGTGCTGAGCTGGCTGCCGCTTTATAAGTTAGTCAACCTTAGCGATAAAAAAAGCTACCGCCATTCCGAGTGGGAATGTGCGGTAGCTTTTTTTCAGCGCCTCATTGCATCACACCTTCTCCCACTGACTATAAGGATAGCAGCGCAGATGCGAGTTGTAGTATTTCCGGATGCCCGTCACCTCGTCGGCAATGAACGAAGGCTTGACGAAAGGTTCGTCGGCCGAGCGTAGCTCCACCTCAGCCACCACCAGTCCCTCATTGTCGCCGTGGAACTCGTCCACCTCGAAGGTGTGGTCACCACTACTCACCAGATAGCGTGTCTTGTCAATAATGCCAGGCTCGCAGAGCATCATGAGGTGCTCGCCCTCTTCGAGGGTGATGGCTTTCTCAAACTCATAGCGGCTCAGCCCGCCGTCCAGCGATGGTCCTTTGATGGTGAGAAAGGCCTCGTCGTCGCGCAGCCGCACACGAATGGTGCAACGCCCGCCACTGCTGATGTAGCCCTGACGGATGTGACTGCTGGAACGAGCTTGACGACGGTAGTCGTCGCCACGCACCAGGAACTTTCTCTCTATCTCCATTCCGCTCATCGGACAGCCTACGCGGTGATGGCTAAGTAAGCAACATAGAAGATAGCCATGGCGATGAAGCATCCGATGATCCATGCCACGACCCTCTTGCCCTTCTCTTCTTCCTTCTTCGCATAAGCCACCTGCTTAGCGTTCAGTTTCTTTTCTTTTTCTTTTTTTGCCATAGTCTTAGCTTAATAGAATTGTTAAATGTTCTCTAATTTGCTGCAAAGGTACAAAGAAGCTGAGAAAAAAAAAAGAATTTCCGGTTTTTTTTCCTAAATTTGCAGGCGATTATCAACAACTAAAAAGAAAGACACCATGCGTTATACTGAATTAGGCAAGACCGGAATGTCAGTTTCTCACCTCAGCTTCGGTGCATCGTCGCTGGGCAGTGTATTCCACGAGACCAACGAGAAGGACAGCTACGAGGCTGTTGAGGCCGCCATCGAGGGGGGCATCAACTTCATCGACGTCAGTCCTTACTACGGACACTATAAGGCAGAGACGGTGCTGGGCAAGGCACTGCGCAACATCCCACGCGACAAGTACTTCCTCAGCACGAAGGTGGGCCGCTACGGCAAGGACGGTAAAAACACGTGGGACTACTCAGCACAGCGCGTCACCGACAGTGTCTACGAGAGCATGGAGCGGCTGGGCATCGACCACATCGACCTCATCAACGTGCACGACATAGAGTTCCAGGGCGACCTGCCTGGCGGGCTGCAGAAGGTAGTGGACGAGACACTGCCGGCACTCCACGAACTGAAGAAGAAAGGCGTGGTGGGCCATGTGGGCATCACCGACCTGCAACTGCCCAACCTGAAATGGGTCATCGAACACAGCGAGGAGGGGACGGTCGAGAGCGTGCTGAACTTCTGCCACTACACGCTGAACGATGATGCGCTCAGCGACTACCTCGACTTCTTCGAGCAGCACGGCGTAGGCATTGTCAATGCCTCGCCGCTGTCCATGGGCCTGCTGTCACAGCGCGGCGTGCCCGCATGGCACCCGGCTCCGAAGGCGCTGGTGGAGGCATGCCAGCGTGCCGTCGAGCACTGCAAGACGAAGGGCTATGCCATAGAGCGGCTGGCCGTGCAGTTTGCCGTCAGCAACCCGCGCATTGCCTCAACGCTCTTCTCGTCGGCCAACCCCGACAACGTGCGCCGCAACATTCAGTGGGCCAACGAGGAGCCTGACTGGCAGCTCGTCCAGGAGGTGAAGGACATCATCGGCGACCAGCAGCGCGTCACCTGGCGTAACTCATAGCCGCTGTGCTTCGCGTTTCTCCGCGAAGCCACACAGCATGCGGCGCTTTTCCCGCCGCCATCTACTGTGTGCGGCGGTTTTGCCGCCGCCTGTTTTCAAACACGAATAAAAATGAATGGATACACACAGCGTCTTGCTGACGGCAAGACCAAACGGTACGTTCAGTATCTGGAAATCAGCAACGACCCGGAGCTCATCGCCCAATATCGCAAATGGCACTCCGAAGAGTATAGCTGGAAGGAGATTCGCGACGGCATCCGCCAGGTAGGCATCCTTGAGATGGAGCTCTATATCATCGGCAACCATCTGGTGATGATTGTCGACGCTCCTGCCGATTTCGACTGGCAGGAGGCCATGGACCGCCTCGCCACACTGCCCCGTCAGGCAGAGTGGGAGGCGTTTGTCTCACGATTCCAGGGGTGCGCCGCCGATGCGCGTAGCGACGAGAAGTGGAAACCCATGGAGCGCATCTTCCGTCTGTACTAATCCTCGTCCTCTGAGGGGAACTCCATGAGGTAGGCCTTGATGAACCCGTCGATGCCGCCGTTCATCACGCCGTCCACATCGTGGGTCTCAAAGTTGGTGCGGTGGTCCTTCACACGCTTGTCGTCAAAGACATAGCTGCGTATCTGACTACCCCACTCTATCTTCTTTTTCCCCGCCTCAATCTTGGCTTGAGCCTCTAAGCGCTTCTTCATGGCGCGGTCGTACAGCTGGCTCTTCAGCAGCTTCATGGCGCGCTCCTTGTTCTTCGGCTGGTCGCGTGTCTCCGTGTTCTCAATGAGAATCTCTTCCTGCTCGCCGGTGTCAGGGTCAGTGTACCAGTAGCGCAGGCGTACGCCCGACTCCACCTTGTTCACGTTCTGCCCACCAGCACCGGAGGAGCGGAAGGTGTCCCAGGAGAGCTTGGCCGGGTCCACATAGACCTCGATGGTGTCATCGACGAGGGGACTGACAAAGACGCTGGCGAAGCTGGTCATGCGCTTGCCCTGGGCATTGAAGGGGCTGACACGCACCAGGCGGTGCACGCCGTTCTCACTCTTCAGGTAGCCATAGGCATACTCCCCACCCTCAATCTGCATGGTGACACTCTTGATGCCGGCATCGTCGCCATCGAGAATGTTGGCGATGGTCACCTTATAGCCGTGGCTCTCAGCCCACCGCATATACATGCGCATCAGCATCTGTGCCCAGTCCTGGGCCTCGGTGCCGCCGGCGCCACTGTTAATCTTCAGCACACAGTCCATGGGGTCTTCCTTCTGGCGCAGCATGTTCATCAGCTCCAACGTCTCAATGGCCTTGATGGCCTGCGCATAGTCGTTGTCCACCTCCTGCTCGGTCACCATCTCTTCACGATAGAAGTCGAAGGCCAGCTGCAGCTCGTCGGCCTTCGTGCGGACATCCTGATAGCCGTCAATCCATTTCTTGATGCCGCGCACCTTCTTCATCTGTTCCTCGGCGCGTTTGGGGTCTTCCCAGAAGTCGGGAGCCTGCGTGCGCAGCTGTTCCTCCTCCAGCTCCACCTTTTTCTCGTCAATCTTCAAATAGTGACAGAGTTTATCGGCCCTGTCAAGCACATCTTTCAGTTGGTCTTGCGTAATCATGGGTGCAAAGGTACGAATAAGCAAGCGAAAAGCAAAAGAAAAACGCGTTTTTCTTTTGCTTTTCCGAGCGAGAGTACTTTCGGGCGAAGCCCAAAGTACCGAATAAGCAAGCGAAAAACAAAAGGAAATCGGAAGAAGAAACAAGAAAGAGAGATTTCCCTAACGTTTTTTAGGGATTTTCCTACAACGGAGTCGCAAAAAATATTTTATCTTTGCACCACGAACAACAAAACAGCAAAAAAGATGAAGAAGTTTCTGGTGATAATGATTGGCGCCGCAGTGATGCTCAGCAGCTGCGACACCTACGAGGCCGCCGGCGCCTACACCGGCAGTGCGTTTGGCAACATGCTGGGCTCTGCCATCGGCGGCATCGCCGGCGGATGGCGCGGCCATGAGATTGGCTCGCTGGTGGGCACCGTGGGTGGTGCGGCCATCGGTGCGGCCGTAGGCAAGGCCACCGACGAGCGCCGTTATGAGGAGCGCGCGGCAGCACGCCGTCAGCGCCAGCAGCGCGCCGAGAGCAGGCGTCAGACCACCAACCGCGACCGGGGTGGCTACGACCAGGGCAGCTACAATCAGGGTGGCTACAATCAGGGCTATGACCAGAGTGGCTACGACGCACAGATGCGTGGCGACGACCGTATCGACTTCAACGGCGGTGGCAGCAGCAACGCCTACATGGGCAGCAGCACTGGCGAAGCCCTCGTCATCCGCAAGGCCGGGGTCTACGAGGAGCAGCAGAACGGCGTGCTCACACGTGGCGAGAAGTGTTCGGTCATCTTCGAGATTGCCAACACCACCAGCATGCCCGTCTACGACGTGTTCCCACTGGTAGAGGAGACCACGCGCAACAAGCACATCCACATCTCGCCCAACATGCGTGTGGAGAGCATCGCCCCGCACCAGGCCATCCGCTACACCGCCACGCTGTTAGCCGACAAGGGCCTGAAGGACGGTCAGATTGAGGTCCGCATCGGAGTGGCTCAGGGCAACAACGTCGTCAACTCACAGACGCGTGTCTTCCAGGTGCCCACCGCCAAGCGATAGCTCACGCCTCAGGTTCTCGACTACCGCAGGCATTGAGAACTAATCATCTGTTGGCCATCTATATAATAAGCTAACGCAGAATAATTGTGCACTAAGTGCACCTTTAGGGTCTAATCGGCTGAATTGCAAATCATTGGCTGGTGCACCAAGCTGTTTTTTCGAGCAGCATTGGTGCACCAGCCTCTTGTTTCGTGCACCAGGATATCGTAAAGTGCCGACTTATTGCAGCCAGGAGCCGAGTTATTGTCATAAAGTGCCGAGTTATTGCAGCCAGGAACTGAGTTATTCTCGTAAAGTGCCGAGTTATTGCAGCCAGGAGCCGAGTTATTGTCATAAAGTGCCGACTTATTGTCAAATTCTCTCGAGAATTTGCGGCGATTTGACGTGTTTGCGATGCCGGTGGACCATCAGGTGCTCATAGGTGCACCATTGAGAACGGTTGGAGCACCTGCTATCGACTTGCAAGCCATACGCTTAAGGCCCAAAGGTGCACTTAGTGCACGATTTTTTGGCTGTTGGAATAAGTCAATGCTACATAACGCGAGAGGTCCGGGTGAGGTTGTGAGGGGCTGATGGGGCTCCATACAAATCCCCGAACCGCCAAGGCGATTCGGAGATTTGTTTAGTTCGTTCGACGAGAAGCTTTAGAAACCTTCCTCTTCCTCCTCGTCATCCCACACATCGCGACGGCGACGGCGGCTGGCAGGGTCTTTCTTTCCTTCCTCGTCCACGCCGCCATAGTCGATGCCATTGTTTGAAGTGACGCCCTGCGATCCGCAGATAAAACTCATAGTTCCCATCTGTACCACCTCTGTCAGTGGCTGTATATATGTCTTTTTCATACTTGTGATAAAGAATTAGAGAATTTTACTTAACAACCATCTTCTTTCCGTTATTGATGTACAGCCCCTTCTTTGCAGGTGTTCCAACGCTGCGGCCCTGAAGGTCGTAGTAATGGTTATTGGTCATTGTCTCACGGTTATTGTCACGGATGCCGGTTGACTCGTTGAAGTTGAAGCTGATGCGGGCGCCATCCGGTTCCATACCAGGAAGCACATCCTTCAGCCAGAAATAGCCGCGGAAGGCCTTCATCTTCGTGTTGCCTGTAGAGTACCAGAACTTATTTCCGCTGATGAACAGGCAGTTCTCCGGAACCTCCGTGTTAGCCTGGTAGACGCCAGTGAAGCTGCCGTAGAGTTCGTACCTCGGATGGGTTGGGGCTCTGCCGTTATCATACCGTGCGATGGCATTGTCTGGGTCAGGGTCGATTTCTGCAGTTGTCGTAAACTCAGAAATGTCCTTAGACGTCTTTATGATATAAGGATAGTTCGACATGAGTCCATATGACAAGTCATAGTTCTCGAAGTTGATGATGATATTATCTTCATCGTCTATTTCATAGTCAATGAATTCTGCCAGCTGCACATCGCTGCCGAAAGCGGCAGTCACCTGTGCCTCCGTCATATCAAACGGCAGCACGATGGTGCTCCATTCGTTCGCCGTGATGGTGCGCTTCACAAGCACGTTCACCTCGCCATTGCTGGCCTCTGGAGCCGTGGTTGAAGTCTCATCGAGAACCAATACGTTTTCACCTACAGTAAGGGTCGTTTCTACAATTGCTTGTAAGGTTGTCTTGGCAGCTGCTGCGTCTGAGATGATAGCATCCTTGACAATCACAGCATACTCGCCATCGGCATAGTCTGAAGGAATATTGACAGTGATTCTTGCTATCTCGCCATCGTTGCCATTGAAGGTATAGAGAGTACCCGTATTGGGATTCTCTCTCGATGTGCCACATAGCACCTTCAGTGTACCGTCAGCTTGAACTGATGAGTCAAAATAGTTGGTACGACTGGTAGTAGTGCGTTCTGTGCTAAGTTCCACCATATTCATTTCATCTGCATCGGTGGCTATGGTGATTCCTTCTGGCAATTGCAGGCTGAACTCAAATCCCGCAATATCCCTGGTATTCTTCATTTTCACAGACAGTACCTGCTGTGAACCCGGCGAAACAATGACGGGCTCCACATAGATAACATCATCTAAAGTGCTGATGTCGGTCGGAGTCCTTTGCGGAGCACGATAGGATGCTGTCATCTGTCTGCTGCCAGCTACCTGTTGGTGCAGAATCATATTGGCAACGCCAATGAAGTCAGCAACATCGATGGAATTGTCCTCGTTGACATCGGCAGCTTTCATCACAAAGCCAGATATTGTATTGCCTAAGATGTGGTTGGCAATGGCAATGAAGTCGGCCACGTCGATGGAGCCGTCGCTGTTCACGTCACCTAGCATGTAGGACGAGATGACCAGTGTAGACTTCACATAGTCAGTGGGATAAGGCGTAGAGCCGGCGTCGCTAAGCTTGATGTTCTTCAGGATAATGGCATGTTCGCCTTCCTCTATGGTCTGTGAGATGTTGAGCGTAATGATGGCCACCTCGCCGTCATTACCGCTGAAGTCGTATTGCTTCGATGAGCCGCAGAGCACACGCAGTCCACCGTCGGCCGTAGCAGCGGTTTCGAAATAGTTCGTCTTGTTCTTCGTCGTGCGGGCTGTACTCAGCTCGGCCAGTGCAAAGCCGTCTTCATCGGTAGCCACTGTGACTCCTTCGGGCAGGTAGAGGTCGAACTGATAGCCCCGTATGGCTACCGTGTTCTTCATCTTCACTGACAGGCGTATCTGCTGACCGGCAGCAGCCTCCACACGTTCCAAATAGATGGTGTTGTCCAGCTGGCTGATGTCGGTATCGTCGCCTGCCGTCACTTTCTTGCTCTGGAACAGTTCGATGGCAGCGTTAATGTCGTTGGTGCACTGCGTGATAGCCTCGTCGCTCATCGTGCTTGAGATGCGTGCATTGACACTGTTGATGACGGCCAACAGCTGGGCACGTGCGCCAGCTGCATACTGACCGATATTCTCACCCTCGGTGCTGTTGTCGTAGAGTGCCTGGGCACGGTCAACAATAGCCTGTAGTGCAGCTATGGCAGCATCGTGGTTATCGGTCACTGTCACGGCGCAGGTGGCGCTGATGTTGCTGCCGTCAGTTGAGGTGGCAGTTATTGTGGCCGTGCCGACAGCTACGGCCGTGATGTTCCCTTGGCTGTCAACGGTTGCCACAGAGGTGTTGGTTGAAATCCACGACAATGTTTCGTTGGCCTCCACAGGCGATATCGTAGCGTTCAGCTGATGATGCTCCCCTTTATACATGGCCAATGAGTTGATGCCTAAATCCAGTGCAGTGGCCTTCGTCACCATAAACGGGGGTGTCGTTAGCACGGTGTCGCAATTAGTATAAGAGACATTACAGAAGACCCTTTTGTTGTTGTTGACTGATGAGAGGTCCAGCGTGGCACCGGTCTGCGATGTCAGTGCCAAGTCAGGCGCATTGATGCAGCAACTGTAGACCGTCACAGCGTCGCTGCCGGAGGCATCAGACGAGTCCTTATGGTAACGGAATGTCAGTTTCCCCTTACCGGTTTCAGTGAACTGGTATTTAAAGACAGCTCTTCTGTTGCCGGAAGCTGCAAGTATGTCTGTATTGTTCCACCGAATGATAAATTCATCGTAACCGTTCTCACTGCTTACATAATAGTCAACAATCAGGGAGTCCCCTTTGTTGACAAAGACAGAATCTTCTGCTATGGTTGACGAGCTATTTATGCCCTGGTTAGAAGAGGTGAACGCCATGTCTGAATCTTCTATCCATTTATATGTTCCTGAACTGATTTCGGCAAGGTTAATGGATACGGAATTGTCATTCTTGCAGTACCAGTTGTAACGTGCGTGCGATGCGTCCTTCACACTCACCGTGGGATGCTTCAGGGTCGGCTGGCTCACGATTTCCCTTTTCCACTTGGCCGTCAGCCGTATGTTGGAACTCACAATAAAGTCCGCTGCCACGACAGTGCCATCGTATGTCCAGCCCATGAATTCCATTTCAGGATGATTGGGCACGGGCAGCTCGCTTATGGTGCAGTCATTCTTGATGGTTCGCGTCGCCTCATTACAGTTGCCCCCTGCAGCATCAAACGTAACGGTGTAGGAATTGTTACGGGTAGTGCTGAAGATGGAAAGGGTAGGATTGGTAGTGCCTTCCCATGCGGAATAGTTGCTGCCATTCTGTGCCACCCATTTGTTCAGCGAGTCAGCCTCATTGAAGATGTTTGTGAACGTGCCAGGCCATGAACTATTGCTGATGACACAAAGCGCCGGATAGTTACATACTGCATTGGAGTAGCAGTTGCTGATTGTCCCCTGATTGTTGCCAACATACAGATATCCGGTGCAGCCATAGCCGCTTTGTATATTGAGACTCCCATTAAAACAGCTGTTCAAGATCCGACCTTGATTGGCTCTGGCAAAAACATAGCGGCTAGCATAGTAATCATAACTGTCCGTTGCACGTAGAGTGCCTGACAAGCTGCAATTGATTACAGCGCCTGTAGACGCAATGGTGGAAGCAATGCCACAGTGAGCACAACGGTAGGCAGTCAGTCCGAGGTTTTTGATGGTGCCGTTCAGGGTCGTAAAGAGACCGTCGCTCTGAAGCCCCCTGACATAAAAGCCCTGCCCGTCGAGTGTGCCGTCGAACGATGAGCCAGGAGACAGATAGCGATTTGAGCTGCCCTCCCTACTGAAGATAATGTCATTTGTAAGGACAAAATATTTTCCTGCTGTTTCCTTTTGTGCCAAAAGCAAAGCGAACTGCTTGGCATTGGCAATACGGTAAGGACTGCTAACCGTGCCGTAGCCACCATCGAAAGACGTAGCCACAGTGCCATCCCAGTCCATCTGGGCATGCATTATGCTTGCTGTTGATGCAAGCAAAAGCATAAGAAAGAGAGATAATAGTCGTTTCATAATACTGAGGTGTTAAATGTTAATTTGTTGTTGCTCCTAAAATTTTTGTTGTAATGGGTATCGTTATCAGAGGTGCCCCTTGCATTGTCGAGCCACCAAGAAACGTTTTCCCGCTTAGCGTTAATGTCGAATTCTCGGGGACGCTTTCGGATTGGAACACATAAACATCCTCGCCATCCTTCATCCACGGCGCACTTGCGGTGATGAACGCGCATGGTACATCAGCCGGCATTCTTACAGTCACGTATGGATTACTGTCGTGATCGGCTATCGTAATACATTCGCCTTTATGAAAATCATGTACGTTGACGCTGTCCTTGCCACTGTAGTCGGGTCGCCATAAGGCAGGGGTGTGCTGCGCGTATGGCTGATTGACCTCCGTGGGACGGGAGAAGTCACGAGCAATGCCGAGAATGGTGCCACCGTTAATAGTAAAATTCCTGTACTCATCGCAATCAAAATCTTCGTCACGAAAGTGTGCGTTGAGGGCCACCACCATTCCTCCATTGATGGTAAGGTTACCATTAAGGTCGATACCATCGTTATCAGAAGAAAACACGTATGTCTTTCCTCCGTTTATTGTCAGGTTCTTCTGCACGTTGATGCCATCGTCGAAGGTCTCACATGTTATCTCTCCACCCTCTATCTTCATGTAACCGTTACACTCAATGCCCTCACCTCCCATGCCATGAGTTACGGCATTTATCCGTCCGCTATAAACATAGACGTGACTTTTGCCTTTGTATGCCTTGGGACAACCAAAGCGCTTGTCAAGTATTGTGTCGTTGATGATGGCGCTGCCTTGCGTCTCAATGGTCATCTGCAGGAGGCTATCCTCAGCCAGCATCTCTCCCAGCTCAAGATTTCCGTCGCATGTGATGCCTTTGCCACCCAGTCCTTTTTGTAAGATGTCTACATGTCCAGAGCGTATCAGCATATTCCCATCAGAATCCAATATCTTGGAAGTGTAGTAGTCCTCTTCGCCTTCCGCATTCAGATATCCACTGCCGTCACAGGCAAAAGTAGCCATAAGCATACTGTTCTCAAATAAGAAATCACGGTCTGAGGAGATGCCTTTGCCTCCCATTCCTGTGTGGCTTAGCTGGATGGCAGAATTGGAAATTCGGATGGTGTCATCACTTTTCAGAAACGTGCAATAGCTTGGATCGCCTTTTTTTACAACAGCTCCTCCTGAGGCATCGCCTAAAATCGTGCCACCATCGATGACGATGCCTCTATTTGCCTTTACCCCTTTGCTCTGGTCAGCCAAAAGATGCAGCAGCAACTTACCACCAGACTGAGAAAAGAGATTATCGGCTTTAATTCCTTTGGTGTCGGGAAAGGCAAGCCTAACGTCTAACAGTCCGTTATGGAACTCTACATTGCCGTGATCTGCATGAAGTCCGCTGCCTGCAACACTGTCTATATAAACGGAACCGTTTTCAACGGAAATAGAGCTATCTGCCCGGATGCCATCATCTACCGCGTTTGGTATTTTCACATTGGCATTGATGGTTATGCCTCCTTTCCTTGAATTGATGGCATGCTTATGTCGGCCACGCACGGTAAGAAATCCTTCACCGCTGAAGTAAATGGAACCACCAGCATAAAGCGCTGCATTGGCTTCGTCACCGCTATCAGCATATATTGTGGCATCGGTAATTATATTGTTGGTTGATTCCGTCAGCTCAACAAAGGCGGTATGTCTGTTGGGCAGACTGATGCAGCTGCCCGTCTCTGAACTCAGTGTGAGGTTGTCAAGGACAAGCGTAATAGTGGTATCGCTCTTGATAACAACGCGCTGGTTGCTGCTAACGCCACTAAGCTTGCATATAAGAGGCTCACTTCGGGTGGTTGTTATTTCCGTCGTCGTCTGACTAACATCAGTGACGATACCCATTACGTCGGGGTTGACGATGCTTGTTACGCTATCTTTGAAATGGACATGCAACGTGTCCGTCAGCACCGTATTGAACAGAACGGTGTCAGCATCAATATGTCTTGCGGTTTCCCAACCTTTAGGATAAACATCAAAAATGTGTGTCTGAACCATTTTGATGCTGTCAACCGTTTCTATAGCACATGCACCCATGCAGTTGCCCTTGACAAAGACTAACTGCTGCGCACATACACTGAGCGTAGCGCAAAAAAGAAGGGGAAAAACAATGCAGAAATATCGTGCCATGTGTTCCGCCGCCTACAAACACCCAGAATAGGCATTTCTCAAGAATACTGTTGTTTACCATATAACACAAAAAAGGCGCAGGTGTCTGTTTCTCTCGCCTACCCTGGATACACAGGCTCTCGCATTGCCCAAACCACACAGGATAGACAACGCAGTTAGCCCACGCC
>CAMVKN010000026.1 GCA_947168045.1 uncultured Prevotellaceae bacterium
AGCGCACGCTGGAGACCTTCTTCGGCAACTGCATCGAGCCCATCGACCCCAACAGTATCTACCAGAGCTTGTGGGGTAGTGACGTGACCAAGGGCGAAGGCTTGAAGAACGTGCCCTGGGTTAAGCGCATCTGCGCATACATCATGGCGCAGCTGGGCGAGAACATGTTCAATGTGATGTGGACGGCCAAGCACGACCCAACCAACACCACCGAGACCTCCAAGTGGTTCAACGGCTTCAAGACCATCGAGAACGCCGAGATAAAGGCTGGAAAGATGGCCGTGGAAGAGGGCAACCTCTACTATCTGCCAGAGATTTTCACCGCCGAGAACACCGAAGACCTGCTGAAGGACTTCTACTGGGGTGTTGCCGGTGGCTGGGCTGGCGCCGACGACAAGCTCAAGAAGATGAAGCTGAAGATGTTCATGCACGTCAAGACCAAGCATTTCTACGAGGAATCCTACCAGCACAACCACGGTGCACTGCCCTACAACGAGCAGTACCTGAAGGCTCACCTCGACGGTGCTCCCAATGTGGAGTTCGTGGCACTGACAAACGTGCCTGAGAACTATCTTTGCCTGACTCCGAAGAACAACATCCTGGCACTCTGGAATCAGCGCACCGCTGATGAGACGTTCCTGGTCAAGGAGTCGAAGACCTCTCACTACGATGTTGACTTCCTGGCCAACATGTTCTATGGCGAGCAGTACCTCTCCATCAACAAGGAGATGCTCTGCGTCGCACGCAAGGCGCCCGCTGCCGTTGCCGACACTACCGGAAAGAACCCGAAGAACGAGGGATGGTATGTGAAAGACGGTGACGACTACGTGCTGACAACCGACACCACGCCGGGCGAGAACACCACGTACTACGTCCTGTAGGGAACTCTCTTGACCGGGGCGGCGGTTTTGGATTAAAGCCCTCGGGGCCGCCGCCCATACTTTTATTCGTTATAAACTTGAAAAAATAATTTTGAATTATGCCCGATCCTGCTAAACTACGCTGCGCCGACGATGCCGCCCTCTACGACGACATCGAGTTCTGCATGGGCGACAAGTCGCTGCCCGGCACGCGCAACCACGCATACTATATCCCGCGCCGCGACATCGTGACGTTCCCGCGTCCGACAGCATCTCCTGAAACCCTGGAGGCTGTGGCCGTCATACCCAGCACGTCTTCGTTCGCACTGGCCGCCGACAAGAAGTGGTACCGCATAGACCTCGTCCCCAACGAGAGCGAGCCCACTTGTGAGGCACAGGGCTCTTATGGCTCGAAGACCTTCCTCAACAAGATCACCCTCGTCCTGCCTGGTACGGGAAAGAAGGCCACCGGCCTAATCTCACAGCTGAACAACGACGACGTGGTGTTCCTCGTCCCCATGGCAGACGGCAAGTGCCGGCTCTTTGGCTCTCCGCACTACCAGACGGAGATTGCATTGAGCCAGGCTTACGGAAAGGCTGCCACCGATGCCAACACCACGACCATCGAGGTGAGTGCCACCGACGAGTTTGCCGCTCCCTTCTACGAGGGTAACATCGTGACCGCCTTTGGAACCGTCAACGGTGCCACCGACGAACTGGCTACCACCTAATCCTTCTCATTTCGCTCATGCTTTCATGGTGACCGTGGGGCGGCCCGCTTCTACAGCGTTGCCGCCCCACCATTTTAATTTAACAGCAAAGAATGATGATAGACCCAAAGTTTACAGAGCAAATCGCCCGGTGGCTCCAGGGCGACCACGCTTCACAGGAAGCCATTGAGGCAGGAGCCATGCTGCTGCTCCAGCTCAACCGCGACAACGCCATGTACCAGCGCATCATGCGACGAAAGGAACGTGAACTGCCGTTCCTGGAGTATAAGCTGCGCCGGTTCCTGCAGATGCGGCAGGACGGACAGACGATAAAAGACGTGGTCAAGCTCGACAACGAGATTACCCCACAGATAGCAGCTGCAACCGGAACTATCGACACGGGGGAAACACTGCCGATGGTTGTTCCTACTGAAGATTCTGGACCGGAGTCCCTGCCTTCTTATGTCCGTAAGGGCATCCGCCCTGATCACGACAAGTTGCCCGCCAACATTCAGGCTATATGGCCTGCCAATGTTGAGCGGTGGAAGAAAATAAAGGAGGCATTCGAGACTTGCAAGCAGCTGACAGAGCCGTGTGACCGCTATGAGTACCTGAAGGTGCTCAAAGAGACCTGGTACAAGTACAAGGAGGACATGGCGCGCTATGATGACTACCGGCTGACCGATGACACGGCCACCGTTCCCGATGCACCAGCGACGGGCGATGCACTCACCCCCGAACAGGAGAAAGAGCTGAAGAATGCCGACAGCTACATCTCAAAGAACCTGCCTCAGTTGCAGCAGCTGGTGGCCGCTGCCAAGGAAGAGGAGTTCAACGAGGAACAGAAGAAAGCACTGGAGAGCCTTAGACAGCGCATCCAGCAGCGCGTCGACGTGCTGCTGAAGTGTGGCCGCACGCTCACCGATGAGCGCCGCGAGCAGCTGACAGCATGCGACATCCGCACTGTGCTCAGCGATTCCGTCACTGAGGAAACAGAAACCTCACAGGACAATGAGCAAGGGCAAGAGTCCGAGTGAGCTGCTGCGTCCCATGGCCACGCACCCGCTGCAGTCGCATCTGGGGCGTGGCCTTCATACGCTGGGACTGCTGGGCTGGATCCTGGAACAGACAGGTCCAGCAGATGTCTATGTCAGCACCTTCTCTACGTCTGATGCCTTCCTCCGGGGCTTCTATAACCTGAAGAAAAAAGACCTGGTACTGAAATCGGTGCTGTTGGCTGACCTGAAGGCCTCGAAGAAAACCTACCGTCTCTATAAGGAGATGCAGCAGAACTTCGACGCCGTCTACCTCTCTCAGAATCATTCAAAGGTGGTACTGGTGCAGAACGAACAATGGACGGTGACAGTCATCAGCAGCCAGAACCAGACGTATGGCGACCGTGCCGAGTGCACAATGGTCACCACTGACCAGGAAATATTCTACCAACAGTATAGCGGATTCCGCGAACTCGTTGATAATAACTCAATTCAGTTAAATGGACTATTCGAGCGGCTTACTGAACAAAATACAAGACCTTGCCAGTCAACTGACTCCCCCACAGGAGATTTCCGCATTGTTGGATATTGAGGAGACAGAGCTGTGTGCTGACGTCAACACCTTGGGACATCCGGCCCGCAAGGCCTTCATGAAAGGCTATAGTGAGACGGCCCTCCGGCTGCGCAAGCAGAATCTCAACCTGGTGGATGCCGGCAGCCCTGCAGCCGACGAGGCATGCCGTGTCTATCTGCGCCGCATGACACGTGATATTGAGATATGAGCCTGCCTGTCAACATAGACCAATACGCTGAATTCCTGCCTGTGGACAGCAGCGAACTGCGCCTGCAGCTGGTGCCCGAAGACATCATCCAGCGGGTGGAACGGTTGCGCGAGCTGAGCAGCTACTGGCGCAGTTATCCCAGTACGTCACCCAAGGAACTGGTGAGCCGCTGCATGCAGCTCTTCCATGTTGGCAAGAGCCAGGCGTATGACGATATCCATCTGCTGAAGATTCTCATTGGCAATCTGGAGGCAACCACCAAGGAGTTTGCCCGTTGGCGCGTCAACCAGATGATTGAGGAAGACCGACTGGCCGCACGACGTGAGGGTGACTGGCGGGCTGTGGCCTCGATGCAGAAGAACTACATCCTGAACAACCAGACTGACAAGCCGGACACGCCGGACATGGCCTTCGAAAAGATTGTGCCGCTACAGATTGAGCCTACCGATGACCCGAGCGTGCTGGGCATCAAGGCACCGAAGAACCTGCGTGCACGACGTGACAAGCTCATCCGCCTGTACTCCAAGGACGATGAGTATGCGGAATATACTGAGGTACCGTCGACCGATGACAAGGAGGAATAGCAATGGCAGAGAAGCAGAAGCAGTATTTCAACGACGCGCAGCTCTACCCGCTATACATGTCGCCCCGCGACCTGGTGTGTGAAATGGGACGTGGCACGGGCAAGGGCCTCATTGATGCCACCCGGCTCATGCAGGTCTTTCAATATATGCCTGGCGGCTGTACCGGCTTCGTCTCTCCATCCTACAAGAAATGCCTCACTACCACGCTGCCCTCGCTCCTGGTGCACTGGGAGCGATGGGGCTATAAGCGCGACGTTCACTACACCGTCGGCAAGAAGCCGTGGAAGGGACTGAAGTGGAAAGACCCCATCTTCACACCGCAGAACTGGGAGAACTGCATCGGCTTCTACAACGGCAGCGTCTGTCAGATCATCAGCCAGGACCGCGAGGGCGCCAGCAATGGTCTCTCGCTTGACCATATCCTCATCGACGAAGCAAAGTTCGTGGAATACGAGAAGCTGAAGAACGAGACGATGCAGACCAACCGTGGCAATGAGATGTACTTCTCTAAATGTCACCTTCACCATGGGCTGACAATCACCTGCGACACGGCAACGACAAAGAAAGGCTCCTGGTTCATGCAGTACGAGGAGAGGCAGGACAAGGAGCTCATAAAGGTCATCGAGGGGCTGGTCTACCTGAAGTGGCAAACACAGCAGCGCATGAAGGTCCGCCCGGAGCGGGCCAAGTATTACCAGTCTGAAATACAGAAGCTCGACCGTGACTTGTTCATCCTCCGTAAGAACTGCCTGCTGTATTGCCGCTATCCCTCGCTGTTTAACCTGGCCGTATTAGGCGAGGACTTCATCAGGCGCATGAAGCGCGACCTGCCGACACTGACCTTCGCCACCTCCATCATGTGCAAGCACATCGGTATTGCCCGGGATGGATTCTATGGCTCCATGCGTGAGAGCGTCAACTGGTACACGGCTCCCAATACGTCGAAGCTGGCACTGGAGATGGTTGGCAGCCTGGAAGATGACAGCCGCCTGGATGCCGACTGTGACCCGAATGCCCCGTTGGTGATAGCCTTCGATGCGAACACGAACATCAACTGGCTCGTGGTCGGCCAGGTGGGGCTGGACGGCAAGCTCTACGTGCTGAAGTCGTTCTACGTGAAGTACGACACCATCGATGCCGTCGTGGCACTCTTCAATGCCTATTACAAGTACCACAAGAACCGTCAGGTGTACTTCGTATTCGACTCGACGTTCAAGGGGCAGGGCTACGGTGCCAACCAGAACGAGGACTTCTACATCCTCATCACCAACCTGCTGCTTGCTGCCGGATGGGTGGTGGAACAGGTGTACATCGGCAATCCCATGCACCACGTGGACAAATACCATCTCATCAACCGCATGTTCGTAGGCAAGGCCGCCCATCAGGTCTTCATCAACCAGGACAACAACCCCGACCTGCTGCTCTCCATCACTACCGCCGCCATCTACAATGACAAGAAGGATAAGCGAGGCGAGAAGCTGGCCGAGACGGAGGAAGACAAGCTCGAGGCCCGCACCGACGGCTCTGATGCTTTCGATACCCTGTGCATAGGTGTGGAGAAGTTCATACCGGCATACGCCCTGCAGCCATCGACAGGCTTCACATCTTATTTTGGCGGCTGAGACATTCATCTGATACAATCTCGTACTGCTTTCATAAATATGTTTTAGGTTTTTAGTTAATGCTTGGCAGGCTTCGCAGTGATGCGCGGCCTGCTCTTTTTTGTAAGGTAGCACAGCCCTTGTCGTCAGTTCCTGTTTGACATGTAGCTACGACCGCGGATATCCTTTTTCCTTCATGACTTGATTTTGGGATGGCATATGGTTCTTGATGGGATGACTGACAGCTTCTCATTGCGCCCACCGTGCCCCGCCCACCCTGGCCGTAGTGGTGCCTGCAGGCAGCACTATTGCCCGGGGACGGTGGGCGCAGCGGGTATAACCCGCATTTTGGTATGCGTTGCATCTATGTAGGTGGCCCATCAGTATTTTTTCATGCGGTTCTTCAGCCTGGAGGTGGCAGCGGATGTGTCAATAGGTTTCTCCCTCACACTTGGCTCCCTGCCTCGGTAGATGGTTGACAATACCGGATGTTACCTGCTTGTGCGATTCCCTGACGGCTTTCTCGTTGAAGCGATGTCGTGACTGAGTTCCATGTGCCATAATGATTTTACTTGTTTCGACATGTTTTGCCACTTGCCCCTGGCACTCTTCTATTTTTCCTTTGCAAATTTAGCGCAGGCGGCATCCTGCAAGGTCAAGCAGCGTTGTCTCTAAAATTTTTCAAGGAATTTGGGGTGCAGTTGCGCCGGAAACCAAATTCCCAAGGCCGGGGCTTGAATAATTTTCGGCCAAACCTTGCATTTGCATGCCTTCTCCCTGCTGCTCTTTTATGCACGTAAAAATTACAAAGAGCGCCCAGGCGCAAAACATTAAAGTCGAACAAATAAAAATCAAACAATTATGACACATCCAGTTCAAACA
Organism: uncultured Prevotellaceae bacterium; assembly: GCA_947168045.1. Lineage (GTDB taxonomy): Bacteria > Bacteroidota > Bacteroidia > Bacteroidales > Bacteroidaceae > Prevotella. The sequence continues at coordinate 6,415 of CAMVKN010000026.1, forward strand.
TCATCGCTTTTCAACAAGAGCCGTCTTTACAGCAATCGCTACTACAGCGGTAATCTCTATCAGGTAGTCGTCAACACCGAGGATGGCGAGAGCTATGAGTATGAGGTAGAAGCCGACACATTTGCCGATGCCACCAAGCAGGCTGAGAACTTCGCACTGGACCTGATGGTCGATATCACCTACATAGAGTGCTACTGCATGTAACAGTCATCCACCGTCATTCAAGAACCAAAAGTATAACATCCAAAAATTTACAAGTCATGGAAAAAAGAGAAATTATTGCATCGATCGTGAAGTCAAACAAGAGTGACAACAATGTATGGGCAGTGTCCATCACTGGAGATGAGCAGCCGAGCGCACACTGCAAGACAGCCTACAAGGCTATGCGGTTCATGTTCCTTCTGAAAAAGCAGACTGGATTGTATATCGCAGCTGAAAGCCTCGCCCAACTGTCAGCGGAGATAGCCTTCCGGAAGGCTGAGCAGGCTGCCGAGGAAGACCCTCTGGGGTTGAACGAAGCAACAGAGGTGCAGGCCGACGAGCCAAAACCCAAGGCCAAGCGCAAGCCTCGCTCGAAGAAATCTGCAGAAACGGCGGCAGTTCCTCAATGAAGGGGCTGCTGCTTTTGTCTTACCCTGTAATAGTGATAGCCATGATGAAGTTCGCCCTTTACAGCTACATCCCACAGCGGTTCCAGAGGAGAGCCACGTTCGAGGAACAGGATATCTGCCGGATGATCATCGGCTTCAAGGACGGCAGAAACGTTTACACACGTTGGGCTGCAAGACAGTTCTCGAGGGCGTTGGCAACGATGGACATGACTGATACCGTTATCGTCTGTATCCCTGCAAGTACGAAGTACGCACACGTCCGTAGATGGAAACGGTTCTCTCAGCTGCTTTGCAAACAGACGGGAGCTATTGACGGTTTCAGCCATATCGAGGTGTGCGGCAACCGCAAACGGGCACACATCACTGGTGAATACGAGCTTGCCACGAACATTAAGCACCTGGTCAACATCGACGCTGACTATTTCAGAGGTAAGAACGTGTTGGTCATCGACGATATCTACACCACAGGGCGTTCATCGGATGCGTTCATCAGTGCCATCGAGGCCACAGGTGCACACGTCCGTATGGCCATGTTCCTGGCTAAAACCAGATGGTTCGGCTATCATAGAGATTAAGCAGGTTTGAATCTGCTTATTTTCTACATGGTGCTGAAAGAGGCGATGCCACATTCAGCAGAGGGTTTGCAGCAGTGAGGCAACTGCAGGCATACTATGGGCAACGTTATGGCTCATGGGAGCCGACTCTTATGCCTATAGTATGCCTGCTGTCACCTCACCTCTGCCTGATACGACTACGTCTATTCTGCTATGCGCAGACTAATGCTTATGCCCTTGATGGGCATCTTTTCGTGTTTTCTGCTACTCGCAGACTGATGCTTATGCCCCCTTGATGGGCATCTATTGGTGTTTTCTGCTACTCGCAGACTGATGCTTATGGCCAGTGGCCATCTTCTTTCCCGCCCTCGACCCCCTGCGCACCTGAACGTCTGGCCGACGTTCCTGTATGTTGTGGTGGTATGGCACTGGCTCCGTTTCTCTTCGGTGTCAGGTGTTGTCTGGAGAGTCTTGACGGCTGAATGTGGCTGTTCGGATGGGAGAGAAGGTGAGGTGGCGTCTCGTCAGCCACCACCTCACCTACACACCCATCACGTGCCAGGGCAACACGGTCACGTCCAGCCAGACACTCCTGACAACACGTGCCACCTGCGCTCCACTGCGACAGTTGCTCATACCACCACAACATACAATGTCCTACAGACATAAAGGTGCTTGCCAGAGAAAGCCTACGGCCATAGGTATGGTGCAGGAAGTCTGTAATATTGCAGACACCCTTGCACCCATAGCTTGCGGCACTGATGGAGATGATAGGCCATTGCACAGTGTGTGTGTAACGGCTTATCACTCCATAGAGCCGCCACAACCGCGGATGCGCCCCACCATTTTCGTGGCCTCGCGAAAATGACACTGCCCCGCAACAATCCCCTACGATGTGACAAAATCCGTGACATATTCCGCTATGGCAAGTCGGGCAAGTCGCTCGCGGGCGTAGGGCGGTGGGGGGTGCTATTGCAGTTGGAAGGCGCTTTTTGCGCGCCGCGCGGCCCGGAAAGCCTCTAAGAATAGGCTTTCCGGGTAAAGAGGTAGTGGAATTTTTCGGATTTTTCCCGAAAAATATTGCCGACTTGCCAAGTGATGGGCGCCCATGGGCGTACACTTGCCAAGGTTTTTGGTACGGCTTGCCATGAATCACCGCGCCCATCTGACACTTGCCGCCGCTGTTGGTACCAACAGTATTAAGCCTTGAAAAATGCTTACACCGAGGCGGCGTGGCCTCTGGCGTAGTTTTATTTTGCTTTATTGTATGCTACTTTTGCTGCTGCAATCTTCAAAAATAGCACGATATGAAGCAAAACACAAAGGACTGGATACAGTATGCCTCGGCCATATCGCTCATCGTCAGCGCCATCGCCATGGCTTTCACCTCCTTCTTCCTCACCAGGGAGATAGGCGCCGGACCACTGACATACATCGGTGAGGCACTGTCAGCTGCACTGGGCATCTTCGGAGTCGCCGTATTCATGGCAAACCAGGTGACACAGTTCAAGACCGAGGTGAGAAGTGAGTTTGAACAGCTCAGGGAGGAAGAGCGTAAACGTGCATCATCGAAACCGGAAGATACACAGACGGAGTATGAGGAAAAATGAGATGCTGGTGTGGGTGGTCCTTGGGACGCCACACCGGCTACGCGAGCCTGGCAAGCTGTCGCCCGACGGACGACTGCGTGAGTGCGTCTACGGACGCGAGATAGCTACTGAGGTAGCAGCGGAGCTGCAGAAGCGGGGATGCCGTGCCGTCATAGACTTCGCACCCCTGGACCTGCCACAGTCCCTGCAGTCGCCCAGCTACAAGCAGGAACGGCAGCGCGAGCTGGCCATGCGTGTGAACATGGTCAACGAGCTGTGCCGACAGAACGGAGCGCAGCGGGTCGTCTACGTCAGCATACACGTCGACGCATCGCCGCCCGTGGACAACCAGTGGCACAAGGCCAGCGGGTGGAGCGTGCGCGTGGACACCAAGGCATCGCAGCGTAGCAAAAAGCTGGCCTGCTGCCTCTTTGATGCAGCACAGGCTCACGGACTGGAGATGCGCCAGCCGATGGCAACGCAGAAGTACTGGCCGCAGGCGCTCTATGTACTCAACAAGACACGGTGCCCGGCCGTGCTGACAGAAAACTTATTCCAGAATAACAAAGCCGACGTGGACTTCCTGCTCAGCGAAGAGGGTCGCAGGACCATCGTCGACCTGCACGTAGAAGGTATCATCAAATATATCGAGAGTCTATGAAACATTTACTGATGTATGCCCCCGTGGCAGCGGTCGCGTTGCTGTGTCTGCTGCTGATGGGCAAGATTGCCGAGCTGGAGGATAGAAACAACCTCTTGAGTGTGGAACTGGCGCACGCACAGATACCCATGCAGCGCGACACCATCCGTGACAGCATCCCCGTGGTGACGCAGACCGTCGTCGAGGTGGTGCCCAAGAAGCTGAAGGAGGCCCTGGCCGCCGACCGGCACCTCATCAGCGAGCTGCAGCTGAAGGTGCGCCAGCTGGAGACCCTGCAGACCACGACGCTGCAGACCGCCGACACCGTGCCTGCCAGGTTCCAGCCGTCGGACAGCGCCTTCTATTACCACGACCAGTGGGCCGACCTCTCGCTGCAGCTGAAGGACACCACCTTCTACTATAACATACGCGACTCGCTGGCGACAGTCGTCTACCGCGAGTACAAGCACCACTTCCTCTGGTGGAAGTGGGGAACGAAGGGATATCGACTTAAAATAATGAACTTCAACCCCCATGCGCGCGTGACATATAACAAATACATAAAGGTGGAGAAATAGTTTTTTTACGCAATGGCACATCAAGAAGACATACCCATAGGCATAGGAGGACTGCCAGAGGTGGTGTTCAGCAGTCAGTTCCCTGACGTGCTCATCGAGAACGTGGGAGAGAACGCCGTGGTGACCGTCACCATCGGCGATGAGCAGGTACTGCAGGAGACACTCTACCCCAGCAGCATGGGCATCGTGCTCGAAGACATGCAGAGCCTGGTGGAGCCCTACGCACGACAGCGGCTGACGGTACCGGTGACCGTCAGTGCCTCGTGCCAGAACGGCAAGAGCTATGAGGCGACCGTGCGCGTGCTCTACTCGGCAGCCGACATGGGCGATGACGTCAACGCACAGGAGTTCTATGACGGCCACTTCCTCTCCTCGCTCATGGGACCGAAGGTTACCGCCATAGGACGACTGGAGAAGCTGAGCTACTATGGTACCGGCACGGCCTCGGTGACTGCTGTCTATGACGACGGCTCCACACAGGAGTTTCCTGCAGTGGCTACTGGCGGTAATACGGACTACACCCGCATTGACGTCAGCCCCGACCAGTATGTGGCCGAGGGAAAAACTCTTATGGAGTATCACGTCGTGGCAGGAAGCCGCAGACAAGACTTCATCGTGGCGCCTGAGCGGCTCGACTGCGCACCCATCCTCTGTTTCGTCAACAGCTGGGGCGTGGAAGAGCTGCTCTACTGTACCGGACTGCACGAGGTGAGCCCGGAATACAAGCGCTCGCAGACCCGGCTGGGACGCTACAAGCGCACGTATCGGCTGGAGGAGACACGACACTTCAAGGCTGACACGGGACCACTGACACAGGCGATGGCTGACTGGGTGGACGAGGTGCTGCGCAGCGACGAGATACGCGTCTGCAACTTCTACCATGGCAAGGTGCAGCCTGGCAAGGAGGTGGTCATCACCGATTCGAAGAGTGACCGCACCAATGATGATGCCGAGCTGCCACGCATCACCTTCACCTATGAGTACGCACAGCGGAACCACAACGTGCTGCAGCTTTATCGAGAGGGCAGAATATTCGACAACACGTTTGACGACACATTCAACTAAAAAAAAACACCCAAAGGGAGGGATGTTTAGAAAGATAACAGCAATGGAAAAGCAACCAATGAATGATGTGACCAGACATCCCTCCCTTAGGGAGGGCTTGGGTGGGCCTCACGCCGTCCATATCAATGAGGCCCTGCAGATCCTTGACCTGGCACGCGAGCGAAAGCAGACGGTGAACCTGAGGGTGTGGGAGATGAAGACTGGGGCGGACATCGAATACCGGGGATGGCTCGTCTCGAGCAGCAACTGGCGCGGCGGCTGGCACCGCGTCATCAACCCTGCGAACAACCAGGTCAGGACGGTGCCCGATATCCTGATACATGAGATTAACGGATTAGCAATATACCTGTAGAGATATGGAAGAAAAGAAAGACCTGTTGCGCGTTGGTACCAATGGCGACTATGACGTATATGAGATGATGCCTTCCTCAGTGGTGAATGCCCTCGAAGGGGTGCAGTCGGAGTTTATCACTCGCTATGGCGGCGACTCCGACGGCGGCTTTGCCGATGCCGAGGACGATGATATCGTGCAGACCATCAGCATTGGCGGCAGACAATACGAATATGTGCCGTGGGGTGGCGACAATATGCTGCCCTACCATGTGCAGACGCTGATAGGCAAGAATATGGTGACCTCACAGTGCCAGCAGTTCAACTCGCTGGTGTGCTACGGGCAGGGGCTGCAGTTCTTCGACCGTGGTACCGAGAAGCGGGCTACCGCCCCGGAGCTGCGGCAGTTCTGCCTCCGCAACGCGCTGCACCTCCAGTTCTGGGAACAAGCAACCGACATGAAGTATTACTTCTTCACAGTACTGCAGATCTCGCTGTCGCGCGACGGCAGGAAGATTGTGCAGCTGCGCCATGAGGATGCCTGCCACTGCCGCTTCTCGCCTCGCAACAAAAAGGGAAGCTCGGAGTATGTCATCATTGCCAACTGGCGCAAGGCGAACCCGAAGAAAGCCAGAGTGCTGCCTCTGCTCGACGAGGTGAACCCATTGGGAGACCTGATGGTGCGCATGGGCCGTGAGCCGGACCCCGAGACGGGCAAGCGCACGGCCGGTACTGCAGACCGCCACTTTGCCGTCGTCTGCAGAGTGCCGACAGTGGGACATCAGATATACCCCATACCTTACTACTATAGCATCTTCCTCGATGCCTGGTATGATATCTATCGCCTCATTGGTACGGGTAAGCGCTACATGATTAAGAACACGGCAGCCCCACGCTGGCAGGTGGAAATTCACAAGAACTACTGGAACAACGTCTGCAACGAAGAAGGCATCACCGACCCGGAGAAACGCAAGGAACGCATCAAAAAGGAGCGTCAGAACATCACCGAGTTCTGCACCAAGCCGGAGAATGCGGGCAAGGCATGGATAACCAGTTACGATACCGTGCTGGAGGGCAAGGAGACGCGCATGGTGCGCATCTATGCCCTCGGTGCCGACAAGAAAGAGGGTGGCGACTGGAGCGAGGACATGGGCGAGGCTGCCAACTCGCTGTGCTTCGCCATGGGCGTCCACCCCAACATGGTAGGCGCCACGCCGGGCAAGTCCCAGATGAACAACTCCGGCAGCGATAAGCGCGAGCTGTTCAACCTGAAACAGGCCATCGAAAAGCCCTGGCACGACGTGATGGAAGTTCCCTACCACGTCATGATGCACTTCAACGGGTGGGATGAGAAGTACGACATCAAGGTGCCGATGATCGAAATGACCACCATGGACAAGAACAAGGAGTTTGACATAAAACACGACGGCAATGAATCTGGAAATAACAAAGACTGACTTTGAGCGGGCCGTACCTGCAGCCCGCGAGCCGAAGGACAAGATATTCGAAGTGATGCAGGATGCCATCGCATGCAAGGTGGAGATGATAGGCTGCCATTTCCTGGGCAATCCTGGCATAGCGGCCGTGGAGAACAGTGAGAGCACCATGGGGGAGATACTGCGACCACTGGTGAAGCAGCTGGCCTGTGTCATGGCCTTCCTTGAGGAGATGCGGGGACTCGACCTGGTACTGACAGCAACAGGCTTCGGGGTGGTGTCAACAAACAACACTGCACCGGCTTCTAAGATGCGTGTCGATGCCCTCGACGGAGAGATGCGACGCAAGGAATGGCTGTTGCGCAGTGACCTTCTTACCCATCTCTTCAAGGTGGAAGGCTGGGCCGATACCGAGCAGCGGCACATCAATGTCCCGACGCTCTTCTATCGCTTCACGATGCTGGAGCAGTATGCCGGAATTACACGGCCGAAGCCAGAGGACTGGAGCACAAATGTTCCGGCGATGCTGGCGGCTGACGCTTATCTTCGCAAGCATATCGGCAATGCCTATATGGATGAGCTAATTGCCCAGATGACAAGTCATTCGCTTTCTTCGCAGAATATCCACATCGTCATCCTGTGCCAGCAGTTCATCGGTGCCTGGATCGCACAGAACAACCAGCTGAAGCAGGAGGTATATATGCGCCTGATCAACCGCTTAGAAACCGACCTGTCGCTCTATCCCACCTACGCAGACAGCGAGGCATACCGCCTGAACCACTTCAAGCCCTACGAGAACCATGCAGAAGATAGCGCCTTCCACTTTGTCGGCTGACGGGGTGCTGCACCTCACATGCCCACGCTCCTGGCGAGAGATGACGCAGGAGCAGCTGCGCTATGCACTGCATGTCATCGGCTGTGGGCTGTACTCCTCCATAGAGGGACGCACGCTCATGCTGCTGCGATTCACTGGCATGGAGGTGAAGAAGAAGACACCCTACGGCTGGGCATGTAGCGTGCCCGTTGGCTTGCCCAATGGTAAACAGCAGCACCACCACTTCATGCTGCAGTCGTGGCAGGTTCAGGATATGATTAAGCAGCTGGAGTATGTCGACAGCTACGAGGCCTTCGATGTGCGGCTGGAGAGTATCCAAGGCTTCAAGGCTGTCGACCCGCTGCTGCATCGCGTCATGTTCCGTGACTACCTGAACATGGAGAAATACTACCAGGGCTTCCTCGCTACCAAACAGGAACGCTACGCCCTCGGGCTGGCAGGACTACTCTATAGCCTATCCCCCTCCCAAGGAGGAAGAGAGCTGACCGCCATCGACGATGCCGAGCTGACGAACTGCATGATGTGGTACTCCTACGTCAAGAAACAGTTTGCGAAGGTCTTCCGGCATTTCTTCAAACCTGCAGCAGTTGTGCCTGGTGCGTCTCCGTCAGGTGTCAACTGGCTGGAGCAGATGAACGCACAGATACGGGCACTGACTGACGGGGATATCACCAAGGAGAACGCTGTGCTGGAGAAAGACTGCTGGCGTGCACTGACGGAGCTGGATGCCAAGGCGCGAGAGGCAGAGGAATTCCGCAAGAAATACCCCAAGGCATAAATGTCCAAATAACATAGTCTAAAATGTCTAAAGTCAATTCATGGAACAGCAACAATTTGACGCCCTGGCCTACTTCGCAGAGCTGGGCAGAAAGAACAAACTCGCTAAGAAGATGGGCTTCGTGGTGGACTACTGCTCAGGACCAGGCGCACTGGAGCCGATGATGACAGAGTACCGCGATGCCCAGAACTTCATCTTCGTGGATGACACGACGAGCGGCAACACTTTCTCAAACAAGGTGGGGTGGTTTGATCGCAATGTGTATTGCGTTCATATCCTTGCCGGTTATGAGTTCGGTGATGAGAAGTCATATAACAGTGCCCTGCAGCTGTGCCGAAAGCTGTTCCGGCAGTTCCTCTCGCGCATCATCAAGGACAAGGAAAGCTACAGGTATGGCACGCGGCTGATGTACCTGAATACCGGTAATGTCTACTCGAATGAGTATGGCCGCTACAGTTTCAATGGTTGCACTGGCCTGTTTTTCCAGATTCAGAACGATGAGCCGACGGACCTGGTGTTTGATGCTGATGAGTGGGAGGAGTAGCCTATGGGAATGATGAAGAACATGGCGGTAGAACGCCGTGAGAGCAGACGCCGCGGATACCGTAGCAGCCGTGCCGGTGCCATGATTGAACTGGAACGCTTCAGGCGCCAGTGGACGGACAACATGGTTCGCTACTGGCAGGAACGCATCGACAAAATGAGAATCAACGATACGGGACGGTTGCGCAGTAGTATCATGGGCATGATTCACCAAGGCCCATCCACCACAATAGAGCACTCCTTCCTGGTCTATGGCATCTATGTGAGCAACGGCGTTGGACGTGAGTTCGGCAGCAACTGGGGAAGCCGTGGCGGCGAAGGTACATGGAACGCAGGACAGTTGCCTTTCCTCCTACCAGGTGGAGAAGCCTACCGTGCGAAACATGGACTTGACAAACCTAAGAAGGTAGGTCCGGCATGGGGTGGCCGTGTGGCTGGTGGACATCCGCGTGAGAAACGTGACTGGTTCTTCCGGAAATATGCTGCCTCACGCCATGTGCTAAACGAGATGGAGGCCGCTGCCTACGGACAGGCATACAAGGGCATGCTGACCGAAGCTATCGACGGACTGACGCAACGCGTGCGCGTGATGTAGTTTTAAGATTGTCCCATACCCCCTATCTTTGCATAGTGTTGTATAAATTGAAATGATTAAGAATTGACCTGACGGCGGCTGTGGTCCGCGACGGATGTCATGCAGCCGCCTCTCTTTAAACAAACAACAGACAGCAATGGCAAGCAACAGTACCTACAAACGTCAGTATTTCCAGGGCATCCGCGATGAGCGTGACATGCACCGCAACACGGCGACGCGCATCGGCACGGCGTTCCTGCTGCTGTTGGACGACCTTGAGGCGATGAGCGGCGACTACCTCAGCCGTGCTGGGGACGATACGGCCAGGGGCGTCATCACCTTCCTGCGTGGACTGCTTCTGGGCGACGGCACCTATGGCATCGGCGATGATGGACTGGCACACCTGCGCCAGGCTTTCTTCACCGAGAAGGTGACAACGGAGGCACTGGAGGTGAACGGATGGGCGCGCTTCGAGAAGCTGGTGTACAACATGCAGCAGCTGCAGGAACAGGACATGCTCCTCTCAGGAGGCGGCGACATAGAGCGCGTGGTGGACAACCAGGACGGTACATATACCCTGCACTTCCACAAAGAGAAGCAGGACCGACATATCAGCCTTGCACCCTTCGACATCCTCTACGGCAAGGTGGACGACATCGCGCAGGGAACTGCCACCACTACCGGCACCTACTACACCTCATGGATGCGCGTATGCCAGGACGGTGTGACACTCAACGAGGGACTGACACCCGACACTGTGCGCGTGGAGCTGTGGGACGATGCAGCAGTGCCAGGTGGACTCAACTTCCCGCCGAAGGCGATGATGACAGTGGGCCGACGCGGCAATACGAGCGACGCTGAGCGACAGTCGTTCTGGGAGCTGTCCACCACCGACCATAACATCACACACTACTGGCATGTGGACCAGCCGGTGCTGCGCGCTGACAACTATGCCCTCTGCCTGGGCATCCTCCCGGCCATCCTCGATGATGCGGGTGTCCTTCCGTCCACACGCGACAAGGCGATGCCGTCGCTCTACGTCAATTCCGTCTTCTACGAGCATGCCCATCACATCTACTACCCCTCGCAGGTGGTGAAGACGGACCGCGGACAGTGGACAGCCACGCCTACGGCTACCTATACAGGCCCTTCAGGCACTGTGCCCGCTGGTTTACCCAGCGGTGGCACGTCCTACACCCAGGGACAGACCATCAGCGAGCCATACCACCATGAGAGCTTCAGCAACAACCTCTGGCTTACCCACCGTCTGTCAGCCGCCAATAAGAGCCTGACCGACGATAAGCTGCTGCAGAAGATGGAAAAGGAGTGGCACGTGGACAAGGAGACAAGCCGCGTCTGGCGCCATGGCGCACTGTGGGAATGCATCGTGGACGGTACCACTGAGGAGCCGGGCATCAGTCCGCATTGGACGATGGTCAGCGGACAGCCGCTGCGCCTGGACTTCGTCTTCGACCGAGGAACACTGGTGTTCGTCGACGACGTGCAGCTGCTGGCAGAGGCACGCATACTCATAGGCACAGACGACGTTACCGGCGACCTGCTGGCCCGTGTGGCGGCTGCCCAGCTGGACATCAGCTGGACCTGGCAACGCATGAGCCATGAGGACGGCACACAGACAGCCGCCGACGAGCTGTGGCAACCCACCACTGCACCGGGACAGCCCAACATCCTCGCCATCGACCATAAGCTGGCCGACCCCGACCGCCGCCAGGACTGCGGCCCGCTGTGGGAGCAGCAGCTGCGTGTGTGGTACCACGTCACCGCACGCCTCTCGACCGGCCAGACAGCCGAGGGCGAGCTGGGACTGGGATAGACTTCAGGACATCAGACTTCAGACCACAGACCACAAGTGACTATATATTAAATCTCAACTCTCAAACCTCAAATCTCAAATCAAAAAGAATATGTATTACGTCATCGTACCAAATGAAGTGTGTGAGCGCCGCAAGGTGTTCACGCGCAACCAGCGCACCCCCGACGGGCGCGTGGTGCTGACCCTGAGGGACCTGAGCATGACCAGGTTCTCCTACGGGCCGGTGGAGATAGTCAACGGTGAGGACCTGCAGGCCATCATGGCCGCCGGTACCGCGCCCAGTGATAACGATAAGAAGGAGGAGGAGTAGGCATGGATAAAATCGTCAGCAACGAGTTCGTCATCAATGCCTTCATTGGCTCCAAGACGCTCATAACCGGCATCAACGTGGTGGAGGGCGTGCTCGTCCAGAGCATGGACGCACAGGGAAACCTCGCCCCCGACTGGACAGACGCAGGCCCTAAGTTCAAGGCCAGCGTAAAGGACACTTCAGGCACGACGCACCTGTCGCTGGACAGCGAGGAAAAGCTCTACTGGAACGGCGTGGAGGTGACCTTTGCTGCCACTGGACTGAGCAACGCCGTGGGCTCTGCCTTCCCCGCTGGGTCGTTCAAGCGCACCACGGGAGCCGACGGCGCCTATGTCTACCAGATAGTGAAGAACATCTTCAGCGAGTCGACCAACGCCGACAGCGACCAGTTCCGCATCGAGGGAAAGATTGAGCTGGCTGGCGGACGCTTCCAGGACTTCGTCACGCCCGACCAGCCGGTGACGCTGGTGCGCTATTCCAATGGCGGCATACCGTACATCGTGCTCATCAGCAACGTTCACAACATCACCGAGCAGGGCGGCACTGGCTACATGGATGCCTTCCTCTACGACGTGACGACGATGACGGTGGTGGAAAATGCCACCCCGGAGAAGTGGTTTAATGTTGACGGCACGGGTGCCGAGGTGGAGTGTACCACGGCCAAGGGCTACGCCATGAACGGCAACCGCCTGACGGTGCCTGCCAGTGAGGTGAACGGCTACGACAACTTCTGCGCATGCTTCAAGGTAGGCAGCGAGTACTATCGCGGCTTCGCCTTCCTTCGCGACGAGACAGACCCCGTCTATGTGGCCTACGACATCGTGGGCGACGTGGAGGGCACAGAGGTACTGGAGGACGGCACTGCCCGCGTCAAGATATACGTCACGGACAAGGACGGCAAGACCCTCACCTCCTGGGGCACACGTACCCTTGTCCCCGGCATCGTGCTGAAGGCCGATGACGGCAGCCCCGTAGTGCCCGTGACCTTCTCCGGCACGGCAGACCAGCTGGCGAACACTGCCACGGAAGTGAACAACATCACCTACAAGGGCGAGGCATGGAAGGCCACGCTGGCAGTACCCTACGACAAGCTCGTATCAGTCTGCGGCGGACGCCTGCAGGGATGGATCAGCCTGAATCCGACAAACTGACAACATCACCACTCCCGGTGCGTCAGCGTCGGGCTTAATACATAACGACCCATGAAGAAAAGAACATACGTGGGGGCGGTGACACGCCCCATATCGCTGAATCCGGTCATCCGCGTGGAGAACCCGTACAATTCCCAGTCTACCAACCAGTACGGGACAGTGACGCAGAGCTTTGACACCCTCACCGGCGAGTACTATCCCAACCGCCAGCAGTACCCTACGCTGCTTGGGCTGCACGTGCTGGTTGAGGACCCGAACAGTGCCACCGCCGCCAGCGAGGTGGCCTGGGGCGGGCAGAACACCGTGGCATGGGAGGTCGTCCGTGGCGGCACTGTTTTTGCCGTCACGGCACAGAGCGTGGGCGACTTCACGCTCAGCGGCCATCAGCTGCGGGTGAAGATGAACCAGACGGTGGCCGACGGCAATGTCACCGTCCGCGCCACCGCCACGTTCCATGACAGTGTCGGACGCGCACAGACGGCCGTGGCTGAGCTGCCGCTTGGCCTGAGCGCGTCGACGGCCACCAACCTCGTCCTGCTGTGTGACCGCCTGGGCACGCCTGGCTACGTGGGCGATTTCTTCCGCCTGAACCCGCTGAAGCTTGACACGGTGGCCATGCTTGAAAACAGCAATAACTGGAAGAAGAGATGTGCAGTCCAGCTGTGCGACGGTACGACGCCCATTCCCGATGCCTTCACGCTGATGGGCAGCGACCCCATGGATGAGACATCCTATATGGACACACCCGAGGGGTCAGCCTTCTACTTCTGGTTCTACCGCACGCCTGACAACCGGCTCATACAGTGCACGCAGGATACTGAGTGGCTTAATGCTGCATGGACAGCACACGGCACGGCATCCAAGGAGGTGTCCGTCGACCTGACGAAGGTGCGGCAGGTACGCCTGGTATGCCGTGCGGGATATATACCCTATGGACAGATGGAGGACTATCTCGACGAGGACGGCATACTGCGTCCGGAGAAGCTCTACCTTGGATTCCGAGAGCAGAGCTTCGACGTGGGCGTTGAGTTGCCGGACGTGGAGCGCATCGACGTGGCTGACATTGCGCACTGCCGCCTGGAGCGCACCGAGCTGGCCAGCAGCACCGTCACCATCGTCAAGCGTGCCCTGGTGACCGCCGGGGGCACCACGCTCAACGACCTCAGTGAGACGACGCCACATTCCAGCAGCACGCAGTCATGGGTGGAGATGCTCTACACGATAGAGTGGTTCGTCACCAAGGCTAATGGCGACGAGGTGAGCGTGGGCACCGGTGAGTGGCTGCAGATAACGCCCGCACAGATAGCCGCGCTCTACGGGGCGGCACTCAATGCCGACCAGATGCCGCAGATGAGCGTCAGCGTAGAACCGCGATACCCCAAGCTCACGGGCAACAACTACGTGGAGGGGTACGTGCGCGGAGCCAGTGCCGTCACGCCCTCGCAGCAGCAGGGCAATAAGGGGTTTCTCAAGCAGCTGGACTTCTGGCTCCTGGACACCACCGACAACGAAGGCGTCACGACGCACGGCATGAAGCTGCAGCGCAACAACATCCTGCGCTTCGCCGGTGGCGGCTGGGCGCCTGCCGTGCGCATCAGTCCGGAAATGGCCGCCGACGCGGAGCTGGAGCTGTGGCGACGGAACAGCGGCGGCACCTACGTCAAATACTGCGATGCCGGGGCCTACGATCCGGAGTCGTTTGTGGAGAGCGTGCTGCGCAGGTACTTCAATGGTACGCTCACAGGATGGTACGCTGAGAGCGACGGTGGCTGGCCGCGGCTGTACAAGAAAGACGGCAGCAGCTACGTCGAGGCACACGCCCTGATGCCATGGGAGACCACCGAGACGAAATACACCACCGGCGTGGGCTTCGGCTTCGGCGTGTACCTGCTCGACCACCAGAAGCGCGACGACGGCCAGTGGGAGTGGAACGGCATCCTCACCGACGTCACCGAGTGGGACGGCATCGACGTGAGACCCTACTACCTCGCACCGACGGCCTTCTCGCCCTGCCCGTCGACGCAGATCACGGAGAACGGCAAGACGGTGCTGCGCAACTTCTTCTTCCTGGCACACCCGCAGGGAGGCATCGGCGGCCACTCGGCAATGGGCATCCTCGGCAGCTCGATGTTCAACGAGGCCGGACGCGCCTACCCGAAGGTGGAGGACGTGAATGCGCTGACGAATGCCACCCGTGCGCGTGCCAACAACAGCGTGGCGGGACGCAGCTACCCCTTTGCTGAAGGCGGCTACCACACGCTCAACACGCTTATCACGTCGCAGGAACTGCTCTATTCGCGCCGCAACCCATTCCTCGCCACGATGTTCGGCAGCGGCATCAGCTCCAACGATGCCTGCAGCAGCGAGGCCACATGGCGGCAGAATGGAGGCTTCCGACACAAGATAAGCGGTGCTACGGCCTACGGCTATGCACCCTGGAGCAGTGCGCTGCCGGTGAAGAGTGCCACCAACAGCACGAAGAATGCCTCGGAGGACATGAACAACTACCAGGGCAAGGAACAGTGTATGGAGAGCCAGCTGGCAGCGTCGTTCGCAGTGGAGTTCGGCATCGCCAAGACCACCAGTACGGCATCGCCCAACTACTTCACGGTGTATGGCGGCAAGTACTACTGGATGGCACCCGACGGCGCCGAGACACTGACAGACGGTTATATGAACGCGCGCATATACCGCGAAATGAGCGACACGCTGACGGGCTACAACAGCAGCGGCACGCAGACGACGTGCGAGTTCACGGCCATCCTGCGCATGAGCCTGATGGGTGGTATGAACATCTCCGGCGACATCTACGCCTACACACAGGGCGGCGCAGAGGTCATCGGCGAGTGCACGGTAGAACCAGACACGAGCAGAACCGGCAACCCCATCGTCTCCTACCTGATTCCCGACCAGACAAAATGGCTCAACGACACTGCCATCTCGAAGAACGCGCCGGCGAAGTTCCTGATCGAGGAGTGTGCCGACGCCATCAAGACGGGCGAGGCGACCAACCTTACCGACGGCTACTACGCCAGGCGCTTAGGCTACTCACCGGTGAAAATGCTGGGCGGAGGCGGTCTTGGCAGCTACGAGTGCTGCTATGGCTACACCTCAAACCATTGGGCTTCGGCAGTCGGCCAACGTGTGAGAATCGCCCTCCGTTTTCGCGGCAATGCGAACGCTGCGAACTGTTCGCCTCGCTACTGGAATGCGAACTACAGCGCGTCGAATGCGAATCGCAACAATGGAGGCTCTGCTCAGGCTTTGATTGGCACGTAAGGCGCAGCAGCGCTGCAAGCGCAACAAAGCCGCTGCAAGCGGCGCCAATGTCGGCCGTAAGGCCGACTCGAGAATAAAATTTTTTTAGAAAAATTTAGGGGCGGTATGGATAAATCGGATTTTATGCGTATCTTTGCCATCGAAATGAAAATCCACGGGCGTCGCGTCAACCTCTGCATTGGGACAGAGGCCCTGAAACGCGAGGACGTGGTTGGAAAAGGGTGACGTGCCACAGGCCCTCCGTTTTCGCGGCAATGCGAACAATGCGAACTGTTCGCCTCGCTACTGGAATGCGAACAACAGCGCGTCGAATGCGAATCGCAACAATGGAGGCTCTGCAAAGGCTAAAAAAGTTAAAGAGACCGTGGCACGCACCTGCCCGGAAGCGGCGAACATACAAGACCTGAAGGGGTGGCGGCACTCTACGGAGTGTGACGGGTAAGCGCCCCACGGCTCAGCCTGAGCCAAGAGTGCTCAGCGGTTTTCCCGCTGAGGTGAGAGAAACAAACCAATCATTAACCAACCATGATGCCAAGGCAAGGAGCACAGTGCACGATGAAGGACGTGGAAGCAGGTGAACTGGCGGCCCTCAGAGGCCGTGCAGATACCAGGCAGGCACAGGACTGGCTCTCAGAGAAAAAGACCAACCGCCAGCGCGTCCTTACTGAGGCACAGTCGCTGTCCTTCGTCACCGAGTACCGGCAGCTGGTGAAAACTAATGCCAACGGGAAGGTCCGGCAGATCGACGCGCCGTCGCTTCATACGCTCGTCATTCAGCACCTGTGGATGGAGCTGGTGATGCCCTACTACATGGACGTCGAGCCTGGCGTGGCGCGTAACTGCTTGCCAGGCCGTGGCGTGACGGCTGAAGACAGGAGCGGCAGCGTCCTGAAGGAAGCCAAGCGACTGTTCTACGACCGTCGCGAGCTGTCGTTCCTGGCCTGTGCTGACCAGCGACAGTGCTACCAGCGACTCACGCCGGCAGCCTACCGCCGGGGCATGAAGGAGCTTCGCAACCGCGTTCTCGGCGGTCTGCCCGTTGAGAAACGCATGGAGGCAATGCCATACTGGCGCTGGCTCATAGACTTCGGCGAGCAGGTGTCCTTCGTCGACGGGCACCTGCCCATCGGAACGCCGACAAGCCCCCTGGTGCACCACATCGCCATGCTGCCCTTCGACCTGTGGCTGAAGGAACAGTTCCCATGGGCCATACGCTATGCCGACAATGTGTGGGTGGCCACAGAGACGCGCGAGGAAGCCGCGCAGGCACTGTGGCGCATACGACAGTTCTGGTGGTATGCCTACAGGCTGCGGGCCAAGCGTCATGCCGCCGGGGTGCTTCCCATCAACGGGGAAGGCGTAGACCTGTGTGGCTATGTGGTGCAGCGGCTCCCCAGTAAGTCGGCCACCAGCCACAACAAGGGCATGACCAGGATGCGGCCGGCCACCCTGCACCGGGCGGTGCGCTGTAAAGACGACAAGGCGTGGGCCAGCTACTTCGGACTGATGCGCCCTGCGGACTGCTTCGGCATCATGCAAAAAACAGAAAAGAGGATGAAACTGACGGAGTTGACACAGCGCGTGCGCATCAACCGCGAGATGGACGCCAAGCACATCGACATGAAGGACCTGGAGGGCAAGGTGCACAACGTCTACAAGTATGAGATACGCCGCGGCAAGGAGGGTGACAACTGGATGAAAGCCCTCATCGGCATACCAGACATCGACGGTGAGACAGGGAAGCCTACAGGACGCATACGCGCCTACGAGTACCATGGCAACTACCAGGGCATCATACGCTGGCTGCGCGAGCTGGAGGCCTCCGGCATTGACTTCCTCCCCATCGAGGAGGGCCGCATCGTCAACGAGTGCGGATATATCTACGAGGGAAGCACCAACCAGATTCAATTCATAGAGGAGGAATAGCATGGGCGGAAAGAGGCAGACTAACAGCTTTGTTCTGCAGACAAAAGCGCGCAACGGCATCGACGCTGCTGACATGGAGACTGTCTATATTCGGACCACGGACAATGTGGCACCGACGATAGCAGACTTTGAGGCCATGCCTTACGACCCCGAGGACCCATACAACAACGACGTCTACATGGACAGCGGCCATGGGCTGCACGACGAGGACGGCTTCCTGCCTCTGGCCAGTGTCACACAGGGGGCCATCGAGGCTAACCAGGTGGCGCAGGGCAACAACGGCTACGGCATCAGCGGTGGCACGACGGACCGGTACGGCGAGTGTACGGCGAGGCCAAAGGGCGTCAGCCAGGCATGGCCATACGAGTGGGAGATGACCCGACGCCAGGGAACGGCGGGTGCCGGGGGCGTCCGGCCGTGGGACTTGTTCAGTGGGACGATGGTGCTGCGTAGCCGGTGGGCAAGCGATGCCGCCACCGTAGTCTTTCTGCCTGGTATTTTATACGTCGACGCCGACAGCGACGGCTGGAGCCTTGCTGAAGATACCGTCTTCCATGTGGACTTCAGCCTGATGGTGGGGGGCGCACAGGCTGTCATCACGACCGTAGGGACGCCGCAGCTGCCTGAGGACAGCACTCCGGTCGTCCAGTACAACGCCGCGACGGGAAAGCTCGACGTGACGGTCTATGGCGACATGGACGGCGTGGGCTGGGACGGCATCCATGTCCTGCTGCCCGTCACGGGGCGCATCGGCGGCACCACCGTCAGCGCCATGGGGCAGCTGCCCATCGTCGGCAAAAGGCAGGGACAACAGGGGACTCCACCCGTGGTTTACAGCCTCAGGCTCGACACACCCGCCGTGCACTGGGAAGGGGACTTCTCCGGCACCAGGCACTTCACGCCTGCCTCCTACGAGCTGGCACTCTACAGGAGCCAGGCGGCAGGTACCACCAGGCTGGACAGCATACCGCAGGGCATGAGCATCTACTATTATGCCTACACGGCAGACGGCACGCTCATCGACAGCGGACAGTCGGCGCTCGGCCGGCTGCTGTCAGACACGGAGCTGGACTACACCACCGTGCCTGCATACGTGGAGTATGTGTTGTATGCGGCGGCCACCAATGCCGGCAATGAGATAGACCGCGTGCGCGTGACGGCCCTGCACGACGTTCAGCGCATGCTGGTGCCTGCCGGAAAGTACACCAGCAAGCTGTATCAGCGCACGGACTACACCACGCCACTTGTACTGCATGAGGGGTTTTACAGTTTCCTCGCGGCCGACAGCAACAACGTGGGGACGGCCATCCAGCCACGCTACGAGGCGCCAAGCGACAGAAGTACGGTGTGGCGCAAGGCGACGGAGTTCGAGGTGATGCTGACGAAGATGCTCTTCGCCCCCTTTGCACAGCTCGGAGGTTTCGTGGTATACGGCGACTTCTTCTTCTCCCAGTATGGCACGCTCTACAGCCGCAAGGGCAGCGTCGCGGTGGGCGCCGGGAACTGCCAGACGCTCTACGGCCTGGACTACGCCGAGAACATCAGCGACGATGAGACGGACTGGGCCGAGTGGCTGGCCAACGACAATGGACCGGCAGCGGTGCCCTACGGATTTTTCGACCCCAACGACCCCGCAGCGGCCTCGGTGGGTGAAGATGAGCTGAAGTTCCGCCCGGCCAAGCTCATCAACGCTGCCACGGGCGAGGAGTGGAGCGCTGGCGGCAACTTCGCCGTCGACGCTCAGGGCGGCGTTACGATGAAGAACGCCACCATCAGGAACGCGGCCTTCTTCCATCGCATACACACGTTCCACCTCAATACGGGAAACCTGGACTACTACGTGTTCGCCAACCAGGCCTACACGCCGGGCGACATGCCGCAGTTCCTGGCTGACACCTTCATACTCACTGGCGACAACACCCGCACGGCGGCAGTCATGGTCGGACTGCCTGACCCCAGCGACTGTCCGGGCATGCGGCTGAAGATAGTGCGCGGCTACCACACCACGGCACATGCAGCTCCCTTGCTGCTCACCGTCATCGCGGACGACCAGACCTTCGAGACGGCAACAGACGGCACCAGGCACTGGGTGAACGGCATCTACGCCCCTGACGACCAGAGCTACGGACAGCAGCTGGCCATCACTGCGCTGAAATGGGTGGAACTGACCGTGGGCAGCGCCCTGACGCTCATCAGCAGCACCGAGGGCGACGTCACCGACCAGTTCCTGCAGTGGGTCGTCACAGGCAAAGGGTAGGGGAGTAAAATCAGGGTGGCCGTAGATAACTACACACATCAGCGTGGGCCGCTGCTACGGCTATGTGTCGGCACAGCCCACGGCCACAGCCTGGCGCGACCGCCTCTCTTAGAGACCGAGACAACTGTTGCATGTTGCAGGCCTGGGGGATTCCCTAATTACTTTTAGGGATTTTCCCTTGGTCGTTTCAGAAATAATCAGTATATTTGCAACGGATTAATGAAGAAAGGAGCTAAGTTATGCTGGTAACACACGACATCTTTACATTGACGGTGCTCATCATCGTACTAATCTTCGCCTGCTGCAAAGGTTGGGGGAAGAAAGACACTGCGCCGACCAAGATGAAGAATGGCGAGGATTTTAAAGACTGGTATATGAAACTCTGTGAGAAAAACCGGAAGAGGAATGAGGAACGACTTGAAGAAATAAGATACGAGAAATGGCTCATTGACCATCAGCAGAAATAGCGTATTTTTACTTTGCCATAGTGGGTGTTAACTTTGCAAAAAACAAAGCTAACACCCTTTTTTTATGGCTACAACAGAGAAGTATACAACCGTCATCGAGCTCAACAGTGAGCAGGCCAAGCGCAACCTCGATGAATTAAGGAAGAAAGTGGAGTCGTGGAAGAGCGACCTTGCAGAAGCCCGTGAGAAGAAGATGGGCAAGAGCTTCATTTCCGCCATCAGGAAGGAACTGTCGGCAGCAGAAAAGGAGCTGAAGAAGTATGACAGCGAGGTGGCACGCACCATCGATACGCTGAATAATATCGGGACCGCAACGGTGGAACAGATAGAGAACGCGCAGAAAAACCTCATGCGCCTCTCTAAGGAGGTGCCGCGCGACAGCGACATCTTTAAGAACCTAAACGACATGCTCGACCAGGTGACGCAGGAACTGGAGAACATCAAGGCCACCAAGGCCTTTGAACAGATGCAGCGTGAGGCTGCTGGCGCAACCAGGTCGACAGAACAGCTGCAGGCAGAGTTGGACTTCATCAGACAGACGGCAGAGAACGCTCAGACGGCATCGGTGAAGCAGCTGCAGCTGGCCGAGCGTACGGCACAGAATATTAAGAATACGACAAAAGAAGGGACGAAAGAGTGGACGGATGCCCGTGATGGACTGGAGGCAGTACGCAGACGTCTGACGGCTATCGAGGAAGAGGAAAAGAAAGTCGTACATACAATAGACCGCTATGACAAGGAGATCAAGGAGGCGAACAAGTCCATCGAAGTGACGCAACGGGAAATGCAGCTGGTGAATAAGACGCTTGACAATATCAGCTCGGCCAGCGTCCGTGATATTGAATACTCCATCAAGATTCTCAACGAGCAGCTGCGCGACACGGAGCGCACCGGCGGCAACGTGGAGCAGCTGACAAAGAAGCTGAAGCAGCTCAACGAGGAGCTGAAGAAGGTGCAGGATATGCAGAAGCCTGATGACAAGGGGGGCTTCTTCACCCGCTCTGTCAACTTCCTCAACAGGAACTGGGGTGCCATCACGCAAGTCATCGGAGGCTACGATATGGTGAGGGACGTGGTGAATGGCAGCGTGGAAGCCTTCGCCGCGATGGACCAGGAGATGAACAACGTGCGCAAGTACACCGGACAGACCATTGAGGAGGTGCAGAGCATGAACGAGGAGTTCAAAACCATGGACACTCGCACGGCGCGCGAACAGCTCAACCAGCTGGCAGGAAGCGCCGGACGCCTGGGCATCGAGGGCAGGGAGGGCATCATGGACTTCGTCTATGCTGCTGACCAGATAAACCTCGCACTGGGCGACGACCTGGGGCAGGGGGCCGTGGACAAGATTGGAAAGCTGGCCATGGCCTTCGGCGAGGATGACAAGATGGGACTGCGCGACGCCATGCTCTCAACGGGTAGCGCCGTCAATGAGCTGTCACAGCACTCGGCTGCCATTGCCGGATACCTCGTCGACTTCACGGCGAGGCTCTCGGGCGTCGGCGTGCAGGCCGGGCTGACGCAGGCGCAAATACTCGGACTCGGAGCCGCCATGGACGAAAACATGCAGCGCGACGAGATGGCAGCCACGGCGCTCAGCCAGATCATTACGAAGATGACCACCGACAGCGAGACCTTCGCACGCCTTGCCGGAAAGAGTGTCAGCGAGTTCTCCTCGCTGGTCAGGAACGACATGAACGAGGCCCTGATGCAGTTCTTCAAGGCCATGAAGGAAAAGGGAGGATTCACCGAGCTGGCTCCGCTCTTCGAACAGATGGGACTCGACGGCACACGCGCCATCGGCGTCCTGTCTATTCTGGCAGAGAAGATTGACGACGTGCGCGCTCATCAGCAGCTGGCCACGGAGGCATACCGCGAGCATACCAGCGTGGAGAAAGAAGCAGCCATACAGAACGACACCTACCAGGCAAAGCTGGAGAAGGCTCGCAAGCGCTTCCAGGACCTGCGCATAGAGCTGGGCGAGAAGCTGCTGCCGGTGGCCAGCGCCGCCATCGGCACCACAAGCATGATGGTGAGGGCACTGGAGATCATCGTTGCCTTCGTCATTAAGTACAAGAGTGAGCTGATAGCCATCACGGCGGCCATAGCAGCATACAATGTAGTGGCGAAGGTCCAAGCGCACTGGACGGCCATCGTCAACTCCGGCTTCGTCACGGCCTTCAAGTCGATGGCTAACTTCAGGGCCGCCACACAAAGAATGGGAGAGGACGTCACTGCCTTCGTGGGCAAGCTGTCGGGACTGAGGATTGCCGTGGCTGGCGTCGTCGGCATCATCGCCGGACTGGTGGCAAAGCTGGTCCTCTTTAGGGAAGAGACGGCAGAGGCCGTCAAGGGAATGAGCGAGGCGGAAGACGCCTTCAACCAGGCATTGAAGGAGACGCGCCGCTCCGTAGAGGAGGACGAGAAGCGGCTACGCACACTCATCGAGGCCAACGAGGATGCCGCAGAGACGGTGCGCGAGCTGGCCTTGAAATATCCTCAGCTCGTCAGCGAGCAGATGACGGCCGCCGAAGCCTACGACGCACTGATAAAGGGCTCACGCGCGTACTGTGAGCAGATGGCGCTGGAGAAGAAGGCCATGTCGCTCGACGAGACCGTCAAGGACAACGAGGCCAGCCTGCGCATCATGGAACGCCAGCTGGTGAACGCCACCCAGGAGCTGAGAAAACAGCAGGAGGCATCATTTTCGGTCAGGGGCATCCAGGAGCAGATAGCCAGGATGGCAGAAGTCAACAAGGAAGAATACCTGAAGGAAGGATACCAGGCTACTGACCTGGCTGACAAGGTGGCCATGCTCACGGCAAGGGTGGAGAAGCTGCGCTATGACAACCAGCTGCTGGACGACGCACTGGAGGCTACCAACGAGGAGATGAGGAAACAGGCAGAGACGGCACAGTACTGGGCTGAGTCGACCGACATCATGCCGGGCATCATCAGGAGAATCAGCAGTGCTGCCGACATTGCGGCCGGAAAGATTCGGGGCCTGCGCAAGACCTTCGCCGACTTCCTCCTCTCGCTCGTGCCGGACAAGAAAGAGAACGAGCAGCCTGCAGGCCCAGCCATGGACACTAAAGACTACTGGCAGCAGCAGCTGAGTGAGCGGAAGGCGAAGCTGGACGCTCTCAGGGCTGATGCTGCTGCGACGGCCAAGGACGTGGAGGAAGCCGCCAAGGCTGTGAACGAGGCACAGACCAAGATGCAGCTCTTCACACCTACCAAGCAGTGGAAGAAGGAACAGCATGACAGGGAAAGGGAACGACGTGAGCAGCAGCGCAAGGCCGACGACAGCGCCAAGGCGGAGACGGAACGGCAGCTGGCAGAACTGACCCACCGCTACGCCATGGGCAAGATTCTCTACTGTGACTACATCGACGAGCAGGAGCGCATACAGATGGAGGGCATAGAGCGCCGCATGCTCATCTACGGCAAGGAGAGCCTGGAGTACCAGAAGCTTAACCGTCAGCGCGAAGAAATGCTGATGAATGGTACCAAGGAGTCGCAGAAACTGACGCTTGCTAACATGCGTCAGCAGCATCAGGAGCGACTGTCGGCTATTGAGGCACAGGCATGGCGCGAGAACATGACCGAGCAGCAGAAGAACGACATGATCTTCCGTGAGGATATGCGCTTCCTCGACGAGCAGCGCATCCTCTATCGGCTGGGCACGCTGGAGCGCATCAACCTGGAACGCGAGATTTCTGAGCGCGACGAGCAGTACCGGCTACAGCGCGAGCAGTATTATCAGCAACAGCTGCAGCAGGCACGCGAGCAGCTGCTGCAGATGGGCAGCGACCGACTGCTGCAGATGGAACTGGACAACATCAACGAGGTCTACGACTACATGATAGCACGTGGCGTGGCTAAGGAGACGGAGCGGCAGGAGGCCATACTTGCCATCCGTGCCAAGTACGCCGGCTACCAGACCACCACGGAGCGCGACCAGACGAAAGGCTCACAGATGCTCAGCGTGGCCACGGATGCCGCCAGGAAGCAGCTCGACGCCGACAGTGTGTCCGGCGGTTCCCCCGCCGGGAAGGACCTGCCCTTCGTCGGCACCATCATACAGTATCAGGCCACCATGGAGAAGCTGAAGGAGATGTATGGCAATGACGAACAGAGCCATGCCGCGTACCTGGCTGCCAAGCAGCAGGCTACAGCGCAGTTCTGCGAGTCGCTGGCAGCAGAGATGCAGGCCGCCTACAACACCGTCAGCCAGGTCATGTCAGCGGCCAGCAGCTACTTCTCCGCCCAGCAGGAATACGAGACCGCACTGGTGCAGCGAAAGTATGAGAAACAGATTGAGGCAGCGGGCAACAACCAGAAGAAGGTGAAGAAACTGCAGGAACAGCAACAGAAGGAGGAAGCTGCCATCAAGACAAAGTACGCCCGCCGTGCCGCTACCATGCAGATGACGCAGGCCGTGGCGCAGACGGCCATCTCGGCTATCAACGCCTATTCATCGGCTGCAGCCATACCGGTAACGGGATATATCCTGGCACCTATCGCAGCAGCTGCAGCCATCGCTGCCGGCATGCTGCAGATAGCCACCATCAAAAAACAGCAGCAGGCACAGCAGGCAGGCTACTACGAGGGTGGCTTCACTGGAGGCAGGCGATATCGCAAGGAGGCCGGCGTGGTGCATGAAGGCGAGTTCGTGGCCAACCATCAAGCGGTGAACAATCCGGCCGTCATGCCCTTCCTCAACTTCCTCGACCAGGCGCAGCGCAACAATACGGTCGGCTCACTTACCGCAGCCGACGTATCACGCACCGTGGGAGGCGGCTTCCCCTCTTCCACTCCTTCTGTCGTCGCCCCCATCGTTAACGTGCAGACCGACAACGAACAGCTGCGCATGGCGGTGGATGCACACAGGGAAGCCACCGAGCTGCTACTGCAGCGCCTCGAGCAGCCTATCAACGCACAGGTGGTGCTTACAGGTCCGGACGGCCTGAACGCACAGCAGCAGCGACTGAATAACTTAATGAAAAACAAGTAGGACATGACTGAACTTTATTTGAAAAAGGAGGGGGCTGCCACATGGACGCGCGTCTTCTTCGACGATGCCGGCAGCGGATTCAAGCTCACACGGGAGAACCCGTACTTCACACAGTCGGAGAGCTATACCCTCGACGTCCTCCTGCCCATGGACATACTGCAGAACCGTCAGTTCCTGGGAAACCTGCAGCGCATCGATTGCTCGAAGCAGCCCCCTGCCATGGCGTGTCAGCTCGTGGTGGACAACATGCCGGTGCTCACAGGAACTGCCAGGGTGACGCAAGTAACGGAAAGCCAGACGAGGGTGCAGCTCCTGGGAGGTAACAGTGAGGTGAATCTAAAAGGTGGCCAGCTGTTCATTGACGAGATGGACATGGGCAACAACGAGGTGGCACCGGCGCCTTTTCAGCCGCAGGGCTATGACAACTACAACCTCGACGGGGTGCGCTTCGTGTGCATGCAGGCGCTCAACGAGACGACGGGCGAGGCAGTCAACCGCAAGAACGTGTTCTGGGTGAGCAACCAGCAGGGCACCATCCGCAACCCCATCACCAGCCACCTGGCAGGCGGGGCACCACAACCCAACCTGATGGACGTGCTGATGAAGGTGATTCTTAGGATGGGGTACACGCCAGGCAGTCTCTTCCCATGGCAAGAGCCGTGGAAGAGTCTCTACGTGGCATCGGCTAAGATCACACGCCACCTGGCGCATGCGCTGCCGCACTGGACGGCGAAAGAGTTCCTCGACGAGATGTGCAAACTGTTCAACTGCACGCTGAAGGTCGACCCGGTGGCAAAGACCATCAGCATGGAAAACAACATCTCCTTCTTCGGCAATGCTCAGCGCAGGGAGCTGTCACCCTGCGATGAGTACACGGCAGAGGTGGCCACCGACAGCGACGGCGGCGAGGCGCAGTCACTGGCCAACGACGACATCAGCTACGAGCTGTCGACATCAACGGCTCACGACTACGACTGCCTGACAGAGGCCGTCCGGGACAATGCGCCACGCCTGGCATACGACAGCATGGCGAAGCTGGTGGCAGCATACACCGCCATGGATGCGTCGGAAAGAAGAAAATTCATCTTCAAGTGTCCTCAGGGAATGTACGTTGACTGGAGACATACGGAAGATGGAGCATCCGAGCTGGTGGCGGTCGATATGTTTGCTCCTCTCACGCGCAACGACAGTGCCTCGAAGCGTGAGCTGAAGATTGTGCCGGCGGCCATCACCGAGGAGGTGAAAGGCATGTTCGTGTGGCAGGTCTCTGGCGTCACCAACACCTATGAGATGACGTTTCGCTCGCTCAGCCTGGAGAACCCCACCGGCGATGAGATGACACCTGACGAGGATGTGGTGAGGGCAGACATACAAGACCTGATAACCGGTGCAGAAGAGGTGGAGAAAAACGCTGAGAAGGAAGACCTCATGCAGGTGTTCTTCGTCGAGGACGTGGAGCAGACGGCCACGGCCTTCATCGACGATGAAGAGGAAAACCGCGTCTTCTCGGCACTCATGCCCATGACGGACTACCGCTACAAGGTGAAAGGCGATGGCCATCGCCGGTGGTCGCTGTCACTGAACCCAGCCGACGCCGACCAATACCTTGGCCAGCTCCATCAGAACGGCTTCTCCTTTGACATGAAGACCAGGTACACCTTCAGGTTCGTTGCTGACCGCATGCCAGACCCACGTGACATCTTCCTCATCAGCGGCAAGCGCTATGGCTGTGAGAAGATAGAGGCTAACGTCAATGCAGAGGGATTCGACAAGCTGATGACTGGCTACTTCTATGAGATGCTATAGCACCCCCTTGTAGTTCACCAGCAGCTTGTTGGCCTGCTTGATGTCCTTCGGCGTATAGATGTCTGTAATCAGAATCGAGGAGTGACGCGCCTGGTCCCGCACGCTCAGTACATCGGTGTTGGCCCTCAGCATGTTCGTGATGCCAGTGTCCTTGAGCGAATAGAACTTGTACCTGTCGCTGAAGCCAAGGTCCTTCCTGACCTTGCGCGTCCAGTAGTCGCGGAAGAACTTCTCGCTCCGGAACTCACGGCCTGGCTTGAAGTCGTCAGAGAAGAGATAGTAGCTGCCGGGGGAGTCAAAGACGCGAAGGTCAACCATCAGCTCTATCACATGCACGGGAAGCGTCACCACGGCATCCTGCCAGTTCTTGGCAATGTCACCATGGATGAGCAGCGTCTGCCGGCTCAGCGAGAAGTCTTCAATCTTCAGCTGCGCAATCTCATGCGGGCGCACGAACATGTAATGCAGTAGGTAGCAGGCAAGAAGGAAATGACGGTTGTTCCTCTCCAGGTAGTCGTGAATCTTCTGCAGAACGGAGTCTGGGATGACATCGCGCCCCTTCCCACGTTTTGGCTTCATGCGCGGAATACCCTCAGTGGGATTCTTCTCAATGTAAGACTTGCCCAGCATCCAAGTGGAAAAGCTTCTGATCCAGGCAAGGTAGTTGTTTCTCGTCTGAATGCCGTTGTTCTTGTCAAGGTACACATAGTCCAGGAAAGCGTCCACTACACGGCGGTCAAACTGGTAGGCATACTTCACATTCTTCCGCTCCTTCTCCACCCAGCGCATCAGCACACGGTGGTAGCTCATGTAGCTGGCCACGCTCTCAGGACGCATGTTGTGCTCGTTCTGCTGCTTCACAAGATAGGCCTTGTAACGGTCGCACGCCTCAGTCCACAGCACATAGACCAGGTCGTCTGACTGTTGCATCCATGGATTCCAGCCACCCTTCAGTTCGTCACGGATGCGGATGGCCACACCATCGGCATACTCCTTCTTGGCACGTTTCCCCTTGATACCCTTCAACTCACGGTTAAGCCTGATCAGCTTTCTCTTCAGGCTTCCACTCTCAGGGTCGAAGGCATAGAAACTGATTTTCACCTCTTTCTCACCCCACACCACGACAGGCTCTCTATATTCTTTAGAGCGCGCGATGGTTTTTTGTTTTGAGACAGTCATTTTTTTGTCCTCTTCATTTCTAAAGAGAACTACCGTTAAACTCTGTTAAATATTGAAGGACGTCGCTGAATCGTTTGTACAAGGACATGAAAATCCATTTCGTTTTGATTCACTTCTGATTCAGTAAAATCCTTAAAAAGAAACTAACTATCCGAATTTTCGGATAGTTAGCTTCTTTTCAGTCGGGATTACTGGACTATCAAAATGATGATTAAAGGAAATCAAAGATGATTTAAGTTGCATACTTTGTGCTGATTTTCAATAACTTACGCAAACACATCAGCAATATTAATAACCTTAAAGAACGTTAAATTCTCGTTATCACGGGAAAATTACGGGAAAAATATTTGTATTCCCGTGGCATTATTCTTACCTTTGTAGCCAGAATCCAATGTATCAATATTTTAAAGTTCGCTTTTTATATTTGCCGCAAAGGTACACAATTAAGTTGAGAACAACAAATATAAATCGATATTTCATATGGAAGAAATCGAAAAAATTGCATCCCCACAAGACACACAGTCATTGATGGAAGACCTGCGCCAGATAATCAATCAGGCTCGTGGTCATGTAGCTGCTACAGCTAACTACGAGCTGACTATGATGTACTGGCATATTGGTGAGCGCATTAACAGAGATGTACTTGGGAGCCAGCGTGCGGAGTATGGAAAGCAGATTGTCGCGCAAGTGGCGCGACAATTGCAAAAGGAGTACGGAAAGAAAGGATTTGATGACAAAAGTATCAGAAGAATGATGCAGTTTGCGAATCTTTTCGCTGACGAACAAATTGTTGCGCAGGCTGCGCGACAATTATCATGGTCTCATTTTATTGAGGTTCTTCCGCTCAAGGATGATCTTCAACGCGAATTCTATATCACTATGGCAGTATCTGGAAGATGGGGAAGAAATCGCTTACGTAAGGAAATAGATGGTATGCTTTATGAGCGTACTGCCATCAGTGGCAAGCCTGACGAATTTATCAAGAAGGAGTTATCGAGCTTGCGCGACGATAATGTGATATCACCAGACTTGGTATTTAAGAGCCCATACTTTTTGGAGTTCACTGGACTGAAGGGCATGTATAGCGAAAAGAGTCTGGAAGATAGTCTTATCGCCCATTTGGAGCAGTTTATTATAGAACTGGGGAATGGATTCTGTTTCGTTGCCAGGCAGAAGCGGATGATCATTGACGGAGAGGACTTCTATCTCGATCTGCTGTTTTTTCACCGCCGCCTACACCGCCTAATTGCCATTGACCTGAAATTAGACCGCTTCAAGGCACAGTACAAAGGACAAATGGAACTTTACCTTCGGTGGTTGGAACAAAATGAAATGGAACCAGGCGAGGAAACTCCTCTGGGCCTGCTGCTATGTACAGAAGGCAGTGAAGAGCAAATAGAACTGCTGCAGCTTGACAAAGCAGGAATCAAGGTGGCACAATACCTGACTGAACTGCCCCCGCGTCATGTTCTGATGCAGCAGATCCAAAAGTCGCTGGAAGCGGCAAAGGCCAAATTTGGAAACGTCATTGATGATGAAGCTTAATTGTCACCAGTTATGGCACAGGTAGAACTACGAATATCAAGTAAGATACAGAAGGTGACAGGAAGGAGCGAGATTATGATACGGTTCTTCCAAGGTAATACATTTGACCTCTACGCCAAGAGTGAGGTATTTGTTAGCCCAGAGTATTTCGAGTATTATATAAACCGGGAGAAAACAGAAAAGGCTGGTGTTAAGATTCCTGGCAACATCATAACCGCCTCTGTTGAGAAAGCGGAAAAGCATAGATATGCGTTACGCAAAAGCGGCACTATTGTTTTTAAGCAGCGGTTAGAGACTCCAGAGTTTAAATTCCACCGTGAGCAGGCTGAGCGTTTGGAAAGACTGAAGAACCACATTCTTGATTGCTATGGGACAGCAGATAAAAGCAATATGACAAGCGACTGGCTAAAAGAAGTGGTAGACATGTTCAACCATCCAGAAAAGTATGCTGCAAAAAGCGAGACAAGCAAATCATTTCCCGAACTCGTTGAACTATACATTAATCGCCGTCAGTTAGCTCCATCGCATTACAAAGACTTTTATGTTCTGGCACGTACCATTGCCAGATATGAAGGATTTGTCAGGGCTACAGAACCTGCGAAAAAG
Source organism: uncultured Prevotellaceae bacterium (assembly GCA_947168045.1). Lineage (GTDB taxonomy): Bacteria > Bacteroidota > Bacteroidia > Bacteroidales > Bacteroidaceae > Prevotella. Next base: position 37,325 of record CAMVKN010000026.1, read on the forward strand.
ACGTTTACGTTCTCGATTGATACAGTTACCCGTAACGACATTGAAAATCTGGCCGACTATTTGCGTCATGAGAAAGCCCTTTCTGACCAGTACCCCAACCTCTTTGCAAAACTGATAGAAGATTACCCCGCATCCCTTAAGAAAAGACGCAACAAAGTGGAGTCTCGTGGCGAGAACACCGTCATCAAGATGCTTTCCAGACTTAAATCCATTTTTCGCTTCTCCGTAGAAGAGGGCTTCACCACCAATCGCCCCTTTGATGGATTTAAGATTGGCACCGCCATTGTGGGTACACCTATTTATATTACTATAGAAGAAAGGAACAAGATTGCAGACTTTGACCTTGAAAAGAAGTGGCCGGAGATGGACGAACAGTTTCGTAAAGACTGTAGGATGCCTATCCAGACCATTATTACATGCCGCGACGTTTTCATTTTTCAATGTTTCATTGGTTGCCGTGTTGGCGACTTGATAAAACTGACTCCGCAACATATAGAAAACGGGGTACTGACATATACACCGCATAAGACAAAGGAGGGTAAGGAGGCCATGCAAGCCCGTGTTCCCCTTCACCCCAAGGCTCAAGAGCTTGTCAAGAAGTACGCGGGACTCGACGAGGAGGGAAGGTTGTTTCCATTTATAACGCCCCAAAAATACAATGACGCTATCAAAGCCATCTTTACCATGGTAGGGATAACCAGGAATGTGGAAGTACGCAATCCTCAGACCCGCGAGTATGAAATACATCCCATCAACGAAATAGCATCAAGCCATCTGGCCCGTCGTACTTTCATAGGTAATGCCTATTTCAAGGTCACCGATCCAAACCTTATCGGAAAGATGTCCGGTCATGTAGAAGGTTCTAAAGCGTTTAAGCGATACCGAAACATTGAGGACGAGACTCTTAAGAATGTCATAGACCTTATAGGCTAAAGGTTCTGTTAGTCCTTATCTGTTTTTTTGGATGAGTCAGTCTGATCTGATTCATCCAAAAACTTTTTAATATTAGCATCCAAAAAGAAGAATGACGCCATGTTCATTACGTCTACTCCTTCTTTCTTAACCAGGCTGTCCCAGTTTTCAATAGAAACACCATTGTCCTCCTTGAATTTCTGCATCTTGGAATAAACGTCTTTCAGGTAGTCTCTTAGTCGGGCATTCTCTGCAACAAGTTCTTCGTTACGCTTCATAATGGATGCCCACCCATCAATACTTCTATTTTCTGTATGAGAGGAGTATTGATAGAAGTCCTGAAAGAAATTATAATTAAGCAGGCGGGAAATCTTCAAAAGTTTTTGGGCATCAAAGGAGTCTTTCTTGATAAGCCGACTTACCTCTGCAGGGGTTACTTCAAAAATGGCGGCAAACTGCGTCTGGGTCATCTTTAACTCTTTCAACCTTGACTCAATGCTGTTGCCAACCTGCGCATGAATCAGAACATAAGCTTTTCCCTCCTCTGTGTCACCGGAAATGTCTGCAAAAAAATTGTGCTTTAGCTTTTCGCTTATTTCCAATATTAAATTGGTGTCCATACTTTCACGTTTGAGCAACCTATTAACATTAGGGGTAGCCATACCGAGTTCTCTTGCCAGATGTGCCTGGGGAATATTGTTCCTTTTCAGATAACTGATAATAAGGTTCCCGACATGAAAATCAGCTAAAGTCACCTTTTTGTTGTCCATTTTTGTTAAAAATTACTAATATTGATAATATCTATTATCATTTCGCTTGATATTTCAATAGATATGATTATCTTTGCACTCGATAAGCGGAAATAGTTCCGTGGCGGCGGGTGCTCAAATCATTATCATCGGCTGCAAAATTACAAAAAATTGATAACATAACAAAATATTTAAATAAAAAAGATATGAATAATTATCAAAATCGTCAAAATGAGACACCAAATGCGAACTGCATGGATGTCAATTTCGAGCAGAAGCTGCTGGCAAGCCAGTTGGTTTCGGAGGTGCATAGAAGCACAGGTCATGTATCCTTTACTTTTACGGATGCTGGGGTGTTAGCCTTTGCTAAGGCCATGCAACTTGCAGCATTGGAGGAACACCCAGCATCAGAAAGTGTAACTAACAATCTGTTCCCCGACAGCAACGGTTCTCTTATCTCTAAGAAGGATGCCATGCTGGGGTTCAATGTGAGTCATACCACGCTGTGGAAGTGGCAGAAGTCTGGTTACCTTACTCCCGTGAAGGTCGGTAAGCGTATTTACTATCGTCGTGAGGACATCATGAGTTTGACCCAGAAATAAACATATTCAGAGGATATGAGCTATATTAAGCAAGACATCATCGAAAAAATCTACGATGCAGCAGACATCGTTGAGGTTGTCGGTGAGTTCGTTGATCTGAAGAAGTCTGGGGTGAACTACAAGGGATTATGTCCCTTCCATCAAGACCACACTCCATCACTGTCGGTTTCACCGTCACGCCAAATCTTCAAGTGTTTTACTTGTGGCGAGGGCGGCAATGCCGTTACCTTCCTGATGAAGCATGAAAAGATGACCTACCCGGAGGCATTGCGATGGCTGGCAAAGAAGTACTGCATAGACATTCAGGAGTACGAACCGACTGAAGAGCAAGAAGCACTGATGAAGAAGCGAGAAAGTCTTTTCGCCAACATGGCTATAGTCGAGGACTACTATCATAAAGAGTTCATGAAGAGCGAGAAGGCTCAGCAGTATGCCTATGACCGTTGGGACAAAGAATATTGCGACCTTATCCGAATTGGTTATGCGCCGGGCTACTCACGGAACCTCGACAAACTGGGCATCACCCAGGACACGCTGAAAGAACTGGGACTTTGCGACCGAAACGGCAACGACCTGATCCGCGAGCGTATCACCATCAGCATCCGTGACCGCTTCGGAAGAATCATCGGCTTCACGTGCCGAAACTTCGATGGCAGCAATCCTAAGTATCTGAATAACGCTGACAGCGACATCTTCCATAAAGGCGAAGTGCTGTTTGGCATAGATGCAGCATGGAAGGAGATCATTCGTACCCAGACAGCCTATCTGGTAGAGGGTGCTCCAGACTGTATGCGTTTGCAGTCTATCGACGTGACGAATACTGTGGCTTGTCTGGGGTCTGCATGGAATGAAAAGCATTTTCAGACATTGGGCAAGGCTGTTACCAAAGTATGCTTCATCCCCGACTCAGATGTTATCAAGCCTGGCGAGAGACTACCTCACGGCATCAAGGTTGTTACCGATGCCGGGAGATTGGCTTTCAAGAATGGACTGGCTGTGTACGTCAAGGAGATTCCTGCTGGTGATGGTAAGCGCGATGCTGATTCATATTTCACCAATAGGGAAATTTTTGACAGCTTACCTGAGCAGGACTTTATACTATGGTATGCCGAAAAGCTATTTGCTTCCAGCACTTCTGTTGATGACCAGACAATTGCCTTGCATACTGTGGTCAACATATTAACAGGCATAGGCAATTCTACCAAAGTCGATTTTTATATCGACCAATTGAAGAAGCATACCGGTGGACAGAAGAAGCCGTGGAACAATGCCATGAAGCAGTCGAAGGTCAATGCAAAAACAGATAAGCGTAGGAATCCAATTGTCACGAACACTGCCGACAGCAGGGAGTTCGGCTTTACTATCAGGGATTGTCAGTACTTAATAGAGGACGAGAACGGCATCAGACCGCTGTCGAACTTCATTCTCACACCGATGTTTCATGTTCAAGACCCTACACTGTCAAGACGTATCTTTACTATCGAGAACACCCAGCATGTGAAGAACATCATTGAGCTGCGCTCCGAGGAATTGGTGTCGAACGACAAGTTTGAAGCTAAGGTGGGCGAGATAGGCAACTATGTATGGTCAGGTGGCAAGAGCGACTTAAAGAAGGTGAAGGGTTTCCTCTTCGCCAATATGGACACGGCAATCCTTATCAAGCAACTCGGCTGGCAGCAGCAAGGTTTCTTCGCTTTCGGCAACGGCATCTTCGATGGCGAGCAGTGGCATGAGGCCGACCAATACGGCATCGTCAAGCTGCAAGATGTGGGCAATTTCTATCTGCCTTCCCACTCGCTCATCTACCGCCACGACCGGAAGATGTTCCTCTTCGAGCATAACTTCGTCCACCAGGAAGGCTCATCGGTCACGCTTCGTGAAGTAACCGACCAGATGTTCAAGGTATTCGGTGCCAATGGACAAATTGCCTTCATGTTTCTCGTTGCATCATTATTCCACGATATTGTGGCCTATGCGACAGCTCCTGGCTGGTTCCCCATCCTTGATCTCTTCGGACCAATGGGGACGGGCAAAACTGCGCTGGCAGAAATGATAGCGGCATTCTTCACCAAGAAGAAGTCCATCAACATAGATAATGCCACGGTGGCGGCAATGTCTGACGAAGTAGCGGCTGCCGCCAACGCCGTGGTCGTATTCAACGAATACAAGAACGCTCTTGATGACAGCAAAATAGAATTTCTGAAGGGCATTTGGGACTTGATAGGCCGTACCCGCATGTCCATGAACAAGGATGGTCAGAAGGAGATGACGGCAGTGGATTCTGGTGTGATCATTACTGGTCAGGAGATGCCGACGAAAGACCCCGCATTGTTCTCACGGACGATATTTCTCACGTTCTCAAAGTCAAAGTTCAGTGCGGAAGAGACGGAAGAGTTTGACAAAATTGCAGGTCTGAGGAGGAGCGGCTTGACTCATCTAACCATGGAGATAATGAGTCATCGCGACAAGATGGAGCGGGAATACGAGCGTACATTCGACGAGGTCAGCAAGGAAATACTCAAGGAAGTGGGAGATTCTACGGAGCACACCCGCATTGCCAGGAACTGGGCCGTGCCTCTTGCTGCCTATAAGGTGTTGAAAGACGAGTTGGATGTCAATATCGACTACGCCAGCATTAGCCGTTTTGTCATGGATGCCGTGAAGCGTCAGGCCATTTCCTGCAAGACCAGCGACGAGCTGGCATCTTTCTGGAATGTGCTGCAATACCTCTTGTCCGACAAGAAAATCATTGCCGACGGCCATTTCCGCATAGCCCTTACAAAGAACGTGACTTGTCGGAATGGCAAGGAGTATGCATGGGACGAGCCGCACTCTATTCTACTTATCCGTAAGGCCGGTATGATTGAGCGGTATCAAGAGACATGCCGTAAGATTGGCTACAACTTCATCCCGAAGGAGTCCTTGGAGTTCTATATGAAGAACACCAGCTATTACCTGGGCGACAAGAAGTACAGGTTCAAAGAGTTCGACAAGAATGGCTATCCGGTACCCGATCTGAGCAAGCCTAATGGTGACAAGACATTCAAGCAAAAGGAGTTCTCGGAATGGGCCTACTGTTTCGACTACGAAAAGGTCAAGGAGATGTATGACATTGATCTTGAACGAATGCCTGTGGAAGATGAAAGCGATGCAGTGCAGACATCATTGGATATATAGTGGGGAACAATAGGGAACAATGTTACCAACCTTACTGTCAGCGAGTTATCTTGTTCCCAGTCTGGGAACAGAATGGAACGACAAGGTACATAAGAAAGGGATAATGCTTACTTCATTTATTGCTCGTTCCCAAGGTGGGAACATGACAAATCATTGTAATGCAGTCATTTAGACTCTTGTTCCCGCGTTCCCCACATAGTATATCACAGTATTTCCAACAGAACATTTTTTAGCAACGAGAGCCGGGGCGCTTTGCCTCGGCTCTCGAAGTAGATAGAGGATTAGGATGCGTTAGAACGTATATCCGTTCACGCTGTCCCAATCTGGATCGGCGGTGAGGCGGAAGGTGCCGTCGGAGGTCTGGCCGCTGCCGCCGCTACCGAAAAAACTGCCTGTGTAGCGGGTAATCTGGTTGCGGGTGACAGGAACGTTCTCGAAGACGCGCTCCTTCACAGTGTTGTCGTTGGCATCGAGGGCAGTGACGGTGAGCTTCGTCAATACATCTTCCTCGGTATGAGGCAGGGTGAAGATGTCGAAAGTGGTCACACCGTCAGCAACCGTGCGGATTTCCGTCTGCTTCGAGTTTACACAGCCATAGCCAGCCGATGGCGAGAATGTCGAAGAACCGCCCGTATAGTAGAACTTGAACTTTGTCACCGTGGACGGGATTTCATCGTCGGTCAGCACCATACGGAACATGGCGACGGCACGGGTCAGCGTGAGGTCGTAGGACTGCACCTCGGAGGTCACAACCAGGTCACCATAGTAATAGAAGGTGTCGGTCACTTTATTGTTCGGGAACGTCACCTTTTCCGTCGAGGTAATCGTGGCCGAACCTTCGCCGTTGTGGGCGATGACCACAAGCTGGTACGTCCCGGCAGCAAGCGTCAGGGCAACAGTGCCAAACGACGCGTCGCCCTCTTTCTGCGCTACGGTCTTGACCTTCGTGCCATCATCATCGAAGATGGCGATGTTCAGACGTGAGCACAATTCCGTGATGCCAGTGGCGGTACGGGTAGTTGCACGGTTTCCACTATTGCCAAACGCCTCCTGCTCATACTGTGTCATGTGTAGGATGACATTCGCCTCTTTTCTCGTGACTGCATCCTCTTCGTCGAGGATAGGTTTCTCGCACGCTGCTACCAGCAGGGTGAGAGCAATAAACATATACTCAATCAGGGAGCAGGATTCAGTCAACTGGCCCGAATAACGGGCATCAGTTACGGGATTATTCAAAGAGTAGTAACAGATCAGAGTCCCCTGATCTAACAGCATTGAAAAATGGCTATTATGAATTACAGGGCATGGTGTTACACGGATAGAATTTTATCGTTTAGTTAAACTAATATAAAAACTATATT
>CAMVKN010000027.1 GCA_947168045.1 uncultured Prevotellaceae bacterium
TGGCTACTAAGTTTGGCATAGTCTTTCTTTCTTCATTTGTTTCTCGGCTACAAATTTACGAAGATTTTCTGAAAGAAACAAAGAATTGGCTGAAATTGTTTGCTTGTTCGCCCGATTCTTCGTATCTTTGCAGGCAAACCACAAAACATGATGACAATGAAAAGACTGCTCTTAACTATTATGATGGTGGCCCTCGCCGTAGTGGCGAGCAACGCGCAGAGCGAGGATGAGGCCAAGCAACTGTACGAAGAAGGAAAGGCACTGTATGATGCCGAGAACTATGCTGCCGCTGTTCCCAAGCTCAGGGCCTCGGCTGATATGGGCTACAAGAAGGCACAGTACCGTCTGGGCCGCTGCTATGACAAGGGTTACGGCGTGACTGAGAACAACGACGAGGCCGTGAAGTGGTACCGTAAGGCTGCCGACCAGGGCTACTACAAGGCTGAATACCAGATGGCGCGAGCCTACATCAAGGGTAAGAGCGTGCCCGCCAGCAACAGCAAGGCCAAGGAATGGGTGCTGAAAGCCATCGGCGGGAAGAAGCATGGCGCCGAGATGCTTCAGGAAATCAAGGCCGACGCCGCTGCGGGCGACAAGACCGACAAGAAGCTGCTGAAGCTGATAGAAGAATGAGAGTTGAGAAGTGACGGGTGAATGACAAAGACAATGACTCGGAGACATTCCGTAGTGGTGAGGGTGCTGGCACTGCTCATCACCTACCACTTGTCACTCGTCACTTCCGTGGCCCAGCAGCACCGCATCAGCGGCCGCGTCACCGACGCTGACACACAACAGCCCGTGGAGTTTGCTTCGGTATTGCTCAGCGGCACAGGCCTGTGGGCCGTCACCGACCAGAAGGGCACCTTTACCATCAGTGCCGTCCCTGCCGGAGAAGAGACGATGACCGTGCAGTGCTTAGGCTATGAGAAACGAGTGATGACGCTGACCATCCGCCGCGACATCGGCAACATGACCGTCAAACTGAAGCCTGCCAGCCTGAAGGTCGACGAGGTGACGGTGACAGCCCGACGCAAGCAGGACGAGGCCACCACCAGCTATACCATCAGCCGCCATGCCCTTGACCAGCAGCAGTTGCTCAACCTGAGCGACATCAGCGTGCTGCTGCCTGGCGGCAAGACCGTGAATCCCTCGCTGATGAACGACCAGCGGATGCAGCTGCGCAGTGCCAGCCAGGAAGGGGGCAATGCCAGTTTTGGCACAGCCATCGAAGTGGATGGCCTACGGCTCGACAACAACGCGGCCATGGGCGAGACGGCCGGCGCCTCTACACGTACGCTGAGCACCAGCAACATAGAGAGCATCGACATCGTGACAGGCATCCCGTCAGTGGAGTATGGCGACCTGTCAAACGGCATCGTCAAAGTGAACACACGCCAGGGCAAGTCGCCCTTCGTCGTCGAAGGGAAGCTCAACCAGCACACACGACAGGTGGCTGTCAACAAGGGCTTTGCGTTGGGAGCACGGCACGGTGTTCTGAACGCCTCGGTGGAACATGCACGTTCCTTCAGCGATGCCGCCTCGCCCCACACCGCCTATCAGCGCAACATCCTGAGCCTGCGCTACAGCAACATCTTCATGCAGAACACCGGGACACCGCTGACACTGTCGGCCAGCCTGACGGGCAACATTGGTGGATATGACTCAGAGGCCGACCCCGACGAGGAGCTGGACGACTACAGTCGTGCACGTGACAACGCCCTGCGCGCACACGTAGATATGCAGTGGCAAGTGCGTCAACCCTGGCTGACCAACCTGCAGCTGCAAGGCAGTTTCTCCTATTCCGACCGCTGTCAGGAGCACTATGCCCACACCAGCAGCGCCTCCACACAGCCCTACCTGCACGCCACCGACGAAGGCTATTTCATTGCCGACCTCAGTCCCACAGGCTACTGGTATGTGAAGAGCTTCCACGACTCGAAACCGCTGTCATGGGGGGCGAAGCTGAAGGCCGAGCGGGTGACGCAATGGACAAAGGGCGAGGTGACCTACAGGAACCGTCTGATGGCGGGTCTGCAATGGAGTGGCAGCCACAACGCTGGGCGGGGCACCTACTACGACGACCCGGCCACCACGCCCACCTGGCGCGAGTACCGCTACGACCGTCTGCCAGCCATGAACAACCTGGCGCCCTATGTCGAGGACAAGGTCATCATCCCCCTCTACAAGCCTTACTACCCCCGTCTTTTCTCTCAAAGCACACTGGAGTTGACGGCAGGCTTGCGCGCCGACGTGACTGCCATCGGCGGCTCTGACTACGGCACGGTGAGCAGCCTCTCACCGCGCGTCAACGCCCGCTTCATGATGTGGCGAGGAAGGACGCACCAGTGGGTGTCACACCTGGAGTGGCACCTCGGATGGGGCAAGAGCGTCAAGCTGCCATCCATGCAGGTGCTCTACCCTACCCCCGTCTATAGCGACCTGCTAAGCTTCGCCTCCACATCGACGGCTGACAACACATCATACTACGCCTATCACACCCACCCCACGAAGGCTGAATACAACCCGTCGCTTAAATGGCAGCACACGTTGCAGAGCGACCTTGGCGTGGAGATGACCATCAAGGGCACACGCATCAGCCTCTCGGCCTTCCACCACGAGACGAAGAACAGCTACATGTCGGCCCGCACCTACACACCCTTCACCTACCGCTTCACCGGACAGACAGCGCTACAGCAGTGTGGCATCGCTGCCGACGACCGCAGCTTTGCCATCAACCCACAGACGGGAACGGTAACCGTCAGCTCCATCGCCAACCCCACCGTCAGCAAGGAACTGGCCTATACCGACCGTCACACCTATACCACCAACCAGCACTTCACCAATGCCTCGCCACTCAACCGCTACGGTCTGGAGTGGCTCATCGACTTCGCCCGCTTTGAGCCCTTGCGCACGCAGCTGCGCCTTGACGGCAACTACTATTATTATAAATGTATAGACGATGTGCTCTTTGCTGATGTGCCCTTAGGCGTAAGCAACATACAGAGCAATGGCCAGCCCTACCAGTATGTGGGCTACTATCGTGGAGCGGCCACCACCACGGCGGGCATGAGTGCCAGCGCAGCAGCCTACAACGGTGCACTGCAGCGACAGCTGAACCTCAACGCCACGCTCACCACCCACATTCCTGAGCTGCGTCTCATCATGGCGCTGCGCATAGAGAGTTCACTCTACAGCTACCGACGTGCACTGAGCGAGCTCGATGGCAGCACACGCGGCTATATGGCCGACGAAGGGGGTGGCTACTTTGGTGAGCCTTACGACAGCCACTGCCGTGACAAGTTCGTCATCGTCTATCCGGAATACTACACTACCTGGGACAACCCCACAGAGATGATACCCTTTGCCGAGCGTTTCCTGTGGGCCAAGGACAACGACCAGCAGCTCTACAACGACCTGTCGAAACTCGTCGTCCGCTCAAGTCACGCCTACACGATGAATCCCAACCGTCTGAGCAGCTACCTCTCAGCCAACATCAGCGTGACCAAGGAGATTGGCGACCACATCAGCCTCTCGTTCTACGCCAACAACTTCCTGAACACGATGCGCCGCGTGCGCTCTTCGCAGACGGGATTAGAGACAACGCTCTTTGAGAGTGGCTACGTACCCAGCTACTACTACGGGCTGTCTATGCGGGTGAAGATATGAAGGCCCACCCCCGACCCCAAAGGAGGGAGACCCACCCCCGACCCCTCCCCAAGGGAGGGGGAATATATAGACAAAGCATGAAGAAATATTAAAGATGAAGATACTGTCGAACATAAAGAAAGTCGTAGCAAAACTATTTCAGCCCCTCCCTTGGGGAGGGGTTGGGGGTGGGCCTTCCCTCCTTTGCGGAGGGGTTGGGGGTGGGCTCTCCCTTCCTTGGTTTGGGGTTGGGGTGGGCTTCCTCCTCGCAGCGTGCAGCTACGACGAGAGCCTGGAGCTCTGCCAGCTGCAGGTGCGCGTGGCCTACGAGCAGACCAGCTTCGGCGAGCCACAGGATGCCCACGTGCGCGTGGAGCTGAAGGACCAGAACGCACAGGTGTTCGTCGACTCCACAGCCACTGACCGCATCGCCCGTTTCCTGGTACCACCCGGCATCTATGAAGCCAGCACCTCGGCCGCCTATCTCGACACCACCGAGACCACCTGGTGGCGCTACACCTTCAATGGCATCAGGAGCCAAATCATCGTCTCACCTGACAGCCTCAACATGGTTGACATGCCAGTGAAGGTAGCCCGAAAGCGGGTGGTTCATTGAGAGGTAAGAGGTGAGAAGTGAGAAGTAAGTGAAAAAGTGAATAATAAAAAAGATATGAAAAAAAAGCTATTAGCATTGTTTCTTTTCTCCGTAGGCCTCAGCTCAGCTGAGGCACAAACGTGGAGGCTCGTTATCAACAAGACCGATGGCGGCGTCATTGAGCTGAACACCGCCGATGTGCAGGACATCCAGTTCGTCAGTGACGAGGAGACGCTGCCCACCCTGCCCGACCAGAACGCCGACCAGATTGTCATCAAAGAGGTGTATAACGGCGGTTGCACGGCCGACGACGGCACCACCCATTTCCACATGGACAAGTGCATCATCCTTTACAACAACTGTCCGCAGCGAGCCGTGGTGAACAACCTCTGCTTCGCCATCAGCACGCCCTACAATGCCGAGTCACCTACCAACAACTGCTACGGTGCCGACGGACGGCTGGTGTTCGACGGCCAGGGATTCACCCCGGCACAGAACGGCATCTGGTACTACCCCCACTCACTCGTCATTGAGCCATACAGCCAGGTGGTTGTCAACGTCAACGGAGCCATAGACAACACCAAGACCTACAAGCAGTCGGTAAACTACGCCAATCCTGACTACTACTGCATGTACGACCCTGAGAGTGGCTACCCCAACACCTTATACTATCCCACGCCATCCGACGTCATACCGACATCGCACTACCTCAAGGCGGCGAAGTTCGGACAGGGCAACGCCTGGACCTTCAGCACCACCTCGCCTGCCCTCTTCATCTTCCAGCCCCAGGATGTCACACCGATGGAGTTTGCCATGAATGTCGACAACCTGTGGTATGAGCCGGGACGCCCACAGACGCCCATCTATGCCTGTGTGAAGGTGCCCAACGAGTGGGTCATCGATGCCGTGGAGGTGTTCAACGTCGAGAAGAAAGAAGCCTGCAAGAAGCGCTTCACCGCCGACCTCGACGTGGGCTATGTCTACCTGACAAACAAGTTGGGCCATTCGCTCTACCGCAACGTAGACCAGGAGTGGACGGAGTCGCTGCCTGAGAACAGTGGCAAGCTGGTGTATGGCTATGCCCAAGGCGTGGACGGCAGCACCGACCCCAGCGGCATCGATGCTGAGGCCAGCATGAAGAATGGCGCACACATCGTGTTCCAGGACAACAACAACTCCAGCGAAGATTTCCATGAGCGCCAGCGGTGCTCTCTGAGATAGATTTGAGGTTTGAGATTTGAGATTTGAGATTTATGTATAGACTTGTTGCTGCATTGTTGACTTTCATCTGCCTGGGGGTGTCCGCTCAGACAGACACTACCATGCAAATCTATAATTCCAAATCTCAATTCTCAAATCTCAAATCTCAAATCATAGGCTATGATTACCTGAAGTCAGGCGACCCCTGGCTGACTGGGCCTAACGCGGCAGCACTGGAACGCTACTGCAGCGACAGCCGAGCAAAGGCTGAGGTAACAATGACGCGGGGCAAAGGAGGATTCACCAACTTCAACGCGTCGCCCGACTTGCTGCAGGCCGACGCCGATGTGCAGTCGTTCTTCAGGCTGAACGACCACACAGTGGTCTACGGACAGATGGGCTATCGCAACTTCTCCGGACACGACATGGCCGGCTCGTCATTCATCGATGGTTCGCTACTTGGCAAACAGCGCCACCTACCTTTCGACATCGTGGAGGACTCGCTGGGTAACACGGGCACAAAGCACCTGGACGCCTACCACCTGCTGGGAGCCGTCAGCACACAGCTGCGCCGTCTGCCTCTGCCCCAAGGCACCGCCATTGGCTTCAGCCTCGACTACACCGCGGCCAACTATGCCAAGTACAAGGACCTGCGCCACAAGAACAAGCTGATGGACATGACAGTCAGTGCCGGTCTTTATCTGCCTTTGTGCAGGTATGTGCAGATGGGGGCCACCTACCTCTACCGGCGCACCACGGAGAGCCTGCAGTTCAGCACCTACGGCAAGAGCGACATCAACTATGTGTCGCTCATCAACTATGGCCCCTACATCGGCCAGACTGAGCAGTTCGGTAGCAGCGGCTATACCGACAAGAGCCGTGAGCTGCCCCTTGTCGACAACTACGACGGCCTCACCCTGCAGCTCAGCCTCTCACCCCTCACCTCACACCACTCACCTCTCACCACTCACCTCTCACCTCACACCACTCCCCCCTCCCCCCTCACCCTCTACACCTCCTTCACATACGCCCATCGCCGCGGCTACTATGGTCGGCGCTCCCCCTACACCATCACCTTCACTAACCACGACAGCCACGTCTACCGCTTTGACGCCCGTCTATCGCTGACCACCCCACGTGCCCGTCTCTACACCAGCTTGAGCCTCAACGCCGAGAACCTGGAGAACCTGTCGCGCAACCGCCGTGAGCTGAAGAACGATGCCGGTGCCACCCACTACGAATACTACACCCCCACGAAGACGGCCAACCATCTGTGGGTGGACGGCGAGGTGAATGTCACCGCTCATCTGCTGCCTCTTGCCGACGAGCCGCTCACCACGCCAGGCACCGTGCCGCAGTGGACAGTGCAGGGCGGACTACGCTGGGCGCACCAGAAGCAGACGGCATGGGTCTACCCTTACTGCCGCCGACAGCATTTCACCACTTACGAGCCATTTCTCGAGCTGGAGCGCAACCTACTGACGCACCATGGCATCTGGACCCTTGGGGCCTCCATGGCCCTGCGGCACGGTCACGGCACGCCTGCCGCTGACACCACCCTGATACCCCCCAGCGACAAGCAGACGCCGCCACCAACGATGGAGACATACCTCTGGCGCGAGTGGCAGTGGATGAACGCGGCACAATACGAGCTGGGAGCATCGGTGCGCTATGCGTTCACCACACACCTGCTGTCCATGACCACTCAGCAGCTGTTCGTAAGGGGAGCCGTGACGCACCGCAAGTGCAACGAGCGCAACGCCTTCACCGCCGGTCCCGACCATACCACGATGACCGTCACCATCGGCTGCGAGTTCTGACGGCACATGGAAACGGACAAATAGGACGGCAAAAAATTTGGCCGTGTCACAGATTCTTCGTACCTTTGCGGCCTACAGGCGAGACATCATTTTTTCAAGCAATGACAGAACACTTTGACGAACTAAGCGAGCTACAGGCCGCACAGCAGCAAGAGCAAGTAGCAACCCCGCAAGAGGAGTCGCAGCCGGAGGAGGCTGCAGCAGCGCAGCAAGAGGAACCCATCGTGCTGCGCAGCGAGGGACTCATCAAGCGCTACGGCAAGCGCACGGTGGTGAACGACGTGAGTTTCAACGTGAAGCAGGGCGAGATCGTGGGTCTGCTGGGGCCTAACGGCGCTGGCAAAACCACCTCTTTCTATATGACCACCGGCCTGGTGCTGCCCAACGGTGGGCACATCTACTTGGGCGACAAGGAAGTGACTGACTATCCCGTCTATAAGCGCGCCCGTGCCGGCATCGGCTACCTGGCCCAGGAGGCATCGGTGTTCCGCAAGATGTCGGTCGAGGACAACATCCTCAGCGTCCTGGAGATGACCGGCAAGCCGAAAGCTTACCGGCACGAGAAGCTGGAGAGCCTCATCGCTGAGTTCCGACTGGAAAAGGTGCGCAAGAACAAGGGTGACCAGCTGTCAGGTGGTGAGCGCCGCCGTACGGAGATAGCCCGCTGTCTGGCCATCGAGCCGAAGTTCATCATGCTTGACGAGCCCTTTGCCGGCGTCGACCCCATTGCCGTGGAGGACATCCAGCAGATAGTGTGGAAGCTGAAGGACCGCAACATCGGCATCCTCATCACCGACCACAACGTAGACGAGACACTGGCCATCACCGACCGTGCCTACCTGCTCTTCGAAGGTCGCATCCTGTTTCAGGGCACCCCCGAAGAACTGGCTTCAAACAAGATTGTCCGCGAGAAATACCTTACCAACTCCTTTGAGTTGCGCAAGAAGGACTTCCAGAAAGCAAAGAGTGAGGAGTGAAGAATTTCTTCACTCCTCACTCTTTTAAGCCTCACTCTTAGTCAAGCGAGTAAGTGACGGTCGTCACCACACGCACCTTCTTGATGTAAGGCGTGTGCTGGTCACGGTCTTCAATCTCAAACTGTCCCTGGCCGGCAGTCCGTATGCCATTCAGGTCAGCACCACTGGCCTCGGCAAACTGTTCGGCCGTCTTCTGGGCTGCCTTGATGGCCTCAGCCATCATCTCCGGCTTCAGTTCCTGGAACGATGCCAGCTCATAGTCGGGATAGCCGCTCTCAATGGCCACGCCCTGCTCCAAGAGGTCGCCCTGCTTCGAGATGATGCTGTTCACCAGCTCCACCTTCTTCGTATAGACGGTGACGGTGGTGCTGGCCGTGTAGCGATAGTTCTTGCGGTTCTCGCTCCACGTGTTAGCCTCCAGGTCGTTCACCGACGGTGGGTTGATGGTTATATCACTCTCGTCCAGACCGTTGTCAACGAAGAATTTCTTAATCTTGCCAGCCTGTTCGCTGATGCGCTGGTAGAGGGCGGGCAGGTCGTTGCCCATCTCGGTGGTGCTGATGCTCCACGTCACCTTGTCGGCAGGCACCTCGCGCTCGGCCAGACCCTTCACCGTCACCTGACGGTCCTTGTTTGAGAAGTTGTCCATGCCGCACTTCACAATCCACCCCATCACCATCAGTCCGATGGCAATGATTGCTGCTTCCTTGATTCTGTTCATAGTCATACTAGTTTTTGGTTTGACACTACATGGCTGCAAATATACGGCAATTTCCCGAATCGACCAACTTTTCTCCTTTAAAAAAAATAAAAATCAGGTTATCATTTCACATTTTCATTGGCTCCTCATCTCCTTTGCCTCACCAAGCCACTTTCACGGCAAAATGTTTTGCCGCCTAAACTTTTTTATTTATCTTTGCACCCCATTAGAGTTGTTGTACATTTTCATACCAAACACCAAGCAACCCACCATGAATAGGCAAAGAATACTTCTGACGGCCGTGTCGGCCGTCGTGCTCCTGGCCGCCATGCCTGCGGCTGGAGCCAAGAGCCACCATGACGAGAACAGTCAGCCCCACGAGCTGATGCAGACAGGCCAGTATGAACCCACCTGGGAGTCGCTGATGCGCCACCAGACACCCGAATGGTTCCGCGATGCGAAGTTCGGCATTTGGGCACACTGGGGGCCACAGTGCGTTGAGGGGTCAGGCGACTGGATGGCGCGCTCGCTCTACATGGAGGGCAGCCGCGAGTACCAGTACCATGTGGAGAACTATGGGCACCCCTCAGAGGTGGGCTTCAAGGACATCCTGCCCCTGTTCAAGGCTGAGCGCTGGAACCCCGACGCGCTGGTGGAGCGTTACAAGCGCTGCGGGGCCAAATATTTCTTCGTGCTGGGCAACCACCATGACAACTACGACCTGTGGGACTCGAAGTACCAGCCGTGGAACTCGAAGAACATCGGCCCCAAGCGCGACGTGCTGGCCGAGTGGGCTGCAGCAGCCAGGAAGGCGGGCCTGCCGCTGGGCATCTCGTTCCATGCCGACCACGCCTGGACATGGTACGAGCCATCGCAGCGCTACGACCTGAAGGGCGACAAGGCTGGCGTGTACTACGACGGCAACCTGACCAAGGACGACGGCAAGGGCAAGTGGTGGGAAGGCATGGACCCGCAGATGCTCTACCAGCAGCAGCACCCGATGAGCCAGGGGTCGTGGGACAACAGACGCATACACAGCCAGTGGGACTGGAGCCACGGTGCCTGTCCGCCGTCACAAGCCTTTGTCAACAACTTCTTCGACCGCACCCTCGATGCCATCAACCGCTACGCACCCGACCTCATCTATTTCGATGACACGGTGCTGCCCTTCTATCCGCTGAACGACAGCGGGCTGCGCATCGTCACCCACCTGTACAACAAGAACCCGCGCGCCGTGGTGTTCGGCAAGATTCTCAGCGATGAGCAACGGCAGGCGCTGACATGGGACGTGGAGCGCGGAGCGCCCAACGAAATCATCAGCGAGCCCTGGCAGACGTGCAACTGCATCGGCGGCTGGCACTACAACACCAGCATCTACGAGCGCAACGGTTACAAGACGGCGGCACAGGTGGTGCGCCAGCTGGTGGACATCGTGTCTAAGAACGGCAACCTGCTGCTCAACATCCCCCTGCGCGCCGACGGCACCTACGATGAGAAGGAAGCCCTGTTCCTGGACGACCTGGAGGCGTGGATGACACAGAACGGCGAGAGCATCTTCGGCACCCGTCCGTGGGTCGTCTTCGGCGAGGGCCCCGTGGCTGAGAAGGATATCAAGCTGAACGCCCAGGGATTCAACGACGGGCAGTTTGCCGACATGGACTACCGCGACATCCGCTTCAACCAGACGAAGAAGTACCTATACGCCACGGCCATGAGCTGGCCCGAGGACGGCCGTCTCGTCATCAAGTCGCTAGCCAAGGGCAACCCACACTTCAAGAAGTCCATCTCCAGCGTCTACCTGCTGGGCCACGGACGGCTGAAGGCTCGCCAGACCACGGAGGGCCTGACGGTGCAGCTGCCAGAGCCCTGCAACCAGATAGCTCCGGTGATAAGGATAGCCAAGTAGTAATTAAAAATATTTCGTGCCATTTTGCACCCTACAATGAAACACCTTACACTAAAAGCAAAAGAACAGCTGCTGACAGGCCTATGGATGCTGGCCGTCCTGCTGACACTGTGTGCTCCGACAGTCCTGACAGCATGCCACACGAGCGACAACACCTCAAATGACAGTCCCGTGGGCAGGAAGGTGGCCGAGATTACTGAACGCGGCACCCTGCTCGTAGGCACCACTGGCGACTACCGCCCGCTGTCGTTCTGCGAGCCTGAGACGGGCGAGTACTGGGGCTTTGGCATTGAGGTAGCCAAGGAGATAGCAGGTGCGCTGGGCGTCAAGACGGAGTTCGTCAGGACCTCATGGCCTACGCTGACGGCAGATGTGCTGGCCGTGCCTCAGACCTTCGACCTGGCCATTGGCGGCATCACCATCACCGATGCCCGCCGTGAGACCATGCTGATGAGCGACGGCTACCTGGCCAACGGCAAGACCATCCTGTGCAGAGCGGCCGAACGTGATCGATTCCACTCGCTGGCCGATATTGACAAGTCCGAGGTGCGCGTGATGGTGAACCCCGGCGGACTGAACGAGAAGTTTGCAAACGAGAAGCTGACACGTGCCACCATCATCGTCCACCAGAAGAACGAGGAGATTCCCACGCTCATAGCTGAAGGCGAGGCCGACGTGATGATAACAGAGATAACGGAGGCACCCTACTATGTACAGACCGACACCCGCCTGGCGGCACCGCTGCTGAACGAGCCGTTCACTCATGGCGAGATTGGCGTGCTGATGCAGAAAGGACAGGAGGACTTGCTGCAGAGGGTGAACAGCACCATCAGGAGGATGAAGGCTGACGGCACCCTCCGCCGCCTGCACGAGAAGTATGGATTGGTGTATGCCTATTAGCCAACGGCAAGGCTGAGGACAAGAAACTAACAGGAAAAGAAACATGAAAAGACTCTGTCACTACATATCTGAATACATGGGCCTACTGGTGCTCGTTGCAGCACTGCTGGCCCTGGCATTTCCCAGTTCGTTGCAACAAATACGCCCGATGGTCATCAACTACCTGCTTGGTGTGGTGATGTTCGGCATGGGACTGGCCCTGAACATTCAGGACTTCAAGATTGTATTCAGTCGCCCGAAGGATGTCATCACTGGCTGTCTGGCACAGTTCACCGTCATGCCGATGCTGGCATGGGCGCTGACCCGAGTGTTCCACCTTGACGAGGCACTGGCGCTGGGCGTGGTACTGGTAGGCTGCTGCCCTGGCGGCACCGCTTCCAATGTCATCACCTATCTGGCCAAGGGCGACCTCGCCCTCTCCGTGGGCATGACAAGCGTCTCGACCCTGCTGGCACCCTTCCTGACCCCGCTGCTGACATGGGCGTTGGCAGGCAAGAGTGTCCATGTAGATGTGGCGAGCATGTTCCTGAGCATACTGTGGGTGGTCATACTGCCCATCGTCTTGGGCTTATTGGTCAAATGGCTCTGGCCTAAGCTGACGGAGAAAGCAACCGACTACCTCCCTGCGCTCTCGTCGATGGCCATCGCCTTCATTGTGGCCATCGTCATCTCAGCCAACGCTGACAAACTGCTGACTGGCGGTCTGCTGATAGTCGTAGTGGTCATGCTTCACAACATTTGCGGTCTGGGCTTTGGCTACCTGATTGGAAGGATGCTTGGACTGCCAGAACAAAAGAAGAAAGCCATATCCATCGAGGTGGGCATGCAGAACTCAGGCCTGGCAAGCAGTCTGGCAACCATCCACTTCGCCGCCTATCCGCTGGCCACCATCCCCGGGGCCATCTTCAGTGTGTGGCACAACCTGTCCGGGGCTGCCATCGCCTATCTGTACCGAAGGCACTGACACCGCCAGGTATGATGATTAACAACAAGTGAAGACCATGAATATTGAAGACTATCGCGAGTATTGCCTGTCGTTAGGCGACGACATAGAAGAAAAGCTGCCGTTCCAGAAATTCAAGAGCGGGGAGGGCGTATTGGTATTCTATGTATCAGGCCACATGTTCTCGTTCTTCGACTGCAATGACTTCTCGGTCATCTCGCTTAAATGCCAACCAGAACGCATTGACGATTTGAAGGCGCAGTATGATTGCATTGGCAATCCGTACAACGAATCGCCCAAGCACTGGATAGGCATCAATCCTGACACTGCCCCTGCCGACCTGCTGAAGGAACTTACCCGGAACTCCTACGAGATAGTAAAAGCGAAGTACAGGAAAAGAACGACTGCCACTGTTTAACCGAGTTTAAAGAATTGGCAGCATAGTTTAAGCGAGTTTAAATTCTGTGCCAGATTGACTCCCGCGGTTGTCATTCTGGCACAGAGTCGTATTGTAGGCATGCACTTTGCATAATCCTTAGTGAGAGCCGAAGCAAACAAGCGGAGGCAATTAAAAAACACATAGAGCTCCTTGATAAGGGGCGGCTATCATGCAAAGATAAAAAACATTGTCTAACATTTAAAAGTATAATTGGAGGTATTGATTATGTTGAACGGATTAATGAAAAGCAATGGTTGGTTCCCAACAATGTTTGATGATTTCTTTAACACTGATTTCATGCCTCGTGCCAACAGTACAGCACCCGCAGTCAATGTCAAGGAGAGTGAGAAGGCCTACACGATGGAACTTGCAGCTCCAGGCATCAAGAAAGAATATTGCCGCGTAGCCATCAATGACGAGGGCAACCTCACCATCGCCATTGAGAACAAACAGGAACACAAGCATGAGGACAGTCACCGTCACTACTTGCGCCGCGAGTTCAGCTACTCGAACTATGAGCAGAACTACGTGCTTCCTGACGATGTGGTTCGTGACAAGATTTCTGCCAAGGTGGAGGACGGCATCCTGACCATCACGATGCCGAAGACCGAGCCGAAGGAGAAGGTCACCAAGGCCATCGAGGTCTCGTAACGGACATTGATGAACCGCATAAACCAGAAGTCCCGACCTGCAATCGTGCAAGCCGGGACTTCTTTTGACTTATGGCCGAGCCTGCTCGCGCTCATCAATCCAAAATGTTTGATTACCCATTCTTCAGGTTCTGCTGACGAAATTCTGTGGGCGAGAGCCCCAAGTGCTCCCTGACGAACTTGCCGAAGAAAGAGAGGTTGGGGAAGTCAAGTTCATTACAGATTTCCTTGACCGTCTTGCTGCTGTAGCGCAGTTGCTGGCGGATGGTAGTGACGGTGGTCTCGTGGATGAGGTCAAGGGGGGCACGGCCCGACTCTTCCTTTACGCACTTGGAGAGATATTTGGGCGTGACGTTCAGCATGTTGGCAAAGACCGACACGCTGCGCACACGCCCTTTCGACTCTGCCAAGAGAGCCATGAACTGACGATAGATTTGGGTGGACTGACGGACGGAAGAGTCCTTCTCCATCGGCAGCGGTTCGCTTTCCGTCAGCTCGCCCCTGCGCCTGTCCACCAGCATCTGGAACTCCAGCACGAGGGCCTGGAACAGCAGCCGCACCACGTCGTGATGGAAACTGCCGTGCGAATCATGCGTCTTGGCCATCAGCAGGTGGCAGTAGTGGACGATGCCCTGCCGCTCGCGCTCTGAGAGGGTGAAGAGCGGATGCTCCCGGACGTACTCCTGGTTCTGCCAGACGAACTTGTGGAGATAGAGCGAGCGGTCGATGGCCCGCTGGGCAAAAGCTATCACCTTTACATCGGCATTCTGGCTGAGCAGGATGTCGCTGATCACCAGGCCAGGCATATACACAAAGAGGTCGCCGGCTGCGAGGCGGTATTCCCGTCCCTCCACCACGCACTGCGCACGTCCCTCCATGCAGATGACGGCCATCGCGAAGGCCAGCGTCGTGTTCTCGTAGTCTGTCAGGTTCAGCCGCCTTACATCGTCTATCACCAGCAGGTCGCCATCCTTGTAGTCGAACAGGTGGTTCTTCCAGAGGTCGTCAAAGTCCAAATGTCTCATATCGTCGCAATTTGTCGGCAAAGATACGAAAAATTACGCATATTCGTCGCGATGATACGGGAAAAAGAGCACAAAGGCTATCGTTCCGACGAGCAGCCAGATGGTGGTGCCCGTGATGTCGCGCATGGCAACGAGCGTGGCCTGCACGGTGATTTTGCCGCGCAGGGCGGTGGCAGAGAGTTGTTGTGCTTCGAGCGTGCTGCCGCCGCGTGCCTGACCCATGCGGCGCAGTCCGTAGTCGTAGGTGGCGGCCTGCAGATTTTCGTTGTCTGCGTTCTGTGCCAGCCGTTGGATATAGTGCTGCTGGCGCTCCTGCAGCCAGTTGCTGTAGAGCGACATGCCTGCCACGGGAGCCAGTGCGTTGCGGAAGAACAGGAAGATGAAGATGTAGGTGGTCATGTAGCGCACGGGCAAGTGTTTCATGCCCAGCGGCACCAGCATGGCGTAGGGGATGAACAGGCCGGCATAGTTGATGATGGTCACCAGCGCCATGTTTTCAAAGCAGCCCTCCGTCTGGTACTGGAAGTAGAGGTAGATGTCGGCGGCCAGTATCAGTCCAAAGCCCACGGCGAGAATCCATCGGAAGTGAATGCGTGCATAGGCCATAGCCGCAGCGATGACCAGTCCAATAACGCAGCCCACTATCGCCCATGCGGCCAGCATGCCGGCATCGAAGTTGCCAGCCTGTGTCGATAACTTGGCAAACGCCGAGACGAACATGCTGCATGAGAAGAGCACCATCAGCACCGTGAACAGCAGGGCCGAGAGCCACACGTTCTTCAGCGAGAGAATCTCCCAGTGGAGTCCCTCAACACGCCCTGACAGCCACAGGTAGCCTGCCGATGACACCAGCAGCACCACCACCGCCCAGAGGATGCGGGGCGACGAAAACCAGTCGAGCGTCTTGCCGCACACCAGGATATAGGTGAGCGAGGTCATCATCAGCGCGAGGCAGAGCACCAGCGGCATCTTCTTCCATTCCCACCGATAGGCTGTCTGCTTCTCCTCGTCGGGCATGGTGAACTTCACCAGCAGCAGGGCCACGAGTAGCATCACCATCACCACGTAGTAGGCATGCCGTCAAGTAGCGTGCCAGGCATAGTAGGCCGTCAGCACATTACCTAGCTGTGCGATGATGAGCATCACCCCGTAGTAGCCCGCCATCTGCCACGAACGGGCATGCTCGGCTTTCTCGCGGTCTGCCAGGCTCGGTTCCTCGGTCAGCACAAACTGGCTCAGCGCATCAATGCCCATGCCGTATTTCACGAGGGTAAACGTGATGTTCATCATCAGCATCACGCGGAAGAAACCGATGACGAGACAGGCCGCGATGGTCACCACCACATTGTCGGTCACGGCTATCACCCCGTTCAGCGCCAGCAGTATCAGCATCGCCCGCATGAAGAGATGCTTTACTCTGCGGATGGTCATCAGTCCTGCCATGAACGGTGCAAACAGCGCCATGCCGATGCTTGTGGCATAACTCGCCAGTTGGATGTCCTCGCTATGCACCCCCATGCCGCCCGCCATCTCCGCCATGTTGTTCATGTAGGCACCGCCTGAGAACGTCACGGGGAAGAACATCAGGAACAGCACCAGACAGCCCAATGGCTTTGGCATCCACGAATAGAACGGATATGCCGCCCGCATCTTGTCATCCATCTGAGTGGCGGCAGCAATTTTTTCACTCTTCATTCTTCACTTTTCACTTTCACCTTAATCTCGCACATCATGCCTGCAGCCAACCGCTGGTTGTCCTCATCGGTAAGTCCTTCGAAGTCAATGCGGACGGGCACGCGCTGTTGGATTTTCACGAAGTTGCCAGCTCCCTGTGCCGTCAGAGGCATCGAGCGCACCTTGCCCCATGTAGGTGCGTCGGGGAAGTCAGCACCCAGTAGCGTGCTTGTGGTCACGTTGACGGGGCGTTTCAGATAGTCGCCCGCCTGTAGTGTTCCATTTACCTGCGGCAACAGATTGGCCCGTGCCTGCGACACAGTGGTACGTCCGGTCTCGATGCCGATGCGGGCATTCTTCAGACTGAGGTTCCGCTCGATGCCCATGCGGATGCACTCCTTCAGTCCACGCTCTGCCGTCTGGGCCGAGAGGGGGAGCAGTGCCATGAGCAGCAGTCCTAAAATTCCTTTTCTCGTGTTCATATTCGTTCGTTTTGTTGATTTCTGGGTGCAAAAGTAGTCGAAATTCGCTTAGTGTTGGTGTTCTAAAACACTTCACAAGTCTGATATTTTGCTACCGGGTAGAAAATCGAAAACATCTTGGCAAGTTTAGGACACCAAAACATCGGGAAATAGCATTACCTTTGCAGCAGATTTCAATAACAAGTATAAAAGGAAAGATTATGAAGATTAATGTTTTGCACACCGGCGAAGTCCGTGTATCGCCCTACCTGCCGTTTGGCGGCGACAACTGTAACCTGCTGAAAGCCTCTGGTATGACCACTCCGAAAGAAGACTGGATCTGGTTGCCCGTATCGGTCTATCTGATTGAGCATCCGAAAGGACTGATCCTCGTTGACACGGGCTGGCACCGCGACATGTCGCCCGAGGGTGTCTACGACAAGGCCGCACAGATCAAGAGCCTCGGCTCACGTGTATTATATAATGTGAACCAGGGACAGATACCGCTCGGCGAGGCTGTCGATGAGCAGCTGGCCACGATGGGTATCAAGCCTGCCGACCTGGACTACGTGCTGCTGACCCATCTGGACTGCGACCACGCCAACGGTCTGCGTGCCGTCCGCGATGCCAAGCACATCATCGTGGCTCAGGAGGAGCTGGACTGCGCCCGCAAGAACGGCTTCATCCGCTACAAGAAGAAGTGGTGGGAGGGCTGCGACCTGGAGACTATCGAGTGGAACGGCACGGAAGGCCCTGCCGGCAAGTCGTTCGACCTCTTTGGCGACGGCAGCATTAAGATGATTAATATCCCTGGCCACTGCGACGGTCTCTGCGCCGTGAAGATTACCCGCAAGGACGGCCGCTACGTGCTGCTCTTCAGCGATGGCGGCTACGCCACGAAGTCATGGAAGGAGATGATTACCAGCGGTGTGTCGCTCG
Source organism: uncultured Prevotellaceae bacterium (assembly GCA_947168045.1). Lineage (GTDB taxonomy): Bacteria > Bacteroidota > Bacteroidia > Bacteroidales > Bacteroidaceae > Prevotella. The sequence continues at coordinate 17,875 of CAMVKN010000027.1, forward strand.
ACAAGGAGATGCAGCGCAAGTCGCTCCAGTGGATTCGTGAGCAGTCGATGGATGCCAACTGTATCGAGAGCCTCGCCACTCACGATACAGACATCAAGCCCCACGTGATAGAATTGTAATGTAAAGGAGAAAGTCATCAAGGGCATCGAGGTCTCGTAACAGACATCGACTAACCGCACATGCCAAAGGAGCAGCACCCGGCTGGCGGATGCCGCTCCTTTGGCGTGTCAGGAATCCATCGCTTTGTAACCATCGACTGACTCGTGCCAAGACGATGACGGCTTGCAGTCCTGTCAGTACGACATTTCATGAACGCCCTTGACGGCACGGCCACTTGGGTCATTCATATTACGGAAGGCGGCATCCCACTCCAGGGCGATGGCTGTTGAACAGGCTACGCTGGGCTCTGAGGGCACGCTACGGGCGGCAGAGTCAGAAGGGAAATGCTCAGCGAAGATGCTGCGATAGTAGTATTCTTCTTTGTTTTTGGGCGGGTTGATGGGAAAGCGTTCTGCAGCATGGGCCATCTGCTCGTCAGTGACGGCTTTAGAGGTGATGTCCTTGAGGGTGTCAATCCATGAATAGCCGACGCCGTCAGAGAACTGTTCCTTCTGTCGCCATGCCACCTCGGCAGGCAGCAGGTGGGCAAACGCTTCGCGTACAATCTTTTTCTCTATCGTCTGGCCGGGACACATCTTCGCCTCGGGATTCAGGCGCATGGCGACGTCGAGGAACTCCTTGTCGAGGAAGGGGACACGGCCCTCAACGCCCCACGCCGACAGGCTCTTGTTGGCACGCAGACAGTCGTAGAGGTGGAGCTTGGAGAGCTTACGGACGGTCTCTTCGTGGAAGTCCTTGGCCGAAGGGGCCTTGTGGAAGTATAGGTAGCCGCCAAAAATCTCGTCGGCACCCTCGCCTGAGAGCACCATCTTGATGCCCATCGACTTGATGACGCGGGCCAGCAGGTACATCGGCGTAGAGGCACGGACGGTTGTGACATCGTAGGTCTCGATGTAGTAGATGACGTCGCGGATGGCATCAAGCCCCTCCTGGATGGCGTAGTTGATTTCGTGATGGACGGTGCCTATGTGGTCGGCCACCAGTCGGGCCTTGGCCAGGTCGGGGGCACCCTTCAACCCCACGGCGAAGGAGTGCAGACGAGGCCAATAGGCACGCGTCTTGCTGTCGTCTTCGATGCGGTGCTCGCTGAACTTCTGAGCGATGGCTGAGATGACGCTGCTGTCAAGACCGCCAGAGAGCAGCACGCCGTAGGGCACGTCGGACATGAGCTGGCGGCGCACGGCATCTTCCAGGGCATCGTGGATGGCCTCTACGCTGGCGGGATTGTCTTTCACGGAGTTATAGTCGAACCAGTCGCGGCGATAATATCGCCGCATACGTAACCCTTCGCGACTGTAAAGGTAATGGCCGGGCAGGAAGGGCTCATAGCGCTCGCACTGGCCTTCGAGGGCTTTCAGTTCGGAGGCCACATAGACGGTGCCGTCGGTGTCGTATCCGATATAGAGGGGGATGACGCCGATGGGGTCGCGGGCAATGAGGAACTCGTCGCGCTCCTCGTCGTAGAGCACAAAAGCAAAAATGCCGCTAAGCTGTTCAAGCATAGAGGTGAGGGGTGAGAGGTGAGAGGTGAGAGAATAGTCCTGCGGGACAGTGCCATCTCCTACCTCTTGCCCCTTACCTCTTACCTCTTTCCATAGTGCCAGGATGACCTCGCAGTCGCTGCCCGTCTGAAATTCGTACTGCCCGGCGAAGCGGCGACGGAGGTCCTGATGGTTATAGATTTCGCCATTAACGGACAGCACCTGTCTCTTGTCGGGCGAGTAGAGGGGCTGTCCGCCACTCTCCGGGTCTACGATGCTCAGTCGCTCGTGGGCGAGGATAGCCGAGCCGCCACAGTATATTCCGCTCCAGTCGGGGCCGCGGTGACGGATTTTCTGACTCATGCGCAGGGCTTTTTTACGCAGGGCCTGCGTCTGTTCATTCACGTTCTTGCTCTGGCAAGCGTCTCCTTTCGTCGCCGAGCGTAATATTGCTACGATTCCACACATAATCTCATTCTTTATATTAAAGGTACGACAAATACAAGTAGTTGGTCTGCGCCGGATATTCGGCGGCGAGGGTGTCAATCTGATTGACGGTGGGCAGGATGCCGAGGTCGCGGCGCCACTGGCGGACAGTGAGTCCAGCCTGCTCAGGTCGCAAGCGTTGTTCCAAGCCGATGGCACGGGCAATCTGGAAATCACTGAAGCCGTAGACCTTGGCGGCACGCAACGGGTAGAAGACCTCAGGCGACCTCAGATATTCCATGAATTCGCTGGGTTCCATCCATTCTGAAATCTCAGTAAGGATGGATAGCTCTTTCATTTGCAGGTCGATGTCAACGATGTGTTTCAGCTTTTGCAGGAACCAGCGGTCTATCATCGTCAGCTGGTGAATCTGCTCCACGCTGTAGCCTATCGTCAGTGCCTCAGAAACAGCGAAGATACGGGTGTCAGTGGGCGCAAGAAAAGACCCACCCCCCAGCCCCTCCCTTGTAGGGAGGGGAGCAGATAGTTTTTCTGATAATTTCTCGCCATGCGAGTAATTACTCCCCTCCCTCACAGGGAGGGGCTGGGGGGTGGGTCTGTTCTCCACGAAGCCGTGCATGCCCTGCCCTATCATGCGCAGCCCTTTTTGAAGTGCCTCTTCGAACGTGCGGCCGATGGCCATCACCTCGCCGACGGACTTCATCGACGAGCCGAGCTGATGGCTCACCCCGTGGAACTTGGTGAGGTCCCAGCGCGGTATCTTCACCACCACGTAGTCGAGGGCGGGCTCGAAGAAGGCCGAGGTGGTCTTGGTGACGCTGTTCTTCAGCTCGAAGAGCCCGTAGCCCAGCCCCAGCTTAGCAGCGACGAAAGCCAGGGGATAGCCCGTGGCCTTGCTGGCCAATGCTGATGACCGCGAGAGGCGGGCATTGACCTCGATGACACGGTAGTCCTCGCTATCGGGGTCAAGGGCATACTGCACGTTGCACTCACCCACGATGCCTATATGACGGATAATCCTGATGGCCAGGGCGCGCAGCTTATGATACTCGGCATTGGTAAGTGTCTGCGATGGAGCTACCACTATCGACTCGCCGGTATGGATGCCCAGCGGGTCGAGGTTCTCCATGTTGCAGACGGTGATGCAGTTGTCATAAGCGTCACGCACCACCTCGTACTCTATCTCCTTCCAGCCACGCAGTGACTTCTCGACCAACACCTGCGATGAGAACGAGAATGCCTCCTCGGCCTGTGCCCGCAGCTCTTCGTCGTTGTCGCAGAAGCCGCTACCCAGACCGCCCAAGGCATAAGCGGCTCGCAGTATGACAGGGAATCCCAACTCGTGGGCAGCCCGCTGCACCTCCTCGACCGTAGTGCATGCCTCGCTCTTGATGGTCTTCACGCCAATCTCGTCAAGGCGTTTGACGAAGAGGTCGCGGTCTTCGGTGTCGATGATGGCCTGCACGGGTGTACCCAGCACCTGCACTCCATATTTTTCGAACACCCCTTTGCGATACAGCTCCACACCACAGTTCAAGGCAGTCTGCCCGCCGAAGGAGAGCAGGATGCCATCGGGACGCTCCTTCTCAATGATGCGCTCCACGAAGTCGGGTGTGACGGGTTGGAAATAGACCTTGTCGGCGACGGCCTGTGCCTCCACCTCATCGTCTCTCTGCGAGGTCTGCACCGTGGCGATGTTCGGATTGATGAGCACCGTGTGGATGCCCTCCTCCTTCAACGCCTTCAGTGCTTGTGCACCCGAGTAGTCGAACTCACCAGCCTGGCCAATCTTAAGAGCACCGCTGCCGAGTAGCAGGACTTTAGCCCCAGCCCCTCTCCGATTAGCCTCACCACCAGCCCCTCTCCGATTGGAGAGGGGAGTGTATAGTTTCTGCGTCTGCTTCTGCCCTTGAGTGTATATACTCCCCTCTCCAATCGGAGAGGGGCGGGGGGTGAGGCTAATCGGAGAGGGGCTGGGGGTGAGGCTTTTCACAAACTCGTCAAACAACCATTCGGTATCCGTTGGGCCTGAGCATGCTTCTGGATGGAACTGTGCCGAGAACCAAGGGTGCGTCTTGTGGCGGATGCCCTCGTTAGACCCGTCGTTCATATTGACAAACAGCGGTTCCCAGTCTGCAGGGAGGGTCTTTTCGTCCACCGCATAGCCATGATTCTGTGAGGTAATGAAGCACTTCGTAGTACCTACCTGCTGCACTGGCTGGTTGTGTGAGCGATGGCCATACTTCAGCTTATAGGTCTTAGCCCCAGCCGCACGGGCAAGGAGCTGGTTGCCGAGGCAGATGCCCATCAGGGGACGCACACAGGGCCCGCCCACGGCAGACCCACCCCCGGTCCCTCCCTGTGAGGGAGGGGAGTATATAGTCTTAGCCTCTTCATTTTTCAGGAATGTGCGGATGAACTCTACCGTCTTCTCACACTGCTCCGGGTTGCCGGGGCCATTGGCTAAAAAGAGTCCATCAAACTGCAGCTGGTTGAAGTCATAGTCCCAAGGCACACGAATGACCTCTATGCCTCGCTTGATGAGACAACGAATGATGTTAGCCTTCACCCCGCAGTCAACCAACACCACCCGCTTGTCGGCCCCTCTATTATAAGTAATGACCTCGTGACAGCTCACCTGCTCGACCCAGTTCACGCATCCGTAGTCCTTAAAGCCACTACTTCCCTCTCCATAGGGAGAGGGGCCAGGGGTGAGGCTTATCCTCCCCATCATCACCCCACGCTCACGCAGCATCTTGGTCAGCCGCCGCGTGTCGATACCCGTGATGGCGGGAATCTTCTCGCACTTCAGCCATGCCGACAGACTCTCGCGGGCATTCCAGTGTGAATACAGTTCGCTATAGTCGGCCACCACCAATGCCTTGACATGAATCTGCCCGCTCTCCATGAACAGGGGCAGGCCGTCGCTGCCCATTCTGGTATCGGGCACACCATAGTTGCCTATTAGCGGATAGGTCATCACCAATATCTGTCCAGCATAGCTGGGGTCGGTCAGGCTCTCAGGGTATCCCGTCATGGCGGTGTTGAACACCACCTCGCCTGCCGTCTCGCCGTCATAGCCAAATGACCAGCCGCAGAATTCGGTTCCATCCTCGAGTATCAGTTTTGCTGCTCTCATTATAATTGTATTTTTAATGTGTTCTCTACGTAGTTGATGAATGCTTCGTTACAGAGGCGGATGCCACCAGGGGTCGGATATCGGCCCGTGAAGTACCAGTCGCCAGGATGGTTGGGGCAGGCCCTGTGCAAGCCCTCGATGCTCTGGAACACCATTTCGACGGGGGTCTCCATGCCCTCAGGGCGCAACATCTCGACAATCTTCGCGTTAATCTCCTCCACCGAGAAAGGCGCATAGACGGCACGGACATGATTGGCGGTCGTTGGCTCAGCCTTGCACTTCCGATAGACATCAGCTATCAGACCCGCCCCCTGCTCCTTGATTAGTTCAATGGCAGCGCGGAAGGCACAAAGCTCCTCCAAACGCGACATGTCGATGCCATAGTAGTCGGGGTAGCGAATCTGCGGCGAACTGCTGACCATCACAATCTTTTTGGGGTGTAGGCGGTCGAGAATCTTGAAGGTGCTCTCGCGCAGCGTGGTACCTCGCACGATGCTGTCGTCGATAATGACGAGATTGTCCTTGTAGGGGCGCAACGAGCCGTAGGTGATGTCGTAGACATGGGCCGCCAGGTCGTTGCGCTCCGCACCGTCTGAGATGAAGGTGCGTAGCTTGATGTCCTTCCATACGACTTTCTCGATGCGGAGGTCGGCCCCCTCCAACCTCCCCCCATAGGGGAGGCTTTTACGGATGCCATCGGTCATACCGTAGAAGGCAACCTCGGCCGTGTTGGGTATATATGAATAAACGGTGTTGGCTACATCGCCCCTGATGGCCTGCATGATGGGTGGCGTGAGCTGTTCACCCAAGCGCTTACGCTCCTGATAGATGTCGCGGTCAGAGCCACGGCTGAAGTAAATACGTTCGAAACTACAAGCGCTCAACTGCTGGGCGGGGATGATTTGCTCCAGGTGGCGCTCGCCGTTCTTTTGCACGATGAGTGCCTGGCCGGGCAGCAGTTCCTGTACGTCGGTACTGTCGATATTGAAGGTGGTTTGCAGCACGGGACGCTCGCTGGCCACAGCGATGACCTCATCATCTTGATACCAGAAGGCAGGACGTATGCCCCAGGGGTCACGCACGGCAAACATCTCGCCGCTGCCCGTCAGTCCGCACATCACGTAGCCGCCGTCATAGTGGCTCATCGTGCTTCTCAGCACATGGGCCATCTCCACGTGGTTGTCGATATATTCAGTGATGGCCGTTCCCTCCATCCCCCGCTCCTTGGCCTCGGCATAGAGGCGTTCCACCTCACGGTCCAGCCGATGGCCCATCAGTTCAAGAGTGATATACGAATCGCCATAGATGCGGGGCGACTGTCCCTGCTGTATCAGCAGCTGAAAGACCTCGTCGATGTTGGTCATGTTGAAGTTGCCGCACAGGCAAAGGTTCTTCGCCCTCCAGTTGTTGCGGCGCAGGAAGGGGTGTACGAATGTCAGTCCGCTCTTGCCGGTGGTCGAGTAGCGCAGGTGCCCCATCAGCAGCTCACCCTTCATCTTCTCGGTCACGCGTGCGAACACCTCAGTGATGGCATCCTTGCCCTCCGCCTTCTCGCGGAACATATACTCCGTTCCGGGCTGGTTGGTCAGGCTGACGGAAGCGATGCCCGCACCCTCTTGCCCGCGGTTGTGTTGTTTCTCCATCATCAGGTAGAGTTTGTTGAAGCCGTAGGCCCACGTGCCATACTTCTGCTCGTAATGCTCCAGCGGCTTCAGCAGGCGAATCATCGCCACCCCACATTCATGCTTCAGCTGTTCCATTGATGCAGTATTTGATGAACGACATAAACAGCGGATGCGGATGCAGCACCGTTGAGGAGTATTCGGGGTGGAACTGCGTGCCGATATACCACCGCTTTTCAGGAATCTCGACGATTTCCACCAAGTCGGCAGCAGGATTAATGCCCACGCACTTCATGCCCGCAGCCTCATATTCATTCTTGTACCGGTTGTTGAACTCATAGCGGTGGCGATGACGCTCGCGGATAAGCGGACCCACCCCCTGCCCCTCCCTTGTAGGGCGGGGAGCAGATAGCCCTGCCGCCATGTATGCGTCGTAGGAGCGGCTGCCCTCGCGGAGCTGGCAATCGTAGGCGCCGAGGCGCATTGTGCCGCCCATGTTGGTCACCGTCTTCTGCTCTTCCATCAGGTCAATGACAAAGTGGCGAACCTCCCCAAGCCCCTCCGAAGGAGGGGTTGCTTGATTACATAATGAGGCTGGTCTTACTACGGATTTTGTCATATCAACATCCCCTCCTTTGGAGGGGCTTGGGGAGGCCTGTTCCCTGCTTATTGCATCCTTCCACCCCAGGACGTTCCGTGCAAACTCTATCACCATCATCTGCATGCCCAGGCAGATGCCGAAGGTAGGCACGTCGTGCGTGCGACAGTATTCGGCAGCAATAATCTTGCCTTCGATGCCCCGCTGACCGAAGCCCGGGCAGATGATGACGCCCGCCATGCCCGTCAGCTGCTCTGCGACATTCCCCCTGCTGATGCCCTCGCTATTGACAAAGTGCAGCCGTGCCTTCACATTATTATATATACCCGCCAGATTCAGACTCTCACGGATGCTCTTGTAGGCATCCTGCAGGTCGTACTTGCCCACCAGCGCGATGTGTACTTCGGTGGTAGCGTTGCGCTGCTTGTCCAGAAAGTCTCGCCACGGTTTCATGGCAGGTGTCTCGCCTACGGGGATGCCCATCTTCCGCAGGATAGCCGTGTCGAGTCCCTGCCGCTGCATACTGACCGGCACCTCGTAGATGCTTGCCATATCCTCGCTCTGCACCACACACTCCGGGTCGACATTACAAAACGAGGCCACCTTTAGGCGTATGGCATCGTCCAGGTGGCGCTCGGTGCGCAGCACGAGGATATCCGGCTGGATGCCCATCCCCTGCAGCTCCTTCACCGAGTGTTGTGTTGGCTTGGTCTTCAGCTCGTCGGCAGCCTTCAGGTAGGGCACGTAAGTCAGGTGCACACACACTGCATTCCTGCCCAGCTTCCGCCGCAGCTGACGGATGGCCTCCATGAACGGGGCACTCTCAATGTCGCCGATGGTACCGCCGATTTCGCAGATAACAAAAGACCCTTCCCCCATCATTCTCCTTTGTATCTCGTCTGTGATGTGCGGCACCACCTGAATGGTCTTGCCCAAGTAGTCGCCATGGCGCTCACGGTCGATGACCGTCTTGTAGATGCGGCCCGTCGTGATGCTGTTGTCGCGGGTGGTGCGGATGCCGGTGAACCGCTCATAGTGCCCCAGGTCGAGGTCGGTCTCGAAGCCGTCCTCCGTGACGTAGCACTCGCCGTGCTCGTAGGGGTTCAGCGTCCCCGGGTCGATGTTGATGTAGGGGTCGAACTTACGGATGGTGACCGTGTAGCCACGTGCCTGCAGCAGCTTGCCTATAGAGGCTGCGATGATGCCCTTGCCTAACGAGGAGACGACACCGCCCGTGACGAAAATGTACTTGGTTTGACCCTTGTCCAAGGTCTGGTTTTGCAACGTATCCATAAAAACGAATCTATTTTATGGACTGCAAAGGTATGCACTTTACCTTAATTTCGTTTGCCTTCGCCAGACTTTTGAATGTTAAATCGCCCTCGAACTGACATTTTGTAAAGCCTACAGAGGCTCACCCCTCCAAGTTCCTTGCTTTTTGTTTCAAAACAAGCACTTCTCATTGCAATCTGTAAATCCGCGGAATGACTACAACTCAGTTCCCCTATGGTTTCCCGAACATAAGAATTCCCCCTCTTCCGCCTTCAACGGCAGAAGAGGGGGAAGAAACATGGTAAAGATTAAGGCTGCAGCGTGAAACCGAGAACGAGGTACGCTGTCTGTGCACAGGGGTTGGCCGTCAGCTGTCCGAAGACGGGTATGGAGAACGAGTCTGTGACACGTATGTCCTTCGTGGCCCGCAACGAGAGGTTGGTGACGGCAAAACCGCTGGTGCCGTAGGAGGTCGTGGCGTGAGGGACGGCACCGACCGTGGCTGTCCAGTCGACGGTGGCGAGGCGGAAGGGGGCGCTGGCCTCCACATAGCTGCTGTAGGCTCGCTTGCCATCCTTGTTGGTGCCATCGTTGCCTGCAAAGTTGGTGTACCACTGCAGGGCTACGGGGCCGAAATCATAGCCTATGTTGGCCTCGAAGACGTGGTTCGTTCCGTGGGCATCATATTTGAAGTAGCGTCCGTCGGGGTCGAGGCCCTCAGAGAACCAGTAGTCGGTGATGCCGATATTCAGGCCGCTGGTACTGTAGGCCAGCGTCAGGTCCATCTCCTTCACGTCGTCCCTGTTCGACAGGCCATACGAGCCCCAGGCTGTCAGGCTGAGTCCCTTGTAGCCCACACTGAGCGTAGGCTGCACGGCGACATCGCCCAACTTCTGGCCACGCCAGATATATTCGTTCACAAAGTCGGCCGCGATGGTCGTCTCCACTTTATCCTGTGCAAGGGCGGTGCCGCTCAGCACCAGGCCCGTTGCAAATATAACAATCTTTTTCATACTTTTTGTCATTTTGTTGTTGCAGCAAATTATTTATTATCCATTACTTAGTTATAGCACGACTCCCCATGCTCGTAGATGTCCAGCCCCTCGTCCTCTATGCGCTCGTCGACGCGCAGGCCATGCAGCTTCTTGATGCCAAAGAACAGCACGATGCCACAAGCGGCAGCCCAGAGGTCGATGACCAATATGCCGAAGCACTCGGCTCCGAAGAATCCCCAGCCATGGCCGTAGAAAGCACCGTTGCTGGTGGAGAGCAGACCTGTCATCAGCGTGCCGAGGATGCCGCATACGCCATGTACGCTGGATGCGCCCACGGGGTCGTCAATGTGCAGGCGGTGGTCGATGAACTCGATGGCATAGACGAGCACCGTGCCACAGACGAGTCCGATAATGACTGCTCCGAAGGGCGACACCAGGTCACAGCCGGCAGTGATGCCCACCAGTCCGGCCAGCACGCCGTTGAGCGTCAGCGAGAGCGACGGCTTGCCATATTTCAAATATGTCAGGAACATCGTGGCCGTTCCGCCCGCCACGGCCGCCAGGTTGGTGGTCAGGAACACGTGACTGATGGCGATGCGGTTCACCTCACCCGAGGCAGCCAGCTGCGAGCCTGGGTTGAAGCCAAACCAGCCGAGCCAGAGGATGAAGACGCCCAGTGCGGCCATGGCCAGGTTGTGGCCGGGTATGGCGCGGCTCTTGCCGTCGGCACCATACTTGCCACGTCGCGGACCGAGGGCGATGGCCCCCACCAAGGCCAGCACGCCACCCACACTATGCACGATGGCCGAGCCTGCAAAGTCGTGGAACACATCGCCAAACGACTGCATCATAAACGAGTCCGCTGCACTGTTGCACAGCCATCCGCCGCCCCACGTCCAGTGGCCCTCAACGGGATAGATGAACAGCGAGATAACGGCCGAATAGACCAGGTACATTGAGAACTTCGTCCGTTCAGCCATGGCACCGCTGACGATGGTGGCGCTTGTGGCGCAGAAGACGGTCTCGAAAATCAGGAAGCCCTCCACGGGCAGGTCGCCCTTGTAGAAAGAGAGGTCGCCCCAGTTTGGCGCCCCGATGAAGCCCGCGCCCTCAGAGCCAAACATGAATCCGAAGCCGAGGAAGAAGAACAGCAGCGAGCCGAACATGAAGTCGACGAAGTTCTTCATCAGGATGTTGGCCGTGTTCTTCGAGCGAGTAAAGCCCGCCTCGCACAGGGCAAAGCCCGGCTGCATCCAGAAAACCAGCATGGCTGCCAAGAGCATCCATACGGTATCAAGTGATAATCCTATTGTATCCATCATTGTTTTTGTGTTTGTTGTTATCCTTTTTTACCTTATTACTTCTTATCCTTCAGCACCGTGTCACCGTTCTCGCCGGTGCGGATGCTCCAGGTGTCAATCACGTCGCTCACGAAGATGCGGCCGTCGCCCACTTGGCCGGTGTGCGCCACCTTGAGGATGACATTGACCGTGGGTTGCATGATGACGTCGCGACAGACGATGGTGATGGCCACACGCTCGATGACATCGGTGGAGTACTGAACGCCACGATAGATGCGCTCTTGACGACTCTGTCCGATGCCGTGAACATCGTGGTACTCGAACCAGTCGATGTCCGAATGGAGCAGAGCCTCCTTGACCTCTTCGAACTTGGTCTTGCGGATAATTGCTTCAATCCTTTTCATACCTTTTTACCTCTTTTTAAATGAATACTATACCTTACCATTAGGTAACACTTTGTCAATTGACGATGCAAAATTACAGCATTTTGCTCAGAAGCCTACTACATAAACACGCATTTTGTTTGTTAAAAATCATATTAACTGACAAATAGAAAACAAAAGCAATACTTTTTCTTGCTTTTTGCTTTCTTTTTGGCCAAAAACCAGACAAAAAGGAAACAAAGCGTCAGAACTGCAAAAGGAATGATCGGCTGGCGAAAGTGCAATAGGTCGCACCTACCGAGACCGAGCGGCCGCCTCGGCCTGCGAAGAAGTGGCAAGCGGCGGGACTTGCGCGCGCACGCGTATAAACAAAAGTGGTCAGGTGCTGCACCTGGTTGCACCTAAACTTCCAGATGCCACTACTGGTGCTACTGACGCTACTGATGCTTGCACCTACTTGCACCTGCACTGATTTGCAAGTAGTTACACTATCATTTTTGTTGCACCTGAGGTTGCACCTGCTTGCACCTGAGGTTGCACCAGTAGCACCAGTAGCACCAGTAGCACCTAACCATTTTTCGCTTATACGCGCGCGCATGCGCGAGGATTCGAGCTATTCCAATAAAGTGCCAACTTATGACAGCCAGGCATGGAGTTATGCTCGCCAGGCATGGAGATAATTTTGCCAGGCATTGCCTGACGCTCGTAAAGTGGCGCTTTATGCTCGTAAAGTGCCGCTTTATTTCCCAATTCTCTCGACTTTTTACCGATGAAACGGCCACTTTTCCCCTTCATCCAGCTCCCCATTCCATTCAGACAGCACCTGTTCACAACGGGCACAACCGACAATTTGACAAGACAAGGCATGACGAAAGGGGCGTTTTGTTTACATCTTGCCATCGTAACGCCTTGTTTTTTGGCAAAGTGCCATCAGAGCGAAAAATAAACGAACAAAAAGCAAGCAATTATTTTGTGGTAATAGCATTTTGTATTACCTTTGCAGCCAGATATAGACAAAAAGAAAGATTTAATAGGGATAATATGACAAAAAGTAAATTAGACGGACTATATCAACCACAATATGAGCACGACGCATGCGGCGTGGGCATGGTAGTGAATATTCACGGCGGCAAGAGCCACGAACTGGTAGACCAGGCATTGCGCGTACTGGAGAACATGGAACACCGTGGCGCTGAGACACGCGATGGTACGGGCGACGGCGCGGGCATCATGCTCCAGATACCACACGAGTTCATCCTGCTACAGGGCATCCCCGTACCTGAGAAGGGGAAATACGGCACGGGCCTGGTGTTCCTGCCCAAAGAAGAAAAGGCACAGCAAGCGATTCTCTCGATGATGATTGAAGAGATAGAGCGCGAGGGCCTGCAGCTGATGCACCTGCGCACGGTGCCCACCTGCCCTGAGGTGTTGGGCGAGGCCGCACGCCGGGTGGAGCCGGCCATCAAGCAGATGTTTGTAGCCCACCCCCAGCCCCTCCCAAAGGGAGGGGAGAGTGGTTTCCATCAGGGCAATGTTTCTGCGCTTGACCGAAAACTATATATAATAAGGAAAAGGATAGAGAGGCGGTTTACTGAGTTAGCAAAACTATCTACTCCCCTCTCCAATCGGAGAGGGGCTGGGGGTGAGGCTGCCGGGGGTGAGGCTTACATCTGCTCTCTGTCAACCAAAAACATCATCTACAAGGGGATGTTGACCAGCAGACAGCTGCGCCGCTATTTCCCTGACCTGTCGAACCCCTACATGACAAGCGGACTGGCGCTGGTGCACTCGCGTTTCAGCACAAACACATTTCCTACATGGAGCCTGGCCCAGCCCTTCCGCTTGTTAGCCCACAACGGTGAAATCAACACCATACGAGGCAACCGCGGCTGGATGAAGGCCAGGGAAGCTGTGCTGCTGAAAGGCTCCCCAAGCCCCTCCCAAGGAGGGGATGTTAAGTTACACAACTCCACTGACTTGTTGGCTTCGTCATCTAATCAGACATCCCCTCCTTGGGAGGGGCTTGGGAAGGCTTTATCCCCCATCATCCAGGAGGGCATGAGCGACTCAGCCTCGCTCGACAACGTCTTCGAGTTTCTGATGATGAGCGGGATGTCGCTGCCACAGGCCATGGCGATACTCGTGCCGGAGTCGTTTAACGACAAGAACCCCATCAGCGAAGACCTGAAGGCGTTCTATGAGTACCACTCCATCCTGATGGAACCTTGGGACGGACCGGCCGCCCTGCTCTTCTCTGACGGACGCTATGCCGGCGGCATGCTCGACCGCAACGGCCTGCGCCCCTCGCGCTATACCATCACGAAACAGGGTGTGATGGTGGTGGCATCCGAAGTGGGCGTCATGGACTTCGAGCCGGGCGACGTGGTCAGCAAGGGACGTTTGCAGCCAGGAAAGATTCTTCTGGTTGACACGCAGGAAGGAAAGATTTACTATGACGGCGAGATCAAGGAGCAGCTGGCCAAGGCGCACCCCTACCGCAAGTGGCTCAGTGAGAACCGCGTGCAGCTGGAGAAGCTGAAGAGCGGCCGCCATGTGCCGAACAGCGTGGACCATCTGGAGCAGCGGCTGGCGCAGTTCGGCTTCGGACAGGAGGACATCGACCGGACCATCATCCCCATGGCGACGACGGGCCAGGAGCCTGTGGCGGCAATGGGCAACGATACGCCGCTGGCCATACTGTCAGAAAGGCCACAGGTGCTGTTCAACTACTTCCGGCAACAGTTTGCACAGGTGACGAATCCCGCCATCGACCCCATCCGCGAGGAGCTGGTGATGTCGTTGACGGAGTACATCGGTGCCGTGGGCACTCGCTCGGCCGAAGGACGCTTGCAAGGCAAGAACATCCTGACGCCCGATGCCTCGAACTGCAAGATGGTACGCCTGCCGCAACCCGTGCTGACGAATACGCAGCTGGACATATTATGCAACATCAGGTATAAGGGCTTCAAGACGAAGAAGCTTGAGATAACCTTTAGCCTCCAACCTACAACCCACCCCCAACCCCTCCCGAGGGGAGGGGAGCCTGATTACACTCAGGCCGGAGAAGCCTTGAGGATAGCACTTGACAGGCTTTGCAAGGATGCGGAGGAAGCTGTTGACAATGGCTACAACTATATTATTCTCACCGATAAATGTAACCAGACTCCCCTCCCCTCGGGAGGGGCTGGGGGTGGGTATATCCCCTCTCTCCTTGCCGTCTCGGCTGTGCATCATTATCTCATCAGCGTGGGCAAGCGCGTGCAGACGGCACTCATCGTGGAGAGCGGCGAGATTCGCGAGACCATGCATGCGGCACTGCTGCTGGGCTATGGCGCGAGCGCGCTGTGCCCCTACATGGTGTTTGCCGTGCTCGACGACCTGGTGAAGCGTGGAAAGATACAGGAGGAATATGCCACGGCAGAGAGCAACTATATCAAGGCGGTGGACAAGGGTCTGAAGAAGATTATGTCGAAGATGGGCATCTCGACGATTCGCTCGTATCGCGGGGCGAAGATTTTTGAGAGCATCGGACTCGGCGAGGACCTGCTGCGCCGCTATTTCGGCACGGAGGTGAGCACCATCGGCGGCATCGGACTGAAGGAGATAGCAAGGGACCAGATACGACTAAGCCTCACCGCCAGCCTTGCCAACCAGGGACAGTTCTCGTGGCGCAAGGATGGCATCAAGCATGCGTGGAATCCGGAGACGATTGCAAAGCTGCAACTTGCCTGTCGGAAAGGCGACTATGAACTGTTCAAGGAATGGTCGAAGGCCGTTGACGAAAAAGAATCGCCCATCTTCCTTCGTGACTTTCTCACCTTTAAGAAGGCATCTACTCCCCTCTCCACTCGGAAGGGGGCCGGGGGTGAGGCTGAGGTGGAGCCGGTAGAGTCGATTGTCAAGCACTTCGTGACGGGGGCCATGTCGTTTGGGGCACTCAGCATTGAGGCCCATGAGGCTCTGGCCTTAGCCATGAACAAGCTGGGCACCCGTTCAAACACTGGTGAGGGCGGCGAGGACAACGCCCGCTACCACGAGGAGGTGGACGGCATCAGCCTGAGCAGCAAGACCAAGCAGGTAGCCAGCGGTCGGTTCGGCGTGACGGCAGAGTACCTGGTGAACGCTGAGGAGATACAAATCAAGGTGGCACAGGGAGCCAAGCCCGGCGAAGGCGGACAACTGCCCGGCTTCAAGGTGAACGAGATTATTGCCAAGACGCGCAACGCCATCCCTGGCATCTCGCTCATCTCACCCCCACCCCACCACGACATCTACAGCATCGAAGACCTGGCACAGCTCATCTTCGACCTGAAGAACATCAACCCCGAGGCAGCCGTGAGCGTTAAGCTCGTAGCCGAGAGCGGCGTCGGGACTATCGCCGCAGGCGTTGCCAAGGCCAAGGCCGACCTCATCGTCATCAGCGGCGCCGAAGGTGGCACAGGGGCCAGTCCGGCCAGCTCGATGCGCTTTGCCGGCATCTCGCCGGAGATTGGGCTCGCTGAGACACAGCAGACGCTTGTCAGGAACGGCTTGCGCAACCAAGTGCGCCTGCAGACCGACGGTCAGCTGAAGACGGCCAAGGACGTCATCATCATGGCGATGCTGGGCGCCGACGAGTTCGCCTTCGGCACGCTGCCACTGATTGTGCTGGGCTGTGTGATGATGCGCAAGTGCAACACGAACACATGCCCAATGGGTGTGGCAACACAAGACCCGGAGCTGCGGAAGCACTTCGAGGGGCGGGCCGACTACGTGGTGAACTATTTCACCTTCCTGGCTCAGCAGGTGAGGGAGTATCTCGCAGAGATGGGCGTTCACTCGCTGAAGGAGATTATCGGGCGCACAGACCTGATAAAAGCCTCCCCAAGCCCCTTCAAAGGAGGGGATGTTGAGTTACATAATGTCAATGGTAATTCCGCCTCTTTGGGTAATCAAACATTCCCTCCTTCGGAGGGGCTTGGGGAGGCCAAATGGGCGACAATTGATTTTTCTCGTTTGCTTCATAAGCCTGAGACAGACAAAGCGCTCTACTGGGATCGCGGTGCATATACAGAGGTTGGTGGCAATCATCTCAACAAGCAGATACTCGCAGACTTTTCAGAGCTGATTCAATCTGCTCCCCTCGCCTCCGGGAGAGGGAACGGGGGCGAGGCCTCGTATGCCATCAAGAACACCGACCGTGCCGTCACAACCATGCTCAGCGGTGTCATTGCCAAGAAGTATGGCGAGAAGGGCCTGCCCGACGGAACAATCAACATCAAGTTCAAGGGCTCGGCCGGCCAGTCGTTTGGTGCCTTTGCCGTTCACGGACTCAACATCAAGCTTGAGGGCGAGTGTAACGACTACTTCGGCAAGGGGCTTAGCGGCGGGCGCATCAGCATCCTGCCACCAGCGCGCCGCAGTGAAGACTTCAAAGCCGAGGAGAATATCATTGCCGGCAACACGGGCCTGTATGGTGCCACCTCTGGCGAGCTGTATATCAACGGCAAGGTGGGTGAGCGATTCGGCGTGCGCAACTCTGGCGCCATCGCCGTCATAGAGGGTGCCGGCGACCACTGCTGCGAATACATGACCGGCGGACGGGTCGTGGTGCTCGGCGAGACGGGGCGCAACTTTGCAGCGGGCATGTCGGGCGGACTGGCCTACGTCTATGACCCCAGACACACATTCGACTACTTCTGCAATATGGACATGGTGGAAATCAACCTCGTCGAGGACAGCATCTCCCGCAAGGAGCTCCTGGAGCTTGTCCGCCAGCACTATCTACATACTGGATCGGCACTGGCAGGATGGATGCTCGACCACTGGTCGCACGTGGTCGAGGACTTCGTACAGGTGGTCCCCATCGAGTACAAGCGCGTGCTCGAAGAGGAGAAGATGCGGCGGCTGCACGAAAAGATAGCCGACATACAAAGGGATTATTAAAAGCCTCACCCACGGTCCCTCTCCGATTGGAGAGGGGAGTGAATAGATGAAGCAATAAAAAAGATAGAAATGGAAAAAGACTCAATGAATAAAGTGATTACTCCCCTCTCCACTCGTAGAGGGGGCGGAGGTGAGGCTTCTTTTCTCACCATACACCGCCAGGAGGCGGGCTACCGTCCGATTCACGACAGAATCCATGACTTTGGCGAGGTGGAACAGACACTCAACACACACCAGCGACGCGAACAGGCCTCACGCTGCATGGACTGTGGCGTTCCTTTCTGCCACTGGGCTTGTCCACTGGGCAACAAGGCACCCGAATGGAACAGCGCATTATGCAAAGGCGACTGGGAGCTGGCCTTTCGGCTGCTGACAAGCACCAACCCCTTCCCCGAGTTCACGGGCCGCATCTGTCCGGCACTGTGCGAGAAGGCCTGTGTGCTGAACCGCTTCAACCATGAGCCGACAACCAACCGCGAGGACGAGTGCGCCATCATTGAGGCCGCTTTCCGTGAAAGGTACATTCAGCCGAGGACTGACATCGTGCGCAACGGAAAGAAGGTGGCTGTCATCGGTGCAGGGCCTGCCGGACTGGCTGCTGCCAATGCACTCAACCAGATGGGTTACACGATAACCGTCTACGAGAAGAATGAGGCCGCCGGTGGCTTGCTCCGCTATGGCATCCCTAACTTCAAGCTGAACAAGGCCATCATTGACCGTCGCATAGCGCTGATGGAGCAGGAGGGCATCGCGTTTAATTATAATGCAAACTCTACACTCTACACTCTACACTCAACACTTAAAGACTATGATGCTGTCGTCCTGGCCACCGGCACACCCACCGCCCGCGACCTGAAGGCCCCTGGGCGCGAGCTGAAGGGTGTCCACTTCGCCCTCGAACTGCTCTCGCAGCAGAACCGCGTGCTGGCAGGCATGGAGTTTACAAAGGATGAGCGCATCACCGCCAAGGGTAAGGATGTGCTGGTGATAGGTGGTGGCGACACGGGGTCTGACTGTATCGGTACGGCTCACCGCCAGGGCTGCCGCAGTGTGACGCAGATAGAGATTATGCCCAAGCCCGTGGAAGGACCCGACGACCCGCAGAACCCCTGGCCCAACTGGCCGCGCACACTCAAGACGACCTCAAGCCACGAGGAGGGCTGCATCCGCCGGTGGAACATCAACACACTTGAATTTGTCGGCGAGAACGGCAGACTCACGGGGGTCAAGGTGCAGGAAATAGACTGGAAGCCAGCCGTCGTGCCCGCAGGTTCTCCGGCGGGTTCCCCGCCCCCTCGCCCGCTGATGGTCGCCAAGGGCGAGCCCTTCGTCATCAAGGCCGAGCTCTGCCTGCTGGCCATGGGTTTCCTCAAACCCGAGCACCCCGAATACCCGGAGAATGTCTTCGTCTGCGGCGATGCACAGAACGGCGCCTCGCTCGTGGTCCGCGCCATGGCCAGCGGCATAGACACCGCCCGTAAGGTCCATGCCTTCCTGTCAAGATAACGTCATAGGGAAATAACGATTGAAAGATGACAAAGATACCCTTCACCAAGATGCACGGCTGCGGCAACGACTATATCTACGTCAATGCCATGCAGCATCACATTGCCGACCCAGCGGCGGCCGCGCTGAAATGGAGCGCCCCCCACAAGAGCATCGGTTCTGACGGCCTCGTGCTCATCGACCGCAGTCCCGTACCCGAGGCCGACTTCTCCATGCGCATCTTCAACGCCGATGGTTCAGAGGCCATGATGTGCGGCAACGCCAGCCGCTGCATCGGCAAGTACCTCTATGAGAAGGGCCTGACGGACAAGACTGAAATCCGCCTGCTGACCCTCTCAGGCATCAAGACGCTGCTGCTGCATGTTGCGCAATCGCGCCCCTCTCACGGAAATGACGCGCAGCCGTCCCCCTCCCATCAAGGGGAGGGGTCGGGGGTGGGGTCTGTAACTTCTGTCACCGTCGACATGGGAGAGCCGTCTTTGGAAGACGAGTCACTTTTTCTGCCCAATCAGGGACTGAATAAGGGCTTCTTCGTCTCCATGGGCAACCCACATTACGTCATCTTCACCGACGACATCGACCAGGTGGGCGAGATGGGACGCATCCTTGAGCATCATCCCGCCTTCCCACAGCGCTGTAACATTGAGTTCGCGCATATTGAAGATACTGACCCCACCCCTGCCCCCTCCCCTACAAGGGAGGGGAACGGCTGCGCAAACATCACTAACAGCGGCTGCGCAAACATCACTAACAGCGGCTGCACAACCATCCGAGCCCGGGTCTGGGAGCGCGGCAGCGGCATCACCCAGGCTTGTGGCACCGGTGCCTGCGCCACCGCCGTCGCCGCCTGTCTTACCGGTCGTGCCAGCCGTCAGAGCGACATCGTCATGGATGGCGGCACGCTCCACATCGAGTGGCACGAGAGCAATAACCACGTCTATTTGTCCGGACCTGCCGAGTTTGTATTCGACGGGGAGGTCGAAATGCCGATATAACGAGATAACGATATAACGAAAAAAATGGCTTTAGTAAACATCCACTTCCTGAACCTGCAGCAGAACTACCTGTTTGCCGACATTGCCAAGAAGGTCAATGCCTTCAAGGTGATGCACCCCAAGACCGACGTCATAAGCCTCGGCATCGGCGACGTCACCCAGCCGCTCTGTCCCGCCGTCGTCGAGGCCATGCACAAGGCCGTTGACGAGATGGGCACCGCCGACGGCTTCAGGGGCTACGGCCCTGAACAGGGCTACAACTTCCTGCGCGAAGCCATCCTGAAGAACGACTTCGCCCCCCGTGGCGTGCGCCTCAGCATCGACGAGGTCTTTATCAACGACGGGGCAAAGAGCGACACCGGCAACTTTCAGGAGCTGCTCCACTGGGACAACTTCATCGGTGTCACCGACCCCATCTATCCTGTCTACATCGACTCGAATGTGATGATTGGCCGCTGTGGCACCTACCGCGACGGCCGCTGGACCAACGTGCGCTATATGCCCACCACGGCCGAGAACGGCTTTGTGCCCGACTTGCCCAAAGGCCGCCCCGTGGATGTCATCTACCTCTGCTTTCCCAATAACCCGACGGGTACGGTCATCAGCAAGCAGGAGCTGCGCAAGTGGGTGAACTATGCCCTGAAGAACGATGCCCTCATCCTCTTCGATGCGGCCTACCAGGCCTACATCCGCGACCCGGAGATTCCACACAGCATCTACGAGATTCGCGGGGCACGCAAGTGTGCCGTCGAGTTCCGCTCGTTCTCAAAGACCGCCGGCTTCACGGGGGTGCGCTGTGGCTACACCATCGTGCCACACGAGGTCAGCGTGGCCACCTTCGAGGGCGAGCGCATCCCGCTCAACCAGCTCTGGCTCCGCCGCCAGTGCACCAAGTTCAACGGCACCAGCTACATCTCACAGCGCGCCGCCGAGGCCATCTACTCGCCCGAAGGCAAGAAGCAGGTGCAGCAGACCGTAGACTACTACATGCAGAACGCTGCCCGGATGCTCAGTGTGCTCAGAGCTGCGGGCTTCGAGGTCTACGGCGGCGAGCACGCACCCTACATCTGGATGCGCACCCCCGACGGCACTACCTCGTGGCAGTTCTTCGAGCAACTGCTCTATGGCGCCCATGTGGTCTGTACCCCCGGCGTTGGCTTCGGGCCCAGTGGCGAGGGGTATGTCCGCTTCACCGCCTTCGGCAGTCACGAACAGACGGAAGAAGCTCTCAAACGTATAGAGAAATGGAAGAACCAACACTAACAAACAAAAAAGCAACACGATTATGGAAACATTGAGATTTCAGGTTGTCGGCGAAGCTTTCAGAAAGAAGCCGCTTGACGTAAAAACACCCAGTGAGAGACCCGCGAAGTATTTCGGCAAAAAGGTCTTCAACCGCGAGAAGATGTACAAGTACCTGCCCAAGGACGTGTATGAGAAGATGTGTGACGTGATGGACCACTCAGGCGCTGCACGCTCGCAAGGCGAGAACGGCACACGGCTCGACCGCGACATCGCCGACGCCGTGGCCGCCGGCATGAAGCAGTGGGCCACGGAGAACGGCGTGACACACTACACACACTGGTTTCAGCCGCTGACCGAGGGCACCGCCGAGAAGCACGACTCGTTTATCGAGCACGACGGCAAGGGCGGCATGATTGAGGAGTTCACCGGCAAGCTACTCGTACAGCAGGAGCCCGACGCCTCGTCGTTCCCCAGCGGTGGCATACGCAGCACCTTCGAGGCCCGCGGCTACTCAGCCTGGGACCCCACATCGCCCGTCTTCATCATCGATGACACGCTCTGCATCCCCACAATATTTATATCCTACACGGGCGAAGCACTCGACTACAAGGCTCCGCTGCTGCGTGCGCTACACGCCGTCAACGTGGCCGCCACCGATGTGTGTCACTACTTCGACCCTACAGTCAAGAAGGTGACGAGCAACCTCGGCTGGGAGCAGGAGTACTTCCTCGTTGACGAGGGACTATACTCAGCCCGTCCCGACCTGCTGCTGACGGGACGCACCCTGATGGGACACGACTCGGCGAAGAACCAGCAGATGGACGACCACTACTTTGGCGCCATCCCCGAGCGCGTCGCTGCTTTTATGCGCGAGCTTGAAATCGTCGCCCTCGAGCTGGGCATCCCTTGCAAGACACGCCACAACGAGGTGGCCCCCAACCAGTTTGAGCTGGCCCCCATCTACGAGGAGACCAACCTGGCCGTGGACCACAACATGCTGCTGATGTCGGTCATGAAGCGCATAGCCCGCAAACACGGCTTCCGTGTGTTGCTCCACGAGAAGCCCTTCGCTGGCATCAATGGCTCAGGCAAGCACAACAACTGGAGCCTCTCCACCGACAACGGCGTGCTGCTCCATGCCCCAGGCAAGACGGCTGAACAGAATTTGCGCTTCGCCACCTTCATCGTAGAGACGCTGATGGGTGTGTGGCGTCACAACGGACTGCTGAAGGCCAGCATCATGAGTGCCACCAATGCGCACCGTCTGGGTGCCAACGAGGCACCGCCAGCCATCATCAGTTCGTTCCTCGGCAAGCAGGTCAGCGAGCTGCTCGACCACATCGAGAAGGCTGACGTGCAAGACATCCTCGCCATGGCCGGCAAGCAAGGCATGAAGATGGACATACCCGAGATTCCGGAGCTGTTCATCGACAACACCGACCGCAACCGCACGTCGCCCTTCGCGTTTACCGGCAACCGTTTCGAGTTCCGCGCCGTGGGTAGCGAGGCCAACTGCGCCTCAGCCATGATTGCCCTCAACAGCGCCGTCGCCGAAGCGCTCGTGTCGTTCAAGAAACGTGTGGACGACCATGTCAAGGAAATCGCCTCCGACCCGTTGTTCGCCCCACAGGCTGACGGTACACCATCGGCTCACAACCCTGTGATGCACGCCATCATCGACGTGCTGCGCGAGGACATCAAGGCTTGCAAGCCTATCCGCTTCGACGGCAACGGCTACAGCGACGAATGGGTAGAGGAGGCAGCCAGGCGCGGACTGGATGTGGAGAAATCGTGCCCGAGAATCTTCGAGCGCTATCTCGACGATGCCAGCATCCAGATGTTCGAGAGCCTGGGCGTGATGAACCGCAAGGAGCTGATGGCCCGCAACGAGGTGAAGTGGGAGACTTATACGAAGAAGATTCAGATTGAGGCCCGCGTACTGGGCGACCTCTCGATGAACCACATCATCCCCGTGGCCACCCGCTACCAGACACAACTGCTGAAGAACGTCAACTACATGGCCGAGGTGTTTGCCGCTGACAAGGCTGAGAAGCTGTCGGCACGCAACATGAAGCTCATTGAGGAGATTGCCCAGCACACCTCAGCTATAGAGAAAGGGGTAGAGGAGTTGGTCAACGCACGCAAGCTGGCCAACAAAATCAGCGACGAGCACCAGAAGGCTATTGCCTATCACGACACGGTAGAGCCGAAGCTCGACACCATCCGCTACCAGATTGACAAGCTGGAACTGATTGTTGACGACTCGCTCTGGCCACTGCCGAAGTACCGCGAGCTGCTGTTCATCAGATAACAGCAAAGCATGTATCCATAAGGGCCCGGAAACACAGGTTTTCGGGCCCTTTAGTTCCAAAGAATCCGCCACAAAATTACTAATAATTGGCATCAATCAACTATTTTGCAAGTGAATGTATGTTATTTCGGGCAAGAAAGTTGGTGCGCACCACTTAAAAGTTGGTGCTAACCACTTAAAAGTTGGTGCAAACCACTTTTTTCTAAAGAAAAATGAGTAACTTTGTAGCCGCTAAGAAACAATTGAGACCAATATGATAGACCAGATTATCGACTACAACAAGACTTTCGTAGAGCAGAAGGGCTACGAGAGGTATATCACGGACAAGTACCCTGACAAGAAACTGGCCGTGCTGTCTTGTATGGACACCCGTCTGACCGAACTGCTCCCTGCAGCTTTGGGGTTGAAGAATGGTGATGCCAAGATTATCAAGAACGCTGGAGGACTTGTCATCTCAGCCTTTGACTCAGCCATGCGTAGTCTGATTGTAGCTATCTATGAGTTGGGAGTTGAGGAGATTATGGTTGTTGCTCACTCGCATTGTGGAGCCTGCCACATGAGCTATGACCATTTCCACCACGAAATGATAGCAAGGGGCGTGAGTGATGAAACGCTTGACACCATCCGCAAGTGTGGAATAGACTTAGACCAGTGGTTAGAGGGATTCAAAGACACGCCGACCTCAGTAAGAAAGACCGTTGAGACCATCAAGACCCATCCGCTCGTTCCAAAGGATATAGTGGTCAGGGGGTTCATCATTGATTCAGAGACAGGCAAGTTGGAGGAAATAGACATAACAAAAACAATATGAAAAACTTTAAGTCAACAGCGTGGGTCCTCCCACAACCAGTGCTGATTATCGGCACTTATGATAAGAACGGTAAGCCCAATGCCATGAACGCTGCATGGGGTGGCCAATGGGACATGCACGAAATCATGATTTCACTGGGTTCTCATGCTACAACAGACAATCTTGCTGAAAACCATGAATTTACGGTTACCTTCGCTACTGCCGATACCATGACAGCCTCTGACTATGTAGGTATCGTTAGCGGCAGGAACACACCTGACAAGATGGATAAGGCAGGTTGGACTGTGGAGAAAGCGCCCAATGTCAATGCTCCTGTGTTCAAGGAGTTCCCAATGACGCTTGAATGTCGGGTTAAGCAGAAGATAGACGAAAGCGCGACTGGCTATTATCTCGTTGCAGAAATCGTCAATATCCTCTGTGATGAAAAGTACCTGGCAGAAGACGGCAAACCCGACGTAGAGAAAATGGAACTTATCACATACGACCCGGTACACCACACCTACATTCAGCTGGGGAAGACTGTTGGTAATGCTTTCTCTGATGGCAAGCAGCTAAAGTAAGCGGCCAATGGAAGTAACAGGCTTGTTGACATTCACAGAAAGAAAGCAGCTGAGGGAATGGTTTGAGCAAAACCATCTTTCAGAGAAATCCTGCTGGGTGGCTTGCAACAGGTCAAAGACTCCCAAGGCAGATACACTGCCCTACATTGAAATAGTAGAGGAGGCCTTATGTTTCGGATGGATTGACTCTACGTTGAAGAAACTGCCTGATGGTCGATTGGCACAAAGACTTTCACCAAGAAGGAAAGGTAGCCATTGGACGGAACTCAACAAAGAACGGTGCAGGCATCTCGAAGCGAAGGGGCAGATGACTGATTCTGGGAGAAAAGCATTAACAGCGATATGAGCTTCATCAAGTACATAGCATACGAGATGAAGTCACCACGAAAAAGAGAAAAAAGCATGAAGATAATAGATGATACATTACTTACACAAGTAGCGGACGAAGCGAAGAAGTCCCCAAGGCTGAGGATGAACTACAATTTCCATCAGAGTCTGGATGAGAAATGCCACCGTTTCCTCAACTGTCTGGAACCTGGCACATTCATACCCGTGCATCATCATCCCACCAAGGCCGAGACTTTTGTAATCCTGAAAGGTAAAGTCAAAGTCTCTACCTACAATGATGACGGCGAGGTGTTGGAGTCCTGTGTCATCAGTCACGACAGTGGAACCTATGGCGTTGACATACCGAAGAATGTTTGGCATGGCCTTGAATGTCTTGAACCCTCCGTACTTCTGGAGTGCAAAGAGGGGCCATTTGTTGAGCATGAAGTTGATGGAATCCTGGAAATAATAAAATGACTCAAGTTACTATGTTTGCACCAGCAAACGCGACTGAGGCGAGAGCGCCCCGCC
>CAMVKN010000028.1 GCA_947168045.1 uncultured Prevotellaceae bacterium
TTGGTGCACGATCAGGTGCACCAAAAATAACTTTGGTGCACCAATCAACAACTTGTAAGTCAGCCGGTTAAGAGCCATAGGTGCACTTAGTGCACCAATTCACGCGCGTGTGCGCGCGTTGGAAAGAAAGTAGACCGATTAGGGCTGACGCGAAAATGTAAGATAAATGTAAGATAAATGTAAGTTGCTCTGTGTGTAACTGCCTGTGAATCAGTAGTGAATGTAAGTATGTGAGATAATTCTCTGCACATCAACTTATCCAGCATCTTCATATCAAACCAATGCTTTTTTACGTTATGTAGGTTAGGAAAACGAAGTATTCGTTTGTCTCTAAGATAAAACGCAAGCAACGAAAGATGAATCAGAGTACACTGGAACAGCTGTTCCGACAACACCATGACCGACTGCTGGCCGAGGCTCGCGCCATGCTTTACGACGACGCCGAAGCGGAGGACGTGGTGAGCGAAGTCTTTGCTGAGCTGTTCAGACGCCTGCCCGAGGTAGAGGC
Organism: uncultured Prevotellaceae bacterium; assembly: GCA_947168045.1. Lineage (GTDB taxonomy): Bacteria > Bacteroidota > Bacteroidia > Bacteroidales > Bacteroidaceae > Prevotella. Next base: position 509 of record CAMVKN010000028.1, read on the forward strand.
TGGCCGCGAACAGGCTTACCTCTGTGAGAGCGTGCGCAACCGCTGTCGAAACGTACTCGCCCGTAAGACGCTGACGGAGCGGGTGACGCATCTCTATGCCCTCGACCAACCAACGGCGACAGAAGAAGAGGAAAAGGAGCGGCTCGACCGTCTGCAGGCTTTCATACGGACGGGACTGACCGAGGCTCAGCGTCGCGTGTTCCAGCTGCGCTTCGCCGAGGAACTGAAGTATCGTGAGATAGCTGCCACGCTGGGCATCAGCGAGGTGGCGGTGTATAAGCATCTTGTTGCTGCGATAACTCGAATCAAAAACCATTTCAACTCTTAACGACATGGAGACGAACGACAAACTATTGACGCTGCTGCGGCTGATGGACGAGCCGGAGGCAATGACCGAGGCACAGTTGCAGGAACTGCTCTCGGACGAAGAAGTGCGAAAGGCCTACGACGTGATGGCTGACTGCAAGAAGCTTTACCAGAAGCCTCAACAAGAACCCTTGAGCGTGAAGTGGCTGCAGCTGGGGCATAGATTCCGAATTGCCGCTGTCTTTCTCGGCGCAGTCCTGCTTTGTGGATTGGCTTGGGCTATCATTCCACATATCATTTCTTCACATACGGATTCGCCCCAACCGGTACAGGTAAGCACTCCCCTCCTTGGGAGGGGCGGGGGAGGCTCCTCTGTCCGTTTCGACGACGTGCGCCTCGACAGCATCCTCACCGTTGTCTCGGCTCACTACGGCAAGGCTGTCAGCTTCCGTGACGAGGAGCCTCGCAGCATGAAGCTTATCACGACGTGGAACCCCGACGAGTCGCTTGAAGCGTTCGTCGACCACCTGAACATGTTTGATTACATACACCTGATACTGAAGAACGACACCATCTTCGTGGAACAAACCAGTGGGGAGAGCAAGGAATGAAACGTCTATTACTTCTTGTCATCATCCAACTGGCTGCTTACACTTCGTTTGCACAGACTGCCATCCCACTTATCTCTGCCTTGAAGACCATAGAACAGAGCCAGTCGGAATATACGATCAATATCGAGAGCAACGGACTCGACAGCCTGTACACCGCGGAAATGACTGACGGCCTCAATGCCGTGAATGCCGTTCGCAAGGTGTGCAATGGTTTGCCCGTGAAAGTGAAGGTACATGGTAAGCGCATCTATGTGCAGTACGAAAGAAGAAATGCCGTGCGCAAGCTGACACTAAAAGGCGAGGTGCAGGATATCCGCGCCCATAAGCCCCTTATCGGGGCAAACGTGGTGTTGCTCAGTGCTGACAGTACAGTCATCGCACAGAAGGAAGCTCGTCATCACTGGTATGCTGAAGGGTTTGACTGGGAGACCAGTGAGTTCTCTTTCGAGGTGCCGGCAATGCCCGCCAAGTATATCTTCCGCATCAGCCATGTCGGTTTCAAGACTACATACGTGGACTACAAGCTGGAGCGCATCGGCAGGCGCGAGCACGAGAGGGGACTGCCACCGTTCTACTTAGCACCGCAGTCCACCGTGCTACAGGAGGTGGTGGTGACGGCATCGAAGGTGAAGTTCTACTACCGTGGTGACACCTTAATATATAATGCCGATGCCTTCATCCTGGCCGAGGGGTCGATGCTCGACGCCCTCATCGGCCAGCTGCCGGGCGTGGAGCTGAAGCGCGACGGGCGCATTTACCACAACGGCAAGTTCGTCGACGACCTGCTGCTCAACGGCAAGCAGTTCTTCAGTCACGACCGCAAACTGATGCTCGAAAACCTGCCAGCCTACACCGTGAAGGACATCGCCATCTACAACAAGCAGACCGACGAGAACGAATGGCTGGGCATCAAGGACGAACACTCGCAGCGCTATGTCATCGACGTTCGGCTGAAGAAGGAATACATGATAGGATGGATAGCCAACGCGGAGGCAGGAGCCTCCCCTATGGGGGGAGGTTCGGAGGGGGCTCGCTACATAGCCCGCCTCTTCGCCATGCGCCACACCGACTTCTCGCAGCTGGGCATCTCGGCCAATGCCAACAATCTGGATGATGACAGCCGCCCCGGAGACAACGACAGCTGGCAGCGCGGCTCGACCAACAACCTGCGCCGCACGGAGAGGGCCGACATCTACTTCAACGTCAGCGACCGCAACAAGCGGTGGGAGTTTCATGCCGATGCCGCCGTCAACCACCAGCACACGGAGGGCGAGACGCGCACCGTGCGACAGAACTACCTGCCGACGGGCGACACCTACGACCACAGCTTCAGCAGCCGACTTGGCGACGACCTGCGGCTCACTACCTATCAGGATTTCTACCGCAACCACAAGAACGTGCGCTGGCACATCAGCCCCAACCTGAAGTATCACCGCTTCGACCATAGCTCCGACCAGGCATCGGCCACCTTCAACGCGCCTGTCGCCGACGTCAGTCGCCAGCTGCTCGACCAACTCTACAGCCCCACGTCCTCACGTCTCAACCTGCGCGACACGTTGGTCAACCGCATCCTGCGGCAGGGCGTCGGCAACGGCCATTCGCTGGAGGGCACGTTTGGCGGTGGCGCCACCATCAAGATTCCGCACTCCAACGAGAACCTGCGCCTCGGGGCCTACATCACCTACAACGACCGCAACGAGCACCTCTTCAACCGCCAGACCGTCGAGTATGCTGCGATGTCATCGCAGCCCCCCACCTACAACCACCAGTACACCGACAACCATCCCGACCGCAGCGTAAACTCAAGCCTCACCGTGGGCTACAACATCCCCTTGGGCAAAGGTTGGCGCTCGCTGTTCACCACCTACGAGTTTGCACACGACTGGCGCCACCGCCGCTCGTCGCTCTATCTGCTCGACCGTCTCGACCGCCAGCCCGGCAGCATCGGCGACCTGCCTTCCGTCAGCGAATACCAGCAGGTGATGGACAGCCGCAACAGCTTCGACAGCCGCTCTAGCGAAGACCGCCATAAGCTGGACGTCAACCTCGGCTATAAGTTCGACGAGAAGAGCTACGGACAGATATGGACGCTCCTTAACGGCAATGTCAGCCTGCGCAGCCAACATCTCGATTACCAGCGCGGCAGCATCGATACCGCCCTCTGCCGCACCGCCTTCACTATCTCTATGGCCGACTGGACTTATCTCGACCTCAAAGGCGGCCATCAGATTGGCTTGACCTTAGGTGTGCAGACGAACTTGCCCGACTTGGAGCAACGCATCGACTTGCGCGACGATACCGACCCAATGAACATCCGGCTGGGTAACCCCAACCTGCGCACAGCCGTCAACCCTGAGTTCAAAATCAATGGCTCTTACAGAAAGAAACTCTCCTATCACTACCTGGAATGGGGCTACCAGCGCACCTACAACGCCATTGCCATGGGCTACGTCTACGACCCGCAGACTGGCGTGCGCACCTACCGCCCAGAGAACGTCGATGGCAACTGGACCACCGACGGCGGCTACACCTTCCACTGCAGCCTCGACTCCACAAAGAAGCTGAACCTCGACATCCCCTTCCACATCACCTACGCCCAAAGCGTCGACCTGATAGGGATAGTTGGAGGGGATTTGAAATCCCCGACCACAGCAGTAACTGCTCCCTCCCTCATAGGGAGGGTGGGGGAAGAGTCTATAGTCCGCCGCCTTGCCCTCTCCCTCACCCCCACCTTCAAGGCCGACATCGGTCATCACCACCTCGAACTCACCTGTCAGCCCACATGGGAGCGCCTCACCGGCACACGCCCCGACTTCCAAGACTTCCACGCCTTCACCTGTCGCACCTCCCTCGCCGCCATCCTGAAGCTGCCGTGGAAACTCGACCTCTCAACTGACCTCAGCCTCTACACCCGTACAGGCTATGCCGACGAGAACCTGAACACTAGCGACCTCGTCTGGAATGCACGCCTCTCGAGACCTTTCTTCAAGGGCAACCTCCTCGTTGTTGTCGATGGCTTCGACCTCCTTGGTCAGCTCAGCAACGTCACACGCACCCTCAATGCCCAGGGGCGCACTGAGACCTACACCAACGTCATGCCCCGTTATGCCCTGCTGCACGTCGTGTACAGACTGAACAGGCAACCAAAGAGTAAAGTTAGTAAATAATAGACCCAGGTAAGGCTGGAGGCCGCAGCGATGCGCCCTCCAGCTATTTCTAAAGGCATCAACTGTCCTTCAGGCAGCCTTTTCCTTCTACCTTTGCAGCGTATGAACCCTATAAAACATTTATCGACATGAGAAAGATTTTAGTGACAATGATGACCTTCGCGCTGACAGTGTCGACGCAGATGCAGGCGCAAAACGACGGTTTGGACGACATTATGGCGGAGATGATAGCGGCCAAGGTTCATCAGGAGTGTATCGACACGGCTAACCTCGTGGTGGCCTACGACTACGAATGTCAGACGCAGGATGCCGACGGCAAGGCAGTGACCGACCGCATGAAGCTGTGCCTGCTGGTAGGACGGCACTGCACGCGCAGCTTCCCCTACCGCAAGTTCCGCAAGGAAATGGAATGGGCTGAAGGCAAAAAACAGTTCGCCGCCGATTTCCTGCAAATGAACAAGCGGGAATACATGGAGGGCTACGACTTCTTTAACGAAGAAGAGCTGCCGCTGCTGAGGTCTGAATCCTACTGCATGATGCCCGAGGTGTGGACGAACTATCCTGATGGGAATACTACCGTTCGCGACGCCATTCCTCCCTCTATCTATGAGACGCGGGAGGCCAGAAAGCCCATCGAGTGGCAGCTGGCAAACGACTCAGTGGCCAACTGCCAACTGCACGGACGGCAGTGGACGGCGCGCTACCGCGAGGACATCCCCACCACGGCAGGCCCGTGGAAGCTCTGCGGACTGCCGGGGCTGATAGTCGAGGCAGAAAGCGACGACGGCATCCACCACTTCAAGCTCAGCGAGCTTCAGCACACCACTGCCCCCATCTACTACGAGACCAGCGCCATCACCGTAAAAACCTCGGAAGACAAGCTTATCATGAACCGCAACAAGACCTTCGGCAACAGGCGTATCGCTGTCGGCCTATCAGACCTTGCTGGTCAGAAAGGCCATGCAGGGTGCGTCGCTGGCCTTTGCCAACAACTTCAACCGTAGCAGTGTGATGAAGCGCATTGACATGATGCGGCGTCCGCCCTCTAATCCCTGGATGCGCAGCAAGCTGCTCTACGTCGTGCCCATCCTGGCCATCACGCTGGTTGTCTCTGCCCGCCCCGTGTTCGAGCCTCTGATACTGCTCGACGGAGAGGAAATCAGCGGCGACCGCTTCGCACATATTCAGGAAGACAGCATCGACCATGTGGAGGTACTCAAGGGCGTGTCTGCCACCACGTTCTATGGGGAAAAAGGCAGAGGCGGGGCCATCGTCGTGACGACGAAGAATGCGTCGTCCGAGTGAAAATGACAAAAGCTGTCAGGTATTTCTAAAATAGCATTCACATATTAATGGCTTTGTAATCCATCTTAATGGTGGAGAGCCTTTCCTATGCTCTATAACGTAAGATTAGCGAAATGATAATTGTCTTACATAAAGCATCAAACATAATGAAAAAGATTTTAGCAACGATGATGACCCTTGCGCTGACGATAGCAGCACAGGGACAAGTAGAGACTGTCGACACGGCACAGTTTGTGGCCGTGTACGACTATGAGTGCAGGACGCAGAACGACGAGGGACAAGACGTCACGGACAGGATGCAGGTCGTAGTGCAGGTGGGAAGGAAGGTGACGAAGTCGATGCCGCGCTCCGCCTATCAGTCCACGGAGACGAAAAGCATGGATGACATAGCTGCGGACTATCAGGAGGCCTACATGCATATACCGACGGTATGGACGGGTTACCCCGAAGGGCAGACCACCGTGCGCGAGTACATCCTGCCACAGCTGTTCGAGGGCCACGAGCCGACGCCCGCCATTGAGTGGATGCTCAGCGAAGACACACTCACCGTCGGGAGCTATCTCTGCCGCCAGGCTATGGCCACGTACCGCGGCGTTCGCTGGCAGGTGTGCTACACCGAAGAAATCCCTTCGTCGGCAGGCCCCTGGCGGTTGCGCGGACTGCCCGGCCTCATCGTCGAGGCTAAGAGCGAGGCGCACACCTTCCGCCTTGCCAAGCTGCAACCGACGCCCACGCCCATCACCGCCCCCGAGCAGCGGCCCGACGTGCAGCGCACGGACTACGCCAAGATGCTGCGCCACAAGAACCGCCTCTTCGGCAACAAGCAGTACCCTAAGAATCCCCTCTACAATGTCAACTTCCAGACTGATATCTCCCACATGGAGGTCATCAAACGCAACGACCAGCAATACCTCTTTGCCAACGGCTATCCGCTGGTGACGAAGGCTTACGTGTACATGCCGCTGGAAAAGGAATAGAAGTCCGAAGAAATGATGCAACGACAAGACATACAGAAACGAAAATCCCGCTCGGATGGAAGCGGGAAGGGAGTGGCGTTATTCGCAGAACATCTGACGGAGAACGTCTTGTAGTTCGGCTTGTTCATCAGGCGAAAGCGTAGTAATCTTTTTCTTCAACCTGCTCTTGTCTACTGTCCTGATCTGGTCGGTGACAATCTCACCGTCTCGTCCATCTACATGACAGACCACTCGATAGGGATAGCCGTGGATAGCCGAAGTGATGGGGATGATGATGACCGTGGCAAGGTATTGGTTGAGTTCTTTTGGGCTCACCACAACGCAGGGGCGCACCTTCTGCATCTCTGCGCCAACAGTCGGGTTAAGGTCAACCCAATAAACATCAAACTGATTTACCATGTCCAATCCTCCACCTTATCGTCTTCTAAGATGTCTGTAGCCACAAGTTGGTCATTACCTTGCTCATGCGCCTTGCGTGCTGCGGCAGACCACCCTTTACGAACGGGTGTCTTGGTCACAGGAACTTCAGTGAATACCATCTTGCGAATATCACGCAAGGCCGTAAGGGCCTTTTGCATGGCCACCTCACTGTCGAAGATGGGATTGAGTTCGCGGAGCAGTTCCGCACGTAACTGTATTGCTGTCATAATCGTGAACATTTATCGGTTTCGAGTGCAAAAATACAAAAATAATTTCAATCTCAACTTAAAACAGAATAATTTATAAAGAATATGTGCGCAATTAGTGGCCGCTCGGCCCAAAGGGACGCTTGCCCAAGCAAGAATTTGTGTCAAAGAAATAGAATGACGAGGAATATTCTTGTCGTGCTGCTCCTGTTGCTTGCTGTATCGGCATCGGCGCAGGTACGGGTGACGGGGCGGGTGACAACTCTCTCCCCCTCTTCGGGGGGAGCTGGAGGGGGGCTTAAGCCCGTAAGCGACGTCATCGTGAAGCTGGTGAGCGGCACGAAGACGCTGGCGTTCACCAGCACGAATGTGAAGGGCGAGTATGCGCTGGAATTGAAGAGCATGCCGACGGGAATGGTGACGCTGCAGTTCAATCATATCAGCTATGAGAAGGAGAGCCTCCCCCTGCCCCCTCCAAATGGAGGGGGTAAGCCCATTGTACAGGACATGGTGCTGACGCCCAAAAACATCTCGCTGAAGGAGGTGACGGTGAAGCCCGACCCGCTTCGACAACGGGGCGACACGCTCACCTACAACCTCGCATCCTTCCTCATGAAAGGCGATGTGACACTCGAAGACGGACTGAATAACCTGCCAGGCATGCGTCGGCCACCGCCAAACTATACGCTCCAGTCTTCTTTGAGAACAAAAAGAAGTCCGGAGGCTACTGGTTCTGAATATTTTTTAGTAACTTTGTGGCGTTAAAAGAAAATAGGCAAATGAATAAAGCAGAAAAGATAAAACGAATAAACGCTGTCCTCGCTTCATTTTTTAGCAAGCATAAAGGAGAGACTGTTAAGGCAAAAGATATGATGCCTGCTTTCATTGAAGCTGATATTTTTGAAGCCGACAGGAAAAATGGATTACCTATTAGGCAGTTGCTCCGCGATTTGGATGATACGAACAGTCTTGCCCTCATACCGTTCGTACATGCTGAGAGAAAGTCCGTAAATACTAATTGGTTCTTTACTGATGCAGTATACCAAAAAGTGCGAAAAACGTCGTCACAGAAAACTGCCCTTGCCAACATAAGCAAAACGAAAAAGATTCCTAATCAGAAAAATCGTGATGAAGATTATGTTATCAATCTTTGTGATGAAATACTTGATATGAAAGCAGAACGTCAATACAGATTTGACTTCCTGCTTGGAGATACAGGTGTGAGACTTCCTGTTGATGCCTATTACCCTTCTTTGAATCTAGTTGTTGAATATAGGGAGCGACAGCATACAGAGTCTGTGAAATTTTGGAATAAGCCTACGGCAAGTGGAATACCAAGAGACGAACAAAGAGCAAGGTATGATGAGAGACGAAGGAAAGTTTTACCTGAACATGGCATAAGGCTGGTAGAAATATCGTATTCAGATTTGAAATATGGTAGTAACAAACGTCTAATACGAGACGAGGCAAGTGACAAACTTGTTATTCAGAGGCTTCTTGACATCAAAATGTGATTATATAAAAAGTAAAGGAATTCATGAAGATTCTGACATATAACATCAACAAATCGAACCAGGAGAAAATTGAAATGGTCTTGGCCTACGACGCCGACCTTTTCATCCTTCCGGAAGTGGCATGCCCTTCGAGAGTGGTACTGCCTGAAGGCTATCGCTTGGAATGGACAGGCGACCTGCCCAATAAGGGGCTGGGCGTAATATGGAAACCGTCGCTGAAGGTGGAAATACCGAGTTGGTTCAACCCCGAACTCCAGTATTTCCTTCCGCTGCTGATTGATGGCCAACTGATAATTGCAGCATGGCCTACCACCACCGAGCAGAACAAACCAATGAGATATCCGCAGATTACCTTGTCTGCCATTCAGGAATACGCGCCCTATATCAAGGCGCATCCGACTATGATAACTGGTGACTTGAACTGCTACAAGGGGCAGTCTGGAGAGACAAAGAAATATAGTATTCAGGCTATCTTCGACACCCTTGCCGACATGGGACTGACAAGCGCCTATCATCAGCTGAAAAGCGAAACTCTGGGCAAAGAGACTGTCCCCACTTACTATCATCTATTCAAAGAAACGCAGCCGTTCTTCATTGACTATACGTTCTCCAGCATTCCGCTGAAATCATATAGTCTTGGCGAGTGGGACAGAAATCTTAGCGACCATGTGCCGCAATTCATGGAATTATAAAGGAAACGGCCTAATCCCGTAGGTCGTACAGTTTGGCGACTATCTGAAAGAGCGACACACCATGAGGTCTGTCGCTCTTTTCATATTAGTCAACTGGCAGAACTACACCGGGAATTTGACTAATAAAGTCATAAATCTCATTCACTACTCGCCATAATCTTTCATCAGGTAGAATCCTACCTTTTTTCTTGAGCTGATGCTTGATAGATAAAAACATGCTATCAAGATCAAACAGATTGCCCAAGCCAATCTCAATATCCCAATAGTAGCTGAATGCCTCATTGATATCGTGCCATAGCTCTTCTGGTAATTGGAAGTCCAAACGCAGCTGTAGCATCTTATATATGACTTCCTCTGTAAACGCGCCATACTGCAAAGGAGATACAAAATTGATAATAGTCGCGCTATCCTGAATGATACTGGCATCGATATTCCAGGAAACGCAGTTCAAAGCACCGCCATTTCTTACTGCTTCCATCGCTGGTATACCGACAACATGCATCATTTCAGGCACTATACTTCGAATCTGTTCAATGGCCATCTCATCTTCTGGGATTCCCATTTGTGGCACCATCATCAAATTACCGACTTGCAGATAATTAATGTATGCCCAATTATGCTCACTCTTATTCTTAACAGGATAAGAGAGAGGTATCACTTCAAACTTCCTTTCCAGTTGATTCCTGAATCGCCTGTAATAGGCAGGTGAAAAATCATCATAATTGGTAAGCAATACCCGATTGTCACCGACATAATGAATGATACCGTCGCTATGGCCGTATTCTTCTGTCCTGTCCCAAGGCAAGAAGACTACTTCACAGCCAAAGGCTTCTTCCAGTTTGTCTAAAACCATAAACTTTGGCCAGTCGGAATTCTCGTTGAACACCTTTTCCGTCATTACAATCGTATCTCCACACTTCACGACATTTCCACCATCGATGACTAAATCCAACCGTTTGATGTCAACACCTGCATATTCCTCCTGGATATGCTCAACCATTAAATCGGTATCTGTAATATACTTTTGCATCTTAGGCGTTGACAGATAATCGGGACGATAGATATAAGCCACCATTTCATTGGTGCTCGTCTGTATCGGCATATAGTCCCTGCACCAGATGTCTGCAGTATCTTCCAGAAGTGCATGACTGACACCTTCTTTTTGCAAAACATCGTGCATCGCGTCCCAAAGTCTGGGGCATACCTTAGGCAGCCAAGATGAAAAATACACCTTGGTGGTTTGAAAATCGTTAATCATCCTAGTTTATTGTCTTTCTTGGGGTTGTGCTGGGTAGTAATCTGTCTTTGACACATCCTTATACCCGCCTGTAGTTTTATCTGCCACTAAGACACCTTCTCGTTTCCTGTTCCATGAACCTTGCCGAATATAGTAGCGAAGTTTCATACCAGCTTTATTGTCTGTCTTATCTGCTTCAATGCCGTATCTGATAGTTGAAACCGGTGACTCGCAGCCTGTTTCACGATCTACCAAACGAGGCATCTCATCCTTGCAACTATTCATGATTTCATCTGAACAGCGCATCGGACCAGTTATTATTTCATTTCCTTTCTTGATGCTTCTAATCAGAATACCTCCAAAATACCTCTCCTTCTCTCTACTTTCAAAACAGATGTCCATGCCGCTGTAGTGCCAGAAAAACTGCCCTGCATCTTTTGTGCGTGGATAGGTGCAATTATGCATAGGTCCTTCGAACACATCTTTTTTGTAATAGTAGAATTCTATCTCTGCAAAAGTAAACGTAGTTTTTCCTGCTTGAATAGCCACTTGCTTAAAAAGAAGGTCGGCTACTTTTGTAAAAAACTGAAGAAGCTCATCTTCCGATTTCTTTTCTTGAATCTCTTTTAATAATTCAAAGAGATTGTTACAATTGTTATTCATATTTAATTATATAATTATTTGATTATTAGTTATTTACCTTATGTCGCAAAGGTAAAAAAAGAAATCGGTTTCACCAAACATTTTAGAAGAAATCTTCACTTTAGGACTGGATATTTTCATTTTTCTTACAAAACTCCTCAGATTCCTAAGTGTTTACTGTCTTTTTCCATTCATAATCGTTTCCGTGCTTTTGCACTATGAAAACATTCAATATCTCATTGCCCACAAGTTGGGCAGAACTTACCGACAAGCAACTGCTGCTCATCTTTAATTTATTCGCGCGTGACTTGTCATCCGCAGAAGTCAAGACCCTCTGCCTCATGAAGTGGAATCGGCTGAAGGTGCTTGTATCTCTGCCCGGCCACCGCTTTATCATTAAGAAAAAGGGAGAGCCTCCCCTATGGGGGGAGGTTCGGAGGGGGCTCGCTACATAGCCCGCCTCTTCGCCATGCGCCACACCGACTTCTCGCAGCTGGGCATCTCGGCCAATGCCAACAATCTGGATGATGACAGCCGACCCGGAGACAACGACAGCTGGCAGCGCAGCGCGTCCAACAACCTGCGGCGCACGGAGAGGGCCGACATCTACTTCACCGTCAGCGACCGTAACAAGCGATGGGAGTTTCATGCCGATGCCGACGGCTCCCTGCCTCATTATGTCATGGTGCATTTGGTGTGTCATTGATGGTACAAATGATGGTACAATGAGCGTTGGGACGAAAAAAATGTGCTTCTTGTCGTTTTTCTCATATTTTTTGCGTAACTTTGCGCCTTTATAAGTGAGAAATCAAAAAACGAAAAAGACATGGCTGAGACAACGAACAGCATACTTGAGAAACTGGACGGGCTGGAGGCCCGTTTCGAGGAGGTGTCGACACTCATCACTGACCCTAACGTCATTGGCGACCAGCAGCGCTTCGTGAAGCTGACGAAGGAGTATAAGGACCTGAGCGACATCATGGATGCTCGCAAACGATATGTAGCCTGCCTGAACGGCATCAAAGAGGCGAAGGACATTCTGGCCAACGAGGATGACCCGGAGATGAGGGACATGGCGCGCGAGGAGCTGGCCGCCAACGAGGCGCTGCAGCCAAGGCTGGAGGAGGAGATAAAGGTGGCTCTTATACCCAAGGACCCTGAGGACGCGAAGAACGTGCAGATGGAGATTCGCGCTGGTACGGGCGGCGACGAGGCTTGCCTCTTTGCCGGCGACCTGTTCAAGATGTACAAGAGCTTCTGCGACTCGAAGGGGTGGCAGCTCTCAGTGACTGACGTCAGCGAGGGGGCCGTCGGCGGTTACAAGGAGATTGACTTCGCCGTGAGCGGCGTCGACGTCTATGGCACGCTGAAGTATGAGAGCGGCGTGCACCGCGTGCAACGCGTGCCAGCCACTGAGACGCAGGGCCGCATGCACACATCGGCGGCCACCGTGGCGGTGCTGCCCGAGGCTGACAAGTTTGAGGTGCACATCAACGAGGGTGAGATTAAGTGGGACACGTTCCGCTCGTCGGGTGCCGGTGGTCAGAACGTGAACAAGGTGGAGTCGGGCGTGCGCCTGCGCTACATGTGGAAGAACCCTAACACGGGCGAGACGGAGGAGATTCTGATAGAGTGTACGGAGACGCGTGACCAGCCGAAGAACAAGGAACGGGCCCTGTCACGCCTCTATACGTTCATCTATGACAAGGAGCACCAGAAGTATGTCGATGACATTGCCTCGCGCCGCAAGACCCTCGTCTCTACCGGCGACCGCTCAGCCAAAATACGCACCTACAACTTCCCACAGGGCCGTGTCACCGACCACCGCATCGGCTACACCACGCATGACCTGCAGGGATTTCTGGCTGGCGACATTCAGCCGATGATTGACGCGCTGACCGTGGCTGAGAATGCTGAGCGCATGAAGGAGAGCGAACTGTAAATAGCTCGGGGGTACGGAGGTGTCTCCGTACTCCCGAAAAAAGAAAAAAAGTCCCGGCCATCTGATGTCAGACGGCCGGGACTGGCGTTGTAATATCAATGATGTTGCTTTACAGCGTTGTTACTCAGCAGCGGGTGCCTCCTCAGCGGCGGGGGCAGCCTCCTCAGCGACGGGAGCCTCCTCAGCGACGGGTGCTGCCACTTCCTGCTCAGCAGCGGCGGCGGCCTTCAGCTCGTCGGCGTTCTCGGCCACGACGGTGACGGGAATCTCGACGGTCACCTCCTTGTGGAAGTGGACCAGGGCCACATACTCGCCCACCTTCTTGATGTCGCGCATGGTGATAATCTTGCGGTCGATGTCATGCCCCAGCTTCTTCAGCTCCTCAGCCACGGCGGCGGTGTTCACCGAGCCGTAGAGCTGGCCGGTGGCGCTGACCTTGGCGGCGATGCACAGTGCCACACCGTTCAGGGCGTTGCCACGCTCCTCGGCGGCGGCCTTCTGGGCAGCCAGCTTGTGGGCCTGCTGCTTCAGGTTCTCTGCCAGCACCTTCTTTGCACTCTCGGAGGCGATGACGGCCTTGCCCTGGGGAATCAGGTAGTTGCGGCCGTAGCCCGACTTCACGTTAACGATATCGTTCTTGTATCCAAGACCGATAATATCTTCTTTCAAAATCAATTCCATAGTCTTGCGTCCTCCTTAAAGTTTTACTTCATCATGTCGGTTACGTAAGGCAGCAGTGCTATCTGGCGAGCACGCTTCACGGCCTGTGCCACGCGGCGCTGGAACTTCAGCGATGTGCCGGTGATGCGGCGGGGCAGAATCTTGCCCTGCTCGTTGAGGAACTTCTTCAGGAACTCGGGATCCTTGTAGTCGATGTACTTGATGCCCAGTTTCTTGAAACGGCAATACTTCTTCTTCTTCGTGTCGATGGAAGGAGCGGTAAGGTAACGGATTTCTGACTGTTCTGCCATGGTTTAAGCCTCCTCTGATTTAGTTGCATACTTCTTACGACGCTTCTCGGCATACTCGGCGGCAAACTTGTCGAGCTTCACTGTCTGGAAGCGAATCACCTTCTCGTCGCGGCGGTATGCCGTCTCGAGTGTCTTGATAACTGCCGGCTCGGCCTTGAACTCCGTGAGGAAATAGAACCCGGAGGTCTTCTTCTCAATCTGGTAAGCCAGCTTCTTCAGTCCCCAGGCCTCTTCGTTCACAATCTCTGCACCGTTGTCGGTGAGGAGCTTCTTGAACTTTTCGACCGTTTCCTTTGTCTGGTCGTCAGACAAAACGGGAGTCAAAATGAAAACGGTTTCGTACTGATTCATACGTTTTTTTAAGTGTTGAAAATGTTAATTTTGCAAAATGCGGGTGCAAAGGTACTAAAAATTTAGGAGTTAGGAGTTAGGAGTTAGAAGTTATTCGTCAGGCTTTAATCATTTTTAACCTTTCCGACGGTAAAAAACTCCTATCTACTAACTCCTAACTCCTAACTTTTAGCTACTTTTGCAGTTGGATTTGAAAAAACTATCACGTTTGGCACCTGAATGACTATGGACTGGCTGACTTATCTGCCCTATCTTTTCGTTGCTTTCTTGGTGGCCCTGGCTGTAGCCATGAGGTGGCTGGGGGCAGGCCGCTATGTGGGGCTGACCTACATGCTGATGGGGGTGGCACTCATGGTCGCGCTCCATGTCTACGGCCTGACGTTCTCTAATTTCCTGTTGCTCGTCACTCTTGGGCTGGTCCTGCTGGGCTTCATTGTCCATGTGTGGACACTGAAGCGTGAGAGCCGTTACTAACCTCTGTTCAGAAGAAGTCGTCGTCGAAGTCGAAGCCTCCGTTGTTGGCCGGGGCTGGTGGGACGTCAGCGTCGTCACCGCCGTCCGCTTCGCCATTGTCCTCATCCGCCTCAGTGGGCAGTTCGTAGCCAGGCATCTGCAACAGCTCTTCGTTGCTGATTTTCAGGGGCTGGTAGGTGTGCTCGTAGAACTCGGCGTAGTCCTGGAAACTGTAGCGTGTGCCGATGAGACCGAGGTTGTGCTCGTTGATGACCAGGCTGCGACACTGGCTGAGGATGGATGTCAGCTCGGGG
The DNA here is from genome assembly GCA_947168045.1 of uncultured Prevotellaceae bacterium. GTDB lineage: Bacteria > Bacteroidota > Bacteroidia > Bacteroidales > Bacteroidaceae > Prevotella. Next base: position 15,617 of record CAMVKN010000028.1, read on the forward strand.
GCACTGTTGAGCTGCCGGGCATACTGAAGGGCTTCGTCGAAGTTGAGGAAACCGCTGATGAGCATGCGGTTGTAGCCGTTGAGTCGCTCAATCTCGAGGTCGAAGTTACGCACGAGGAAGTTGGAGAAGTTGAAGCGCGCCATCTCATAGAGCAGCTGGTTTTCAGCTTCCACGGGTGTGCGTCCGTCGGCATTGCCCAACGAGTCGGGCTGATAGACGAGGAGGAAGAGGAAGGGCACGTCGCGGTCGGCCGACAGTGTGTCGGTGGCCACCGAGTCGTTGGAGATGGTGAGGTCGCGCCGTGTCCAGATGTCGTCAAGGTCGAACTTGCCTCCATAGAGCTGTCGGCCCTCCTGTACGCCCTTGATAATCATTCCGGCCATCTCTGTGACTTCGCTCTGTGGGTATTTCTCGACCACCTCCTTCAGCTGTTCCACGCAGCCGGCAGCATCGCCCTGGTTGAGCCGGCTCAGGCCGTGTATGAACAGGAACTTCGGACGGTTGTCGCCCAGTGGAAACCGCTCGGCCGAGATGCGAGCGTTGGTGGCAATGACATCATGGCGGTCGCTCTTGAAGGCAGTGTAGGTGGCAGCGTAGAGCGAGTCCTCGATGTGTGTGCCAAAACGGGCATTCTCAACAAAGTAGGGGTCGGTCAGCAGTGTGGTGTAGTCACTATCAGGATGGTCGGTGCGCAGGCGGGCCAGGCAACTGTCTGCCAGGTCGAAGCGTCCCTGACGCGAATAGAGCAGGAAAAGGTGGTACCAGGCCAGGTCCATCTGCTCATAGTCGGGATACTGGCTTGTGAGGCGGGTGAGCTGGCGGGCTGAGAGAGGCAGGTTGTCGAGCTTGTCCTTGAAGATGACGCCAGCGTTGAACAGGCCGTCCTTGATGATGGTGTTGCTTTCGGCCACCTGCTCCTCAGTGAAGGGTATCTGTGCCAGATAGTATTCGCGGTTGTGCGGGTCGGCAGCCAGGCTGTCGGCTTCTGCGCTTTCTGGAGCTGCTGTGACTGCTGAGGATTCTGAGCCTGCTGGGGCTATGGAGTCTGCTGGCACTTCTGAGTCTGCTGAGTCTTCTGGGGTTTCCGGGACTCCCACGACGGTGATGTTGGAGCGTCGCCAGTTGTCGGCGTTCTCGCGCTTGCCCCACTGCCGCTGGAAGGTCTGCTTGCCCTGGTTTACGGCCATGGCGTTGTAGAAGTACCACTGCCCGTCGTTGTTGGCTCCTGGCAGCGTGGGCTGCTGGTTGCGCCGTGCCGTCTGGTTGCGGCCAGCCTGTGCACCCTGGCGCTGCTGCATCTGTTCCACTTCGGCTTCGCGTGCCTTGTCGGCCTCTTCCTTCTCCTTCTTCTTCAGCTCGTCGATGACGCGGTCAATGGCTTTCAGCCGCTCAGCCTCTGGCATGCGGGCCAGCTCCTGCAGCGAGTCCTGCAGGTGGATGGCATCAGTGAAGGGCACCAGCTCGTCGAGCACCTTCGAGCGTTCCGACAGCTCGTCATAGCCCGGCCGTTCCTTGTCAAGCAGTCCGATGGCCTCGCCATAGCAGCGCTGTGCATCGTTGTAGCGCTCCATGTCCCAGTAGATGTTGCCTAAGCTGAGCAGCAGCACTCCCTTCTCCGTTCCGCTGCGGGTGCTCTTCTTGTTGCCCTCCTCGTATGCGTCAATGGCATGGAGTGTGTCGTTGCGTGAGAGGTAGATGTTGCCGATGGCATAGTACACCTGGTCCAGGTAGTCCTTGTTCTTGTCGGATGCGGCCATGTGCCTGAGCTTGCGTATCATCTTGCGGTAGTTCGAGGCGGCCATCACCTCCGTCTGAGCAATACGGGCGTTGAACTCCAGCTCGTAGGGCGGGTTCTGTGCCACCACGCGGCCAAAGGCCTTGTAAGCCTCCTGGGTACGTCCGAGCGAGCTGAGCACCTGTCCCATGATGAACCATTCGCGGGCCTTCTGCGTCTTGCGGCGTTCACTCTTGATGGTCTGGCGCAGATAGGGTATGGCGCGTTCCTGCTCGCCGTTGCGCAGATAGTAGTTGGCCAGGGTCTGGCTCCAAGTTGTACGCGCAGTGTAGGGGATGGAGTCGCGGCTCATGTTGCGTATGACATCCTCGGCATCATAGAGCCATCCCAGCTCCGTATAGCAACGAGCCAGCCATGCACGTGCGATGGCGTTGATGGCGGGCTGTGTCTGATAGAGGCGGCTGGTGTAGCTGAAGGTGGCGGCAGCCTCGTCGAAGGCACCGCTGTTGAACTGTGCCTGCCCCATCAGAATCCATGCTTTCCAAAGGAAGGGGTTGTATTCGCGGCGCGACAGCCACTCAATGTCCTTCTGTGTCTTGCGCCTTGACTTCTTCCACTCAGGCCTGGCCTTGATGCTGTGCTGCTTGATGGTCTTCTCCATCTTCTCCACGGTGCGAGTGAAGTTTCCCTTGCCCAGCTCGCGGCTCTGCTTGTTGCCCACGGTGAACAGCGGCAACAGCTCGGTGTAGTCGTCCTTGTTGCCTTTCTCCTTCTCTAATGCTCCGTCGATGAAAGCCTGCTTGCCGTTGTAGAAGGTGTTGTACTTTGCCGTGAATGAATGCCAAAACCTGTTCCGTGCAGTGTTCTTTTGCACGGAACAACTGGCCGTTGCCAGTGCAACGGCCAGTGCAGTCATCAGGTAAAGCACCTTTCTCATCATTATAATAACTGAGAAAGTGTCGATTTATTGTGTTTTACTTGCGGTAGTATTGCTGTGCCTCTGGAATCCACTTGCTGATGTTGCTGATGCGGGTGGCGTCAGAGGGGTGGTCGCTAAGGAATTCGGCAGTCTGGTTGGTCGACGCGGCGCTCATGCGCTGCCAGAAGGTCAGAGCCACCTGTGGGTTGTAGCCAGCCATGGCGGCGATGATGAGTCCGATGTGGTCGGCCTCGTTCTCGTGGTCGCGCGAATACTTCAGGTTGGCGAAGCTAAATCCCTGCTGTGCAATAGCTTGCACGATGCTCTGCGTGTTCTGGCCCATGCCCAGCGCGCCCAGCACCTGGGCACCAATCTGTGTGCCATACTGCTGCTTGATTTGGTTGCTCATCTGCTCGGCTGAGTGCTTGGCAATGGCGTGGGCTATCTCGTGGCCCAGCACGATGGCCAGCGATGCCTCGTCCTGCGTCACGGGCAGCAGGCCCTCGTAGACGACAATCTTGCCGCCGGGCATGCACCAGGCGTTCACCTGCTTGTCATTCACCAGGTTGAACTCCCATGCATAGTTCTGCACTTCGCTGCCTAAGCCGTTGGCGTTCAGATATTGCGTCACGGCGTTGGCCAGCTTCTGACCCACGCGCTGCACCATGGCGGTGTTGGCTGCGTTAGTCGACTTCTTGGCCGATGCCATGAACTGTTTGTACTGCTGGCTGGCCAGTGACAGCACCTCGCCGTCGCTCACCATCAATGTCTGCTTACGCCCAGTGATGGGCACCGTCGATGTGGTGCCACATCCGACGAGGATGGCAGCCACGAGCGACATCAATACGATTCTCAGTTTTCTCATTGGTTGTTAAAGTTTAAATTGTAATGTTATTCTTCAAAGCTCAGTTTCTCAAGACGTTGTCTCAGCTGTTCGGCCATGCTCTTCCTGATGGCCAGCGTGATGCTGCATGTGTTGTCATAGCTTTGACTGACGATGCGCGGCTGCATGTCCTTTACCACACGCATCACGGCGTTCATCATGGGGTAGGGGAAGTCGTAGGTCACGACGTCCTCCACCAGCCGCGTCACCGTCTTGGCGTTGCTGATGGCCAGTGCGGCCGCCTCGCGGTAGGCCACGATGAGTCCGCTGGTGCCCAGGTTGACCCCACCATAGTAGCGCACCACCACCACCAGCACGTCGGTGAGTGCGGCAGCGTTGATTTGTCCCAGGATGGGCTTGCCCGCCGTCGACGATGGCTCGCCGTCGTCGTTGGCGCGATAATCCTTCCGCTCCGGCCCCAGCATGTAGGCATAGCACACGTGCCGCGCGTCGTAGTAACGCTTGCGGTAATCGTCGAGCAAGGCCTTCACCTCGTCGGTGCTTTCCACGTGGTGGGCCCAAGCCAGAAACTTGCTCCGCTTCTCAGTGTAGTAGCCCTCGCCCGTCGCTGCTATGGTCAGAAAGGAATCGGTCATTATCTGTTGTTTTTTTCGTCTTTACGTTATCACGTCATTACGTCATAACGTGATAACGTTATTACGTGATAACGGCATAACGAATCAGGAAAGCTTGTGCACGACGAGACCCGAGCGCAGCTTCGGCTCGAACCATGTGGCCTTGGGGGGCATGATTTTTCCGCTGTCAGCAATGTCGATAATCTGCTGCATCGACACCGGATAGAGGGCCAGAGCGGCACGCATCTCCCCACTGTCAACGCGCCGTTTCAGTTCGCCCAGGCCGCGCAGGCCGCCCACGAAGTCGATGCGGTTGCTGGAGCGCAGGTCCTTGATGCCGAGAATCTTGTCGAGTATCAAGCGGCTGCTGATGTCCACGTCGAGCACTCCGATGGGGTCGTTCTCGTCGTAGGTGCCCGGCTTGGCTACGAGGCTGTACCACTCGCCATCCAGATAGAGCGAGAACTCGTGCAGACGGCCCGGCTTATAAATGTTGGGTCCGCAGTTGATGACGTCGAAGCTCTCACTCAGCGCCTTTAGGAATTCGTTGCTCGTCAGCCCGTTCAGGTCCTTCACCACGCGGTTGTAGTCGAGGATGGTGAGCTGAGAGGCCTGGAAGCACACGGCCATGAAGTAGTTGTACTCCTCCTGTCCGGTGTGGTTCGGGTTCAGGCGCTGCTTCTCGGCCCCGACGAGTGCGGCGGCTGCCGAGCGATGGTGCCCGTCGGCGATGTATAGCGACGGCATCTTGGCAAACTCGTCGGTGATGGTCTGCATGTCCTCATCGCTGTCGATGACCCAGAACTGATGGCGGAACCCGTCGATAGGAGCTACGAAGTCGTACTCAGGCTCAGTGGCGGCATAGCGCATGATGAGGTCGTTGAGCACCTTGTTGTCAGGATAGGCGAAGAACACCGGCTCCATGTTGGCGTCGTTCACACGCACGTGCTTCATGCGGTCCTCTTCCTTGTCGCGGCGCGTCAGTTCGTGCTTCTTGATGCGGCCCTCCATGTAGTCGTTCACCCATGCACCCACCACCAGACCATACTGTGTGCGGCCGTTCATGGTCTGTGCATATATATAATAATGTTCGCGCGCGTCCTGTACCAGCCAGCCCTTGTCCTGGAACTTCTTGAAGTTCTCAGCGGCACGCTCATACACCCGTGGGTCGTACTCCGACGTGCCCACGGGGAAGTCAATCTCGGGTTTGATGATGTGGTACAGGCTCAGCTCGTTGTCGCCGGCTTCGGCGCGGGCCTCGTCGCTGTCGAGCACGTCGTAGGGGCGGCTCTCTACTTTTTCTACTAATTCACGCGGTGGCCTCAGGCCACGGAAGGGTTTTACCTTTGCCATGTTATTTTTGTTTAATCTTTTGTTGTTCTGACTATCCAATTCTCAAGAGTGATATCCTTAAAGAAACGGAAATCTTTTGTGTTATCTGTAACGCATACCATTCCATTGGCAATAGCGGTACAAGCAATCAGCAGGTCGAAGTTGTCATCGCACGGAGTGCCTGCCAGCCGCAGTCGTATCTTCTCATGTGCTGCAATGTCAATAGCATCAGTTATAGGCAAAATCTTAATGTCAGATAGAAAACTGTTCAATTGTTCAGAACGATTTATACCGTCTTTCCTCAACGATAATTCTACACCCATTTTTAGTTCCAACTCTGTTATTTCTGAGATGTAGCAGTTGTCCCATCCAACTTTATCAATGAGCACATCAATACCATATCTGCCCCGAAGATAAAAGATGCAGATATTTGTATCAAGGAGATACTGTTGGCTGCTCATAGGTCGACGATGTCTTTTTTAAATGTGCGTAAAGACCGTAAGTCGTTAATGAATTCTTCGTCTGTCATACCGTCATTTCCCCAAACCCCGTAATGCTTCATTGCAGAAATCGGGTGGTGTTCTTCAGTCTTTAGCGACTGTGACAGCATGGTGATTAAATCTATCTTGGCATCTGGGCTAAGATGCTTGACAATATTCCAGTAGAAATTAACTGAATGGTTTGAGTCGGCTGGTGTTATCATACGTCGTTTGTTGCTATTACGCTGCAAAAATACATCTTTTTTCCTTTGTATCAAAGAAAAAAGCGCGAAAAGTGGAAAAAACTGTTTGTGTTTGAAATAAATACTATAACTTTGCAAGCCCAAATAACCATTTCAAACCAACATGATGAAACATATCTTTTTGCCTCTTGTGGCCGCACTTCTGGCCATCAGTGCTGAGACCAAGGGAGCACTGCCCCTGATGAACGACAGTATTCCCGCTGACAGCCTCCGTGCCGATACCCTTGCCGCTGACAGTGCCAAAGCCAAGAAGAAGACCGAGACACCCTATCAGAAACTGCTGAAGAAGGGCGGCACCACGCAGGAGGGACTCTTCCTGGTGCGTCATATTGAGGATAAGTACTACTTTGAGGTGGCCGACTCGCTCATGGGACGCATGCTGCTGTGCGTCACGCGCTTCACGGCTGTACCCCAGGACATGGGGAAGTTTGCCGGTGAAGAAATCAACCACCGTACCGTCTATTTTGAACAGCGCGACACCGCCCAGCTGCTGATGCGCGAGTATGTGCAGAGCCATCTGAGTGACCCCGCCGACCAAATAACGCGCACCCTGGAGCGTTCCACCATCGACCCGATGGTGATGGCACTCAAGGTCATCGGCCGCAATGAAGCCGATGATGCCAGCCTCGTAGAGGTGACACAGCTGTTCAACACCGACAGCCACATCACCTCCATGCCTAATGCCATGAAGACACAGCTGAAGGTGGGGGGACTGTCGAAGGACCGTACCTTCATTGACACGCTGATGGTCTTCCCGCAGAACATTGAGGTGGCCACCACCCGCACCTACGGAGCCTCAGGCACCAACAACTCCGCCGCTCGCACAGGCTCGCTGACCATGGCCTTCAACACCAGCATCGTGCTGCTGCCTGAGCAGCCCATGCGCAAGCGCCTGTGGGACCGTCGTGTGGGCTACTTTGTCAACAACATCACCATCTTCAGCGATGACCAGCACAAGACGCAGCACGAGTCGTTCATCTCGCGCTACCGCCTGGTGCCCAAGGACAAGAAAAAGTACTTGCAGAGCAAGCTTGTAGAGCCTGAGAAACAGATTGTCTACTACATCGACCCCGCCACGCCGAAGAAGTGGGTGCCCTATCTCATTCAGGGCGTCAACGACTGGAATGTGGCTTTCGAGGCCGCCGGTTTTAAGAACGCCATCGTGGCCAAGGAGCTGCCCGCTGACGGCAGCATCAGTCTCGACGATGCCCGCTACTCAGCCATCCGCTATCTGCCCTCAGAGACGGAGAACGCCTACGGTCCGCGCATCGTCGACCCCCGCTCAGGCGAGATTATCGAGGCGCACATCTGCTGGTACCACAACGTGATGAACCTGCTGACCACATGGTACATGGTGCAGTGTGGGCCCTTGGACAAGCGAGCCCGCACCATGATGTTCGACGACAAGCTCATGGGTGAGCTCATCCGCTTTGTCAGCAGCCATGAGGTGGGCCACTCCCTTGGCCTGCGCCACAACATGGGTGCCTCATTCGCCACGCCCGTGGAGAAGCTGCGCGACCGCAAGTGGGTGGAGCAGCACGGCCACACGGCCAGCATCATGGACTATGCCCGCTTCAACTATGTGGCACAGCCTGAGGACAACGTCAGTCCGAAGGGACTCTTCCCTCGCATCAACGACTATGACAAGTGGGCCATCAAGTGGGGCTACCAATGGCGCCCCGAGTTTGAGGATGAGTATGAGGAGAAGGACAAGCTGATGACCGAGACAACCGCTACCCTGCGCGGCAACCAGCGCCTGTGGTTCGGCGGAGAGGGGCAGGGCGAAGACCCGCGCTCGCAGACCGAGGACCTGGGCGACAATTCGGTCAAGGCATCCGACTACGGTCTGAAAAACTTACGACGCGTCATGGCCGGTCTGCCACAGTGGACTCAGCAGGACAACTATCAGTATGAAGACCTGCAACAGATGTACAAGGCTGTGAACGACCAGTTCACACGCTATCAGAACCACGTGATGAAGAACATCGGTGGGCGCTACATCAACAGTCTGCCTGGCGACGAGCCATACGCCTTCGTGCCGGCAGAGCGGCAGAAGGAGGCGCTCGACTACCTGGGGCGTAACATCTTCACGGCTCCGGAATGGCTCTATCCTGCCGACATCGTCAGCAAGATTGGCACCAACGCCACTGCTGAACAGGACAGTCGCCAGAACAACCTCGTAGGTCGCCTGCTCTCCGCCAATGTGCTCAACACCCTGTGCAACAATGGCGACTATCCCGTCAGCGAATATCTCAGTGACCTCTTCCGTCAGGTGTGGTGCATGCCTGCCGACGCCTCACAGTGGCAGCAGAAGGAGCGGCGCACCCTGCAGCGTGCATACGTGGCACAGCTTGACCGCCTGCTCAACCCTGACAGCAAGGCACCTGCAATCATACGTGTCGACCAGAGCGACGTACTGCTCTACCTGCTGCAGCATCTCGACCACATCGATGCCTACTGCAGCAGCCTGCGTGCGGCTGAAGGCTCGATAGACGCTATGCACTGTCAGGAACTGCTTCGCCAGACGCACCTCATCCGTGAGAAGCGCACCTCGGTGAGGTAGCATGAAAACCCGTAAGGCAGGGAGCAGGGTCATCAAGATGCTGTTTGGAAAGGAGTGAATGTATTTCCTTATACAGGGATTTTTTTGTGTTTGAGGGTGTCAGGGTGACAGAACCCCTTTGTATAAAGGGGCTGCACCCTGTTTTTGAGGGTGACAAGGGTGACAGGAGGGTGACAGGATGGTGGCAAGGGTGACAGGAGGGTGACGTAGCAAGTGTTGGCAGGCATGAGGACGGTCCTGACAACAGCCAGGAGCCGAGATAGCGTTAAATTCTCTCGAGAATTTAACGCTAACTCGTTCACTTGTTTTCTTTTTTAGTCCGGTTGATACGCTAAAGCGTCTTTAGGAAAACAAATAAAAACCGGAAAAACAAATAAAAACAAATTGTTTTTTCTTGTTTTCTTTGTTTTTGTCTGTTTTCTTCCAAGACGCTTTAGCGTAAGAAGCTGTCACCCTCCTGTCACCCTTGTCACCCTCAAAAACAGGGTGCAGCCCCAGTGTCTATCGGCGTTCTGTCACCCTGACACCCTAAAACCAGAAAATCTCAGGGTACTACATTACAGGAATGGGCTGAGCAGATGAGCAAACCATCCGCGGAAGCGCTGCCAAGGGGTGCGGAACTGGCGCCATGTTTCAGGCGTGAGATAGAAGCTCTGCGTCTTGTCGCGGTCGAACATCTGGTCCAGCTCGAGGGTGGTGGGACGGTCGATGATGACGGCGTTCTCTTCGTAGTCGTAGCGCAGGCTACGCGAATTGAGGTTGGTGCTGCCCACGGTGCAAAACCGTCCGTCGACCATCATAATCTTGGAGTGGTGGAAGCCCGGCTCATAGATCCAGACGTGTGCGCCACGCTTCATCAGCCGGTGCGCCTGATAGAAGGCACAGTCGGGCGTCAGCGGTATGTCGCTCTTGGCTGAGAGCATCAGCTCGACCTTCACTCCACGCTTCAGGGCACGCTTGAGGGCCTTGGTGACACAGGGCGTGAGCGTGAAGTAGGGGTTGATGATGCGTATGGAGTCCTCTGCATCATCAATGGCGTTGACATAGAAGTAGCGCATGATGTCGTTGGTGGTGCGTGGCTCACGGTTGATGATGCCGATGAGCTTTTGGCCTGCCGTGGACGTGGTGTCGGGCTTGAGGTGAGCGGTGAGCGCTGAGTGGTGAGTGGTGAGTGATGAGGCGCGGAAGTATTTCGGGTCGGTGAGTTCTTCGTCCGTCACCTTCTTCCATGTGTTGATGAAGATGTGCTGCAGGTCGTCGACGGCACCGCCCTCAATGCGGCAGTGCATGTCGCGCCATGAACCCACCTGCTCGGTACCCTTGATGTAGTAGTCGGCCACGTTCATGCCGCCAGTGTAAGCCACACAGCCGTCGATGACCACAATCTTGCGGTGGTCGCGGGGCCAGATGTGGTTGACCCACGGAAAGCGGATGGGGTCGAACTCATAGATGTCGATGCTGTCCTGGCGCAGGGCCGTGATGTGGTGCTTCTTCAACGGCTGGTTGTTTGAGTCGTTGCCGAAGCCGTCGAAGAGTGCCCGCACCTCGACGCCCTCCTTGCGCTTCTCCCTGAGGATGTCGAAGAGGAGTGAGGCAATGCTGTCGTTGCGGAAGTTGAAATACTCTAAGTGTACGCTCTGACGTGCCTGACGTATGGCTTCGAACATGTCGTCGAACTTCTCCTGTCCCGACATGAGCAGGACGACGCTGTTGTCGTCGGTGAAGTGCACGCCATAGTCCTGCAGCTGACGGTAGATGAGTGTGTCGGATGATGGTTTGAGATTTGAGGTTTGAGATTTGAGATTTAAGTTTACACTTACCAGTAGTAAAAGTGTTAGCAGACTACGTAGAAGGAAGAAGCATTTCATCATTTAATAACAGTATCATCTTTTAAGTCTCAAATCTCAAATCTCAATTCTCAATCCTCAAATCACTTCCGGTATTTCTGTCTGTAGTCTGATGGTGAGATGCCAAAGCGCTCCTTGAACAGATTGATGAAGTGTTCGGCGGTGGCGAAGCCGATGTTGTTGGCCAGCTCGCTCATGTTGATATTGGTGCGTTGCAGCAGGATGCAGCCATTCCTTAGGCGCAGGTCGCGCACCACTTCGGCGGGCGTCCTGCCCGTGATGTCGCGCACCTTCTGGAAGAAGGGCTTCATGCCCATGCCCATGGCGGCGGCCATCTCCTCGAGGTTGATGGGGCCGCGGCTCATATTCTGCTGCACGTACTGCTCGATGCTGCTGATGAGCTGCTGGTCCATGGCGTCGCTCATGCTGTAGCGGTCAGCCTCTTCCTCATCGTAGCTGAAGTCATACTTCTGCTCGCTCTCATCGTCATTCGGCTCTTCCTTCTTCTCGTCTTTGTGTGTGCGGATGGAGCTAATTGTAAGCGAGCGTATCTGCTCGTCCTCCACCACCTGTCCGGTGAGCATCATGGCCGTCTCGGGCATCGTCTCGGTAGCGGTGGTCATGCTGGCGTTGTGGCTCTCAAGCATGCGCGTCTCGGCACCCTCGATGAGGTTGCTGGTGATGTCGAAGTCGCTGATGCCTAACAGACGGTTGAAGCGCATGGCAGCCTCGCGGATGTTGAAGGGCTTCGACATGTAGTCGTCAGCTGACAGGGTGATGCCCTGGGCGGCCATCTCTGACGGAGTCATCTTCGTGTCAGTAATCAGCACCACCTTTATTTTGTTCAGCTTGCTGTTCATCTTGATGTTGTTGCACAACTCGCTGCCCGTCATGCCCTCCATGTCTTGCTTGATGACGACGAGGTCAGGAATCTGTGCCTCAATGTCCTGTGCGGCCTGGGTGATGTCGGTATAGGGGTGGAAGTTGTAGACATGCTTCAGGCGCATGGTGACGAACTTCAGGAAGTCCATGTTGTCATCGATGAAGAAGATGTGGAACTTGGCCGTGGGAGCGTTGCTGGAGGTGTGTATCTCAGAGGTGAACTCCTCGTTGAACAGGTCACCCTGATCCGTCAGTACACGGTTGTTCAGCTCGTAGGAGTGGTCGACGGCCTTCTTGGCTTTCTCCTCAGGATGTTCCAGCGCTGCCTGCATGTCGCTGACGCGTGTGATGATGGTGAGCATCTGCGAATGGAGTGCGTTCAGCTGGTCACGCTCTTCAGTGGTGCCGCCCTTCTCAGCCAGGTCCATGATGATGCTGGTCATGCGCGACATGGGGTGGCGCAGCTCGTCGCTGGCAGCCTTGATGTCCTCGCGCTGCTGTACCAGCTCGGCAATGATGGCGTTCTTGCGGCGCCACAGATTGCGTACCTGGTCGATGCCCTTCTTCCACAGGTAGATGATGGCTACGATGACGATGACATAGAACAGCAGCATCCACCATTGCAGGTACCACGGCTTTTCTACGATGATTTCCAGTACACGCTCGGCGTTGCTGATGCTGCCGTCGGCACTGATGGCTTTGACGTGCAGCTTGTAACGGCCGCTGGGTAGGTCGGTGAAGGTGACGCCGTGTTTCATGGCGTCGCCGTTGTGCCAGTCGTTGCTGAGGTTCTCCATCCAGTACATGAACTGCAGACGCTCGCTCTGGTTATAGTCACCTCCGGCAAACTTAATGGTGAAGGTGTTTTGGTCGCTGCCCAGGCGGATGAGCCCTATCTCATTGAGTGCAACGGGCAGGATGACTTTGCCGTCGTAGGCATGACCCGTCAGAATCTCCTCCTCGCCGACGAGCAGCTGGGTGAACATGACGGGAGGCAGCGAGCTGCTCTCAGTGGCCTCAGTCTTGCGCATCTGACTGACGCCGAAGATGCCGCCCATGAGGACGTTGCCATCAGAGGTGGTGAGGATGGAACCGAGGTTGAACTCATCGGCCTGCAGACCATCGAAGCTATCATAGTTATACAAGCTGTAGTCGTAGGAGTTGTCCTCGTAGTTGTGCTGCAGCACGATGCGGCAGATGCCGCTGGTGGTGCTGATCCACACGTTGTGGTTGCGGTCCTCGGCAATGCCGCAGATGTTGTTGTTGCAAAGGCCCTGCTTCTCAGTGATGATGTCAAGCACGTCAGTCGTCTGGTTCAGAATGTTCACGCCTTCGCGCGTACCTACCCATATCAGGCCGCGTGAGTCCTCAAACACCTGGGTGACGTAGTTGTTGGTGAACTTCTGGATGCTGGTGGAGTTGCCCGAATACTGGCGGACGTCCTGCGACGAGATGTCGAGGATGAGCAGTCCTTCGGAGGTGCCGATGAGCATGCGGTTGCCCGAGGCGTAGTACAGCGAGGTAATGCTGTTGGTACGCAGCTTGCGATTCTCGCGCGTGTAGCTGGAGAAGACCTCCTGGCGCAGGTTGAACACCTGCAGACCGCCGTCGGTAGCCACCCACAGGTTGCCGTTCTTGTCGGTGCAAAGGTCGTTGATGTGGTTGTTGACGAGCGTGCTGCGCAGGCTGTCGCTGGCTGTTGAGTAGATGGTGACGTGCCCGTTCTTGATGCGCGTCAGACCGTTTTGCTTGGAGCCCGCCCACAGGCTGCCGTCCCTGGTGCAGGCCAGTACCGACACCTTCTTGCTGGCCAGCTGGCCCTCGTAGCCGATGATACCGTCGTCGCTGGTTCCATAGTACACCCGGCCGCTGCTGTCCTGGGCTATGGCAGTGATGTCGCCAACAATCTGTGACTCGAACTTGTAGATGTTCTTGCCCAGATAGGCCACGCCAGCCCTGCCGGTGCCAACCCATAGCAGGTCGCTGTTGTCCACATAGACGCTCTCCACCGACTTGACTTGTGCCAGTCGCATGCCCAGGCCCATGGAGCGCATCTCAATGTACTCCATCTCATGGCTGTTGTTGTCGATGCGAATGAGACCGTCGCGGCTGGTAGCCATCCAGATGTTTCCGCTGCGGTCGCCAGCCATCGAGTTGATGCTGATGTCGACATTGGTGCCCGTCAGGCCCAGCTTGTTACCGATGGTGGTGTCCCAGGTGTTGGTCTGCTTGTTGTATACGAAAAGCGTGCCCTGACCATAGAGCCAAATGTTGTCGTGGGCATCGGCGAAGACCTTCAGGGTAGGGGTGTGGCGCAGTCGTTGTTGAGCAATGTCGCCGTTGCGCCAGGGAGTGGTCTGCTGGCGGCTGACATTGCAGCATACAATGCGGCCGTCACTGTAGACCACCAAGGCACCGTCCTGACACTCGCCGATGGAGCATACCTCGCCCTGAGGAATGGCGTATGCGCTGTTGGTATAGCCAAACTCGTAGATAAGCTGCTGCTGCATGTTATAGCAGATGATGCCCTTGGTCGGCAGGTAGCCCCACAAGTTCTTCTGCGAGTCGATGTAGATGATGGTGGGCAGGCCGTCGATGCCAAGGCGTGCGAACACCTGGCGCAGGTCCCGCTCAAAACTCTCCGACTGGGCGTGGTAGATGCAGTAGCCCGATGCCGTCTTGATCCATAGTTCGCCCCCCATGCCCTCTTGTATGCTCTCGATGTAGCTGTCAGGAAGCGACGAGCCGTCCTGCGAGTCGGTCTGGAAGTGCTTGAAAAGATAGCCGTCATAGCGATAGAGCCCAGCTGGGGTTCCAAACCACATGAATCCACGGTCGTCCTTCAGGATGCAGTTTATCTGGCTCGATGTAAGTCCGTTGCGCGCAGTGAGGGTTTTGAACACCTCTTGCCCGCTGGCATCGGCAGTCCACAGCAGGCTAACGATGATCGACAGTGCTATCAGTAATCTCTTCATATTCTTTATGGTCATTTATAATCGTTTGATAATTAGGTTTAGTAAATCTCTCACCTCTCACCTCTCATCTCTCATCTCTCATCTCTCATCTCTCACCTCTATCAAGGCAACATGCATGAGTAGTGGTCAACCACGCCCACCAGCTGGTAGTGGTCGTCAACCACCAGCACCGAGTGAATCTTGTGCTGCTGCATGATGCTTTGTATCTCGGTAATCTTGGTTTGAGGCGACACACACTTGGGATGACTGGTCATGATGTCGCTGACGGTGTGGTCAAAGAAGGCCGCCTTCCAGCGTTCTATGGCCCGACGTATGTCACCGTCGGTGATGAGTCCGGCAATGCGCCCGTCGACCTCAGCCACGCCCAGGCCGAGTTTGCCCTCGGACACCAGCATGATGGCTTCGCCCAGGTGCATCTCGGGTGTCAGCCTCGGCAGGTCGTTGCTGCGCATGACATCGGCCGCAGTGGTCAGCAGCCGTTTGCCCAGCTCACCGCCGGGATGCAGGTGGGCAAAGTCCTGAGGCTGGAACTTGCGTTTCTGCATCAGCGCGATGGCCAGCGCATCGCCCATGGCCAGTGTTGCCGTGGTAGAGCTGGTAGGGGCAAGGTTCAGCGGGCATGCCTCGCGCTCCACGCTTACGTTCAGGTGGCAGTCTGCATATTTGGCCAGCAGCGACGTGGGGTTGCCCGTCATGGCAATGATGGGAATGTGCATGTGCAGCACCATAGGGATGAAGCGCAGCAACTCGTCAGTGAGTCCTGAGTTAGAGATGGCCAGCACCACGTCATCGGGAGTCATCACTCCCAGGTCGCCATGGTACACGTCGAGGGGGTTGATGAAGAACGATGGTGTGCCCGTTGAGGAGAAGGTGGCCGCAATCTTTGCACCGATGTGCCCACTCTTGCCCACGCCAGTCACTATCACCTTACCCTTGCATGTAAGCATCATATCGACGGCCACGTCAAACTGGTCGTCCATCTTTGGTATAAGGTCGAGCAGGGCTTCTGCTTCGTCGTGTATGGCCTGTATGCCGTATTCTCGTGTCGTCATTCCTTAATTAGTCGTTATAATACTATAACGTCATCACGTTGATATGATTTTCTCGATGAGTCCTTCCAGTTTGTCCAGCTCCAGCATGTTCGCTGCGTCGCTCAAGCCCTGGTCGGGCGTGGGGTGCACCTCGAAGAAATATCCCGTGGCGCCGAAGGCCTTGGCAGCCAGAGCCATGGAGGGCACAAAGCGGCGGTCGCCACCCGTCTTGCCGTCCTTGGCATCGGGGCGCTGAACGCTATGGGTGCAGTCCATGATGACCGTTGGCACGATGTCGAGCATGTCGCTGATGTTGCGGAAGTCAACCACCAGCGTGCCGTAGCCCATCATGTTGCCGCGCTCGGTGAGCCACACCTCGCGGGCACCGCTCTCCAATGCCTTCTCCACAGGGTAGCGCATGTCACGCCCACTGAGGAACTGGGCCTTCTTGATGTTCACCGTCCTGCCCGTGCGGGCAGCAGCCACCAGCAGGTCGGTCTGCCGGCAGAGGAAGGCGGGAATCTGCAGCACGTCGCACACGGCACCCGCTTCCTGGGCCTGCCACGCCTCGTGGATGTCGGTCAGCAGTCGAAGGCCGTAACGGCTCTTCACGTCGGCCAGCATCTGCAAGCCGCGCTCCAGGCCGGGGCCACGAAACGAATGCAGACTCGTGCGGTTTGCCTTGTCGAACGATGCCTTGAAGATGATGTCGGTGCCATGGCGCTGGTTGATGCCTACCAAACACTTTGCCACAGTGTCAAGCAGCTCTGCCGACTCTATGACGCATGGTCCTGCAATGAACGTTGGCTGTGTAGCTGTCATGTTCTTGCCTCTTTTCCTTTTCAACGTGCAAAGGTACAAAAGAGTTAGGAGTTAGAAGTTAGGAGTTAGGAGTTTCTCTCTTGTGTTTAACATTATTTATCTTTTATGGACGCGAGAAAACTTCTCGCTCAGCACTCCTAACTGCTAACTTCTTCGTACCTTTGCACCCAAAATTGAACAATAAAAGTAAATTCGCAAACTGATGACAGCCAAACCAAGAAAGAGACGCTGGCACTGCCTGAGTGGGCAGGAACCGACAGAACTTGACAAACAAATAATGTATTGGGAGAACAAAGGCAAGCTGGTGCCCACCCGCGAGCTGATCAAGACTCCCGAACAAATAGAAGGCATCCGTCGTGCCGGCGTGGTGAACACGGGCGTGCTCGACGCAGTGGCCGCCGCCATTCACGAGGGCATGAACACGCTTGAGATAGACCGCATCTGCCGTCAGTATTGTGACGAGCACAATGCCATTCCTGCCTGCCTGAACTATGGGGGCGACGAGGACACGCAGCCCTTCCCCATGAGCGTGTGCACGAGCATTAACGAGGTGGTGTGCCACGGTATTCCCAAGGAGGAGGACGTGCTGGAGGAGGGCGACATCGTCAACGTCGACTTCACCACCATCGTCGACGGCTACTATGCTGATGCCTCCCGCATGTTCATCATTGGCAAGACCACCCCTGAGAAGGAACAATTGGTGCGGGTGGCCAAGGAGTGCCTGGAGATAGGCATGGAGGCCGCCAAGCCATGGGGCTTTGTGGGCGACATCGGCCATGCCATTGAGAAACACTGCAAGAAGTATGGCTATGGCATCGTGCGCGACCTGGCGGGCCACGGCGTGGGGCTGCATTTCCACGAGGAGCCCGATGTGAACCACTATGGTCATCGCGGCACTGGCATGCTGCTGGTGCCTGGCATGGTGTTCACCATCGAGCCTATGATTAACATGGGCACGTGGAAGGTGTTCATCGATGCCGACGACCCCTTCGGGTGGGAGGTCATCACGGCCGACGAGAAACCCAGCGCACAGTGGGAGCACACGCTGCTGATGACCGACCACGGCGTGGAGGTACTGACATACTAAGCTGACACGTAACGCACATGCACTTTACAGGAATCATCATTGCCGTGATGACCTTTGTCACCATCGGCATCTGGCATCCCATCGTCATCAAGACTGAATACCGCTGGGGCACCCGTCCCTGGGTGGTTTATCTTCTTGTGGGCATCGGCTGCATCATCGCCGCCCTCTTCATTGCCAATGTCTATCTGTCGTCGTTCCTTGGCGTGTTCGGCGCATCGGCACTTTGGGGCATTGGTGAGCTCTTCGCTCAGCGCAAACGTGTGCTGAAAGGCTGGTTTCCCATGAATCCCAAACGTAGGGCTGACTATGGCTGCGACGACGGTAAAAAGGCGGAAACTTGAAACATTTTTGCTGAATCGTTGCGCAATCCGCAAAAAATGCCTAACTTTGCAGGCGGTTTGAAAAAGAAATGAATCAGGATATATATATATTAGGTATAGAGTCAAGCTGCGACGACACGTCGGCGGCTGTGCTGAGAAACGAACTGCTGCTGAGCAATGTGACGGCTTCGCAGGCCGTGCACGAGGCCTACGGCGGCGTGGTGCCCGAGCTGGCCAGCCGTGCCCACCAGCAGAACATCGTACCTGTGGTGAGCGAGGCCATTAAGCGTGCAGGCATACAGAAGGAACAGCTGTCAGCCGTGGCTTTCACCCGTGGACCGGGACTCATGGGGTCGCTCCTCGTCGGCGTCAACTTCGCCAAGGGCTTTGCACGCTCCTTAGGCATCCCCCTCATTGATGTCAACCATCTGCAGGGACATGTCATGGCCCATTTCATAAAAGCCTCCCCCAACCCCTCCGAAGAAGGGGAGAAACAGCCTCCCTATCCCTTCCTCTGCCTGCTCGTCTCGGGTGGCAACTCGCAGATTGTCCTCGTGCGTGCATATAATGATATGGAAGTGTTGGGACAGACCATTGACGATGCGGCCGGCGAGGCCATCGACAAGTGCTCAAAGGTCATGGGCCTGGGCTATCCCGGCGGTCCCATCATCGACCGGCTGGCGCGACAGGGCAATGCCAAGGCCTATCAGTTTGCTGAGCCGCACATCCCCGGACTCGACTACAGTTTCTCAGGCCTGAAGACGTCGTTCCTCTACAGTCTGCGCAAGTGGATAGCTGACGACCCCGACTTCATTGAGCATCACAAGGAAGACATCGCTGCCTCGTTGGAGTGGACCATCGTCGACATTCTGATGAAGAAGCTGCGCTTGGCCGTCAAGCAGACAGGCATCAAGCATGTGGCCGTGGCTGGTGGCGTCAGTGCCAACAACGGTCTGCGCAATGCCTTCCACGACCATGCCCGGCGCTACGGATGGACCATCTACATACCGAAGTTCAGCTACACCACCGACAATGCCGCCATGATTGGCGTCGTGGGCTACTATAAGTACCTTGACAAGGTGTTCTGTCCCATTGACGCCCCCGCGTTCTCGAAGGTAACATTTGCTTAACCCCCTAAGTTAGGGGGCAGGGGGTCTGAACAAGCGCAGGGCCTCTGTACGTCTAACAATAATACGTCTGATTTTACGCTTGTTCAGACCCCCATCCCCCTAACTTAGGGGGCTTAAAATATGGATTTTGAAGGAAAAATCATCAGCAGAGAGATTAGTGAACTGCTGTGGGAAAGTGAAAAGACGGTTGCCACTGCTGAGAGCTGCACTGGCGGCCGCATTGCAGAGGCAATCATCGCCGTGCCTGGCGCCTCGAAATATTTTAAGGGAGGCATCATCTGCTATGTCAATGAGGTAAAGGAAAACCTCCTTGGTGTCAGCCATGAGTTGCTGGAAGAGAAGACCGCCGTCTGCGAGGAGGTGGCCGTTGCCATGGTCAAGGGTGCATGCAAGACGCTTAACACCAACTATGCCGTGGCTGCCACAGGTATTGCCGGACCATCGGGCGGCACGAAGGAGATTCCCGTCGGCACCATCTGGCTGGCCGTGGGCACCGCCGATAATGTCGTCACCTGTAAGGTGGAAGAGGATCATGGCCGTGACATCAACCTCGCCATCGCCACAAACAAGGCCATGCAGATGTTGTGCGACTTCATCAAGGGCGAAGAAGGGCAAAAAGAGATGCAAGAAAGTTAAAAAAGATTAAGGATATAATAAAACTCAAATCTCAAAACTCATATCTCAAATATTTTATGTACCTTTGCACCCTGTTTGGAGTAAGTTACTAAAAAGCAACACATTTAAAGTAGATAGAAATGTCTAAAGTTTGTCAAATCACAGGAAAAACGGCACAGATTGGTAACAATGTGTCACACTCGAAGCACCGTACAAAGCGTAGCTTCGATGTAAACCTGTTCAGCAAGAAGTTCTTCTATGTCGAGGAGGACTGCTGGATTCAGTTGAGGATCAGCGCCGCTGGCCTCCGTATCATCAACAAGGTAGGTCTTGATGCCGCTCTGAAGCAGGCCGTTGCCAAGGGCTACGTCGACTGGAAGGACATTAAAGTTATAGGAGACTAAGAACCATGGCAAGCAAGAAAGCAAAGGGCAACCGCGTACAGGTAGTACTCGAGTGCACGGAGATGAAGAACAGTGGACTTCCTGGCACCAGCCGTTACATTACGACGAAGAATCGTAAGAACACGCCGGAGCGCATGGAGCTGATGAAGTATAACCCCATCCTGAAGAAGATGACCCTTCACAAGGAGATAAAGTAATAGAAAGGCTAAAGTAATATGGCAAAGAAAACCGTTGCTACCCTCCACGAAGGCTCGAAGGACGGTCGCGCTTACTCAAAAGTTATCAAGATGGTGCGCAGCCCCAAGACGGGTGCATACATCTTCGACGAGCAGATGGTTCCGAATGAGGCCGTTAAGGACTTCTTTAAGAACTAATTATCTCACTTTGTCAATACAAGATAGAATCGCAGTGGGGGGAGTTACGCCCAGTGCGATTCTTTTTCTTTTTATCCATTAAAAACACACCAAGCCATGAACAAGCAGCAAAAGTTGACCGAGAAACGCTATGTGGTGCCCTTCGTCCTTATCACCACGCTGTTTTTCCTCTGGGGGTTCGCCCGTGCCATACTCGACGTGCTGAACAAGCACTTCCAGAACACGCTGGACATGAAGACGACCGAGACGGCTCTTATTCAGGTCACCACCTATCTGGGCTATTTCCTCATGGCCATCCCTGCCGGCATGTTTATCCGTCGCTATGGCTATCGTCATGGTGTGGTACTCGGTCTTGTGCTGTTCGGCCTTGGTGCCTTGGCCTTCATTCCTGGCAGTACATTCACCGCTTTCCTTGCGGCACTGTTCGTCATTGGCTGCGGCCTGACGTTCCTTGAGACCGCCGCCAATCCTTATGTCACCGAGCTGGGACCCAGGAACACGGCCAGCAGCCGACTGAACCTCGCCCAGACGTTCAATGGCATGGGCTGCTTCATGGCCACCTTCATCGTGGGTGGCTTCCTCTTCGGTGGTGGCGAGGGCACTGCCGACGTGGCTGTGCCCTATGCCGTCATGGGTGTGCTGGTGCTGCTCATCGCTCTGCTGTTTACACGGGTGGAGCTGCCAGAGATTGAAGACGAGTCGGTAGCTGAGGCTCAACGCTCTCCTCTCACCTCTTTGTTCAAGAACCGTTTGTTCGTGTTTGGCCTGCTGGCACTGCTGGCATACGAGGTGGCTGAGATTAGCATCAACAGCTATTTTGTCATCTTCGTCACCGGCACCGGCTGGATGACAGACATCGCCGCCAAGAACGTCATTTCGCTGGCGCTGGTCATCTTCATGGCTGGGCGCTTCCTTGGCAGCTGGGTGATGCGCTATGTCAGCGCCGCGCGTCTGTTGCTGTGGTGTGCTGTGGGAACGGTAGCGTGCATGGCACTCACCATGCTCAACCTCGGCACCGTCTCGCTGGTAGCATTGATTCTCAACTACCTCTTTGAGGCCATCATGTTCCCCACCATCTTCTCGTTGGCCATTGAGGGGCTGGAGGCAGGCCAGAAGAAGAGCGCCGCCTCGCTCCTGATGATGACTCCCATCGGCGGCTGCGCCTTCCTGCTCATGGGCTGGCTGGCTGACACCACCAATGCCTTCTTGCCATTCGTCATTCCCCTCATGGGCTTTGTCGTTGTCCTGGCTTATGCCTGGCGCAGTATTTTGAGTTTAGAGTTTAGAGTTTAGAGTTTGCTACCGCTGTCCCGTGGGGAGTTTAGAGTTTAGAGTGTAGAGTTTGCTACCGCACCAGACCTTCACCTACTGGGACAGCGGTAGCAAACTCTACATTCTACACTCTACACTAAAAACGCTCTACACTAAAAACGCTCTACACTCCGTTTTCGAGCGTGGGCTGCCAGAGGTGGCGGGCCATGTCTACATGACCATTGGACTTGAAGGTCACCCCTTCAGATTCGAGCAAAGGGCGCTGACGGCTCCATCCCGGAGCTGTGCGTCCTTCTTTGTTTACTACGCGGTGACATGGCAGCTGTTCCGCCTCAGGTGTATATCTCAGGGTGCGCCCCACCATGCGCGAGTGGCTTGGCCATCCGGCCAGGGCGGCGATGATGCCGTAGGTGCACACCCGTCCCGGTGGTATCTGGCTGACGATGTTCAGCACGTCGTTGCGGAACAGCCGTCCCTCCTCGGGAGTCATCTTGTCAGGATAGTCTTTCATCATGGCCGTCGTTTTACTCCCAGCACTCTAATTCGCCTTCCAGTTCAGGCATCTGACTGCGGTGGAAGACGGGACTCTTGATGCCCTGCCGCTTCTGCTGCCTATAGTCGTCCAGCAAACGGAAGGCGTACTTGCCCAGCAGGATGATGGCCACAAGGTTACAGGCCGTGAGCAACGCCATGCACAGGTCGATGATGCTCCAAACGGTGTCGAGCGACACCAGGGCGCCGAACATCACCATGACGCCTCCCGAGAAGATGCGGTAGGCGGTCATCACGTGTGGGTTGTTCGTCATGAAGCGCACGTTGGCCTCGCCATAGTAGTAGTTGCCGATGATGCTTGAGAAGGCGAACAGGAAGATGGCGGTGGCAATGAACACGGGCCCCCATGACCCCACCTCGCTCTCCAGTGCCGTCTGCGTCATCACGATGCCGTTCAGCTCAGGCGTGTCGTAGATGCCGCTGATGAGAATGATGAACGCCGTGCATGAGCACACCACCAGCGTGTCTGTGAACACGCCCAGGGCTTGTATCAGTCCCTGTTTCACAGGGTGGCTCACTGCGGCGGTGGCAGCGGCGTTGGGCGCACTGCCCTCGCCGGCCTCGTTGCTGAACAGGCCGCGCTTCACGCCGTTCATAATGGCTGCGCCCACCATGCCGCCCACGGCCTGGTTGAGTCCGAAGGCACTCTCTACGATGACCTTCAGCACGTGTGGCAGTTGCCCGATGTTCATCGCTACGATGACCACGGCCAGTACGAAATAGCCCACTGCCATGACGGGCACCAGTATGGAGCTGACGTGGGCTATGCGCTGTATGCCGCCGAAGACGATGACCAGCGCCAGCACCATCAGCACCACCCCCACAGCCTGCGGGCTCCACCCGAAGGCACCCTCCATGGCGCCACAGATGGTGTTGGCTTGTACCGAGTTGTTAGCCAGGCCGAAGGTGATGGTGATAAGCACTGCGAAAAGTACGGCCATCCATTGTTTCTTTAGTCCGCGCTGGATGTAGTACGCCGGACCGCCGATGAACGAGTCGCTGTGGTGGCGCTTGAACAGCTGTGCCAGCGTTGACTCCACGAAGGCTGTAGCCGAGCCCACCAGGGCCATCACCCACATCCAGAACACAGCCCCTGGACCGCCAACGGCGATGGCCGTTGCCACGCCGGCCAGGTTGCCCGTGCCCACGCGTGAAGCCAGCGACACGGCAAAGGCCTGAAACGATGAGATGTGTTTCTCGTGCCCCTGTGGTTTCACCGAGGCATCGGTCAGCAGGCGTAGCATCTCGCCCACCATGCGGAACTGTACGAAGTGTGTGCGTAGCGTGAACCACAGACCGCAACCCACCAGGGCGGCGATGATGACGTACCCCCACAGGGTGTCATTCACTATGTTGATGATGTCAATGATTTCCATGTACTTATAAACGTCATCCTTGCCTTTTTATTGCCTTCGTGGTGAGGCAATCTTCCAGGCTCTGCGCGCTGTTTTTAGACGTATAAAAGGAATAAGAACAAGATGAACGAATTGTTCAGAATGTTACTGAGTTCTAAGCTCTGCAAACAAATCGTCCAACGCAACAGACTGATTAACAATGCTGGCGTGTTCCCCTCGGGCAACGCCCATCGTCGTAATTATCACCAACTGAATGCTATGCGTCTTGTTGTGCATCTTGCTTGCAGCAAAAGCCTCTATCTTATTCAGGAAATCTTCTTCGTCGTTTTTCGTTATGGCGTATTTGCCACCCGTGAACTTCATCTCACAGAGATAGTCCGTCCTGTCTGCCTTACTTTCCAGCAGCAAGTCAATCTGAGCACCCCTTCCGTCGGGACTTTTCCCGCTCCAACAATAATTCCGGTTGATGGAGGCAATACGCAGGGTGTCTTGGATTTGGGGTAAGTGTTCTATACAAAGTAGTTCAAATGTATCTCCTGCCCACGTGTAGAAAGTGGGAGTGCCGTGAATGGAATTCCAAATTCCCTTCTTCGCTTGTTTGCCTTGTATGAAGCGCAAATAGAATAGTGAAAAGAAGTCAATCAACTGATAGACCGTCTCCACACGTTCCTTGCCATAGCGTGGATATGCCCTGATGATGCCTGACTCCATGAGGTTTTCAAGCAGCTTAGTCAGCGTTCCTCCTGTCTTGACATCTATGGCTGTGCTAATCTCTTTCTGGGTCATGCCATAAAACTGACTTCCCAGAACTTTGACTATATCCACATATCTCTCCTTGCTGG
Organism: uncultured Prevotellaceae bacterium; assembly: GCA_947168045.1. Lineage (GTDB taxonomy): Bacteria > Bacteroidota > Bacteroidia > Bacteroidales > Bacteroidaceae > Prevotella. The sequence goes on from CAMVKN010000028.1 coordinate 39,874, forward strand.
CATATAGTCCTGCATACACATCAAGGAATTCCTGATGTATTTTTTCGTCGGCAAAGAAAATACGGTCTATATTCTCTGTAATGGTCTGACTGTTGCGTAGCTTGTCAAGATAAAATGGGACACCTCCCAATGCCATGTAGCAGATACACATCTCATATCGGGAAAGACGGAATCCGTTCCGTCGGTAATACATCTGACATTCGGCCAACGTGAAAGGGGCAAGCTTGATGGTCTCAGTAAGTCGGCCGTGTAGACCTCCGTAGTCGCGTATCACATTGTCAAGCATCCAGCTCGTGGCAGAGCCGCACACCACCAGAATGATGTTTCTCTGACTGTCCGCCCACGAGTTCCAAAAATAGCCGAGTTCCGAAATCATCTCGGACGACTGAGGTCCAGCCAACCAGGGCAACTCATCAATAAGGATGACCTTCCGACGGGAGCGTATTCCTTCAAGCTGTCTTCGCAGAAGCAGGAAGGCTTCACGCCAGCATGTAGGTTTTTTGGTCGTAGCGGCATCCAATCCTGACAATATCAATGAATCGTAGAAATGATCCAGTTGCAGTTTACGGTATGTCTCGTAATTCTTGTCTCCGTCCTTTACGTATGTTCCGACGGCAGAAAAGACAATCTTACTGCCATACACTTCACTGACAAGATATGACTTGCCTATGCGTCTGCGCCCATAGATGGCGACAAACTCGGACTTCTTAGACTTGTACAAACGTTCGAGCGTGGATATTTCCACTTCTCTGCCTATGATATTGGGGTACTTCATGCGGAACTGTTTTTATTGCTCTGCAAAAGTACAATTTTTATTTTAGACTCGTGTATCTTTTGCTTAAAAATCAGCGAAAACGAGAAAATAATTTTTGTTTTCGCTGATTTTTAAACATGGAATCTACTCAAAATGGAAATGATAGTCACCCTTGTCCGGCTCATCTATAACGATGTTACCTCAACTGAAAAAGATTGTCAGCCTGACAACCTTTTTCAGTTGAGGTCAAGGTGCAAGTAGTGCAACATATTTCGGAGTTAAAAAAGGCTTCAGGTGCAAGTAGTGCAACATGTTTTTGGATTATAAAAAAAGGCTGCACCTATGTGTGGGTGCAGCCATGAGTAGGGTAGGGATGTGCCACCTCAACGGGTGGCGTTACTGTTTACTTCTTGTTCAGGGCCAGGTCAATCTCGACGGCGATGCTGACAGTAGCACCCACCATGGGGTTGTTACCGATGCCGAGGAAGCCCATCATCTCAACGTGAGCAGGCACTGAGCTGGAGCCAGCGAACTGTGCGTCGCTGTGCATGCGGCCCAGCGTGTCGGTCATGCCATAGCTGGCGGGACCAGCTGCCATGTTGTCGGGGTGCAGGGTACGGCCCGTGCCACCACCTGATGCCACTGAGAAGTAGGGCTTGCCAGCCAGCACACGCTCCTTCTTGTAGGTGCCAGCCACGGGGTGCTGGAAACGGGTGGGGTTGGTCGAGTTGCCGGTGATGCTGACGTCGACATTCTCCTTCCACAGGATGGCCACGCCTTCGCGCACGTCGTCGGCACCGTAGCACTTCACCTTGGCACGGGGACCGTCGCTGTAGGGCACTTCCTTCACCACCTTCACCTCGCCGGTGTAGTAGTCGAACTGTGTCTGCACGTAGGTGAAGCCATTGATGCGACTGATGATCATGGCAGCGTCCTTGCCCAGGCCGTTGAGGATGACGCGGAGGGGCTTCTTGCGCACCTTGTTTGCCTTTTCGGCAATCTTGATGGCACCCTCAGCAGCGGCGAAGCTCTCGTGACCAGCCAGGAAGGCGAAGCACTCAGTCTCCTCGCGCAGCAGACGTGCGGCCAGGTTGCCATGGCCCAGACCCACCTTTCGGTCGTCGGCCACGCTACCGGGGATGCAGAACGACTGCAGACCGATGCCGATGGCCTCGGCAGCCTCGGCTGCGTTCTTCACGCCACGCTTGATGGCGATGGCAGCACCACACACATAGGCCCACTTGGCGTTCTCGAAGCAGATGCGCTGTGTCTCCTCGCACATCAGGTAGGGATCGACGCCAGCCTTCTCGCAAATCTCGTTAGCCTCTTCAATGCTATTGATTCCGTTCTCTTTCAGAGCGGCCAGCACCTGGTTGATGCGACGCTCATAGCTTTCGAATGATACTTTTCTAATCATATCTTGTTTCCTCCTTTACTCTTTGCGTGGGTCAATAGCCTTAACGATTCCCTGCTCGGCGGTGGTGCGGCCATAGCTGCCGGTGAACTTCTTCACAGCCTCGTTGGCGTCCATGCCGCCCTTGATGGCCTCCATCATCTTGCCTAAGTGTACATACTCGTAACCGCAGA
>CAMVKN010000029.1 GCA_947168045.1 uncultured Prevotellaceae bacterium
AGGGCGTGGTAGAAGTTGATGACCAGCTTGCCGTTCTGCATCAGCGTCTGCTCCTGCGAGGGGTTGGCGATGGTCTTAGTCGGCATGGTCAGCAGGTCCTCCTGCTTCAGCTTGGCCTCGGTGCTCTGGTCGGCAGCCACGGTGAGGTTGGCACCGACGATGAAGTCATAGTCGCTGAATGTCTTGCCCTGCTTGTAAGCGGCGGTCACGGTGATGCTCTGCTGGTCGTTCTGCCAGAGCATACGGTTCAAGGGCGTCCACTCCGAGCCGTCGTACTGTACGGTATTGAAGTAGCTGTAGGTGGCCGATGTGGGGTTGACAATCTTCACCTGGAACTGCTGACCGTTCTGGTTCACGTCGCTGCCAGTGATGCTGGCGCGGGTGGTGGCGATGGTGGGGTCAACGAGGTTGGTGGTGAAGCGCATCACGCCGTCCTCGGGGAACTGCGAGACGAAGCTCTGCTCGTCGTCGCTGGAGCATGCCGTCAGCGCCATGGCTGCTGCGGCTGCGAAGAAAATGTTTTTGAATCTCATAATTACTATAAATTTAAAATAAAAAATACAATAAAACGATTGCGAAAGCCTCCCCAAGCCCCTCCGAAGGAGGGGGTGTTTGATTACATGAGGAGGCGGCATCATTCGCGGATTTTCCTACGTTTTTTAGCATTCCAACATCCCCTCCTTTGGAGGGGCTTGGGGAGGCCTACATGGCCTGTCCGCCGCTGATGGTGGTGCCTTCAGTCCAGTCGTTGATGCTCACCTCGCCGAGTTCAATCTTGTTGCGGCCCACGATGAGGTTGAGCGTGGTGTACTTGCCGGCCTCGAGGGGGATGTCAGCGTCGTGGGTGTAGGTGAAGGGCTGTCCGTCGATGGTGATGACGACGGTGCGGAAGCCCGTCTGTGGCACCATGATGCTGCTGTAGGTGGCGGCATAGCCCGTCTGGGCGGCGACGGCAGGCAGCGAGACGCTGGCCTGCGTGCCGGCGGTGACGGTCTGCGCCAGGTAGTCGATGGTGGCCGTCGAGGCAGCGGTGGCTACGCACGAGGCGATGGCGGGCGTCTCACTCCACTGGTTGCGGAAGTTCATGTTGACGTAGAGCTTCGCCATGGCGTGGTCGAATGTCAGCGAGACGGGGTTCTGCGTGGCGATGAGTCCGCTGAGCTGGCGTGCCACGAGCAGGTCGCTGGCCTCATAGTCGGCCGGGTCGAGCGTGTAGGGGTCGGCGGTGAAGTCGCTCACCGTGCGTGCCGGGTAGAGCCCCAAGAAGTAGTGAGGCGTCACCATGTCGGCCCAGAGCATCTGGGTGGCAGGCGTCCACTTGCCGTCGGTGCCGAGGGTGTTCACTACGCCGTTGACCACGCGGTCGGCGGGAACGGCCGTAGCCGAACCCGTCCAGGCATAGAGGGTCACGCCGTCACCGGCGTCGAACACGGAGGCGTTGCCCGTCGTGGTGGCGCGGGTCATGTTGCCGATGCTCGCCTCGATGGTGATGTACTTGGCTTCCTGCTGTGCGGGAGCCGACTCGTCGTTGCTGCACGCTGCGGCCAGCAGGCCGAGGGCAGCCAGGGGGATGAATCTTAGTGCTTTCATCTTGACTTTTGTTTAAAATGTTAATAAATAGAGTGAATTAAAAAAATTGGTATGATATATATTACTGACCCCACCCCTGCCCCGGCTTCGCCCCACCGTCGCTTCGCTCCCCAATTGCTCCCTCCTCGCAATTGCCTACAAGGGAGGGGAGTGCCTCGCGGAGTCCCTGCGGCGGACAAGGCGGTAGCCGCTCCCCTCCCATCAAGGGGAGGGGCTGGGGGTGGGGTCTGTATCTTTACTCATCGGGATTGATAATCTCGCCGCTGATGGTCCAGCCCTCCGTCCAGTCGTTGATGGTGAAGGCCGAGAGCAGCATGTAGGGGCGCAGCTTCGTGTAGTCGAGCTCCACGACGTAGGTCTTGCCGCACTCCATGCGGGGCGCGTTGGCCAGATAGGTGAGGGACGTTCCGTCGGGGGTGGTGACGTTGAGCGTGAGGTAGCAGCGCGGCTGGTCGCCGGCGGTGGGCATCAGCGTGCGGGTGGTCCCGACGGTACTACCGTCGGATACGGAACTGGCAGCGAGTGCGCCGAGGCTGACGGTGAGGAAATCCTCGCGGTCGGCCACGCCGTAGCGGCCCTGTCCGTCGCGATGGGTCAGCAGCACGTCGCTGGCCACGCGCTCCACCGAGGCCGTGATGGTGGCACCCGTCGGCACATTGCTCACGATGACGGAGAGTTCGCTGAGCAGGCGCTGCAGACGGAACTCGGCCACGGTGATCTCGTCCTCCCTGACCGTGGCGTGCGTCACGGCATACCACGACTGGCGGGGCGACGACGAGGGGTCGCTGAGCGACACGCGGGTGTCGGGCAGGGCGGTGTGGAACGCTTCGTCGGCGCGGGTCATACTGCGGGGGTCGGCGTTCTCAAGCAGGTAGCCGTGGGCCTCGTCCATATCGACGGTCACCAGCACGTCGTAGTCGCCTACGGGCAACTGCTGCAGCCAGTCGGCAGCGGATTCAGTATCGGTGAAGTTATGGGCGACGGTGGTGCCGTTAGTACCGCTGACGGTGAAGCGGATGTCATCGATGGCGGAGTTGGCATCGGCGGGGTCGTCCCAGACGAGTTGCGCCGTGAGGTAGCCCACGGGCTGATTGCCGTACTCGCTTGGCATTTCTTCGTGCTGGTCGTGATAGCAGGCGGTGAGCAGCATCAAGCAGAAAGCCCACCCAAGCCCTCCCCAAGGGAGGGATGTTTGATTACCTTTGACGAACGCAGTAATCTTTCTTGCGATATTTGTCTTCATCGATTACTTGGTGTTAGTGAAATGATAGGATAGTTTCAGACCGGCCTCGTAGATGAGGTTGCTCTTGTGGCAGTGCTCAGGGATGTTGTCGAAGCGCGAGCCCGTCAGACAAGTGATACCGCCATAGAGTTGCAGACCGATGTTCTTGGCCACACGATAGCCCACGGCAGCCTGACCGCCCAGGCCGAGGTGCCACTGGCGGTCAAACTCCTGTTCGTTCTTGCCTTGCAAGCGTCCTTCGGCCGAGCGGCCCGCGGCGAGATGCTTGGTGCGCGTAGTGACGGCAGATAGTTGCGGCGACAGCGTGACAGACCACTTGCATGTCGGTTTGGTGATAAGCGACAGCACGTCGAAGTTAGCCTGCAGGCCGAATCGCATCCACTGGGTCTTGGCTTCGAGGTTGCGGTAGTAGTGGCCCTGCCTGTCGAGGACGGGGGCGAAGGTGCGCTCGCCGTCGGTGGAGAGCCAGTAGGGATCGCAGTCGAGCGACGTCTGCTTTTGCCAGCCCATCGTGGCGAGGGCTTCTACGGATAACAAGCGGCTCAACTGATAGCCGCCGAAGACGCCGAACTGAGCACCGACGTTGGTCTTGCTCTCGGTGATGCTGCGGAAGGTGGCCTGACCGAAGGAAGTGCCGCCGCTGAGTCCTGCGTACCAGCCACGCTCGTAGTCGCGGCTGTCGGTTTGGGCAAACGCTGTCTGCACCCATGCGGCCAGCATCGCCAGCAGCATGAGGATAGAAGTTGTTTTCTTCAGCATAATAATAATTGGATTAGAAATAGACAAAAAACAATGAGGCTTCCCATGGCAGAAAGCATGGAAAGCCGTATATTCACACGCGCGAGCGTGAATTTTAATAAAGGTGGACTGGCTGTTAAGTACCTGAGAGAGAGAGAGAGAGAGAGAGAGAGTAGCAAAATTATTGGAATGGCCAAGGAAATCGGTCATTCTTTTCACTGCGTTTGCATTATTTAACTCTCTGCGTGGCATAAGCTAAAATGTGTATTGAGTTTCTGCGTTTTAAAGTTCCACGCCGCCCTCGCTGGGTGTGCGAAACTGGAAGGTGGTCTTGCCGTCCTTGTTGGTGATGAGGAAGTCGCCAAATACGATGACATCCATTCCAATAAGAACATCGATGTCCTCAAAGTCGTTTTCCATGACTTCAACATTGGCAACAAAATCGCCAGTAGGAGTAAGCACGTGAACAAGATAGACATTCGAGCCAGTTGCACCGCCAATGCCGCTGATGCCTCCTGCCTTATAGGGCTGAAGTGCCAGTTCCGTAACTATGCGCGAGGATATGATGGTGGTGTCGGCTCCCGTGTCCCAAAGTGCACGTTCGGTGTGGAACTTATGACCGTCGGCAGAATAGATGTCGCAGTCGGTCATGATGTCCTCCACCAATGTAGGGTATTCCTTCTTATACGTTGGCATCGTCGGTAGATTTAATGACTTTAGCGAAGAACTCCTCGCGGCTCATCAGCCGTGGAGTGACGGTCTTCTTCAGGCCCTTTGACATACGACGGACGTGGAGTGTCGAGTTCTTGCTCCTTGTAGCACAGGACTTTTCGCGTTCGAGAAGTACCGTGCCGTTGATACTTACTAATTGCATCATAACGTTATGTAGTTGAATATTCAGCTGCAAAGGTACAAAAATATTTGTGAATTACGAGCAGTTTGTGCGTTAAAAGTGCGAAAAGGCGGGCTGAAGTGCTGCAAGACTACTTCTTGCATCTCGTCATACGCGTGCACTCGGCCCCTGGCTGGCGCTGGCAAGAACAACAAGAAGCCGCCCGGTTGATGCCGGGCGGCTTCTTCTATAGAGTAGTTAGAGCCAGCCTTACTGCACGGTAGCGTAGATGCTGCCTGAGGTGCGGCGTGTGGGATAGAGACGGATGGTCTTGCCCACGGCGCTGATGTTGGCACCGTCCTGGGTGAGCGCGGTGAGGTCGCCACCGAGGTTGATGGCCCAGTCGTTGTTGGCTGCGAACTTCCACCCGTCAGCGGTGACACCGGCATTGCTAATCTCGAAGCAATAGTCGGTGGCGTTCCACGTCATGCGCTGTGCGTCGTCGGCCTGGTTCCAGCCGTTGAAGCCACCCACGAGGTTCATGTTCGTGATGCGCACGGCGTTGAGTGTGCTGTTGTTGAGGTCGAGTGTGACATAGTAGACACCCTCGCCAGCCGTTGCGGCAATGTTCGTGCTGCCGTCAGCGAGGCCGAAGTCGCCGGTGATGCCGCCGGTGAAGGTGGCACTGTTAATCTCGTTGTCCCACGAGCCTGCCACGCGCTGGAACTTGAACTGGTTGCCCCATCCGTTGGGGTCGGCGCAGTAGACAAAGCCAGTGTAGCGTCCGTCGCAGTTGGGCGACTCCAGCTTCTGCTCGGCATTAGCCCACCCGTCGGTGGCACCAATGAAGTAAACATACTGGTTGTAGTCGAGGGGCGTGATGGTGTAGGTGTAGTCCATCATGTTCACCTCGAAGCGGTAGTACTTGGCCAGTCCGTCAACATGGAAGGAGTGGTCGCCGTCGAGGTTGAAGCGGCGGTCGAAGCTGCCGCTGAGGTCCTCGCTGGCTCCGCGTGTGCCGAAGAGCTGGTTCCAGGTGCCGGCGGCCACGGCATCGATGGCATCCTTGTCGCCGAAGGCAAACCACATGTCGCTGCCGGTGCCCTCCATGACATAGTAGAAGACGGGATCGTCGAAGACGCTCTTGTCGCTATGCTGGAAGTGCATGGTCATGGCCGACTCAGCGTTCCACTCGCCGGGTGCGCCGATGAGGTAGTAGTCGTCGGCAATGTCGAGCGTCGACACCTTGTAGGTATAGCCGCGCAGGTCGACCTCCACCTTGATGAGCTTGGCACCCTGCTTGACGCAGAATGAGCCATCGTCGCTGAGGTTGCTGCGGCGCGTGAAGGTGCCGCTCTCGCCGCTGTTGCCGTTGCCGGCCGTGGTGCCGAAGAGCTTCGTCCAGTCGCCGGCTGCGATGGCGTCACAGGACTGGTCGTCGCCGATGGCAAACCATGTGTCGCCCTCAGCGGCAGCACGGAAGTTGATGGTGTAGTAAGGCACCTCTGGGTCGGGCTGGCTGAACTGCAGCATGCGCTCGGTGGCCGAGGTAGCCCAGTCGTTGGGACCGCCGATGATGTAGAGCTTGTACTCCTGGCGCACTACGGTATAGGTCATGTTATTCATGTCGAGCGTGACCTTGAACATGCCCATGCCATTGATGACAGGCGTCTGCACGGCGTACTTGTCACCCTTCCAGATGATGAAGTCCTGCGTGGCGGCGCTGCCGTTCTCGCGACAGCCCATCTCGCCCTGGTTCACCTCGTCCCAGTTGTCGGCGCTGTAGTGCGAGCCTTCGTAGAACTTGAACCAGTTGTCGCCGTCAGCAGTGGTGTTGACCACTGCGGTGTAGATGCCGTTGCCCTCGCTGGTCATCCAGACGGGAGCCGAGAGATCCCATCCAGCGCCGTTCTCCTGGAAGTTGCCCAGCAGGTAGTAGCCCTTGGCATCGATGGCCGGTGTGGGGCGCGTGGTGAACTGTGCAGTGCCGTTGCTCTCGCCAGCGATGGCGTCGCCGTTGGCCAGGATGGCACCATAGGTGATGTGCATGTCAAGGTCGTAGGTGCGCTGTGCACGTGAGCCCGAGGAGGCATAGAGCGAATCCTCGAGCGCATCGGCCGACACCATGACGTTGTTGCCCTCGACGGTGGCACTGAACTCACTGCCATTGATGGTCAGCTTGCGCACGTTGTAGCCCTTCACATTGTCGTTGGTCGAGGCAAAGGTGATGACGCTCACCTGCTCGTCGGCGGCAGGCATGGTGATGGTTCCTGAGCCCTGTGCGCTGACACCGTAGGCAGCGGCGGGGTCTTCCTGGGCGTAGGTCTGCGGCTGTGCCCAGTCATCGTAGTCGCCGGTGCAGCCAGCGAGCACGAGGCCCGCCATGGCTGCTAAGCTAAAATGAAATATCTTTTTCATAATGGTTTTCTTCAATTATGTTAATTTAAAACCGTATAAAAACCGTGGCTCACTTCACTTCACCGGTGTTGTCGTTGAAGTTGACATAGAGCTTATTGCCGGCACTGACCGTCACGCTGTAGTTCTCGGGGTCAGCCTTGTTGCCCTTGTCTGCGGCGTTCTCAGCCCAGTTGTTGGGGATGTCGAAGTCGCGGAAGTAAAGCTCGCTGCCCTTGTAGAGTGTGAACTCGGTCTTCCACCAGTCGTAGCCTGGCACCTTGATGTAGGCGCGCATCTCGCCACCTGCGGTGAAGGCAGGCGATGTCCAGATGCCGTTGGCGTCGGGTTCCATCTTCCAGTCGGCGTTACTGTCGGTCCAGTCACCACCGGCACCGGCGCCGATGACGTAGGCAGCGGCGGGATGGATGTTGAAGGTGTACTTCACGGCATTGGCACCCACCTCGGCCACCACATGGATGACATACCATCCGGGGTTGCCCACCACGATGTTGCCATCGTCGGCTGCGGAGAGGTTGGCGTTGGCCTGGTCGTTGAAGGTCGTCACGGCGTCGTAGCCGCGCCAGTCGCCCTCGGCCTCGCCCCACTTGAACTGACCGCCGTCGGCAGGGGCATAAACCATGGTGAAGAACTCGCCGGGCGTGCCGTAGATGCCAGCCATGGGCTTCCAGTAGCTCCAGTAGCCGCGGCTGTCGCCGTTGCCCACGGTGTTGCCCACGATGAAGAGCTTGGTGGGCAGCTCGATGGTCTTCGGTGCCTCAGTGGCGAGTACACTGGGCAGTGTGATGTAGTTGCTCGACATGACCTCGTCGAGCACGGTGTTGGCAACGTTCACCAGCTGCGCCTTCACCCGCACATAGAGCGGCATGGGCGTGTTGGGGAACACATCGTCAGGATGTGCGTTGAGGAAGAGGCTGATGACAGCATCGTTCAGCTCACCGGCGTCGAGCTTGATGGAAGCCTTGTTAGAGGGCGACTCCAGCTCGTAGTAGTCGGCAAACGAGGGGTCGATGGCCACCTGCGTGAAGTAGTTCACCACGTAGGGCACGCCCTGGTAGTCAGGCTGCGAGCAGGTGATGGTGAGACTGCCTCCGGCACGCGATGCCGACAGCAGGTCGTAGGTGTTGTTCTGGGCGTTGGCCGGTGTGTTCACCGTAAAGCCCGTGGTGTTCTTATGAAGCGTCGGATTGCTGTCATCGTCCTTCTCGCAGGCTGTCAGCGTGAGGGCTGCCAGGGCAGCGACGGCGAAGAGTCGTCCGGCTTTGAATATCATCTTGTTCATAGTGAATGGGTCGTTTAATTGTTTGATTGTTTAGACCTTTAGTCGTTTAGACATCTGACCAGTTACTCGGCATAGCCGGGATTCTGCGTCATGTTCTTGTTGTTGTTGATGTCATCCTGGGGGATGGGATAGATGCGGAAGTGGCTGTCGACCGTCTGTCCGTTGGCCACGCCGCCCTTCCATGCCCAGATGTAGTTCTTGCCTACGAACATGTTGAAGCGGTTGAGGTCGATGCGGCGGCGACCCTCAGCATAGAACTCACGGCACCACTCGTCGATGAGGTCCTGCTCGGTGAGCTGCGTCAGGGGTGCTGCGTTGGCACGCAGACGCAGGGTGTTGACATCGGCAATGGCCGTGCCGTCGCCTGTGCGCCACTTAGCCTCGGCGCGGGTGAGGTAGGCCTCAGCCAGACGCATCAGGGGCACGTCGGTGTCGGGGAACTCGTCGTCGCTGACAGCGCCGCCATCAGAACGGATGTTCTGCCACTTCACCACCGAGATGCCGTCGAGGAAGTTGTTGAGCTTGTCGGTAGAGACCTTGCGGATGCCACCACCACAACCGGCATAGAACAGTGCACGGTCGTCGGCTGCGGCGGCCAGGATTTCCTCAGTCGAGCCATGCAGCGCCTTGTCAGCGGCAATGCACTCAGCCTCGGTGAAGGCACGCAGCTCTTCCTCGCCCTTCTTGTTCTTGGCAGTAATCTTGTTGGCCCACTTGTAGGCGTCGATGTCGTCCTGACTGGTCACACGAGGGATGTTGCCGTCAGCAAAGAACTTGTAGATGAGGTTCGGGCGGGCGTAGTTACAGCTCCAGCCGTTAGTGGTGCCGGCATAGGGCATGCCTGCTATGCGCATGGAGCTGACCAGATAGTTGGCCGTGGAGTAGTTGGGGGTCTTCTTGCCGTCCTGACGGATGGGCAGGATGATTTCCTTCATGGCATTGGCGTTGATGTCGTTGTCAGCCATGAACAGCTGTGCGTAGCCGCTGTAGGTCAGCCCGTTGCTGGGGTTGGTCTTGGGCGTGCTGCTCAGGGCGTAGGGACCGCTGATGAGCTGGTTGCAGTAGTTGATGGCCTTGTCGTAGGCCTTCACGGCACCACCGGTGTAGACCTCGGCATTGAGGCAGAGACGGGCGTGCAGCATCAGCGCGGCACCCTGGTCTACACGACCGTAGTTGTCGCCGCCATTGAACTGTCCGATGGGGGCGAGCTCGCTCTCCAGGGCGGTCAGCTCGCTGTCAATCCAGTTGTAGAGCTCGACGCCACCCTTCTCAACGGGCAGGTCGGTCATGGAGTTGTTCTCGTCCTTGAACGGAGCCTTGTTGAACAGGTCGAGGAAGTACCAGTAGTAGAGTGCACGCAGGAAGCGCACCTCAGCACGGTAGTACTTGTAGTTGGCATCGGCGGCCTTGTCAGCCGTCTCCTGCAGATAGAAGTTGCAGTTGAGCACGTTGAAGCCCAGACGCTGGTAGGCCCACTGGCAGCGTACGCTGTTGCGGTTCCAGTAGATGCCCGTTATCTGCGGAATGTCATCGTCGGTCTGCCATGCCCAGTTCAGCTCGTCGGTGGGCAGCTCTTCCAGATTGAACGTCGTGCGGTAGAATCCTGACTCACCCTCGTCACTGCTGATGTCGCCCTTGCCGGCAGGTCCCACCTGTCCGGTCATGCCGAGCGTGCCATAGACCTTGGCCAGCAGCCCCATGTCGTCGTAGGTGGGCGTCGACTGCGGGTCGATAGATGAGATGTTCAGGTCGTTGGTGCAGGCGGTGGTGCCCACCAGCAGCAGACCTGCAAACGCTGTCTTAGCAAATATATGTCTCATAATTATCTTCAATTTTCAATGTTCGTTGTTCAATAGCTTAGAAGTTCAGATTGACACCCACCTGCACACTGAGAGGACGCGGATAGGGGTTGCGGTCAACACCACTGGCCACCTCGGGGTCGAGACCCTTGTACTTGGTGATGAAGAAGGGGTTCTGCACGGTGCAGAACACACGGCCACCCAGGTGCTCGTCCTGCAGCCAGGCGGGGAAGCTGTAGCCCAGGGTGATGTTCGAGCACTTCAGGTAGGAAGCGTTGCGCACGAAGTAGTCAGACAGCCAGTACTGTGTGCCCTGACCGGTGAAGCCCAGGCTGACGGCCTCGTCGAAGGTGTTGTGGAAGGCCGAGTTGGAGTAGAGACCGGGAGCGCTGATGCTGGCCATGTTCGACAGGTGGTCGTAGTAGACATAGTTGCCGAGTGCGGCATGGAAGGCGGCACTGAGGTCCCAGTTCTTGTAGACGAACTTGGTGGTGAGACCCATGATGACATCGGCAGCGGGCTTCTTGTAGAAGTAGCGGTCGCCGTCGTTAATCTCGCCGTTGCCGTCACGGTCGACGTACATGCCCTCGATGGGCTTGCCGTTCTCGTCGTACACCTGCTGGTAGACCCAGAAGGCATTGACGGCCTCGCCCACCTTGTGGGCCTGCACCAGCGTGCTGTTACCGCGCGACACGGTGCTGCCGGTCTTGATGTAGTAGCTGTCGTCGGCACCGGCGGTGAGAGAGGTAATCTCGTTGTGGTTCCACGACACGTTGTAGCTCAGGTCCCAGGTGAAGTCCTTGGTGACGATGGGCTTGGCGTTCAGAGAGAACTCCACACCGTAGTTCTCCAGGTCACCGATGTTCTGCTTCACCACCGAGGCGAAGTTGGTACCCACGGGGATGGTGACGTCGTTAATCAGGTCGGTAGTCTTGCGGTAGTACACATCGGCACTGGCGGTGATGCGGTTGTTCAGCCATCCGAAGTCGAGACCGGCGTTATAGGTCGTGGTGGTCTCCCACTTCAGGTCCTTGTTGTAGGCACCCGGACGCAGCGTGTTATAATAGGTATTACCGAAGGGGTACATGGCGTAGGAGTTGCTGACCACATAGAGGGGTGCATAGCCGAAGTCCAGGCCGATGTCCTGCTGACCGGTCTGACCCCAGCTGAGACGCAGCTTCAGCTCGTTCCACCAGTTGAGGTTCTTCATGAATGGCTCCTCGCTGATTTTCCATGCCAGGGCGGCTGAGGGGAAGTAGCCCCAGCGGTTGCCGTCGGGGAAGCGCGACGAGGCATCGGCACGCATCGTGGCGGTAATCATGTAGCGGTCGAGCAGCGTGTAGTTCAGACGTCCGAAGTAGCTCACCAGCGAATAGTGGGTGGCCCATCCGGTCTCGTCACGCGTGCTGGGGTTGTAGGCAGCGCCGGTATAGGGGTCGGTACCCTGGCCTGCGCTCCATCCGTTGCGGTGGAAGTGGCTCTCCTCAGCACCGGCCATGATGTCGAAGAGGTGTGCCTCCAGCTCCTTCACATACTGTGCATAGATGTTGGTGGTGATGCTGTACTTGTAGTAGCGCTCCACGCCGTCCCATCCGTAGTAGTTGTTGCCGTAAGAAGTGGGCAGGATGGTGTTGCGCTCCTTCGAGGCAGTGTACTGTCCGCCGTAGTTGGCATGGATGTGCAGGTCCTCGAAACCGTGAATCTTATAGTCCAGCTCCACATTGCCGTTGAAGTCGTTGGCCTGTGCGCGGTCGTTCTGGTTCATCAGCAGGGCCAGCGGGTTCTGCGGGGCGTTGGGGTTGTTGGTCACCGTCCAGTAGGGGTCGGCAAAGGTAGCGTTGATGAAAGGCTGGTAGAAACCACCGAAAGCATTGTAGTTAGCATCGGTCTTCGACAGATAGACCGGACGCGTGGGGTCGATGTCGATGGCAGCGCCAATGGCTCCGCCGGCATTGGCATAGCGGTCCTGCTCGTGCATGAACTTAGCCGAGATGTTCAGGTTGAGATGGTCGTCGAAGAAGCTCGGAGCCAGGTTGACACCCACATTGTAGCGGTCCATGCTCGAGGTCTTCACGATACCGTTCTGCTGGCTCAGTCCACCGCTGACGCGATAGGGGATGCCTGCCACTGCACCCGACACCGAGAGGTTGTGGGTCGTGGAGATGGCGGTGCGGAAGATCTGGTCCTGCCAGTCGGTGTCGTCCGTGCCCAGGTTAGCGGCATTGAGGCCGTCGGGGAACTGGGCCACCAGGGCCTTGTACTCAGCGGCGTTCAGCGTGCTGTACTTCTTGGCGATGGTCGACAGGGTGAAGTCGCCATTGTAGGTCACCTGCGGCGTGGTGCTGCCCTTGCGGCCCTTCTTCGTGGTGATGATGATGACGCCGTTAGAAGCGCGGCTACCGTAGATGGCGGTGGCCGATGCGTCCTTCAGCACGGTGAAGGTCTCGATGTCGTTGGGGTTCACCATGGCCAGGATGTTGCTCATGCCCTTGGCGGTGTTGCTGGTGTTACTCTCCACGGCCAGACCGTCGATGATGACGAGAGGGTCGTTGTTGGCGTTGAGCGATGCACCGCCACGGATGCGGATCTGGGCACCACCACCAGGCGTGCCGCCACCGGTGATGACGTCGACGCCGGCTACCTTACCCACCAGCATGTCCTGTGCGTTGTTCGTGATACCCTTCGACAGCTCGTCGGGCTTAATGGCCGTCACTGAGCCTGTCAAGTCGTTCTTCTTCACACGGCCATAGCCGATGACCACCACATCCTGCAGCGTCTGCGAGTCCTCATGCAGCGTCACTTCGACGTTGGGGGCAGCAGCCACGCTGGCTGTCTGGTAGCCGATGTAGGACACGTTGAGCATCTGTCCGGCATTGGCCTTGATTGTGAAGTTTCCATCGAAGTCGCTGGCCACACCATCCTGGCTACCAGCAACACGGATGGTAGCTCCAATGATGGGTTCACCGGCGGCGTCTTTCACATGGCCTTTCACAGTCATCTGCTGCGCAAAGGCCCCTACCGTAAGAAAGAGCCCCAGCAAGAGGGTCATCATCCTTAACGGTAATTGAATGTTTACCTGCTTCATCATTACATTTTTGGTTAGTTAATATTGATAAGTGTTATCGTTAGTCGCTTATTTAGGTAATCTGTGTGCAAAGTTAAGTTTTTTTTGCAGCGCCGTGACATTTTTTTGTATATTTTTTCGCAGACGCGACGCGTAAACGTTTGCACGATTTCCTGACTATTTATTATTAAGGTTTCGCGCGTAAGTGAAAAGTTTGCACTATCTTTGCATGGAAAAAGGAAACCGGACAAGCAATGATGACAATGAAGGACATAGCCCGCGAGCTGGGCATCTCGGTAGCTACGGTGTCGAGAGCGCTGGCCGGTTCGACACGCATCAGCGAGGCACAGCGCCAGCGCATACAGCAGTATGCGCGCGAGCACCATTTCACGCCAAACGTGCTGGCCGAGAGCCTGCGCCACTCCAGGGTGAAGCCGATGAAGGTCATCGGTGTCATCGTGCCCGAGCTGGTGCACTACTATTTCAGTACCATCCTCAAGGGCATCGAGGAGGAGGCCGAGCAGCATGGCTACCGCATCATGGTGGCACAGAGCGGCGAGCAGTACGAGCGCGAGGTGCGCCTCTGCCAGTCGTTCTATGAGAACAAGGTGTGCGGCATCATCGTCTCGCAAGCCAAGGACACGCAGCGCTACGAGCACTTCCAGCGACTAATGGACGCCGGCGTGCCCCTGGTGTTCTACGACCGCATCTGCACGGGTGTCAACGCCAGCCGCGTCGTCGTCGACGACTACATGGGGGCCTTCAATGCCGTCAGCCATCTCATCGACACGGGCTGCCGCCGCATCGTCTTCTATGGCTCGCAGATGAACCTGGAGATTTCAAAGAACCGCTTCAACGGCTACAAGGACGCGCTGCTCAGGCATGGCCTGCCCTACGACGAGCACCTCACGCGGCAGTGCGACAACCGTCAGGACGCGGAACTCATCACCCCCGACTTCTTCGACGGCGACAGCTATCCCGACGCGTTCTTCGCCGTCAACGACGAGACGGCCATCGGCATCCTCTACACCGTCAAGCGCATGGGGCTGCGGGTGCCTGAGGACATCAGCATCTGCGGCTTCACCAACGGCGAGCGGGCCGTGAGCTGCGACCCGATGCTCACCACCGTCGAGCAGCGGGGCATACGTGTGGGCGAGGAGGCCGCCAACATCCTCATCGGCCTGGTCGAGGGAAGCCTGCCACAGGGACACGTAGAGAAACGCATCGTGCGCACCAGGCTCATCCTGCGCGGCACTACGCGGTGAGACGCGGTGGTACACGAGCCACGATTGGACACGAGACAAACCGTGTAAAACCATGACAAACAAAAAAACGTATATGAAACAGAAACCTGACTTATCTTTTTGGAAGCTCTGGAACCTGAGCTTCGGATTCTTTGGCGTGCAGATAGCCTTTGCACTGCAGAGCGGCAACGTGTCGCGTATCTTCCAGACCATGGGTGCCGACCCCACGAGCCTCGGCTTCTTCTGGATTCTTCCACCCCTCATGGGCATGATTGTGCAGCCCATCGTCGGCGTGGCCAGCGACAAGACGTGGACGCGACTGGGCCGACGCATCCCCTACCTCATTGCCGGAGCCTTCATGGCCGTGCTGGTCATGACGCTGCTGCCCAACGCCGGACGGCTGAGCGACGTGCTGTGGGTGGCACTGCTCTTGGGAGCACTGCTGCTGATGCTGCTCGACACCAGCCTGAACATGGCCATGCAGCCCTTCAAGATGATGGTGGGCGACATGGTAAACGAGAAACAGAAGGGACTGGCCTATGCCCTGCAGAGCTTCCTGTGCAACAGCGGCCAGGTGGTGGGCTTCGCCCTGCCTTTCGTCATGGCATGGATAGGCTTCAGCAAGGATGCCAGCGAGGGTGTGCCCATGTCGCTGAAGATGGCGTTCTACGTCGGTGCCGCCATCCTCATCGCCTGCGTCGTCTATACATCGCTGAAGGTGAAGGAGATGCCGCCGAAAGAATATGCCGCCTATCACGGCACCACCGAGGAGCAGCAGAAGGAGAAGGTGAACATCGTGAGGCTGCTGCGCCAGGCGCCTTCCAATTACTGGCGCGTGGCGCTGGTGCAGTTCTTCTGCTGGGCCGCCTTCCAGTTCATGTGGATTCACTCCACCGGTGCCGTGGCCGACAACGTGTGGAACACCACCGACGGGCACTCCGCTGATTTCCAGACGGCCTCCGACTGGGTTGGCATCGTCCTTGCCGTGCAGGCTGTCACCAGCGTGCTGTGGGCCTCGCTGCTGCCTGCCATTGAGCACCGCCTGGGACTGAAGGGGACCTATGCGCTGAGCCTCGCCATTGGCGCCGTTGGCTTCGTCATGGTGCCCTTCGTCCACGACCAGTGGCTCATGTTCCTACCCTATGCCCTGACCGGCTGCACGTGGGCGGCCATGCTCGCCCTACCCTTCACGCTGGTGACCAATGCCTTGGAGGGCCGCCCGCACATGGGCACCTACTTAGGGCTGTTCAACTGTGCCATCTGCCTGCCGCAGATTGTGGCCGGACTGCTCAACATCGTCATCGTGCCGCTGGTGGGGTCGCAGCCCAACATGCTCTTCGTCTGCGCAGCACTCCTCATAGGTGGCGCGTGCAGCGTCAGCATCATCAAGAACGCATAACATTTAAAAAAAAGCATTATGGAACAGACAACCTTCTACGAGCTGTGCGGCTGGGTGGCCAGTGTGACGATGATTCTGGGCTACTTGCCGCAGGCCATCCACACCATCCGCACACGCCAGACCGATGGCATCGCACTGCCCACCTTCCTGATGATGGGCATCGGCGGACTCTGCTTCATGCTGCAGGGACTGCTGCACAAGCCCGACATCCTTTGGGCACTGTTCATCACCAACCTCGTCACCACCACCAGCAGCCTCATCGTCTTCGCCATCAAGGTGTACAACGACTACATAAAAAAATAAATAGCAACAAATCTACCATGTTGATTCGGCCATGCGAGTACTAATAGTCAGCACATTCGAAGAGCAGGGCGGTGCCGCCGTGGCTGCCAACCGTCTGATGGATGCCCTGAACAACAACGGTGTGAAGGCGCGGATGCTGGTGCGCGACAAACTGAGCACCGACATCGCTGTCAGCAGCTGTGGCAACCGTCTGATGAACAAGTGGCACTTCGTCTGGGAGCGTGCCGTCATCTGGGCACACAACCTGTTCAGCCGCGAGAACCTGTTCAAGGTGTCGATAGCCAACAGCGGAACCGACATCACCCGCACGCCGGAGTTCCGCGAAGCTGACATCATCCACCTGCACTGGGTCAACCAGGGACTGCTCTCGCTGAAGGGGCTGAAGCGCATCCTCACGTCGGGCAAGCCCGTGGTGTGGACAATGCACGACATGTGGCCACTGACGTCCATCTGCCACCATGCCTACGAGTGCACCCGCTATATGGACGGCTGCTGCGAGTGCCCACTGCTGCGGCATCCCAGCCGCCATGACCTGTCGGCGCGTGTCTTCCGCCGCAAGAAGGCAGTGCTGGCCGAGGCACATCAGCTGACCTTCGTGGCCGTCAGTGAGTGGCTGGCCGAGAAGGCACGCATGAGCGCCCTCACCGGCTCCTTCCCCGTACATGTCGTTCCCAACGTGCTGCCCCTGCAGCAGTTCACCATCATCGACCGCATCGACGCCCGCTCGGCACTGCAGTGCAACGAGCCATACGTCATCGCCTTCGGTGCCGCACGCATCGACGACCCCATCAAGGGCTTCGGCTACCTCACCGAGGCACTGCGACTACTCACTGTCCCAGGCCGCTACCAGGCTACCGACATACGCCTGCTGCTCTTCGGCAATGTGCGCGACGAGCACATCCTCAGCACCATTCCCGTGCCCTACACCTACCTGGGCTATGTCGACGATGCCTACCGTCTGTCCGAAATCTACTCAGCCGCCAACGCCACCGTCTCCTCATCCTTCTACGAGACCTTCGGCCAGACGCTCATCGAGGCCATGGCCTGCGGCAGCATACCCGTTTCCTTCGACGGCAGCGGACAGGCTGACATCATCCGCCACGAGGTGACGGGCTACCTGGCACGAAGACTGTCGGCCGAGAGCCTGGCCGATGGTCTGCAGTGGGCACTGCAGAGCCGGCTGACACCGCAGGAGATGCGCCGTAGCGTGGTGCGCCGCTACGGTGAGAGTACCATTGCCAACCAATACATCAACATCTATAACAGCATCACCAGATGATTAAGTTCACGGTCATTACCATCACCTATAATGCCGAGGCTGTACTGCAGCGCACGCTCGACAGTGTGCTGCACCAGACCCATGAGGACGTGGAGCACCTCATCATCGACGGTGCTTCGACCGACGGCACCCTCGCCATGGCACAGCACTACAAGGCGGCGAGCGACGCCTCCACCTGCGGCCACAAGGTCGTAGTGCGCTCAGAACCCGACGAGGGCATCTACGACGCTATGAACAAGGGGTTGACACAGGCTTCAGGCGACTACATCGTCTACATGAATGCCGGTGACTGCTTCCCACAACCTGACACCCTGGAACAGGTGGCCCACCGCTGCCACCTGAACGAGCTGCCCAGCGACGCGCTACCCGCCGTGCTCTATGGCAACACCAACGTGGTGGACAACGAAGGACGGTTTCTTTACCCCCGAAAGAAACAGCCACCGAAGAAGCTGACGTGGCACTCGTTCAAGCATGGCATGATGGTTTGTCACCAGGCCTTCTACGCCCGGACCGACATTGCCAAGAACCTACCCTATGACCTGAAGTACAAATACTCATCGGACGTGGACTGGTGCATCCGTGTGATGAAGGAGGCCGAGCGCCTGTCACTGCCCTTGCAGGACATCGGCATGGTGGTAGCGAACTACACCGAAGAGGGTGCCACCACACGTCACCACCGCGAATCGCTGAAGGAGCGCTTCGCCGTCATGGCCCATCACTATGGCTACGTCACCACGGCCGTCATGCATGCCTGGTTCGCCGTACGCACAGCCATCCAAGGCAAGGCATGACGCGCCTCAAAGGGTAAGTCCTGTTTGGTGAGAGTTTCCCAAACAGTTTCTTAATATGAATAGATGCGACCACCACGGATGTACAGTCCCTTGCGCACAGGCTGTCCACTGAGGCGACGGCCCTGCAGGTCGTAGCAGTCGTTAGACTGTTGCGACGCGTCTGTGGCGACAGTGTTGATGGCGGTTGGCGTGACGGTGCCTCTCAAGCCATCCTTGGTGTAGTAGCCACCATTCTGGAAGGGCATGTCGTCCGTCTGGGGCGCGCCGTTGTTGTTGAAGATGATGAAGGCGGGCTGCTTGGCCGACGTGTTGTTCTGCCGAGTGCCGTCCCAGGTCCACTTCCACACCTTGTTGCCGTTGACATGCGTGCCTATAAGCGTACAGCTGACGCCCGGCCAGTTGTGGTTCTCGCTGTAGGTGAAGTTGTCTGACGGTGTGTTCGTCCACGCCCAGCAGTGGATGGTGCTGGTCCAGGTAGCGGGTGCCTCAAAGAAGGCGCACACCTCGCCATCGGCCACGGTACAGAAGGCCGGAATGTCGGCAGGCTTGTCGCCCTCACGCTCCTTCACCACATACTGTCGCGTGGTGACGGCGCTGACGGTGGTGCCGTTGAGCAGGCCCACGGTCAGCGTGGTAGTACCCACGGGTATGGTGACGGTGCCGCCCTGGGCAGCCTTGGTCGAGCTGATGGTAGGCGTGGAGCCGTCGGTGGTGTAGACGATGATGTTGCCCGTGGTGGTGGTGATGGCACTGAGGCGCACCTGCTGTGCCCCCTCGTAGGTGCCTGAGGGCAGGTCAGCGTAAGCGGTGTTCAGCGAGGCAGGCAGGTAGTAGGCATAGTGGTAGCCCTCGACAGCCTTTATCCACTGTCGTGAGTTGAGGGCCTTGTCGGCCTCCGCCACGTTGCCCACGGCCACCGTCAGCTTGTCATCGACAGTGTTGACGTAGCAGGCGCTGGTGCTCACGACGTTCCGATAGCTGCTCTCGTTGTTGATGCCAGCCAGCTTGCGAGCCGCCACCATGGCCTTGATTTGTGCAGGATAGGCCTGCCAGTGCTTGAAGAAGACGCAGGGCGTGCCAGGCATGGCCAGCATGTAGGCATTGGCGGCCAGGGTGTCCTTCACAAGCGGGTCCTGGGTGGCGTTGCTGCGCCGCTCGGTGTCGTGGTTCTCAACGAAGGTGACGGCCCAGCGACGGTAGCGGCCAGCCTCGTAGCTGCTGCTGACCAAGGGCCAGTTGCCGTCGTTCTGCTGTGCCAGACGGCTGTAGTTGGTGTTGTTCATGGCGTTGCGCACAGTGTAGCGGAACTGGAAGTCGAAGGCGGCGCTGGTGGGCGTGCCGTCGAGGGCAGTGCCGTCAATCCAGTTGCGGATGGTGGTGGTGCCGTCCCAGCACTCGCCGACGCTGAACTCTGGCTGTGCAGCGCTGTTATAGAGTGCGGTGAAGGCGGGTGAATAGCCCTTCACCATGTCGTAGCGGAAGCCGGCATAGCCCAGGTCATTCCTAAGAAACTGTAGGTATGCCTTGACGCAGGTCTGCACGTTCTGGCTCTTGTGGTCCAGGTCGCGCATGCCGCCCCACCCCTCGCCTGTGTCGTTGTTCTCACTCAGGCTGTAGCCGTTCTGCGTGGCCCAGTTGCGTGTGGCGCCGTCATCGTCGTTGGCCACGATGTCGGTGGAGGTCATCTGGTAGGTGACTCCGCGGTAGGTCTCAGCGGGGAAGTCCACCCAGTTACTGAGGTTCTTGCGGTGGTTGATGACCACGTCGGCCACGGTCTTGATGCCCTTGTCGCTGAAGGTGCTGATGAGCTGTCGCAGCTGCTGCTCGTTGCCGAAAGAGCTGTTGTAGTTGCTGAACCAGTAGAGGTCGTCGTAGCCCATGCTGGTGCCGCCGCAATAGCCGCTCTGTGGCAGCCACACCAGGTCGAAGGTGCCCTGCAGGCGGTCCGACTGAGCGGAAAGCTCAGACCACTGTGAGTCGTCGAAGCTGTCCCAATAGAAAGCCTGCAGCATGACGCCGCCATAGTGTGCGGGCCAGCCCTGCGCACGCGTCCCCGTGGGGCTGAATGTGAGATGACAAATAAGCAATGAGAGGATAAATAGCAGTCGTTTCATCGTTGTTGTGGTTTTTGTTCGTGGCAAAGATAGCAAAAAAAGCCGCTGGCAGGTGTTACCAGCGGCAGGAATCGCCTATCAGCGATGCGCAAACGATTGTACGTCCAGCTCTTGCTGAGACGCACAAAGTACGACTACAGCTGATACTCAAGCATCATCATGGTGTAGGGCTGCAGGTCGACGGTGAACTTCTTCTTGGCCTTCACCTGCTCCTTCTGCGGTGCGATGGGCTGGCGGTCGAAGTTGTTCTCGTCGTCGGCTTTGCCGCTGAGCACGGTCTTGGTGGCCATCTTCTTGAGCGAGAAGCGGCTCAGGTTGATGTTGGCTGTCTTAGCCTCGGCGCCGGCGTTCACCAGCTTCACATAGAGTTTGCGGGTCTTGGTGTTGAGCACCACCGACTGTCCGTAGTGCACGTCTACCTGGGGCTGTTCCACGCCGGGGGCATCGCCCTCGAAGGTGACGCAGTCGCCATAGTAGTACTGTCCGCTGGACTGTCCGAACATCTGCTGCACGTAGTAGCTGCAGGTGAGGAAGGGCCGCTCATTGTCGAAGTAGATGAGGTCAGGATTCCAGTTGGTAGCGTTCTTGCGTGCGAAGAGCGGAGCGTAGCTGGTCATGCAGACCACATCGCCATTGCGCTCCACATGGAGCAGATAGAGGCCCTCGGCCAGGGCATCGATGAGCTTCTTGTCCTTGGCTGCATACTCGCCCAGATAGACCTTCGTTTTGCGGTCGCGCGGGTAGCTGTCATACTGGCGCTTGCTGAGGAAGTAGTCGCGCTGCTCATAGTAGTGCTCGTCGAGGATGGGCATCTGCAACTCCTCAGCCAGCTTCCAGCCAGCCTGGAAGTCGGGGTTGTCGGCGTGCGAGCCAGGACCGGCGGTGCCCACGATGATGATGTCGGGGTACTTCTCGCGTACCTTATTATAAATATACTTGAAACGCTCGTTGAACTCCGGCGTAATCTTCTCCTCGTTGCCCAGACCGAGATACTTCAGGTTGAAGGGCTTGGGGTGTCCCTGGTCGGCACGCATCTTCGCCCACTTGCTGGTGGCGGGGTCGCCGTTGGCCCACTCAATGAGGTCGAGGGCGTCCTGTGCCCACTCGTCAATCTCCGACATCGGGCACACGTCCTGTGCCTGCTGGGGCCACATGCCCCATCCGCCGTTGGTGCCCTGGCAGCTAACGCCGCAAGGCAGAATGGGCACGGGCTGCATGCCCAGGTCCTCGCAGAACTGGAAGTACTCATAGTAGCCCAGGCCCATGGACTGGTGGTAGCCCCAGGTGTTCTTCAGGTGCCGACGCTGCTCACGGGGACCGATGGTGGTCTTCCAGCGGTAGGTGTTCCAGAAGCCGTCACCGCCGCCATGCACTACGCATCCGCCGGGGAAGCGCATGAACTTAGGCTGCAGGTCGGCCAGTGTCTGTGCCAGGTCCTTGCGCAGGCCGTGGCCCTTGAAGGTGTCCTGGGGCATGAGCGAGAGCTCATCGATGTCCATGTCGCCGGTGGTGAGCATCAGCACCTGCAGCACGGCGTTCTTGCAGTCCTGCGTGGGGGTGAGCACAGCCTCGTACTTCTTCCATTGCGTGTCACTCACATTGAGCATCGTCTCGGCCAGCAGCACGGGCTCCTGTCCGCGGTGTCCGGGTTGCACCAGTGCCACACGCACCTGTTTAGCCTGGCCGATATTGCGCAGGAAGACGGAGAAGTTGTAGCCGGCACCAGCCTTGACGCTGATGCCGTCGAAGCCGTCGTTCTGCAGGCCATAGCCGCGCCAGCCCTTATAGTCGTAGAACTCGCGCACACGCTCGGCGTGCAGACGCATGTAGGTGGGGTTGTTGTCATTCAGCGGACGGTCCATGCGCACCTGCATGTTGCCCAAGGAGTGACCAGGGCGCGCCTGTCGCCACGCCGTGCCGGCCCCCCAGCCGTCGCGCTCGACAGGACTGTACTCGAAGCTGCCGTTCTGCAGCAATTCGGCATAGAGACCGCCATCGGCCGCCGAGCTGATGTCTTCAAAGAAGATGCCGATGAGTTCGTCACTGATGGCCTTGCCGCCCCGCGGGGCATTCATCGGCCGTTGCGCAGTGGCCAGCAGCGATGCTGCCAGCAGGGCTGCGCCTGAGAAGAGTAGTCTTTTCATTGGTTTAGGGTTTTTATTTAGCTGTTGTTCTTGGTCAAACACGTTGTGGCTGCAAAGTTAACATTTTTTTTTGACACTACATACTATTTCTTCCTAAAATAATGTTTGTTCATCACATAAAAAATGCTTATCTTTGCATGCTCAAAAATGAAAAAGCCATGAAACGAGTCATTCTTTGCCTTTCAGCCATCATGGCGATGGTGTGCCTGCAGGCCTGCAGGTCAGAGCGGAAAGGGGTGGCAACCACTGCCGACGTCCTGCCCGCTGCTCCTGACTATGCCGACAGCACACAGTGGTATGTAGCTGACCGTCAGGGACAGGCCGACATCTTCTACATCATCTCCACCGAGACGGGCGACTACCCGCTGGCCAACGGCCACATCAGCCACTATGCTGATACATACGCCGACAGCCTGCGACAGCCGATGAGGGGCGAGATGGTGGGTGTAGACACGCTGCTCAGCGGCACGCTGAACTTCGTGTCGCCCTACTACCGCCAGTGCTCGCTGCAGTCCTTCGTCAGCGACAGCCTGGCCGCGGCACGCATGGCCGTACCTACTGACGACGTGCGCCGTGCCTTCAACTACTTTCTGACGCACCTGAACCAGGGACGGCCCTTCGTCCTTGCGGGATACAGCCAAGGGGCGATGATTGCGCTGCAGCTGCTCAGCGAAATGGACGATGCAACCTATAGCCGCATGGTGGCGGCCTACCTCATTGGCATGTCCATACCTCAGCAGCGTGTCGACGGACGGCGCGTGAGACCCGCCAAGAGAGCCGACGACACGGGTGTCACCATCAGTTACAATACCGTACGCAGCGACACATGCACACTCTTTCCACGCAGTGCCATAGCCATCAACCCTGTCGGCTGGCGCACCGACGACGTGGCAGGACTGCTCATCACTGAGCCCACGCCCTTGCTGCCTGTGGCACAGCAGACTTGCGACACGCTCACCGTCAGGCTCGACACGCTGTCTAACCTACTCATCGCCAGTGGCTACACCGCCACCGACTATGTACTGCCACTCATCGGACGTGAGGGCAACTATCACGCCCGCGAGATATGGCTCTACCGCCACCTGCTGCGGCAGAACATCCAGCAGCGGGTAGACGCATACAGACAATGAAGAAACACATAAGCCTTAGTATCATGACATACAACATCGTAAAAATTGCAACGTTGATAGGTGCACGGCGCTACGGGCAGGGCGAGGGCACCATCGGGTGGCTGCTCACCGACAGCCGGTCACTGTGCTTCCCCGAACAAACACTCTTCTTCGCCCTACGCACCCCTCACGGCGACGGCCACCGCTACATCGACGACCTCTATCGCCGCGGCGTGCGTGCCTTCGTGGTAGAGCATGTGCCCGACCATGCTGACACGGCCTACCCCGGTGCCTGCTTCCTGCTGGTTCCCTCGCCGTTAGCCGCCCTGCAGCGACTGGCTGAGCGTCACCGCGACGAGTTCAACATACCCGTGGTGGGCATCACCGGCAGCAATGGCAAGACATGGGTAAAGGAATGGCTCTACCAGCTGCTCTCAGGCATCAACCAGCCCTCTACCCCCCAACCCTCACCCTCCAACCTTAAGGTCACCCGTTCTCCCCGCTCCTACAACTCGCAGATTGGCGTGCCCTTGTCGGTGTGGCTGCTGAACGAGAACACCCAAATCGGCCTCTTCGAAGCCGGCATCAGCCAGCCAGGCGAGATGCTGGCACTGCACGACATCATCCAGCCCACACTCGGCATCTTCACCTCATTAGGCGCCGCCCATCAGGAGAACTTCCGCTCCATGGACGAGAAGTGTATGGAGAAGCTGCAGCTGTTCCACGATGCCGAGGCCGTCATCTACCCCTCGGACGACGACGTGGTGAGCCGCAGCATACGCCGCAGCGCATACCGTGGCGAGCGCATAGGCTGGAGCCGTTACAACGAGCAGGCCCCCTTCTTTGTCAAGAACGTGGCCCAGGAGGCTGACGGCAGCACGCACATCACCTATATTTATAAAGGTACGCGCGCGAGCTATGCCATCCCCTTCACCGACGAGGCATCGGTTGAGAACAGCATCAGCTGTGCCGCCGCCGCCCTCTACCTTGGCATGACAACCGACGAGGTGGCCGCGGGCATGGCGCACCTTGAGCCGCTGGCCATGCGCCTTGAGGTGAAGGAAGGCCAGCACGGGCTGACGCTCATCAACGACTCGTACAACAACGACCTGCAGTCGCTCGACATCGCCCTCGACTTCCTGCAGCGCCGCGAGGAGGACGGCAGCCGGCGGATGGTGGTGCTGAGCGACATACAGCAGAGCGGTGAGACTGTCAACAGGCTCTACAGCCAGGTGGCCACTTTGCTGAAAGAGCGCAACATAGGCCGCCTTGTGGGCATAGGACACGAGATAGCGTCGGCGGCATCGCTGTTCAATATGGACGAGAAAGCCTTCTTCAACAGCACCAGCGATTTCATCCGCAGCGACCTCTTCCGCAACCTGCACGACAGTGTGGTGCTGCTCAAAGGAGCACGCAGCTTCGGTTTTGAGCACATCACTGAACTGCTGGAACAGAAGGTGCACGAGACCATCTTAGAGGTGAACCTCGGCGCCGTGGTGCACAACCTGAACCACTTCCGCTCGCTGATGAAGCCAGAGACGAAGATGGTGTGCATGATTAAGGCTGATGCCTACGGTGCCGGAGCCATCGAGGTGGCCAAGACACTGCAGGAACACCGTGTGGACTACCTCGCCGTGGCCACCGCCGACGAGGGAGCTGAGCTGCGCCGGGCGGGCATCACGCAGAACATCATCGTGATGAACCCAGAGATGTCGTCATTCAAGACTCTCTTCGACTACGACTTAGAGCCAGAGGTGTATTCCTTCCGACTGATGGACGCCCTCATCCGCGCCGCACGCGCACAGGGCATCACCGGATGGCCCGTTCACATCAAGCTCGACACGGGCATGCACCGGCTGGGATTTAATGTTTCTGCTGGGAGTGCTGGGACTGCTGGGACGACTGGGAATGCTGGGAGTGCTGAGACTACTGGGATGACTGGGAATGATGGGACTAATGAGACTGCTGGGATGACTGGGAGTGCTGGGACTAATGACCTGCCTGAACTTATTGCACGCTTGAAGGCGCAGCAGGCTATCATTCCACGCTCGGTGTTCTCGCACTTCGTGGGCAGCGACAGCGATGACTTCAACCAGTTCTCCGCCCTGCAGTTCGAGCGCTTCGACAATGCCAGCCGACAGCTGCAAGCAGCCTTCAGCCACAAGATTCTGCGGCACATCGACAACTCTGCCGGCATCGAGCACTTCCCCGAGCGACAGTTGGACATGTGCCGGCTGGGTATCGGTCTCTACGGCGTGGAGCCCTACTCCCCAAGCTCAAGATTAGAAACCGTCAGTACGCTGAAGACCACCATCCTGCAGATACGCGACGTGCCGAAGGACGAGACGGTGGGCTACAGCCGCAAGGGCACGCTGACCCGCGACAGCCGCATCGCCGCCATCCCCATCGGCTATGCCGACGGTCTCGACCGCCACTTGGGCAACCGCCATGGCTACTGCATCGTTAACGGGCAGAAGGCAGAGTATGTGGGCAACATCTGCATGGACGTGGCTCTCATCGACGTCACCGACATCCCCTGCCAGGAGGGTGACACAGTGGAAATCTTCGGACAGCAGCTGCCCGTCGGCGTGCTCAGCAACATCCTTCAGACCATTCCCTATGAGGTGCTCACCAGTGTCTCGGGCCGCGTGAAGCGCATCTACTACCAAGACTGACCACCGACAGCCATCCAGAAAAACGGGAATTAACAAAAAACAAATGTTAATTTCCCGTTTTTATTTTGCCGATTCACCAATAATGCATAACTTTGCACTTACATTCGTAAAACTATCACATAACATCACTAAAAACAGTTGTAACAAGAATGAAAGGAATGATGGAGGGAACAGTCAGCAGCCGAGCGGTTCACATTCAGAGTTAATACTTTGCATGCGGACAGGTCGGGCATGACAAGCCTCATCGTTCAAGATGTGTTCTTTGACATATTGCTACAACTGCGCGTAATGTGATAGAGTTATCTGACAACAGTGCTCTATGGATATGACAAGGCATGTGCCCCACGGTATATGCCTTCTAAACTCTTGCGCCCCTTTCTCTGGAGGGGTGTAATTCGATGCTTTGTGTTTATGTGTTTTTTGTTTATGTGTGACTGAGTGATTACAATGATGAAGAAAGGAAAGAGAATGACTGACAAGTTTAAGCTGTTGAACGAGAAGAACGTTTGGAGACAACTGAGTGCCCTGGCGAGGAGCAAGGATGTGTACTCCACCCATCTGAAGGGCTGCGGGCCCTATCTGAATGAAAACGATGTCTATCTGTATGCTGACGCCAAAGGCCTGCTGGTGGTGTGCATGGACGCCTGCGGTCGCAGGGAGGAACTGGCCGACTACGACAACCTGGGGGAGAAGCCCCCGCAGTTCTTCACATGCGACAGCGCACGCACCAGTCCGGCCTGGCAACTAAGCCAGACCTTGGGCCTGATAAGGTGGAAGCTGGCCGAGGCTGGCCTGAATGTGTACCTCTATGGTGTACTGCTCAGCGAGAGCAACATCTTCAATGTACCGGACCTTGCATACAAATGGAAGAAGGAGGCCATAAAGGTGGTCTCGGGACTGACAGACATTGGCAAAAGGAAGATTGCCGTGAACGATGACCGTGCAGCGATTCCCTACCAGCTCCCCTCCTTCGACCTGGACTCCATGAAAGAGGTGGACTTAGCACGAAGGCAGGACGATGACGCCAGCGACGAGGAAGACGAGGAAGATGACGAGAAAGAGACGGCCACAGCCACTGAGAAGGCACAGCCCGACACCAATGGCAGTGAAGATGACGACAAACTCTTCGAGCGGATGATAGATGCATTCCTCAACGAGCCGGACTCGGACGATGATGACAAGCCGGAGAACGGCACCGGCACCAACAATATCATCATTCCTGACGGAACGATTGAGCAGAACCATGGGGTGAGCGTCAACGTGACAATCCTGCCTCCGCTGGAGCACCCACGCGAGGAACTGGACCGTCTGGTGGGCTGCGGCAGCATCAGGCAGCGCATGGACGACCTGGTGTCGCTGTCCAGCTACAACAAGATGCGACGCAATTTCTTCCCCGACTGCAAGCAGCATGCGGTGTCGCTCCACAGCCTGTTCATCGGGCGACCCGGCACGGGCAAGACCACGGTATGCAAAATCTTCGGCTCGCTGCTACATCAGGCAGGGGCGCTGTCGAAGGGACATGTGGTGGCATGCGACCGTGGCACGTTCATAGGCACCCTCTGGGGCGATGAGGAACGCTCAGTGCGACAAGTGCTGGAGAAGGCACAGGGCGGTGTGCTGATGATTGACGAGGCTTACCTGCTGAACACCAAGAACGACCACGACCCTGGGCACATCATCCTGCAGCTGCTGATGAACGTGCTGGCCGACGAGACACACCGCGACCTGGCCATCGTGCTCTGTGGATACAAGAAGCCCATGGAAGCGCTCATCGAAAGCAACCCCGGGCTGTTGTCGCGATTCCCCAACAGGTTCGACTTCCCCGACTTCAGCATTGACGAGCTGCTGGAAATCACCCGCCAGCGCGTGAAGGAGTATGACTACGAGTTCACGCAGACGGCATGGCAGCGCTACAGCCAGCAACTCGCCACAGCCTATGAGGTACGCAATCCGGAGACATGGGGCAACGCCCGCTTCGTGGCCAACCAGCTGGAACGCATCTACATCCAGCACGCCACGCGCTGCGTCCGACAGCATCCCGACGACAAGGAGCAGCTGCGCATCATCACCGCCGACGACATCCTGCCCTTCGACATTCCCATAGCCAAGGCGCGCATCGGTTTCCGCCAATAAGTGCATACATCAGCAAAAAGCCTCCACGGCACATCGCCGAGGGGGCTTTTTTTTCGTTTCACAGTGATTTTTCTTCCATTTGTGTGGCTAATTCAAGAAAAATGTGTACTTTTGCACACAAACTACGCTAAAGCAAAGATTAACAGAAAATGGAACAAGTATTTAGCTACATTATTAGCTTTGGAGCATCGGTGATGATGCCGATTCTCTTCACCATCATTGGTGTATGTATCGGCATGAAGTTTGGCAAGAGTCTCAAGAGTGGCCTCTACGTGGGTGTGGGCTTCGTGGGCCTGGGCATCGTCACAGCCCTGCTGACCAACAACTTCGCCACACCATTGCAGGCACTGTCAAACATCTTCCACCTCGACCTGAAGGTGTTCGACATGGGCTGGCCCGCTGCTGCCTCGGTGGCCTACAACACGGCCGTGGGCGCACTCATCATCCCCATCTGTCTGGGCATCAACTTCCTGTTGCTCGTCACGAAGTGCACC
This sequence comes from uncultured Prevotellaceae bacterium, assembly GCA_947168045.1. Classification (GTDB taxonomy): domain Bacteria; phylum Bacteroidota; class Bacteroidia; order Bacteroidales; family Bacteroidaceae; genus Prevotella. The sequence goes on from CAMVKN010000029.1 coordinate 28,649, forward strand.
CGCACGGTGAACATCGACCTGTGGAACTACTGGCACTTTGCATTCATCGGCGCCGTGGCCTATTTCGTCATGGACCACTCCATGGCCTGGGGCTACTTTGCCGCCATCGCATGCTACATCATCACCCTGGTCATGGCCGACCTCACGGCTGACAAGTTCCAAAAGTATTACACCGACCTCGACGGCATCAGCATCCCACAGCCTTTCTGCCAGAGCTTCACACCGTTTGCCATCGGTCTGAACTGGCTGATGGACAAGATTCCCGGTTTCTCTAAGCTCGACATCGATGCCGAGGGCCTGAAGAAGAAGTTTGGTGTGCTGGGCGAGCCCATCGTGCTGGGTCTCATCGTGGGCGGTCTCATCGGCGCCCTGGCCCACTGGGACCACTTCACCAACTTCGCAGCCTACGCTGCAACCTTCGATAGCACCACCGATGCCGTCATGAGCATCCTGAAGAGCGTGCTCTTCCTTGGAGTGACCATGGCAGCCGTGATGGAGCTGATACCTCGCATCACGCGTCTGTTCATCGACGGTCTGATGCCTATCTCGGAAAAGACGAAGGAAGTGGTGGCCAAGAAGTTCCATGGCAAGAAGGTGTACATCGGCATGTCGCCCGCCCTGGTCATCGGCCATCCCACGACGCTCGTCGTCTCACTGTTGCTCATCCCCGTAGCCATTGTGCTGGCTGTGTTCCTGCCCGGCAACCAGTTCCTGCCCCTGGCCTCGCTGGCTGGCATGTTCTATCTCTTCCCCATGGTGCTGCCCTATACCAAAGGCAACGTGGTGAAGACATTCATCATCGGCTTCGTGGCCCTGACCATCGGTCTCTACTTCGTCACTGACATGGCCCCTGCCTTCACCGAGGCCGCCCATGAGGTGTATGCAGCCACTCAGGATGCCGCCGCCCGCGTGCCCGAAGGCAACTATGCCGGTGCGCTCGACTTCGCCTCATCGCTCTTCGGATGGGTCATCTACAAGTGTGTGGCCTACCTGAAATGGATTGGCGCCGGTGTGCTTACACTCATCACTATCGGCATGGTGGTATGGAACCGCATGCGCATCGTGGCCGAGGAGAAGAATTCACAACAATAAATAATGGACTTTAGGAAACAATTGGAAAGAATATTATTTAATTTCTCATCTATATGAAAAAGACAATTCTTTTATCAGCACTGCTGGCAGGAGCTTTGGCTTCCAGCGCACAGCAGAAAGTGAGTTTCCAGACCGCCTGCCACCCCGAGGACGTGAAGCACTATGACACGCCGACGCTGCGTGACCGCTTCGTCATGGAGAAGGTGATGGTGGCCGACGAGATTAACCTGACTTACTCACACTACGACCGCTTCATCTACGGTGGAGCCATGCCTGTGACAAAGGACCTGAAGTTGGAGAACTTCCTGGAGCTGGGCCTCGACGTAGACCCGGGCATCAAGGAGAAGTATTTCCTCTACAACCGCGAGCTCGGCGTGGTGAACTGCGGCGAGGGCGACGGATGGGTCATCGTCGATGGCAAGGAGTATGCACTGTCGCCTAAGGAGGCCCTGTATATCGGCCGCGGCCACATCGCCAAGGACAAGGATGTGAACAAGGAGGTGCTCTTCCGCTCGAAGGATGCCTCTAAGCCCGCCAAGTTCTACCTCAACAGTGCCACCGCCCACCAGCACTACAAGACACAGTGGATTACGCTGGACGGTCGCAAGGGTTCGCTCAAGGCTGCCGTGTGGGGCCCCGTGGGCTCATTGGAAGAGTGTAACAACCGCACCGTCTACAAGCTCATCGTCAACGATGTCCTGGAGGAGGGTCCCTGCCAGCTGCAGCTCGGTCTGACACAGCTCAACTCCGGCGCCGCCTGGAACACCATGCCGCCTCACACCCACGGCCGCCGCATTGAGGCCTACTACTACTTCAACCTGCCCGAGGGACAGACCATCGCCCACATCATGGGTGAGCCGCAGGAGAGCCGCGTCGTATGGCTGCACAACGAGCAGGCCATCATGTCGCCTGAGTGGAGCATCCACGCTGCTGCCGGCACCTACTACTACACCTTCATCTGGGGTATGGCAGGCGAGAACCTGTACTACAACGACAAGGACAACATTCCTGTAATCGACATCAAGTAAACTTATGACACCGATTCAAACAACCAAAATGAGCAATTTCCGCTGGGTCATCTGCGGACTGCTCTTCCTGGCCACCACCATCAACTACATGGACCGCCAGGTGCTCTCCCTGACGTGGAAAGACTTCATTGCCGTAGACTTCCACTGGACTGATGACGACTACGGCACCATCACTGGTCTGTTCTCCATCTTCTATGCCGTGGCCAACCTCTTTGCCGGCAAGTTCATCGACTGGATGGGCACGAAGAAGGGTTACCTCATCGCCATCTTCGTATGGTCGGTGGGTGCCTGTCTGCATGCCATCTGTGGCTGGGCCGCCTTAGGCATTGCCGGCGGCAGCGTGACAGCACTGACCACCATCAGCGTGTGGCTGTTCCTGGCTTGCCGTCTTATCCTCGCCGTTGGTGAGGCTGGCAACTTCCCAGCCGCCATCAAGGTGACGGCCGAGTACTTCCCGAAGAAAGACCGCGCCTTCAGCACCTCCATCTTCAACAGTGGTGCCTCTGTGGGTGCGCTCGCCGCTCCTGCCACCATTCCCCTGCTGGCCCGTGCCTTCGGATGGGAGATGGCTTTCATCATCATCGGTGCCCTGGGCTTCATCTGGATGGGCCTGTGGATATGGCTCTATGACAAACCCGCCAAGAACAAGCGTGTGAACCAGGCCGAGTTGAACTACATTGAGCAGGACAGCGACATTGCCAATGTTCAGGACCGTGACAACATCAAGGAGGAGAAGACCATCCCCTTCTGGGACTGCTTCAAGTACAAGCAGACATGGTCGTTCATCGTGGGCAAGTTCATGACCGACGGTGTGTGGTGGTTCTTCCTGTTCTGGGCTCCTGCCTACTTCAGCGACCGCTTTGGATACACCAGCGACAGCACCATGGGCATCCTGCTCATCCTGACGCTCTATCTCATCGTCACCGTACTCTCCATCGGCGGCGGCTATCTGCCCACCTACTTCGTCGAGAAGAAGGGCATGAACCCCTATCTGGGCCGCATGCGCGCCATGCTCATCTTCGCCTGCTTCCCCCTGCTGGGCCTGCTGGCACAGCCCCTTGGCTCCTTCAGCGCCTGGTGGCCCGCCATCCTCATCGGCTTCCTCGGAGCAGGACACCAGGCATGGTCAGCCAACCTCTTCTCCACCATTGGCGACATGTTCCCCAAGTCGACCATCGGCACCATCACCGGCATCGGCTCGATGGCTGGTGGCATCGGCTCGTTCCTCATCAACAAGGGTTCGGGTACGTTCTTCACCTGGGCTGACGGACAGGGCAGTGCCTTCTCGTTCTTTGGCTTCGACGGCAAGCCTGCCGCCTACATGGTGGTGTTCTGCATCTGCTCTGTGGCCTACCTCATTGGCTGGTGCATCATGAAGACCCTTGTGCCCAAGTACAAGCCCATCGTAGTAGAATAAATGAAACACATTCTCTTTGTATGCCACGGCAACATTTGTCGTAGTCCGATGGCAGAGTTTGTGATGAAAGAACTGGTGCTTCAGGCTCATCTGGAGCACCAGTTCTATATTGAGTCAGCCGCCACGTCGACCGAAGAGCTTGGCAATCCCGTCTATCCGCCTGCCCGCCGCAAGCTGGCTGAGCATGGCATCAGCTGCCAGGGCAAGACGGCACGACAGCTGACGCGCGCCGACTATCAGCGGTTCGACCTGCTCATTGGCATGGATGACTGGAACATTCGCAACATGACGCGCATCTGCGGTGGCGACCCCGACGGTAAGATTATCAAGCTGATGGACCTCACCGACCGCCCTGGTGACGTGGCCGACCCATGGTACACGGGCGACTTCGAAGCCACCTGGCGCGACGTGCTGCAAGGCTGTCAGGCACTGTTAGCTGAGGAGGCCCCTCACGGACATCCCCTCCCCTGAGGAAGGGCGTAGGGGCAGCGCAACCCAGGTCTAACGATGTGACGTGTAGGGACGGGTCCACCAGACCTATTGATGTGACGTAATAGCAAAACACCCCTGGCCCTCCTTCTGGAAGGAGAGCCAGGGGTAACTGTTTAGAAACAGTGTGTAGTGTAGCCCGTTAAGGTCTATATACTCCCCTCCCCCCCGCGGGAGGGGCCGGGGGTGGGGCCTGTTTACTTCGCGGGAGCCTCAGCAGGAGCGGGAGCCTGTCCAGGCTGTACCAGCGGAGCAGCCTCAACGCCCTGAGCATTGTTGGGGTTGGCGTTCTGGTTCTGCATATTCATCACAGCGGGACCCTGCTGGCCACGCTTGGGAGCGACGTATGCGCAAGCAATGCTGATGACCACCATGGCAGCAGCCAGACCCCACGTCATCTTCTCGATGAAGTCAGTGGTCTTGCGCACGCCTCCAATCTGGTTATAGGAAGCGAAGTTCGAGGCCAGTCCGCCGCCCTTGCTCTCCTGGATTAACACGATGCCGACCATCAGTATGGCAGCAATGATGATAAGTACTAAAAGTAATGTGTACATTTCGTTTTTTGTTGTTATTTTTTGTTGTTATTAATAATCAATTTCTTGAGGAATCTGATTTGGTCTGCAAAGTAAATGTTTTTTTTCGGATAATCCAAACTTAATTGCGAAATAATCTCTAAAGCCTTCGAATAATTGTGCTGTTTGATGTAAATCCGGGCCATTGTCTCAGTATTCACCCCCTCTTCGTTCATTTCTTCCTCATCCTCGCTACTTTCCTCGACAGGGGCTCCCTTAGGTGGTTCGTCGCTGAGCACTATCTTCCCATTCTCGTCATTGATGAACTTGTCGATGAGCGACTGTCCGATGAGCTGCGGCGCCTCGACGGCCTCGTCACCATCCTGTTCGCTCTCGCTCTCCAGCAGATAGGCCACATAGTCGACGGCAGCATCGGCAGGCGTTGGCCTTCGTCCCCTGGAGCTGGTCTCCTCGCCGTCCTTGGGTATGGTGTCAAGGAAGTCGTCGATGAGTGTCATCGTACGGTTGTCCTTGTTGCCCGCCGGTGTCTGACGCTCACTGTTCTCGCGACGGGTTCCCAGCTCATAGTGTGCAGACTCCACCATCTTGAAGATGACCTTGCGGTCAGTGATGTAGATGGCGGCACGGCGCAGTTCCTCATCGAAGGTGGGGTCGTGCAGCAGGTAGAGATTCTGTAGCAACAACAGCCTCGCCGTCTGGAAGTAGGGGTACAATGCCAGCAACTCCCTCAGCTCGTAGAGCGTGTCGCGGTCCATCCGCTTGGGGTGCTCTATCAGTTCCTTCAGTTTCATGTCAGCCATAACGTTAATATCTACCAATTAGCCACCGTGGCATTGAATATCTGGTCAGTGATGTCTTTCACCATCTGCGTCACCAGCTCCTCCTGTACGGAATTGAGACTGAGGTTTGAGTCGTAGCTCTGCGATGCAGAGAACGTTTTCTCAAAGTCGTCGCTGTGCTTCACGTTGTTCGTGAACCTCACGTTGACGGTCATCGACAGCTCCACCTGGGCCGAGCTGCCCTCAGCCGATACCGACTTGTTACGCTGTTCATAGCGTGTTATCTCGCCTTCCAGCTTCAGGTCGCCGTTGCGTTTCACCTGCATCAGCTTGGTGTGGTTGGCATACTGGTCCTTCAGCTGATTGTTGAAGATGCTGGCCATGGGTCCCCACACATAGTTCGAGCGAATGGGGAAGTCAGCTATCTGTATCGTCTTGGTCTTGGTATAGTCAATGCTGGCACCGTTGAAGGTGTAGCTGACCTGGCACGAAGTGAGGAGCAACAAGTGACAGGTGATGAATACCAACGGTATCATCACGCGACATGTCCTTTTTTTCAGTTCCTTCAGCATCACTAATTACTCATCACTATTCACTGTTCACTTATCCATCCCATACTGCTTCAGACGCCGATAGAGTGTACGGTCACTGATGCCCAGCTCCTGCGCCGCCTTCTTGCGGTTGCCGCCGTTGCGTTCCAGCGCCTTCTCCAGCATCTGCCGGCTCAGGTCGTTCAGGTTCAGGTTCTCGTTCACCGGCGTCGGCTCTATGTATTCCTCAGCCTCAGCGTCCTCCAGCTGTGGCGGTGCCATGGTCGTCACGGCGGGGATGGTGGTGGCCTGACCGCCGATGATGGTGGCAGGCTTGGCCTGCACGTCCTCTATCTGCTTCTTCAGCTGTCCTATCTCGCGCCGCATGTCGTTGACATTGTTGCGCATGTCGTAGAGAATCTTATACAGAATCTCACGCTCGTTCTCAAAGCTATGGTCCCCTCCGCCGTGCGGCAACACCGCCAGCTGTGTGCTGTCGCGGTCCTGGGGTATGAACTTGGCCAGCACCTCAGGGGTGATGATGCGCTCCTTGCTCAGCACTGAGATTTGCTCGGTGATGTTCTTCAGCTGCCTGACGTTGCCCGGCCACTTGTAGCGCATCAGCATCTGCTTGGCCTCGTCGGTCAGCTGTATGCGCTCCATGCGATACTTCTGCGCTGTCTGCATGGCGAAGAGCCGGAACAGCAGCACGATGTCTTCGCCACGCTCGCGCAGCGACGGCATCTGTATGGGTATGGAGTTCAGACGATAGTACAGGTCCTCGCGAAAGCGTCCCTCGCTGATGGCCTGCCGTATGTTCACGTTGGTGGCGGCCACGATGCGCACGTCGGTCTTCCTCACCTCAGTGGCACCCACGGGTATGTACTCGCCCGTCTCCAAGACACGCAGCAGCCGCACCTGTGTGGCTAAGGGCAGCTCGCCCACCTCGTCGAGGAAGAGCGTTCCCTTGTTCGCCACGCCGAAATAGCCGGGCGAATCGCCGATGGCACTGGTGAAGGCCCCCTTGACATGACCGAAGAGCTCCGAGTCGATGGTGCCCTCAGGGATGGAGCCGCAGTTGATGGCGAAATACTTCTCGCGACGGCGCGGCGAGCTGTCGTGGATGACGCGCGGAATAATCTCCTTGCCCACGCCGCTCTCGCCTATGATGAGCACGCTCAAGTCGGTGGGAGCCACCTGCAGCGCCACGTCCAGGACATGGTTCAGCACATCACTGTTTCCAACGATGTTATACCTCTGTTTGATGTTTTGCAGCTCAGTAGCGTCCATAATGGCTGACAAAATTACACATTATTTCGCAAACAACTGCAATTTTGGCAGAAAAAATAACTTTATTTAGCTTGTTTAGCCTAAAACAGTTTGTTATTTCATCAAATATCATTATCTTTGCAGTCGAATTTAACTATCCAGAGTTTATGACTGCAGTACAGTTGAACACAATGAATACCGAGCTCTGGCAGAGCATAGGTGCCATAGCCGACAGTGAACCGTTGATGAGGCGCCTGACCCGATATGCCAAAAAGTTAGCAAAGGAGAAAGAAGATCCTACGCTGATGACAAAAGAGGAATTCTTCCGACGCATAGACGAGTCAAAGCAACAGTTTGAGCGAGGGGAATATACCCGTTTCTCCGATAAAGAGGAGATGGTGAAATGGCTTAACTCGCTTTGATTATGTACGATATTGCATACACTAAACAGGCGAAGGAAGACATTGCCCGACTCCGCCGAGATGAGCCTGCGGCCCACAAGAAATTGGTGAAACTTGTGGTCGAGTTGATGGAGCATCCGCGTACAGGTACAGGTAAGCCCAAACAGCTCTCTGGCAGCCGTGCAGGTCAGTGGCGACGCAAGATTACAGACAAGCATAGATTGGTCTATGAGATTCATGACACGGAGGTGGTGGTTCTCGTACTTTCTACCTACGGCCATTACGACGACAAATAGCCTCATAGGCTCTCTACTACCTGACTTTCAAAGCCTAACACAGGCTCGACTACACGAACAACTCACCTGTTGCCGCGGAAAGCGAGACCTTACATCTTTCGCAGATGTCCCCAATCGTAGCTCCGTTGGCTGATAGCCCGTAAAAGTTGTCTTCGCTGATGAGCACGTATTCCCATTCTCTGTTCATGCGTTCCTCAGCCTTCAGTTCGTTTATTTTTCGGCACCATTCAACCGTTGCCGTCTGCTTCTGCCGCACATTCCTGTCAAACACCTTGTCGTTGCCCTTGGTCTCTATCAGATAGACCTTGTCTGAAGTGCCGACGATGAAGTCGGGGTAATAAGTGGCCACTTTATGAGAACAACTCCATGAGATAATTCAGCCAGGAGCCGCTTTATGAAATTATCTCCATGCCTGGCGAAATTATCTCCATGAGTTATTGGAATAAGTCATGGAGTTATGAAAAAATAGCGTTTTTTCCCTCGCGCGCGCACGCACGTAAGCGAAAAGTGGCCAGGTGCTTGCACCTGGTTGCACCTGATTTGTAACGACTTGCAAGTCAGAGCGTTACAGAAAGCATTACTCCGCAGCATCAGCTTGCACTAGATATATAACAACTTGCAAATCAACAACTTACGCAAGTTGTTGATTTGCAAGTACTTGTATTATACGCATTTCAGGTGCAAGCAGGTGCAAGCACCTAACCATTTTTCTGTTATACGCGCGCACGCGTATATCTGAAGGTATCATCCCCCAAGACTATATACTCCCCTCCCCCCCGCGGGAGGGGTCGGGGGTGGGGCTGGGCCTAATTGGTTACTTCACCATCAGCTTCCGTCCTTCGCTGATGTAGATGCCCGGCACGACCGGCTGCTCGTGACGCCGCCCCTGCAGGTCGTAGTAGACGGAAGTGGTGGTAGTGGAAGGAGCCACGGTGTGGATGCCGGAGAGCACATCAGGGACAATGCTGATGTTGTCGAAGCCGATAATCTTCTCTGACCCGTTGCTGTTGTGCATGGCGGTGACGGCGACCGTGGTGGAAGCGATGCCATCACTGGCAAAGCCGAGGTCTACCTGCTGCCACGCCTCCTTGTTAGCCAATGACGGCGCCTGGACGCTGGGGCCATTCTCAGAGCTGACGCTGACGAAGGCGTCGCCACCCATTCCACTCTTCCACACGTCGGCCTTCAGCCTGTAGTCACCCTTAGGCAGCAGCAGCTCCTGCTTCAGCATGATGGTCGAGGTGCCCCAGTTCTGGCGCACCCAGTAGGTCTGCTTACTGTCGGCTGAGGGAGCGGGGCGCGATGCGAAAAAATTGCTGAAATACAGGTCGCCGCTCTTCAGGGCCGTGATGTCGTTCTCGTTGCGCGATGTGTAGTCGATGGTCCATCCCTCGGGCTGGTAGATGGCACGGTCGCTGCTCACGCCACTGCCGGACATGGGGGCATAGCTGGCCTCGAAGTCGCCGTTCTGCAGCTCGGTGGGCAGCTCCTTGTCTACGTAGGGCAGCGACTGCAGCTGACAAATCTCCTTGCGGGTGAGCTTCACGTCGTAGAGCGACAGCTGGCTGATGGTGCCACGCAGGTCCTGGTTGTCGTTAGCGTAGGCGCCGTCCCACCACTGTGTGCGACCGATGTAGTTGCGGGCATCGGTGGCCAGGTCGTAGAGCATGTAAGCCTCGTTCTGGTTGGCAGTGCCTGCTGCGTTCTCTTCACCGTCAATGTAGATGGTGGTGGTGTGTGTACCGGCATCGTAGGTCACTGCCAGACGGTATTCGCGGTTGGCCGTCAGCTGGGTAGCGGCGTTGACCATGGTGGTGGTGCCGCCATTATACTTGATGCCTGCCGACAGCGGATTGGCACGCAGGAAGAGGCTGTTGCCCGAGCCTGAGCCGAAGTCGTAGATGCGCGGCTGTCCCGTCAGGGCCGTAGCCTTGACCGTCACCAAGAAGGAGTAGGAGCGCAGTCCCTGAAGCAGTCCCTGCGGTGCCTGTCCGAACTTGTTGGTGCTGAAGCCTGTGGCGGTGTTGGCGGTGAGGTCGAGCGCCTGCGGCAGCTCGTAGCGCAGGTTCTTCGTGATGTCGCGTGCCAGCGCCTTCACCACGTGCTTGTCGCTGTAGCCCCGGCACGTAGCGGTCAGTGTCACCTCCTTGTCTTCGGTGAGCGGGGCCAGCACACCGTCGGCGCTGATGGTCTTCTCGTCTGACGAGGTCCAGGTGATGTCCAGCCCATACATCTCAGTGGGCAGCACCAGGTCGGTGCGCGTCTCGGCAGGCAGCTTGATGGCATCGAGCACATCCGAAGCTATCCTGTCCTGCATATTATCCATGACCTCAGCCATCTTGGCCTGCACCGAAAGCGGCGACAGGCACGCATAGCTCACCTTGTGGAACATGCACCGGGGACCATTGGCCACATCGACCACCTGGGGACTATAAGTACCGTCGATGCCCTCGACCTCAACCACCTGGTCCACCAGGCCGTTGCGATAGGTGGTGAGCACCTTGCCGTCGTAGGTCAGGGTGAGCACCCAGATGCCGAGCTTCGTGGGATGGTTGTCGCCGCTGGTGCCTGTGGAGTTGGTGGCCCAGTCGTCGCTGGTCATCAGGCGGTTCTGGCTGCGGTACACCTTGCCATCCACCTCTATCTCGGGATACTGGTCGGCGGCACGCAGCCTGTAGGTCAGGGGCACACTGCCTTTGATGGTGAGCAGCGTCCCCTCATAGTTCTGGGCGTTCATGTCATAAATCAGCGTCAGCGTATGGTTGGCACCAAAGCACAGACAGGTGGGCAGCAACTCGGGTTCGGCCTCCTTGGTCAGCTCCTCCTGCCAGTCATAGTCGGCCATGATGCTGGTGGGATAGCCCTTGGGGTAGTTCTTGTTCACCATCCAGTAGTAGTAGTCGCCACGCATCCAGGCCAGACGCAGCTTCGAGTTCTTTGAGCCGGGAATGACGAAGGGACGCACGTTGTTCTTGGGCGAGTTGAAGGTCAGCTGCTCTGAGCCGGCCACCTTGCCGTCGTCATCGATGGTATACTTCCACAGCTCGTAGACGCCGTCCTTGTTATACTGACCATCCTTGGTGGGGATGCTCAGGTAAAGGTCGTTGATGTTGTCAGGGTCGAGGGCCATGCCACCACTGTAGCACAGCTCCGTCCGGTTCCAGTTCTGGTGGAAGGCATGGCCGCCATACTGCACCCACGTGTTCTTCCAGGCGGTGCCGTTCCAGCGGGCGTACCAGTAGACATGGGTGGTCTTGGCATTGTCAATGTGGGGATAGGCTATGACGGGATGCTCGTCCTTGTCCAGTGCTATCTGCCACACCCAGTTACGAATGTTGGCCGTCTTGTCCACAATGGTGGCGGGATAGCTGCTGGCATAGCTGTCGGTCTTGTTGACATTGAACACGCCGTTGCTGATGATGCTCAGCTGCTTGCCGTTCAGGTCGCGCAGCACAGGCCCGTTGCCGTGGTTGATGTCGATGACGTTGAAGTAGAGCCAGTCGGGCTGCTCGTTGTCGGGATGACCCGTGGTGTAGCTGACGTAGATTTTGTCCTTGCCGTTGCTCTGGTACTTGGCGTAGGGTCTTGCGCCGGTGCTCTGCACAATCTGCCGTGGACCGAAGTCGAACTTGCAGTCATCGTTGGCGTCGGGCATGGTCAGCCGGGCAATGGTGGGGTGCCAGTTGATGCCGCGCCAGCAGAGGTAGATGTGGCTGGGGTCATCGCTGAGGATGAAGGGCGAGGGATAGGTGGTGTTGTTTGCCGTGGCCAGCCGTTTCTCGTCGCCCAGGGCAGTAATGTCGCCCGGCTTCTTCGAGATGCGATACCAGATGCAGGCCTCGTCGGTGTGGCGGGTGTAGAAAATCATCACGCGCTCGTCAGGCAGCACCAGGAAGGTGGGGTTGTTGTGGTCGTCGGGCTGGAAGCAGCTGCGCACCAGCACGTCAGTCTTATGGCCCGTCAGCCAGTCGTACTGCGTAGCCTTCACGTTGCCGTGCACGTCGATGTAGCCGATATAGGTAGCATTGATGGTGCCGCCGGCGTTTTCATAGTGCAGGGCGCGCGGGTCGGCAAACCAGCACCAGGCTCCTTCCTCGGCCACAACGGTGGCAGCCGTCTGGGCACCCAGGCTGAGCAGGGTGCAAAGCATTGCAGTTAGCAGAAATAGTTTCTTCATAAATTAAGTTACTATGTTTGCACCAGCAAACGCGACTGAGGCGAGAGCGCCCCGCCTTGT
>CAMVKN010000030.1 GCA_947168045.1 uncultured Prevotellaceae bacterium
CGACGGAAGCCGCAGATTCCTTTTGCATAAACCCATGCGAGTTTAGCATACATGAATGTACGATTAAACATTAGAACAAGATTTAGTGGAACGCCTTAGGGAGTTTCCCAAATGCGGGTGCAAGGACCGTGCAAACCGAACGCAGAAAGCTCGCTTTTTGCTGAGGTGAAGCCGGTGCTCGAGCAGCGCTGCAAAGTTACAACTATTTTTTCAAATCTCCAAATCATAAAAAACTCCTGAATATCAACATATTACATGTTTGGCACAATTTTTGCTGTTTGCGGACTTAGGCGTAAAAAAGTGCTTTACCACCGATATTTACTCTTGATTTGCTTGAAAATAGGGAGGTCTGAAACTGATGCGAACAGCAAAATGCAGGCCCTTACTTTGATGGCGTCACTACCAAAAATGTCATAAACGGAGGTCTCGCTATTGAGAACTGCCTCGCAGATTTCAACAAGCCTTTCCCTCAGTACAGGATGCTCGATATAGGCTTTTGCTTCCTCGCGTCCATTGATGCCGTAGAACTCCGAGATTTCCGATTTTCCCAGGCCTTTCATCTGCGGGAACACATACCATATCCAATGGCCCCGCTTATGCCCAGCCCTGACTTCCTCGAGGGCTTGGGCGTATGTGCCAGTACCATCGTAGATACCCCCACTATCCTGGGCATGAATAAATCGCAGAAGATTGCGATTCTTTGCTTCATTCAGTCTTTCGTCTGTCATAATCTTTTAGCTCAGTATATCCCAAAAAGATGCAGGGAGGGTGACATTCTCTACTTCCACGCAGCATTCAAAGAGTGGTGCTACCTCACCAATAGAGTAACCTGCTATACCGCAGCCAATCTCCGTAACCAGGAAGCGTTTCTCGGGATGAGCCTTGGCAAAACCGCAGAACTCCTTAACATATTCGCACATCACACCAAGCCCACTCATGGAGGGGATTGCATAGCTCATTCCCTGCAAGCCGTTTCCTTGGCCCATAATGGCACCAAAGTTCTCTACAGCAGCTTTGGCAGCTCCACCATAATGGAGTCCCTGCTCGTTGGAACCGAAGACAAATACTTCGTTTGGTGCTAAGCGGGTAATCATGTCTGGTGTGATGCGAGAATCAGGATTATTCGGGGACGCTTCCTGTTTTGCCAATTCCTCGGCTTGGACAATCGCGACTTGCTTTTTCCACTCCTCCAGAAAATCCTTCATGTTGTACTTCACATCGTCCAGTTCTTCTTTCTTGAAGACACCGCTCTTAGCCACATACTCCTTGATTTTCTTCCTGAGGGTTGCCTCAGTCTTGAAAACCGCTAGTTTCTTGGGGTCGGCTTTAAAAGAGAAAGACTTTCCTGTCTTCTTCCCATTAACTGTTTCAAACTTGATTGCTGTAATCTGATTTTCCATATGCTCAAGATCTATTATTATAAAACAAAGAAAGGACTGCTCCATAATGAAGAAAACCTTTGGGAGTCAGATATAATATCGTGCCGTCCTTTTCAATGTATTGATTGTTCAGCAAGAAGCCCAACTCCTTTTCAAATACCATGTTAGGATCTGAATGAAGTATTTTCTCCATCACAGACAAGTCTATCATTCCGCAATAGCCACTGATGGCCACATATTTTGAGAGTAGCTCTCTTGACGGAAGTATGTAAGAGTCACCGCCTTCTTCAAAAGTGTTCTTAGAAAGGCAGCATTCCAGCGACTCACCATTTTTCCCGATATTATATGAAATGCCAGTATCGTTTTTACTCTGTGCAGCGATGCCGAATCCTTTATAGGATCCATTCTCCATCATGCGATGCTGAAGGTATGACGACAAACCATAGTCACCAATCAATGAAAAGGTATTCATACCGAAACGTCCTTTATATCCCAGCCTTGTTATAATATCATAGAGGTACGAATACTGCTCAAAACGCTGCTCGGCAGTGGCAATGGGATACCTGCTGAGCATATTAGTTCGCAGTTCATAGACCGTGAGATGTTCGGGCATCAACCGCTCCACGACCTTCATCGTTGCTCCTATTTCTTCTTTTGTCTGATGAACAAAGCCATACATCAGATCCAAGTTGATGGTGTTGATGCCTTGCTGTCGGCAGCTACGGAAGATGTCGGCCATCCTCTGTGTCTGTCCATTGTCTCTGTTGTTATCTCGCAGAAAGGCACAATTCGTGCTCTGCAATCCGAATGAGATTCGGCTGAAGATATCTGAATGGTCGCTGATGATGGCTATCTTGCTCTCTTCAATCGTGTTAAACGTCGCTTCGATGCTGCCCTTGAAGTATTCCGCCCTTTTGAAGCGTCTCGCATATTCGGCAGACATTTCAATCAGCTTTACAAAGTTTTCAGTGCCTAAGACTGTAGGAGTGCCACCTCCAATGTCAAATCCCCGCAAAATCGTTTTCCCAATAGCAGATTGCTCTGTGAACGCATGCATGTCACCGTCAACAATATCCAGATATTGGCGTTCTATGGACTCAGATGCCTTTTTATACTTGATGTATTCGCAATACCTGCACAGACTTTGGCAGAAAGGTATGTGTATGTAAAACGACAAGTCTTCGATGTCGTCAAAAGAGAGCCTATCAGATGTCTTCCACGAACTCCAGTCGGAAGGATGCAAAGGATAGGAGGTGTTGTAGTCACTTATATCTTTTCTGGTCTCAAAAAGTACTTCTGTCTCCGTCATTATCAGTAAATAATATTGTTATCGTGAAATCCCTGTCTAAGATGCTGGCCGTCGAAGACAACCGACGATTCGCAATAGTTCGGGTTCATATAATTGCGCATATAGATTTCCAGTATTTTACCATCTCTGTTATAGAGGTAGTTACTGCATTTGCAATTTTTCCCTCTGTTCTTGGATTTGGTAAAGTAAACGTGCGGAATGCTGTCAATCCTTATCTCTTCAAGATCAATGAAATGTTCCCTGCAGTATTTGTTGACAGGCATAAGACCGACAAACCCTATTCTGGGAATGCCAATGTCAATGGTCTTGTCGAGCATCTTCCTGGCCTCTTCGGGTGAATCTATATACCCCCTGATGAGGTTGCAACTCAGATTTATTTTGCCGATGTCTATTCCTTCGAAATCCATTGCCCTTGAAGGTATGTGGCAATTGTATATCTCAGAGAGGACACTCATGTCATAATGGTGCATGGAAATAGATATGGAATCGAAACGCGCTATGCGCATCATTTCCTGTGACTTTGGCAGCAGGCCATTCGTGTTGAGATGCAAATGGATGCGTAGATAATCTGGTGATGCATTAAGCCTCTCTATGATTCGGTTCACTGTTTCCGGCACAATCGAAGGCTCGCCACCAGTGATGTTCAATCGGTTCAGGATAATGCGCTGATTCAGTATCTCATCAATACAGGCAAACAGTTTATCCACATCAAACGGATGTCGGTCCTGTGTGTGGCCGGCATTTGAGCAGAATGGGCAGCAGGCATTACATCCATTCGTCACTTTAACGAAAAGGTTGAGACTCGGGGGAATGGGAGCTCCCATGGAGTCCCCGTTCCCGCATCCCACACGTTTAATCAAAATGTTATGACCAAACAATTGATACTCAGTCATTCCTCTGCTTTTTGGTGAGAATTCTCTGAAGCAATGCCTGCTCATACCCATACGGATAACGGTTGGGACCTTTGCCTTCGCCACAAGATTCGATGAATTTCCTCTCGCTCTCTACTGCTACCAAAACTGGCCCATAGAATTCATCTGTATTGGGGAAAAAGACTTCAGGATGGCAAGGTCCGTCGTCAGAATAATGAGCATCCACTAACGCTTCAAGCCCCATTTCCTTTTTGCACGTCTGATATTCGTCAATCATCTTTTTCTGAAGTTTCTCGTTGTCGAGAACACCATTTTCATCAGATACATATTTCCATAGGGACTCAAGAGCCCAGAAGAAGGAAAAATAAGGATAGGCATGTCCGCCCATAGGGAAGCAGAAGAACATTTTGTCATTGAGCCAACTTTTACTAAGGTCTCCATCAGGCTTTTCTTCAATGAATAAGTGCTGACAAAAGTCTTCACGGATTTGTTCAACTGAAGTATATTTGCGGAAACAGTTGAAATACATCAGCAATCCAATAAATTTGAAAACGTCTCGTTGGGCCATGATTCTTTCATACTTGTCATCCTTGTCAGTCGTGATGCTTTCAAGAAGCTTCTTTCTTAGTGCATCACAATCAAGTTGCCCGTCACGGAAAAGGCTTTCATCATTCAGCAATCCTGCTTGAATATGCTGCCGCGTCAACTCTCCGATTGTTCCCCGTTTAATATATCTAGCCATGATAGGGGATATACCATCAAAAACTTCTTGAGTAGATTTGAAATGTTTTTCTTCGTTGGCAGCCTTAATGATATCACAGAGCGTCTGTACCTGACCATATTCCTCTTGTGTCAATGAACGTAGAGAAGTAAATTGTTTTTGTTTCATATTCATTATTTTAAGTTTCTATTGTTTATATCGTGATTAACGTCTATACAATAATACCAAATCTCGCAAAAAAGTAACCAGTCAAAAATCATTGCCACCTATATTTATTCTTGATTTGCCTAAAAACAGGAATATCTGAAACAGAATCAAATAATAGGATGCTTGATCTGAACTTGATAATATCATCACCGAATATCTCGTAAGCAGAATACTTGTTGTTAAGTACCGCCTCAGAGATTTCTATAAGATGGTGTCTCAATACAGGATGGTTAATATACTGGTATGCTTCCAGCCGTCCATTGATGCCATAAAACAACGCTGGCCGACTATGAGTTCCTTTAATACCAGCCATTTGTGGGAAGATGTACCAGATCCAATGCGTTCTTTTGCATCCGGACTTGACTTCTTGAAGAGCCTGAGCATAGGAGCTTACTTCGTCACCTTCGTTAACACCCCGGCCTGCACCATCGTGAGCATTCAGGAACCTCCTTAGATTGGGGCACCGTTTATTTACAATTGATTCTATGAAAAGGTCGTCTTGCCCTACTTGACTATCAAGCCTATTCATTAATTGATGCGCTTCAAGGCAACCAAGTAGAGCGAATTCTATCAGACTTGCCCTAAGAAGCCTGATCTTATTGCTATCATGTATCTCTGATGCGATATCTTGTTGGAGCAACAATGAACACCATGGCTTATAACAAGTGTTCATGAAATCATCATCGATACTCAATGCCATAAACCCGAATCGAGTTAAGACGAAAACATCATTCGCTTTTTCTGTCCCTTCGTAAACAGGGAATAGAGACAATAGCTCCATCAAGTCATTCTTGGCCTCTGTTTTACGCTTCAAGGATATAAAGGCTTTATAGTCTTCATACAACTTAATATCGTGTTCCGTCTTAGGAAACCTGTTATACACAAAGTCCTTGTCTATCTTGTTCATTTATTTCCAATAGGAGTCATTTCCATCCATACTTTCTTAATACCTGTTTGAAAACGGGTTCATCAGAGACAGAGGCAAACAAGAGCATGCATGTACGTAGTTTCATCACGCCCAGATTGCTGAAGATTTCAAATATCGGCTTGTCTATTATCAACAGAACCTGTGCAGCCTTAATTAGTCTTTCTCTTAATATTGGATGTTCGAAGTATGCTTTCGCCTCTTCACGTCCATCAAGACCATAGAAATCAGTCAACTGGCTTGTTCCTTTTCTTTTTAGCTGAGGATAGACATATCTAATCCAGCATTCGAATCCAAGCTTACCCTCCTGAATTTCTTTCAAAGCCAGTTCATACAAGGTGTAATCACCTCTTTTACCATCTTGTGCTGTTAAGAATCTTTGTAAATCTCCCATAATACTTCAGTCTTTCAATCCCAGTTCCTTCATCTTGTCTTCTGGCAGATTCAAGGGCTTGATCCACATGTAATCAGGATACTGGCCCAGCACGAAGAGGGTAACAGGACACAACCAGATAAAGGCTCCAAAGGAGTTGGCAGCCACGAGGTCTACTTGATAGTGGGCACCTCCTGTAATGCTGGAGTCTTCTTTGGCAATGCGGAACCAGCCTTTGGGCATTTTATCAGAGACAATGTTTACACATACCTTGATTTCTGTATGCGTCCCATCGTAAGAAAGAATCTCACATAGGTCATCGGCTCCTTCCACCATCATCAGATTGTGATGGTCGAAAGGCCAGTCGGGGTAATCCACGTACCAGCAACCATCATCTTCTTTGGTAAAGGAGATGGTGTACTCGCTTTGTCTGCCAAAATACTTCTTCGACATCATCGAAGCTGCTTTCATTAAATCTGTTACTGTGTAATCCATTAATTGTTTATTATGTTATACCTCGCATTATATATTGCCAAAAACTCAGAAAAGGTAAACAACTGGGATGTTAAAATTCAAGGCGGAAACCTTTTTCTTTCATCTCGTTGTAGCTCTCCGGGTTGAACTTGTAGAGGAATGCCACCTTCTTATTGGGCATAGGTAGCGTTTCGTCAAGCTGGGTCAGAATGCCCAGTTTCAGCATCTTGTTGCAGAAGTTGCGCCTGTCGAACTTCACGCTGAGGATGGCCTCATAGAGGTGCTGCAGCTGAGTCATGGTGAACTTCTCGGGCAACAGCTCGAAGCCGATTGGCTCGAAGTGAATCTGACGGCGTAGTTCATTGGTAGCCTCTCGCAGAATTAAGTCGTGGTCGAAGGCCAGTGATGGCACCTTGTCGAGTGGGAACCACTGAGCCTTTGCGGCATCGTCGCCAGCCTTTACCTCGCTGATACGCACCAAAGCAAAATAGGCAATGGTGATGACTCGTTCACGAGGGTCACGATCCACACCAGAGAATGCATGGAACTGATGGATATAGGCATCCTTCAGCCCCGTCTCTTCAAATAGTTCGCGCTTGGCACCCTGCAGAGCCGTTTCGTCCATTTTCAGGAATCCGCCAGGGAAGGCCCAACGTCCCTTGAACGGTTCTATTCCACGCTCTATCAACAGGACATTGAGTTTTGTCCCGTCGAATCCGAAAATCACGCAATCCGTTGTGACGCACGGATGCGGATATTTGTAATGATACTTTAGTTCTTCCATTATATTTCTTGTTTTTATTGATTACAAACATCATTGAACCTTTCTATCACATCAACTAATGGAGGTTCAAGCCTGTCAAGACATTCGTTAAGAATATCGTCGGGAACTTCACAGACAGCTGCTGCGATACCACCTGCGATAGCCCCTTGGGTATCGGCATCGCCACCCAGCGAAACGGCTTCCCTAACAGTCCTTTCGTACCCCATAGGCGAAGAGACATTCTTCATTGCACAATAAATTGCCTCTGGAACCGAACCCTGACATGTTACGTCAAAATCGTAGTCCCGCTGTATGGTTTCCCAATTCTCGCTTATTTTGTCAAGGTCATAGAAGCAATGATTCTTCAAGAATGCCTTTCCTTTTTCAGAGTACTCACCACTTCGTAACAAATATATCATGGCTGCAACAGCTTGTGCTCCTATGATTCCTTCAGGGTGGCTGTGGGTTACTTCTGCTGAGATTTGTGCCAATTGAAGGGCCTCTTCAAAAGATTTTGCATAATAACCACAGGGACTCACACGCATGGCAGAACCGTTTCCAAAAGAATTGTATGGTTCCGTCCATTTGTTTTCCAACCACCTCCTGAACATGCCGCCATATCCGGCATGAGGATATTCCTCGCCATAGCGATGCATGATTTTGACCAACTGTTCATGTGAGTGTGTGGAATCTTCCACTAACCACTCAGCTACTGCACAGGTCATCACTGTATCATCTGTAAATTTCGACCGTGGAGTGAACAATTTGAAACCCATGTCCTTTGTCTTGTGAAACTCATAGGCAGAACCAATGATGTCACCACAAACTGCTCCGATAATTCCTTTGTTTTGCATTCTGTTCTTTTTAGTAGTTTATAACCAGTTTCTAATCTCAGTATAATAGCTTAGGCAGCGTTTTGCAAGAGTATTATGCCTCTTTAACTGTATTTTAACACAATCCTATGCAGCAACGGGCAGATCTTTAAAATCCGCCCTTTCTTCTTTCATCATCTCCATCATCCTTCTCAATACCTTATTTTTCTTACTTTTCACACTATTACCATTCCTATATCCAACTCTCTTCGCAATCTCCTCCATTTTACATCCATCCACATAATAACTTTCCAATATCATCCTATCTACAATCTTCAACTTACCCCAAACTCTATCCAACCTCTCAAAGATCTCATCATCATTTCCTCTTTCTTCAATCACATCAAACATCTCCTCAATTCCTCTTTCGTCATCCTCCCTCACTTCATAACCTCTTTCCATTATCCTATCCAAACTCTCAATATCTTCATTCACCTTCCTCAAATAATGCATCCCAATATTCCTACATATCCTAACCAAATACCCTACCATACTTCTTTCCTTCAACTTAAACTCCTTATCCAACATCTTATCCCACAATACCAAACATCCATCATTATAAACCTCCTCTAAATCTTCATACCTCAAACTCTTAAACCTTCCCATCAATCTCATCAATACATTATCTCTCTCACCATCCACCACCTTATTAAATATAAGGCTACTAACACCCAGAAGTCCACTCTTTTCTTCCTTCAGAGTCAACTTCTCAACATCCTCATTCTCAAAACCACTCACCTTAATTCTTACTACCATACCCTTCATTTTTAATTATTGCGTAATATTTACGCTGCAAAAGTACAACAAATATTTTATTCTCGCAAGCTTTTCTGCGTATTTTTTACGCAATTGATTGCATTTTTCTTGTTTTTGGCAATTTATTATGCCTGATGGTGGGTAAAAAAGAAGAAAAATGGAGATTAAAAGGATGAAAAAGAAATTTTCTGCGTCTGCGGACAGATTTGTCTGCGATTGGGACCGATGGTCAGTAAATAAGGATGGAGAGCCAACCTACACAGGCGATGGGTTCGGATACTTTTCCTATAACGGAGTTTTGATTATTGGATCCAGTGGAAATACACATAGAAAGCTATCTCTATTGCAATCGTTATGATTGATAGAAGGGATAGTGAGCCGACAATGTAGAACAGTTTCGTGGAAATCCATACGCCCTCGTTGTTTTTCACTATGTCTGTGAGTCGTTGGCTATGCTTCTGCCAACTCTCTTCCTGCTGCCTGTGATTTCAAACTACATATCAGCATCTGGCTTCATTGATGTCACCCCCAGACTTCACTTATTTAGCTCCATTTTGCCCCAATAATGAATAAATTTTTATGTTTTGGGGCAAAAATATGTCGAACAATGGAGTATTCTCAATAATTGTTTGTACCTTTGCCAGCAAATAATAGATATTACCTTGCAAAGGTACTCATTTTAATCGAAAGTAAGGCATCTGTTTACCGTTTCGCGCGTAATTTAAGCAAATTTAGTTTAAAACAAGGCTGTGGTAAAACAAAAAGAAGCGACAAATGACTACCTTTGTACTCACGAATCAGATAACTGGCGAATATGACAACGAACAAACAATTCAACACCTACAAGGAGGGACTAGATTTGGAGTTCCTGCGGGAGTACTGCATGGAGCACGGGGAGCGGCGGACGTTCCTGCGGGGCGAGACGCTGGAGGAGGCGGGCGAGCCGGCGCAGTGGGTGGCCTACGTGGAACGGGGATGCTTCAAGTACATGGTGCACAACGACGAGGAGGGCAAGGACTACTGCACGGGCTTTGCCTTCGAGGGCGAGTTCGTGGCCGACTTCCCCTATTGCCTCGACGGTGACGTGTCGGAGGTGAGCATCGAGGCGGATATGCCCTGCGAGGTGCGCATCATCAGCGGACGCGAGCTGCAAGCGCTGTTCGACAGTGACCCGAAGATGATGCTCCACAACGTGCGGATACTGAAGAACCTGTTCAAGATGGTCTATGGACGTGACCTCGACCACTACCGCTACACCGCCCGCAGCCGCTACCGTCGGCTCATCGACCGCTGTCCGCAGGTGGTGCAGATGCTCTCGCTGAAGGACATCGCCTCGTTCCTCAACATCACGCCCATCTACCTGAGCAAACTCCGCAAGGAGATTACATTCGGAAAGACATAAAAACGCCAATAAAACATAAAAGGTAAAGGCAATCGTATCGTTATTCAGAAATTATCGTTACCTTTGCACCTGCCTATAAGAAAAACTTAACCCCGAAGTTTGTCTTTAGGACAGGGACTCCGGGGGATTACGCTGCAAAGGTAGGCAAAATATCTGAACTACGCAAATAAAAGGCAATATTTTTATGAAATATAAAGATTTCGAGGATGCTTTCTCGGCTGCAAGGCTCAATAAATACAAAAACGCGTGCGGCGGCAACACCAACAAAGCCCTGACGCTCTATCGACATAACGTAAAGTTGTGTCAGAAGTTCTATGGCGTGCTGAACATCTTCGAAATCATTCTCCGCAACGCTATCAACCAGCATTATACCGCCCACTTCAACGATGCTGATTGGATTTACCACCAATTGCAGAGCGGTGGGATGCTGGAACACTCGCCGCATCAGCACGACACGCTGAATGACATCACAGCGATGGTGGCCAAAGGTAAATACACCCCCGACAAAGTGGTTGCATCAGTCAGCTTTGGCTTTTGGACGTACATGTTTACCAAAGTTCCCTTTCGGATCGGCGGTCAGTCCATCTTGCAGATATTTACAGGTCGGCAGACTGGTCTCGGGCAGAAGGCCATCTTCAAGGAACTACAGCAAATCAAGGCTTTCCGCAACCGCATCGCACACCATGAGCCCATTTGCTTCGATGCCACAGGACGCAAGAGCATGGTTTATGCGCAGACGAACTATGCCCTCATTTTGAAATACATCGCCTTTCTCGGTTATGACAAAGACGACCTCCTCTTTGGCCTCGACGTGATGCCCGATGCCGTGATGAATAAGATCACGCAACTGTAGCCCCATTTATGCACCATTTGCCCCACCTTTGGGCAAAAAATTAAGCGAATTTCTAAAACTAGTTTTAGAGTTGCACCCTCGGCGACCTGTTTTCGGGCTTCGCCGAGTCGTTTTTTACGCCTTTTTTTGTTATTTTGCAGTCAGAAGACTGCGAAGATTGGCTGCACCTCGGCATAAGAGCGAGCTCTTCTGCTCTCGGTTTGCACAATCTTTGTAGGCAAAAAACTGCAAAATCATGAGCGTATGAAACAAAAAACACATTATTCTGAGGCCCTGGCCTATCTGCGCGACCGCTCGAACTTGTTCGCTTGCCTGAGCAAGAACTGTCTGCACCATGGTCGGGCTATACACTTCTCGCATGGCGACATCTTTGAGGCCGAGGGAGTCGCCGCCAGCCGCTTTGGCTACATTGAGAGCGGCAGTTTCCATTACCTTGTCCGAAATTACGAAGGTGGCGAGAGCACCGTCGAGACCGTCACTGCGGGCGACCTTGTGGGCTGCTTTCCCTACTGTCTCGATGGCGATGCCGCTCCCGTCACCATCCGCGCCGACAAGTCCTGCACCGTCTATGTCGTCGATGGTGCAGACCTCAATGAGCACTACCGCCAGAGTCAGGCGGCTGAGCGAATGGGCCGCGACTACATGGCCTACCGCTTAGAGCAAGTCAAGTCACAAATCTACAGTCACTATTGTGAGAAAGGAGTCCGCGACGTATGAAACACGCTCTTATCCTCCTGCTGCTGCTGACCCTCTGCGCCTGTTCCGACCCTCAGGAGCAGCCCCGCGACGGCATCGACCTCACCGGCGCATGGGTGCTGCGCCATGTGGAGTACCCGTCGGGCACCGAGCAGGACTATGCCCTCGGCGGCGACGGCACCACCTGCCTCATCTACGACCAACGGAACCTTCTCTACGAGTGCAACATTGCGACCACGCCCACGGGTCTGCTCGTCCAGCCCACGGCCACGACCACCGTCACGCTCGTTGAGAAGGGTGGTGGCGAGTGGCTCTACTTGGAGGACGGCGACCCGCATCCGCTCCGTGCGTCTGATTCCACCATCACCATCCAGCGCATGGGCATCCTCTACACCTTCTCACGCGCCGACAGCCTCTACAGCGAGTGGGGCGCCGACATCCGCGACATCTTCGACCGCGCGACCGACAGCCCCGAAGCCGAAAACACGCGCTACATGCTCTCGGCCAAGGAGCGCCAGCTCACCAACTACGTCTATTGGCTCGTCGTGGCCGTCGCCCTCGTCGTCATCGTCGCCGTGGCCAACTACGTGGTCTATCGTCGCCGCCGCCGTCAGATGCAACTCCAGCTGCAGCAGATTCGCGACGTGCAGCAGAACCGAGCGCCGTCCGTGCGCCAAGCCGCCAAGTCGGTCGAGGACGCCTTCTTCGCCTCCGACGAGTACACCGCCCTCGTGCGCCGCATGGCCACCGGTCTGCTGATGAAGGACGACGAGTGGCAGCAGGTGGAGCGCAGCCTCGCCACCATCTATCCCGGCTTCACCACCCAGTTGCAGAGCCTCTATCCCATGTCCGACGTGGAGTACCGCACCTGTCTGCTCATCAAGTTGCGCATCCCTACGAAGGACATTGCCGCCGTGCTGGCTCGCGAAGCCAACACCATCAGCAGCCTGCGCAAGCGACTCTACAAAAAAGTGTTTGCCCGCGAGGGCGGAGCCAAGGAGTGGGACGACTTTATCCTCTCTATAGGCACCTGACACCCCATGCGAACCCCCTGCGAGCTGCTCGCAAGTCAAATGCGAGCTAAATGCGAGCAAAAATCCATGGCCGCGCACCGCAAAAGCACTAATTTTGCCACCGATTTCAAACCAAAACGAAACATATTATGAAAAGAATGAAACAAATCCTCATGACGATGGCGCTTCTGATGTGCGCCGTCACCACCAACGCCCAGACGGCGATTGTTACCGACCGAGACCTCATCGGCGTATGGACGCTCGAATGGCTACAATACGATGGCGAGAAGAAAATCATGGGCGGCAAGACCACGGGCTACACCCAGTTCAAGTACTACGGCCCGGATGGCGAATATGCCTGTGCTGAGATTGTCCTGACCCGCGACGGCAAAGTCGTGGTGATGCCCCACGAGTACGGCACCTACACCTACCGCAACGGCGTCTATCGCGAGATGGGCCGTCCCGCTTCCACCCTGACGCTGACCGACAAGACCCACTTCCGCGGACGCTGGAAGAACCGTTCAGACTCTTGGGTGAAGCAGCCCAACATGCCCGAAAAGGTTGTCCGCTACATCGTGGATTACTGCAAGACGAAAGAAACACCCTCCGATGTGCAGCAGCTCATCAAACAGAGCATGTTTAGGTAGCGAATTTCATAAAGCAGATAAAAGTTAGTAAACAGTAAAGACCTATAGGCACACCCCTCCGCTTCGTCGGGATGATGCGGCGGAGCTTTTCAGCAACCTCATAACCCCTATATTATATAAATGTATAGACAACTCATCACCATCATCCTCGCCCTCGCCGCCGTATGCAGCACATGGGCGCAGACGCAGAGAGAAATAGAACTATCTGGCTCTGTGGAGGACGGATTCCTGAAGATTCCGCTGAGCCACGCAAAGGTATCGGTATGCCGTGCCGACAGCAGTGTGCTGGTGGATTCGGCAGCCATATTCACGGCCTACAACCGCGACCTGAAACCGCTGTTTGCCAAATACACGACCAAGGTGACGACGGACGCGAAGGAACTGTTGGTACACGCTAGATTGAAGGGTTACGACGACGTGTGGCAACGGGTGAGCATTGGCAAGCAGACGGAGGTGGAAGTGCCGACGATAGAAATGCGCAAGATGCGGGAGGTGGACTTGGGTGAGGTGGTTGTGAAAGCCACCCGTGTAAAGATGTTCTATCGGGGCGACACTATCGTCTATGATGCCACGGCGTTCAAACTGCCGCAGGGCTCAATGCTCGATGACCTGATACGCCAAATGCCGGGCGTGACGCTGAACGAGGCAGGACAGATATTCGTGAACGGGCGCATGGTGGACGAGCTGATGCTCGGCTCGCGCTCGTTCATGAAGGGCAACAAGCAGGTGCTGATGGAGAACCTGCCATACTACACGGTAAAGGACATCAAGGTGTATGACCGCCAGAGCGACAAAAGCAAAGCACTGGGTTACGACGTGGACCCGAAGAAGTTTGTGATGGACGTGAACCTGAAACAGGAGTATCAGCGCGGCTATATTGCCAACGTGGAAGGTGCTGTGGGCACAGAGGACAGATGGCTTGCCCGTGCCTTCGCCCTCGGCTTCAGCGACCACTACCGCTTCACACTATTAGGAAACCTGAACAACGTGAACGAAACGCGACACATCGGCGAATCGGGCCACTGGACACCAGCCACGATGCCCAAGAACATGCTCACGACCAGAAGCATTGCAGGGGAAATGGACTACCATGCCAAGGAGGACAAGGTGAAGAACAACCTCACTGCCTCCTATACCTCGACCACGGACATCAGCGAGAGCCGGAGCCGCTATGAGCAGTTCCTGCAAGGACTTACGCCCACGTCGCTTACCGAAAACCGCAACCGCGCGAGCAACAGGACTTGGAACGTGCATGACGCATTCACGCTGACCAAGCCCCTTTGGCTCCATGTGGAAGCAGATTTCAGATATACAAAGAACCACGGCGCGTTCAGTTCCATGTTTGACCAGTGGACTGATAGTCTGACGGCATCGCAGCGCAACCGTGGCTTCAACGAGGGAAAGGCATGGAGCGGAAACATAGAGGCGCAGGGCGCATTCAACGTAGGCAAGAACCAGAAGCATCTTGACTTCTACGTCAAAGCTGAGCACAGCGAGAACGAGTCGGAATCGGCAATGGAGTACAGCACACGGCAATACGTGAATCCTCGGCAGACCGTTCAGCACAATGCGAATGACATTAGCAACCGCACGACATGGGGCATCGCATCGTTGAATTACGGCATGAACTTGTTCAAGGGCGTGGATATGAGTTTGGGCGAAAGCTTCCACCTGATGCGTATCAATGCCCACGACTACCTTTACCATCCCGACACGCTACTGCTGGCATCGCAGATAGACGCGCTGACAGCCATCACCGACTTCAACAACTCATACGACAGCCGGACGAATGTGGCTGAGAACACGGTCGGTATCTCCTTCTCGGGCAAAGGGAAATACAAGATGGCTCCTAACAGCCCGTTCACCATCAACTACCAGCGATGGAATGTGGGCATCAGCGTCCCCATACGCCATGAGTCGCTCGACTATCAGCGCGGCAGCCTCGACACGCTGGCACGGCAGAACACACTGTTCGTGAATACCTCGGCATCTTTCAGACATGCATCGGAAAGTGGCAAGCACGATTTCAGAATCCATGCCAGCCACAAGCGCAGTGCCCCTAATCTTTCCGACCGCATCACCTATCGCGATGACAGCCAGCCGCTCGTCGTCAAGTTGGGCAACCCCGACCTGAAGAGTTCCGTCACGTCCAACTTCGGCATAGACTATTCGAACAAGGCAGGGCGCAACCAGCAGCAATGGCACGTGGGCACATCGGCCGACATCTACCATCGGCAGACGGCGCAGTCGGCGAGCTACGACCCCGTGAGCGGAGTCTATACCTATCAGCCCATGAACGTGAAGGGGGCTTATCGCCTGAATGCGAAGTTCGACATCAGCCGCGCCATCGACAAAAACCGCTACTGGACATGGCAGACCAACGCCGATGCTGGCTACCACCACTCCGTTGACCACGCCATGCTCACAGGCATGACGGCGAGCGAGGAGAACGTAGTCAACACCCTGACCCTGCACGACAACGCCTACATACAATTTAATAAAGGTACGCTGAACATCCGCGCCACGGGCGACATCCGCTGGCGGCACTCAGAGGGTAAGATGCAGGACTTCGAGACGCTGAACGCTACCGACTTCCAATACGGCCTCTCCGCCCGCTACACCCTGCCGCGCCTGAACACCACGCTGTCAGCCGACGGCAACATGTACTCCCGTCGCGGCTATGGCAGCAGCGAACTGAACACCGACGACTTCGTGCTGAACGCCTCCGTCAGCCAGCCGTTCCTAAAAGGCAAACTCATCGCCCGCATCGAAGCCTTCGACTTGCTCTACCAGCTCAGCAACACGCAGTACAGCGTCAACGCCCAGGGCCGCACCGAGACATGGTATCGCTCACTGCCGCACTACGTCATGCTGCATCTGGTGTATCACTGGAACAAGAATCCTAAAAAGAAATGAAAAGACACATCATCATTATGTATAAGAAAACAATCATTATGTATAAGAAAACAATCATTACCCTCATCCTCACCATCCTGTTTGTCTCGACAGCACAGGCACAGGAAACCAATCAGAAAGACCAGAAGAAAGAGCGCACCATCGCCCTCTGGGGGCATGTAAAGAATTCCCTTACCCGCGTTGGCATCAAGGACGTGTTCGTCACACTGATGCGCGAGGACTCCACCGTGGTCGATACGATGCACGTGTTCCAGCAATGGTCTGGCGCGGGAAAGGACGATTTCGCCTACCGCTTCAACATCCCTGCCCGCGAGCAGCAGTACATCATCCGTGCCGAACATCCCGATTATGAACCGTGCTACGTCAACTACCACGTGCGTCACATCGCCCGCAACACCTATTTCGATGCGCCGTGGCACTATATGAAGAAGCGCAGCCGCATGACTGAGGATGTTCACCAACTGGGCGAGGTCGTGGTGCGGGCTACCAAGATTAAGATGACCTACCGTGGTGACACGATTACCTTCAATGCCGATGCCTTCAACCTACCCGAAGGGTCGATGCTCGATGCGCTCATCCGTCAGATGGACGGTGTGGAGTTGAAAGACGACGGGCGCATACTCGTACAGGGTGAGCAGGTGGACGAGCTGATGCTCAACGGCACCGACTTCTTCAAGGGCAACAATCGTGTGATGCTTGACAATCTGCCCGCCTACACTGTGCAGAAGGTACAGACCTACCACAAGAGCACAGAGTTAAACGAATATCTGGGGCGCGACTACGACAAGAAGCGTTTTGTGATGGACGTACAACTGAAGCGCGAATACAACCAAGGCTGGCTCGCTAACGCCGAGATGGCGGGCGGTTCGCCGTTTAAGCACGAGACCGACGGCCGCTACCTGGCCCGTCTGTTCGTCCTCCGCTATACCGACAACTCGCGACTGTCCTTCTATGCCAATGCGAACAACGTGAACGAAAACCGCCGTCCGGGTGGCGACGGCGAATGGTCGCCCAGTAACCAGCCTCGCGGGCTGCAGGAAACCCGTATGGCGGGCGCAAATCTCTTCATAGAGGAGAAAGATAAGCGGTGGAAGGAGAACGCCACCTTCGATGTGTCGTGGCGACGCTCCACCGACGAGACACTGACCAATGCCGAGCAGTTCCACACCGACGCTGCATCTACCTTCAACCGTCAGGCTTACCAT
The DNA here is from genome assembly GCA_947168045.1 of uncultured Prevotellaceae bacterium. Lineage (GTDB taxonomy): Bacteria > Bacteroidota > Bacteroidia > Bacteroidales > Bacteroidaceae > Prevotella. The sequence goes on from CAMVKN010000030.1 coordinate 17,384, forward strand.
AACCGCAACACGGCTGTCAACATCAGTGCCAACAACCTTTTCCAACTGAACAAACCGTTCTTCCTCTATTCCGCGGCCTATTTCAACTACAACCCCTTCGAAGGCGACTCCCATACCCGTGCCGCACAGTTCAATAGCAACCCTGCACGTTATGGCGAGACAACAGCCCTGCTCGACAGCATCTTTTCTGCCTCGCTCAGCATCGACATGCAGCAATCCCTCATCAACAGCAACCTGCAACAATCAAAGAACGACGGCAACAGTCTGGCACTCTTGACCAACAATGTGCTCAACTACAAACTGGCGTCAGGCGACAATGCAGGCATCGACGTGAATGCCTCCTACAACCGTGGCCGTAGCCTCTCGACTTCGGAGCAACAGTTACGCTACCAACAGACTCCTTCGTTGAACAGCATCCTCAGCCGCCATGCCTCCACGCCTTCTCATGAGACAGACTTCAGCATCGCCCCCAACTACCGCATCACTTGGCTGAACGGCATCTGGCTCAACACGGAGTACCGCTTCCTCTTCCGTCAGCGCAACAACACCAACGACGTATATCTGGCTGATACACTCGACCTGCAGAACGCCTACGACCGCATGCACCGCCGCGTAGAGAACCGTTTGGCCGTAACCCCCGGCTACACCTATCAAAAAGACGGGAAATACATCAACATCTACTACCAGATGCACTTCTACAACGTCAACGAACAGCTCGACTACCGCAGTGCCTACGCTGACACCTCGCTCGTACAGCACTGCTGGACGATGTCGCCAGAACTGCACATGAATTTTGGATGGGACGACTGGGCCAAGTCGATAGACTTCTTCTACGGCATTGAGTTTCAGACACCCGACCTCTTCCAGAAGGTGAACATACTCAACAACGAGAACCCGCTCGTCCGTCGCTATGGCAATCCCGACCTGCGCGGAGCCACCAACCACCGTATGCAGTTCGGCCTCAATCGCAACTGGCGCGAGAAGCGTATCTCCGAACGCTTTGGCGGTGGACTGCGTTTCTTCCGTCATCAGGTGTCGCAAGGTCAGACCTACGATGCCGTGACGGGTATCACCACCTACCGCCCAGAAAACGTGGAAGGCAACTGGCAGACCTACTTCTTCAACTTCTACAATATGCCGCTCGACAAGCCCAGGCGACTGATGATGAACATCTATACCCATGGCGACTACTCGCGCAACGTGGACATCATAAACGGTCTCTCACATGTCAACAACTACTACATAGAGAACCGCCTCACATTCTCCTACTCCTTCAAGGATCTTACCCTCGGACTTCCCACCTACATAGAATACCGCCACACCACTAACAAAGAAGGTACCATAACGCCCATCAACGCCACCAACTTCCAGTATGGCCTCACCGCCAACTACAACGTGAAACGCGAGGCTGAGAGTCATGCTCCCCGCTGGCTGCAAGGCTTCAGTGTGGCCACCGACCTGAAGATGTTCTCCCGGCGGGGCTACGGCGACAGCAGCATGAACCGCGATGACCTGGTGTGGAATGTCTCACTCTCTCGTTCTTTCCTGAGTCCATTCGGCCAACGGGCTGGCGGCACCCTCGTCGCACGTCTCGAAGGCTTCGACATTCTCGGCCAACTCTCTGGCACCAACATCCTCATCAATGGCCAGGGCCGCACCGAGACCATCCACAACACCCTGCCCCGCTACCTCATGCTCCACCTGACCTACAACTGGAGCAAGATGCCGAAGAAGAAATAACCTCACACGTTGTTTCTATGATGTCCCGTAGAGCCGGAGCAGTAGGCCTTCGACCTGCTCCACCAGCTCAGCAACACGCAGTACACCGTCAACGCCCAGGGCCGCACCGAAACAAGACCAACGAGGATTGGTTCGGCGCGAATAACGAAAAAGGAGATAATTCAAAAAAAGATGACAAAATGTTTGGCGGTTACGGAAAATAGTTGTACTTTTGCAGCCGAAACAAATAAAAAGTAACAATATGATATACTCGGGCTTCTATTTTTACGGCTATTATTACTTTGCAATATGATTGTGAAGCGAATGGTCGTGGCAGATAGAAGACAGAATGACACTAAAGCCCCGCTTCACAGCATAGTGAAAGCGGGGATTTTTTTGAGTTAAGAATTAAGCATTAGAAAAGATGATACAACCAGCAGAAAGGCTCACCAAGGTGAGCGAGTATTACTTCAGCCGAAAGCTGAAGGAGGTGGCACAGATGAACGCCGAGGGCAAGGATGTCATATCGTTGGCCATAGGCAGTCCTGACATGCCACCGTCGGAACAGACCGTCAACAAGTTGTGCGAGGTGGCTCACGACCCTTCAGCCCACGGCTACCAGCCCACCATGGGCACGCCGGAGCTGCGTCAGGCCATGGCCGGCTTCTACAAGCGGTGGTATGGCGTAAGCCTCGACCCTGCCAAGGAAGTGCTGCCGCTGATAGGCTCGAAGGAAGGCATCCTGCATGTCACCCTCGCCTTTGTCAACCCTGGCGACGAGGTGTTGGTGCCCAACCCTGGTTACCCCACCTACACGTCGCTCAGCAAGATTCTGGGTGCTAAGGTGGTGAACTACAACCTCAAGCCGGAGAACGGGTGGCAGCCAGATTTCGACGAGCTGGAAGGCATGGACCTGTCGCGGGTGAAGCTGATGTGGACCAACTATCCCAACATGCCTACCGGCGCACCGGCACGCATGGACACATACGAAAGGTTGGTCGGCTTTGCCCGCAGGCATGACATCGTGGTGGTGAACGACAACCCCTACAGCTTCATACTGAACGACAAGCCCCTGTCACTGTTGCAGGTGCCGGGTGCCAAGGACTGCTGCATAGAGTTTAACTCGATGTCGAAGAGTCACAACATGCCGGGCTGGCGCGTGGGCCTCTGTGCCACCAACGCTGAGTTCATCTCGTGGATACTGAAGGTTCAGTCAAACATTGAGAGCGGCACCTTCCGTGGCATCCAGCTGGCCGCCGCTGAGGCGTATAACAATAGCGCCGAATGGCACCGAGAGTATAATATTGAGACCTATGCTCGTCGTCGCCGTCTGGCGGAGCAGATCATGGTTGCCCTCGGCTGCACCTACGATGAGCAGCAGGTGGGCATGTTCCTCTGGGGACGCATACCTGACAAATATAATCATGTGGAAGAGCTGACTGAGCGTGTGCTGCACGAGGCACGTGTGTTCATCACGCCAGGCTTCATCTTTGGCTCAAATGGTGAGCGCTACATACGCATCTCGCTCTGCGCCAAGGAAGATAAGATTCGCGAAGCTCTTCATCGTATTCAGACACTAATTTAGATAATCATCATTCACTAATTTGGATAAATAAGCCTCTGTAATATTGGATTATTTCTCTCAATTCGTGAAAAGGAATAAGAATAAATGAACTATGGAACTGGAATTAGAACCCCTGAAACTGCCCAGCGATAATGAACGTCCGTTCGTGATTGCAGGCCCGTGCTCGGCTGAGACCGAGGAACAAGTGATGACCACCGCCCGTGAGCTGGCCATGAAAGGCTGCCACAACTTCCGTGCCGGCGTTTGGAAGCCGCGCACCAAGCCGGGTGGTTTTGAAGGTAACGGCGAGAAGGCCCTGCCGTGGATGAAACGCGTGAAAGAAGAGACGAAGATGCTCGTCTCGACCGAGGTGGCCACGCCCGAGCATGTCGAGCTGGCACTGAAGTATGACATCGACATCCTCTGGATTGGTGCGCGCACAAGTGCCAACCCCTTCGCCATGCAGGCCCTGGCCGATGCGTTGCGGGGCGTCGATGTGCCCGTGTTTGTGAAGAACCCCGTCAACCCTGACCTGGAGCTGTGGATTGGTGCCCTGGAGCGCCTCAACCAGGCTGGCGTGAAGCGCCTTGGCGCCATCCATCGGGGTTTCTCAAGCTACGACAAGAAGATTTACCGCAACATGCCCATGTGGCAGATTCCCATCGAGCTGCGCCGCCGCATCCCTGAGTTGCCGCTCATCAGTGACCCCAGCCACATCGGCGGCCGCCGCGAGCTGATAGCCCCCCTCTGTCAGCAGGCCATGGACCTGGGCTTCGACGGACTCATCGTCGAGAGCCACTGCGACCCCGACAAGGCGTGGAGCGATGCTGCCCAGCAGGTGACGCCCGACGTGCTCGACTACATCCTCTCGCTGCTCGTCATCCGCGATGAGAACACCACCACTGAGGGCATACACGAGCTGCGCAAGCAGATTGACGAGCTTGACAACCAGCTGATGGACCTGCTGGCCAAGCGTATGCGGGTGTGCAGGGAGATAGGACAGTACAAGAAGGAACACAATATGACCGTCCTGCAGGCTTCGCGCTATAATGAGATACTCAGCAAGCGAGGGGCCCAGGGGGCGCTTTGTGGCATGGGGCCTGAGTTCGTGGCCCATGTGTTTGAGAGCATCCATGAGGAGTCGGTCAGACAGCAAATAGAAATTATCAATAAGTAGCCAAATAAACAATCCACCGAGTTCTTGTAACTAAACAACCCCTCCCTTGGGGAGGGCTTGGGTGGGCTTTCAATTATGAAGATATTAGTCATGGGGGCAGGCAAGATGGGGAGCTTCTTCATCGACCTGCTGAGCTTCGACCACGAGGTGGCCGTTTACGAGAGAGACCCTAAGCGCATGCGCTTCACCTACAACTGTCAGCGCTTCACTACCTATGATGAGGTGGAGGCCTTCAAGCCCGAGCTGCTCATCAATGCTGTAACCTTGAAGTACACCATCCCTGTGTTTCAGGAGGTTATGCCACATCTGCCCAAGGAGTGCATCATCAGCGACATCGCCTCGGTAAAGACCGACATGAAGGAGTTCTACGAGCAGTCAGGCATGCGCTATGTCTCTACCCACCCGATGTTCGGCCCCACCTTCGCCAACCTGCAGCAGCTCAGCGAGGAGAACGCCATCATCATCAGCGAGGGCGACTACATGGGGCGCATCTTCTTCAAGGACCTCTACCAACGCTTAGGGCTGAACATCTATGAGTACACCTTCGACGAGCACGACAAGACGGTGGCCTACTCGCTCAGCATCCCCTTCGTCAGCACCTTCGTCTTTGCCGCCGTTATGAAGCATCAGGACGCGCCCGGCACCACCTTCAAGCGGCACATGAAGATTGCCAAGGGTGTGCTCAATGAGGATGACTACCTGTTGCAGGAGATTCTGTTCAATCCCTACACTCATGACCAGGTGAGCCAGATACGCACGGAGCTGAAAGAACTGCTTGAGATTATCGACAACAAGGACGCCGCTGGCATGAAAGCCTATCTGACGAAGATTCGCAACAACGTGCGACGCGACATCGGGCTGAAGTAGGCTTCGTGCCCGCCGCTGCGGCTGGCAAATGTTGAAAAGTGCTAAAATACACGTATTTGCTGAACGAAAGATGAAGTTTACTGAAATTGTTTTGAATAATTCTGGATTATTGCTTACCTTTGCAGTGAACAATTCGGAACGATGGAATCATTAGAGCATATACTTCAACAGATGAAGCCCATCACGCTGGCTGAGATGAGCAGCGTGAAGCTGATGAACCGTACTGACACGAAGTTCGTCACCACCATGCCGCGGCTGCTCGAGCTGCTGCAGATGGCCCAGAGTGACTACTATGTGCAGGACATTGACGGTCAGCGCAACATGCTGTATGATACCACCTACTTCGACACCACTTCCTTCGGCATGTATCAGGAGCATCAGCACGGGCACGCCGGGCGGCAGAAGATTCGGTTCCGCACCTACGTCAGCTCCGGCTTGCAGTTCATGGAGATTAAGACCAAGAACAATCACGGGCGGACGAAGAAGAAGCGCATTGAGGTGACCGACATGGACCTTAGCGACAGCGTGAAGCGCGACTTCATAGCCCAGCGTCTGCATTTTGATGTTGACAGTCTGCAGCCACACATGCACAACTACTTCCACCGCGTCACGCTGGTGAACAACGCCAAGACGGAGCGGCTGACCATCGACACACAGCTGGAGTTCAACAATGTGCTGTCAGGGCGGAACCGCGGCATGGGACCGCTGGTCATCGTAGAGCTGAAACGCGACGGTCGAGTGCCTTCGCCAGTGCTGGAGATGCTGCGTCAGCTGCACATCCATGCGCATGGCTTCAGCAAGTACTGCATGGGGGCGGCCATGACCAATCCCTCGCTGCCGGTGAACAGGTTCAAGGAGAAGCTGCGCTATGTGGAAATGATACTTCATTCGGATAACTAAAAACAATTGTGTATATATTATGATGGAACTTCTAACAAACATCCTCACAGGCGAGTTCAGCAACATCCTGCTGCGGTTTGTGCTGTGTTCGGCGGTCATCTTCTTCCTCATTGACCGTCTGTACTATCCCAAGAGCAAGCGTCGTGATTTCTACTTCACCTTCATGCTCATCTCGGTGGCCATCTTCTTCCTGGTCTACTTTATGATGGGCATGGACCGTGGCAAGGCCACCATGGGTGTTGGCCTGGGTCTGTTTGGTATCTTCAGCATCATGCGCTACCGCACCGACGCCATGCCAGTGCGCGAGATGACCTACCTGTTCATCATCGTCTGTCTCTCGGTGGTTCATGCCATGGCCGACGAGTCTGGAAAGGATGCCCAGGTGGTGTTGCTTGACATGGGCAAGCTGGTTGTCATCGATGCCATTGTCCTGCTGTTCACCTTCATCTGTGAGAAGCGTCTGAAGATGCAGTCGACCAAGCTTATACAGTATGACCGCATAGAACTCATCAAGCCAGACAGGCGCGAAGAGCTGAAGGCCGACCTGGAGGAGCGCTTGGGCATTGACATCATCAGGATTGAGGTGGGCGGTGTCGACTTCCTCAGAGACACAGCCGTGCTGCGTGTCACCTATAAGGGTAGCAGGCAGAACGACGTTGACAAACAATTTCAAGTAAGAAAATCACAATGGAGAGACGCATTCTTATTCTGACAGTGCTGGCAGCAGCTGCCACCCTGCAGACACGTGCCCAGAGCGACGACTTCGGCATCTGGACCGAGGCTAACATCGAGAAGAAACTCAGTAGCCGCCTCACTCTTGAAGGCGGACTGGAGTTGCGTACACGTGACGATGGCTTCGGCGAGCTGGACCGCTGGAGTGTCAGTGCGGGGCTGGAGTACAAGCTCACAGACTGGTTGAAGGCTGGCGTGAGCTATTCGCTCCTTGACGACCACAACCATAAGGTGAACAACAGCGGCAAGAAATACTCCGACTACTGGGGACTGCGCCACCGCCTGAACGTGTCGCTGACCGCCTCGCAGCAGTGGGGCAACCTCACGGCATCGTTGCGCGAGCGCTGGCAGTACACCTACCGTCCGGAGAAGACCGTCGACCGTTACTGGAACTATACGGACGATGATGACGACCGCTACTACGGCGAGCCAGTGGTCAAGGGTGGCGTTACCGAGACACACACCTATCGCGGCAAGGGCAGCAACAAGTGGCGCAACCGCCTGCAGCTGAAGTATAAGCTTACGAAGCAGTGGCGACCCTACGTCAGTGCCGAGAGCACCGTCGGTGGCAGTGGCCTCGACAAGATGCGCTACGCCGCCGGCACAGAGATAAGGTTGACAAAGCAGCACGTGTTCGACCTGCACTACATGTATCAGCACATTTACAAGGACGATGATGAGGCCAACCGCCACATATTAGGCATCGGATATACCTTCAAATTCTAAAGATTGTTAAATAGGAAAAGATTTCTGCACATTTCTGGCGCGTAATCATAGAAAAGTTGTACCTTTGCACCCGCTAAACAGAAGAGAGTCAAACCTGGTGCGTTAGTTCAGTAGGTTAGAATGCCAGCCTGTCACGCTGGAGGTCACGAGTTCGAGCCTCGTACGCACCGCTGAAGCTCTCGGATGGATGGCAAACAAAAATGGACTGGTGCGTTAGTTCAGTAGGTTAGAATGCCAGCCTGTCACGCTGGAGGTCACGAGTTCGAGCCTCGTACGCACCGCAACAACCAAGCTCATTGATTACTCATAATCGATGGGCTTTTTAAATATTCAAGACAATGAAGAAAATCTGCACATCGCTCCTCCTGCTACTGTTTGTCACCATTGGTGCCATAGCACAGACCAAGACGCTATATGCCACACGCTACAAGGAGTTCCGTCCCAGCATCGTCACCTTTGCTGATGGCCACCAGAGCCGGCAGCAGTTGACCAATGTCTTCCTGAAGAACGGCGCGCTGCTGTTCCTTCAGGGCGAGCTAACGATGGAGGCCAACATGGACAACATCGTGGCCGTTGACTTCCCCGGCGACCGTTCCTTCGTGGCCATTGACAAGCAGCTCGCCTTTCTTGTCGACACCGTAGGCACCAATGCCCTCTACTGCGTGGAGCTGTTCGACCAAGAGAGCTACGAGCGTAACATACGTAACAATATTAATTATACGGACATCAGCCTGGGCGACCAGATTAGCACTGTGACCACCGACCTGAACAACGAAGGTGACTACCAGCTGCCCGTCTTCCGTCATTATTATATCCTCTACAACGGAGAGTATATCCGTGTGCACGAGCGCGAGCTGTTCCGCCGTCTGCCGAAAGACAAGCGCACGCTCATGCGCCGCATCATGGCCATGCCCAATTTCAGCTGGCAGCATGAGGACAGTCTCCTGCAGCTATTGAAGGCCATCAGTGGCGCTACGCTAAATGAAAAATGAGAAATGATAGATGAAAAATGAGAAATAGCGGCGCCCACCTCTCATTTCTCATTTCTCATCTCTCATCTCTCACCTCTCACCTCTTACCTCTTACCTCTTAATTCCTAACTCAATGACCGCACACCTCCTCTGGGTTGACGACGAGATGGAACTGCTTAAGGCCCATGTCCTCTTCTTGCAGAAGAAGGGCTACGACGTCACCACTGTCAGTAATGGCACCGATGCCATTGACCTCTGTCGCGAGCACTCTTTTGACCTTGTGCTCCTTGACGAGCAGATGCCTGGCCTCTCAGGCTTGGAAACCCTTCAGCGTATCAAGGAGCTCAGTCCTGCCACACCCGTCGTCATGGTGACCAAGAGTGAAGAGGAGAACATCATGGAGCAGGCCATCGGCCAGAAGATTGCCGACTATCTCATCAAGCCTGTCAATCCTAACCAGATTCTGCTGACGCTGAAGAAGAACATCCACCGACGTGAGATTGAGACCGAGGTGACCCAGAGCCAGTATCAGCAGCAGTTCCAGCAGATTGCCATGCAGATGGACAACTGTCGCACCTGGCATGACTGGATAGACATCTACAAGCGGCTCGTACACTGGGAGCTGCAGCTTAGCTCCACCGACTCACGCATGACCGAGATGCTGGTCATGCAGAAGGAGGAGGCCAACCTCGGCTTTGCCAAGTATGTCAAGAAGAACTATCTGGACTGGATAGAAAACCGTACACGGGCTGTCAAGGGCGGCTTGCCGCAGGGTGGGGGAGACCTGCCGCTGCTCTCACCTGACATCTTCAAGCGTAAGGTGTTCCCTCTGCTCGACAAGGGAGAGAAGGTGTTCCTCGTCGTCATCGACAACTTCCGCTATGACCAGTGGCGCATGCTGGCCCAGGAGCTGTCTGATGCCTTCGACATTGATGAGGACCTCTACCTCAGCATCCTTCCCACCGCCACGCAGTATGCACGCAACGCCATCTTCAGCGGGCTCATGCCTAATCAGATAGCTCAGATGTTCCCTGACCTGTGGGTTGACGAGGACGAGGAGGAAGGGAAGAACCTCAATGAGGCTCCGCTCATCCAGACGCAGCTCGACCGCTATCGCCGCCACCACACCTTCAGCTATCATAAGGTCAACACCTCGGCCGATGCCGAGCGGCTGATGCAGCAGCTGCCCCACTTGCAAAACAACGACCTTAATGTGGTTGTCTTCAACTTTATCGACATGCTCAGCCATGCCCGCACCGAGAGCCGCATGGTGCGCGAGCTGGCCAACAATGAGTCGGCCTATCGCAGCATCACCCTCTCCTGGTTCCGCCATAGCATCATTAGCGACTTCTTCCGACAGATGGCCACCCTTCCGTGCAGTCTGCTCGTCACCACCGACCACGGCTCCATACGCTGTACGCGACCGGTGAAGATAGTGGGCGACCGTAACACCAACACGAACCTGCGCTACAAGCTGGGCAAGAACCTCAGCTACGATGCCAAGGATCTCTTCGTTATCAAGAATCCGGCACAGGCACAGTTGCCCTCGCCCAACCTCTCCACCAGCTATGTGTTTGCCACTGGCGACTCGTTCTTTGCCTATCCCAACAACTATAATTATTATGTGTCCTACTACAAGGACACCTTCCAGCATGGCGGCATCTCAATGGAAGAGATGATTATTCCCTTAGTTTCCATGACTGGCAAGCGGAGGACATAGGCTGCCTCTCGCTCTTCGCTGGATACCATTGTCTTATAGAACATGAAAGGGGCGCAGGAAAAGATTTTCCTGCGCCCCTTCAGGGCTCATTCATCGTCCTTTATCTCAAGGGCTTGATGGCGAAGGTGAAGTCATAGTCCTTATAGGGCAGCTGATATTCGCCGCGTGGCCATGCTCCCCAGCTGTTGACGCAGCCCAGACCGAACTGGCGCTGCTGGATGTGCACCTGCGTCTTGCCGGCAGGAATGAGGTCGCCGCTGTGGTGTCCCCAGGCCTTGTCCTTGTGCGGGCCGTCGTCCAGCTGGTCCATGGTGTAGGGCATGGCGCTGGCCTCCATCGGGGCGTTGCCGTAGAACTGCAGGCCCTTGCCCTGCGCGTCAATGACGTTGAACCAGCGCACATCGGTGTGGTTGCCACTCTCCTGCGGGCGAACGTACTCGAAGTATTCGTTCTGCACAGTGTTCTTATATACGCCGATGAACTCCGAGCTGTTGCGGTCGATGTAGTTCTCGGCGGGTCCACGGCCGTAATACTCAATGCGGTCGAACTGCTTGGGCATCTGCAGCGTCATGCCATAGCGGAAAAGGTTGCTTACCTTGGCTTCCTTGTCCGTTTCCATCTGCTCGCGGATGATGACCTCGCCCTCGGCTGTGAGGGTGTAGGTGAGCTTGAGGGTGGCCTTCTGGTCGGGCATGTCAAACTGTGCGACAACAGTGTTGTCGCCTGCTGAGAAATCTTTCAGGCGCATTTGCGGGTTGCGCCATGTCTCGAAGCGGCGCTGCAGGCCGGCACCGTAGTCATTGTCGGTGGGGGCGCGCCAGAACTCTGGGCGGATGCTTTCGCGGAACTGCAGCATCTGCTTGCCGTCAACGTTCAGGTAGTCAATCAGACCGGTGTGCTTGCCAATGCTTAGGTCGGTGCCGTTGGCTGTGAACTTCACGTAGGTGTTGGTCTCCTCCTTCTGAATTTGAGAATTGAGATTTGAGGTTTGAGATTTGTCTTCGGCCAGGTTGGGGAACTGATAGCTGCTGAGCGCGAACTGCTGGCGTGCCAGCACCTGGCCCTTGTCAATGAGCGGAGCACCGTTCTTTGACTTGAACTGGAAGATGACGAAAATCTCGCCGTCGCCATGGTGCCCCAGCACACGGCCGACGGTCTGCTTCAGCATTGCGTCGCTGATGACCTTGCGCTGCTGCGGTGCAATGCCGCTGATGTCAATCTTTCCGCCGTGGCCGAAGGTCATGCCAGCCGGCACATTGTCGCGGTGGTGGCCGTTGCCAGAGGCACCGCCCACGAACCACACAAGCTCCATGTCGTCGAGCGACTTGAAGAAATTCTCATTGTACACCTCAAACTGGCCCTCCTTGAAGTCCTTCTCCGTCACCCAGATGTTCTGATAATAGTACTGCACCTCGTAAGCGTGGGGATTCAAGCGGCGGTCGGGAGCTATGATGCCGTTGCAGTTGAAGTTGTAGTCGGAGGCGGGATACTGGCCGTAGTCGCCACCGTAGGTGAAGATGGTGCGTCCGGTGATGGGGCTCTTGTCGCGCATGCCCTGGTCAACGAAGTCCCAGATGTAGCCACCCTGGTACTTTGGCTCCTTGCGGATGAGGTCCCAATACTCCTTGAAGCCGCCCATGGAGTTACCCATGGCGTGGGCATACTCGCACTGAATGAGGGGACGAGGGTTGTCGCTCTTGCAGTAGCGCTCGCACCAGCCGTAGTCAGCATACATGGGGCAGGCGATGTCGGTGTAGCCGCCCTCATAGGGTGCACGCTCATATTGGCAGGGGCGTGTGGCGTCAGTCTGCTTCACCCATGTATAGGCTTTCTCAAAGTTGGGACCGAAACCAGCCTCGTTGCCAAGGCTCCAGACGATGATGCTGGGGTGGTTGCGGAACGACAGCACGTTGGCCTGGTTGCGTTCCATGTGCATCAGCTCGAAGTCCTGACGCTTGGCCAGCGTCTTGTCGCCGTAGCCCATGCCGTGGCTCTCCAGGTTGGCCTCGGCGGTGAGGTAGATGCCGTATTCGTCGCACAGGTCATACCAGCGTGGGTCGTCAGGATAGTGGCAGGTGCGCACGGCGTTGATGTTCAGCTGCTTCATAATCTTGATGTCCTCCACCATGCGCTCCATTGATACGATGTAGCCGCCGTCAGGATCCAGCTCATGGCGGTCAGCACCCTTGATGAGGATGGGCTGGCCATTGACCAGCAGCTGCCCGCCCTTGATTTCAATGTGGCGGAAGCCAACCTTCTTTGTCACCACCTCGGTCACCTTTTGGCCCTGCTTCAGCTGCAGTTCCAGTGTGTAGAGGTACGGTGTCTCAGCCGTCCATGCCTTCACGTTGGGGATTTGAGCCTTGAGGCTTGAGATTTGAGCTTTCTTCTCAGCAGTGGGGACAGCCACCTCCTTGCCGTCGGCATCCAGCAGGCGTGCCTCCACGGTGGCGTTGCCTTTCACGCTGACCTGTACGTCGAGCAGTCCGTTGCCCTGCTCCCAGTCCTGGCCAATGACGATGTCCTTGATGTGCGTCTTCGGACGGGCATAGAGGTACACCTCGCGGGCGATGCCGGTGAAGCGCCAGAAGTCTTGGTCCTCAAGATAGGAGCCGTCGCACCAGCGCATGACCTGCATGGCGATGAGGTTCTGCCCCTTCTTCAGGTACTTGGTGATGTTGAACTCGGCAGCCACCTTCGAGTCTTCACTGTAGCCAACATATTTGCCGTTGACCCAGACAGCGAGGTTGCTGGTGGCCGAGCCTACGTGGAAGTACACCTCCTGGCCGTTCCAACCGTCAGGCAGGTTGAAGGTCTTGCGGTATGAGCCGGTGTAGTTGTTCGTCTCGCCGATGTAGGGCGGGTTGCTGTCGAAGGTGGTGCACCAGGCATAGCCCATGTTCTTGTAGGTCTTGTCGCCGTAGCCCTCAATCTCGAAGAGCCCAGGAACGGGGAAGTCCACCCACTTGGAGTCATCAAACTTTAGTGAGAAGAAATCGGCGGGAGCCAGGTTGTGGTCCTTGACGAAGTTGAACTTCCACTTGCCTTCCATTGACAGATAGCGGTCACTCTTCGTCTTGTCGCCAGCCTTGGCCTTGTCGGCGTTCTCAAAGGCAAAGAAGTCGGCACGGCGTGCCTCGCGGTTCACTTGGTTAACGGCAGGGTCACGCCAAACGGGCGTTGCCGGTGCCGCCATGGCTGTGGCGGTTGCCGCCAGCGCCATTGACAGGAAAAGTTGTCTTAGCATGGTCATTTTTAGGGTTAGTACTTATAATAATGATGCAAAGGTACGAAATATTTATAGTTTAAATGTGCATGGAGTCGATTTTTTTTTGTATTTTTGCGCCATCAACTACTAAAACCATAAAATAAAGATGAAAAAGATACTATTGTCGCTGGCGGTGCTCACCATGTTAGGAGCCTGTCAGGAGTCGATGGAGGACCGTGCCGCTCGCGATGCCCAGGAGACGACGCAGAAGCGCTGCCCCCTGCGAGTGACCGACGACGGGTCGCTCATCTTGGAGCGCATCACCTTTGACAAGGCTACCCATGTGTGGTGCATGCACTACCTGCTGGATGCCGATGAGGAACAGTTGGAGAAACTCAATCTGCGCGAGGTGCTGCTGAAGGACCTGAAGAACTCGCCGAGCTACAAGCCATACATGGACAACGGCTTCAGCTTCGAATATGTTTACCGTGACATGAAGAGCCCCAAGGACACGCTGGTTCATGTCATGCTGACGCAGAAAGACTATGGAAATTGAGAAAATGAGACATTTTATTAAACTATGAGGAAGACATTACTAATGACAGTGCTGCTGGCTGTGGTGGTCAGCAGCGCAATGGCACGCTCGCGCAAAAAACGCCCCGAGCCGGTGCCCCCCTCAACCATTGAGATTATTAGCAAGGTGAACGACTACTGGCAACAGCACCACTCGCCGCTGGTGCGCTCTTTCTGGGACGAGGCTGCCTACCACACCGGCAACATGGAGGCCGTGCGGCTGCTGGGTAACGCCCGCTGGCAGGAGTACAGCGAGCGCTGGGCACGCCACAACCACTGGATGGGTGCCAGAGAGCGTAACACTGCGAAGTGGAAGTACAAGACCTACGGCGAGGGGCAGGACTTCGTGCTCTTCGGCGACTGGCAGATTTGCTTCCAGACCTACATCGACCTTTTTGAGCTGGAGCAGGGCGAGCTGATGAACCGTATGGCCAGTGTGGCCGACCGTCCCACTGACCGCAAGCCGCTGACAGCATCGCTGAAGGTAGCCCGGGCCTTGGAGGTGATGGACTATGAGGTGCGGCAGCCGCAGAGCGACTTCTGGTGGTGGGCCGACGCACTCTACATGGTCATGCCTGTGATGACGAAAATGTACCGCCTGACGGGCGATGTGAAATACCTTGACAAGCTCTATGACAACTTCCGCTGGGCTGACGAGCTGATGTACGACAAGGACGAGCAGCTCTATTACCGTGATGCGAAGTACATCTATCCGAAGGTGAAGACGGCCAACGGTGGCAAGAGCTTCTGGGCGCGTGGTGATGGATGGGTGCTGGCCGGCCTGGCCAAGGTGCTGGCCGACATGCCCAGGGACTATCAGCACCGTGACTTCTTTGTGCAGCGTTTCCGCGAGCTGGCCGAGGGCGTGGCCCGCGTACAGCGCCCCGGCGGCTACTGGAGTCGGTCGATGCTCTGCGAGGAGGACGCCCCCGGTCCTGAGACCAGTGGCACCGCCTTCTTCACCTACGGCATGCTGTGGGGCGTGAACAACGGTCTGCTCGACCGCGCTACCTATGTGCCTGTCATTGACAAGGCCTGGAAGTATCTCACTACCGTCGCCCTGCAGGAGGATGGCAGTGTGGGCTTCGTTCAGCCCATCGGCGAGAAGCCTGACCCCACGAAGACTGTCGATGCCCGCTCACAGGCCAACTTCGGTGTCGGTGCCTTCCTCTTGGCTGCGTGCGAGCATCTGCGCTATGAGGATAGTTCAGCCAGTGGTGCTGCCAACTCATTATCAGTGACCATCACCAACGAGAGCGACGAGTACCGCCAGCAGGTGGTGGAGCTTGGCCTGGGTGAGATTTGTGCCCGCTTAGGCATACAGGGCGGACGCCAGTTCATGGTCGATGACCCTGCCGGGCTGGAGCTGCCCTATCAGCTGACTTACGATGAGAAGGTGGCCATTGAGGCCGGCGTCAGTCCGCATAGCACTTTGAAGCTCACCATCCACCGCGGGCGTCCTACCATCTTCCCCACGGTGTGCTATGGCCGTCTCTATCCTGAGCGTAAGGACGACTATGCCTGGGAGAACGAGCGCGGTGCCTACCGTGTCTATGGTCCTGCCCTTCAGCGCACCGGCGAACGCAGCTACGGCACCGACGTGTGGTCGAAGAACACGCCACAGTTGGTGGTCGAGCAGCGCTATTGGACTGAGGATGTGGTGATGATGCCCGCCGTGGAGAAGTTGCGCCGCGAGAACCGTCAGCGGGGCGACTCGCTCTATCGCACCATCTCCTACCATCACGACCACGGGCAGGGCATGGACCTCTATAAGGTGGGGCCCACGCTGGGCTGCGGTACGCCGGCGCTGATGGATGCTGACGGACAGCTGGTCTTCCCCTACTGCTTCAAGGACTATGAGGTGCTGGACAACGGTCCGCTGCGCACCACCGTCCTGCTGAACTATGAGAAGAAAGGCTTCCAGGGCGACAGCATCACTGAGCACCGTCTGGTCAGTCTTGACAAGGGCAGCAACTTCAACCGCTGCACCGTGTGGTACACCGGCATGACAAAGCCCGCCCGCTTGGCTTCGGGTGTGGTCGTCCACTCTGAGAACAAGGATGGCTACGTTCTGGGCAGTGACTATGTGGCCTATGCCGACCCCACTGACAATCCGCGTGTGAACAACTGCCAGCTGTTCGTGGGCACGCTCTATCCCAAGAATGCCATTGAGCCCACCCTGTTGCCCCTTGCCCAGCCAGGCAATGGAAACGAAGGACACCTCTTGGGCATCGTCAATGGCTACAAGGGCGAGCGTCTCACCTATTATTTCGGCTCGGCATGGTCGAAGCATGATGTGCGCACCATGGATGAGTGGCAGCAGCGCATCCAGTGGACGCTACGCTCTCTGCGCCAGCCCTTGAAGGTCACGGTGCAGTAGGTTAGCTCCATTTCAGCCGCAGGCTGTTCAGCACCACGCTGACACTGCTGAAGGCCATGAGTGCCGAGGCCCACATCGGCGTTATCTGCCATGACAGCCCGAAGAGGTAAGGCAGACCTGCGGCCAGTGGGATGCACACAATATTATATATAAAGGCCCAGAACAGATTCTGGTGAATGGTGGCCACGGTGCGGCGTGACAGCAGCACCGCCTGGCTGATGCGGCGCAGGTCAGTGCTTATGAGCGTGACCTGCGCCACATCCATTGCTACGTCTGTGCCCTGGCCCATGGCGATGCTCACGTCAGCCAGTGCCAACGCCTGCGAGTCGTTGATGCCATCGCCCACCATGGCCACATGGTGCCCCTCGCTCTGAAGGCGCTGCACCAGGTCCTCCTTGTCCTGTGGCATCACGCCCCACTGGTAGTCGCTGATGCCGGCCTCGCGGGCGATGGGGTCCACGCGCTCCTTTCTGTCGCCACTCATCAGGTGGATGCCGATGCCCATCTGCTGCAGCTCGTCCATGGCCTCGCGGGCATGGGGCTTCAGGCTTTCAGCGGGGGTGTTCCCGAAGGGGGAACCTTCGGGCACTGTGGCGCTGCGCAGCGTGGTCAGCGTGCCTGTCTTGTCTATCACCATGCGGTCTATCTTTCGCAGCTGTTCCAGCGCCGTGGCGTCTTTCACCAGGATGCCCTGCTGAGCCGCCTTGCCGATGCCCACCATCAGTGCTGTCGGCGTGGCCAGCCCCATGGCGCATGGACAGGCAATGACCAGCACCGACACCGCTGAGAGCAGCGCCTGCGGCAGCATGGCCTGACCGCCGATGATGAGCCATAACAGGAAGGTGAGCACCGCCAGGGCCGTCACCGTGGGCACGAAGATGAGTGCCACACGGTCGACCACGCGCTGCACCGGAGCCTTCGACCCCTGCGCTTCCTGCACCATGCGTATCATGTTGGCCAGCACCGTCTTCTGTCCTACCTCAGCAGCTCGCATGCGGAAGGTCACCGCCTTCCCGTCAGCGTCGGTCAGCACGATGGTGCCCGCCAGCAGACGGTCGCCAGTGTGCTTGCTCACGGCCACGGACTCACCCGTCATCATGCTCTCGTCTACGCTGACCCTCTCAGGCCCTTCAGTCACTGTACCGTCCACGGGAATCTTCTCGCCCGAGCGCACCTCCAGAATGTCTCCCGTCTGCACGGCCGCTATAGGCATCTCGGTGATGCCGTCGCCGCTCACCAGGCGTGCCGTCTTGGGCTGCAGGCCCATCAGCGCCCTGATGCTGCCAGCGGTGCCTTGCTTGGCGCGTTCCTCCATCAACCGTCCGGTCAGCACGAAGGTGATAATCATCACCGATGCGTCGAAGTAAGTGTGCCATGCTATGCCGCGCGGCTCCCATGTCTGCTCGCCCCAGAAGGTGTTGAAGGCGCTAAACAGGAACGAGATGGCCGTCGACAGTGTCACCAGTGTGTCCATGCTGGCCGATGCGTGGTACAGTTGTCGCCAGGCGGTGGCATAGAACTGCCTTCCGCAGTACACTATGTTCAGCAGGGCTATGATGAGGCTTGTCTGGTTTCTCACGTCGCGGCTCCACGCATCGGTGCCGGCCAAGCCCATCGACAGCACCATCACTGCAGCGGCGAAGAGCCAGCTCAGCAGCACCTTCAGTCGCAGGCTGCGGTAAGTCTGCCGCTCTATGGCCTCGACATTGCGGTCCTCCTCGATGACCATGTCGTAGCCGATGCCGCTCAGGGCCTCCTTCATGGTGCCCAGCGATGTCACGCCACCGTCATATTCCACCGTTGCCGTGCGTCCGGCCAGATTCACGCTGGCCGTGGCCACGCCTTCCATGCTGTTCAGTTTGCGTTCCACGTTGGCGGCGCATCCGGCACACATCATGCCCAGCACCGCCACTGTCTTCTTTTCCATATCGCGTTGATGTTATTGTTGAAGTATTCAGCACCATGCCCTTCCAGTGAAGGTAACGCCCCCAACTATCCTCTCACCTCTCACCACTCACCTCTTATTCATGATGATACGGCTCACCCTTGATGATGGTGCAGGCACGGTAGAGCTGCTCGGTGAACACCAGACGAACCATCTGGTGCGAGAAAGTGAGGCGCGACAGCGACAGCTGCTCGTTGGCCCGTGCATAGACGGCGTCCGAGAAACCGTATGGTCCGCCGATGACGAACACCAGGCGACGTGCCGACAGCTGCTTGCGCTGCAGCCATTGCGCCAGCTCAACCGAGCGAAGCTCCTTGCCACGCTCGTCCAGCAGCACCACGGTGTCCTGTGGCGACAGTTGCTTCAGTATCAGCTCGCCCTCAGCCTGCTTCTGCTGTTCTTCCGTCAGGCTCTTGGTGTTTCTCAATTCAGGAATGATGGTCATGCCAAAGGGCATGTAGTGGGCAATGCGGCCTGCATAGTCGTCGATGCCAGCCTGGAAGTGCTTGTCGGCAGTGCGTCCTACCAGTATCAGTTCTGTTTTCACAGTTTGTAGTCAGGTGTTACAAGTTCTTTTTGCAAAGGTACTCTTTTGGAGGGAAACATTTTGTTGTTGATGGGATAAAAAATGTTAAGTCTGCCCAAATAACTCCTCCCTCCTCACTCCTAACTCCTAACTCTTTTGTACCTTTGCAGCCATTATGACACAGGAACAAGATATCCGACAGGCCGTCGAGGTGCTTCGCCGCGGCGGTGTCATCCTTTACCCCACCGACACGGTGTGGGGCCTGGGCTGCGATGCCACCAACGCTGAGGCCGTGGCCCGCGTCTATCATATCAAGCAGCGTGACGAGCGCAAGGCACTCATCTGTCTCGTTGACAGCGACGCCCGCATGCAGCGCTATGTGCGCCAGGTGCCCGACGTGGCCTGGCAGCTCATCGATTGCATTGTCAAACCCACCACGCTCATTCTCGACGGGGCCGTCAACCTGGCGCCAAACCTCATCGGCGAGGACGGCTCCATCGGCATACGCATTACTCAGGAATCCTTCAGCCACGAGCTCTGCTATCGTTTCCAGAAGGCCATCGTCAGCACCTCGGTGAACATCAGCGGCGAGCCGCCTGCACAGAACTATCGCGACATTGACCCGCGCATCCTTGAACAGGTGGACTATGTGTGCTGGACGCGTCGTCAGGAGCACAAGCCCCATCAGCCCTCCAGCATCATCAAGCTGGGGCTCAACGGCGAGGTGAAGGTCATCAGGTGATTTGAGATTTGAGAGTTGAGAATTGAGAGTTGAGATTTATTAGGCTGTGATTACACATTTATATATTAGGAACTTCGCGCTGATTGACGAACTCGACATGGAGTTCCACAGCGGTTTCTCGGTCATTACGGGCGAGACGGGTGCCGGCAAGAGCATCATCCTCGGGGCCATCGGTCTGCTCTTAGGGCAGCGTGCTGACCTGAAGGCACTGAAGCAGGGCGCTGACAAATGTATCATCGAGGCTCATTTCGACCTCTCACGCTACGAGGACATACATTCATTCTTCGACGAGAATGACCTGGAGCCTGACCTGGCCGACACCATCATCCGGCGCGAGCTGGCAGCCTCGGGCAAGAGCCGTGCCTTCGTCAACGACCAGCCCGTGCCGCTGGCCGTGCTGAAGGAGCTGGGCGAGCGTCTCATCGACGTGCACTCGCAGCATCAGAATCTGCTGGTGGGCAAGCATGACTTCCAGCAGAGTGTCGTTGATACCATAGCCGAGAGCCACGCTCTGCGCGCTGACTACGAACAGGCCTACCAGGCTTGGCATGAGGCTGAGAAATCGCTGGCCGACCTGCGCGCGCAGATAGAGCAAAGCCGTCAGCAGCAGGACTTTATGCAGTTCCAGTTCGATGAATTGTCGAATGCCTCGTTGGCCGACGGTGAGCAAGAGGAGCTGGAGCAGCGCAGTGATGTGATGACCCATGCTGAGGACATCAAACAGGCGCTCTACGATGCCGACCGTGCCCTCACGGCCGATGCCACCGGCATCGTCACACAGCTGCGTTCCGCCGCCCAGGCCATGCACCGCATTGAGCGTGTCCTGGCTGCGGCCCCCGAGCTGGCCGCACGCCTTGACGAGAGCTATGTGGAGCTGAAGGACATTGCCCAGGAGGTCAGTGCCTCCATGGACAGCGTTGAGTTCGACCCCGCCGAGCTCGACAGCATCAACCAGCGGCTGGACCGTCTCTACGAGCTACAGAAGAAATACCGTGTGGAAAGCGTGGCGGCACTCATCGCCCTGCGTGACGACCTTCGCCAGCGCCTCAACGTCATTGAGGGTGGCAGCGAGCTACTGGCCGACAAGGAGCACGAGGTGCAGCAGCTCAGCGACCGTTGCGTCAGCCTGGGCGCACAGCTCACCGCTCAGCGCCGCCAGGGTGCACAGCGCATCGAGAGCCAGATGGCACAGCGGCTGCAGGCACTGGGTATGCCCCATGCCCGTTTCCAGGTGAGCATCGAGCCATGCAGTCCCACGCCTACGGGCACCGACCGCGTGGCCTTCCTCTTCTCGGCCAACACATCGTCGCCCCTGCAGCCCGTGGCGCAGGTGGCCTCGGGTGGCGAGATAGCACGTGTCATGCTGGCACTGAAGGCCATGGTCAGTGGGGTGGTGAAGCTGCCCACCATCATCTTTGACGAGATTGACACTGGCGTGAGCGGAAAGATTGCCGAGCGCATGGCGCAAATCATGGCCGAGATGGGCGATGGCGGACGACAGGTGGTCAGCATCACGCACCTGCCGCAGATAGCCGCCCTGGGCACCACCCACTACAAGGTCTACAAGGAGGAGACGCCACAAGGCACCGCCACGCACATGCTCATGCTCAGCAATGAGGAGCGGGTAGGCGAGATAGCACAGATGCTCAGCGGCAGCGATGTCAGCCAGGCTGCCATCCAGAACGCCAAGCAGCTGCTGCGCTTCGCTAAATGATAAATGAGAAATGAGAAATATGAAAGCAATGAAAAATAGCATGATAATAAATAATTTGAGTAGTAAACGCTGGTTGATGATGATAAGTTTGTCATTTATCATTTGTCATTTGTCATTTAGCGTAGCGCAGGCACAGCCGTGGGTAAAGAAGGTATCGAAGTCTGTCTTCACCCTCAAGACCTTCGATGCTGCTGGCACGCTCTTGGGCAGTGCCGGTGGCGTGTTCGTCGGCGAGCAGGGCGAGGCCCTCAGTGCCTACGAGCCGTTGCGGGGTGCCGCCCGTGCCGTCGTCATCGATGCTGCGGGCAAGGAGCACCCTGTGCAGCTCATCCTCGGTGTCAACAGCACCTACGACGTGGCCAAGCTGCTTGTCGACATGAAGAAGTCGCAACCCGTGGCCGTCGCTCCTCAGGCTGCCGCTCAGGGCGAGGCCGTCTGGCTGTTGCCCTACCGTGCCACGAAGAGTGCCCTGCCCGGCACCGTCAGCAAGGCTGAGACCTTCATGGACGACTATGCCTACTACACCGTGCGCATGACGCTGCCCGACGAGGGCGTGGGCCTGCCGCTGCTCAACGACCAGGGCCAGCTCATCGGTCTCATGCAGCAGCCTGCTGCTCAGGGCGACAGCCTCAGCTATGCCGTCAGCGCCATCTTTGCCGACAGTCTGAAGATGAGCGGACTGAGCATCAACGACCCGGCCCTGCGCGCCATCGGCATCAAGAAGGCCCTGCCCGACGATGTGCGCCAGGCACTGCTCACGCTCTTCGTCGCACCCTCCACGCTCGACTCTGTGGCCTGTGCTGAGCTGGTCAACGACTTCATTCTCAAGTTCCCCAACGAGCAAGAGGGCTATGTCACACGTGCCCGCATGGCTGCCGACGGTAGCCGCTACGCCGACGCCGATGCCGATATGCAACGGGCCGTCAGCCTGGGGGAAAAGCAGGACGAGGCCCACTACAACTACTCGCGCCTCATCTATCAGGTGCTCATGCTCCATCCTGACAGCGTCTACGAGCCATGGACCTTCGACAAGGCCATGGCCGAGGCCGAGGCAGCCTATGCCGTGCAGCCCCTGCCACTCTACCGTCAGCAGCAGGCCTATATCCTCTACACCCAGAAGCGTTTCAGCGAGGCCAGCGCCATCTACGACCAGCTCTACCACAGCGACCTGCGCTCGCCCGAGCTGTTCGTCGAGGCTGCCACCTGCCGCCTGATGATGGGCGACAGCGTGCAGCACCTGGCACTGCTCGACTCAGCCGTCAGCCTCTTCTCGCAGCCCTATCTCAAGGAAGCCGCACCCTATATCCTCACGCGGGCCCAGGCGCGCATGCAGGCGGGCAAGTATCGTGATGCCGTCACTGACCTCAACGACTATGAGAAGCTGATGGCCATGCAGGTGGGCGACCAGTTCTACTACCTCCGCTTCCAGGCCGAGCAGGGTGGCCGCATGTTCCAGTTGGCACTCAACGACATTGCCAAGGCCATCAGCATGAAGCCCAGCGAGGAACTCTACTATGCCGAGAAAGCCTCGCTCGAGGTGCGTGTGGGACTCTACGACGATGCCATTGCCACCGCCCGCCAGTGCATCGACCTGGTGCCTGGCTACAGCGACGGTCATCTCTTCCTTGGGCTTGCCCTGTGTCTGAAGGGCGACAAGGCCGAAGGGGTGAAGAGCCTGCAGCGTGCCCGTGAGCTGGGTGATGCCCAGGCCGATGGCCTCATCGAGAAATACGGCAAGTAAGTTTTAGGAGGATGCGACCGGAACGGTCGCCTCTGGGAACTCTTCTCAAGAATTGACACCTCGGCGAAAACATAGTAT
>CAMVKN010000031.1 GCA_947168045.1 uncultured Prevotellaceae bacterium
CCAATAACTCATTGACTTATTCCAATAACTCATTGACTTATTCCAATAACTCATTGACTTATTCCAATAAGTCATTGAGATAATTCCGTAAAGTGCCGACTTATTGTCAAATTCTCGAGAGAATTTATCCAAAAACCGCGGTTTCATCTGTGCCAAGAGTCCCTCGGCTGAACCCTGGTGCACCATTAGCAGCCTCTGGTGCACCATCAGGTGCTCGATCTGAACCGTTGGTGCACCAACCAATCACTTGCAAGACAGTTGATTAAGACCGCTCAGGTGCACTTGGTGCACCATTTTTTTTGCCTCGTTTATGCGCGCGTGCGCGCGAGGGAGTTTTAAAAACTATGAGTATAGTGGCGCGTAATTCCGCGGCTCACCTCAGGAAGGTGAATGAGTTAGTCTTCATTCACGTCGCCTACTGTTGTCTTGCTCGTTTCTTTAAATGAACTCACCTCGTAATTGCAAAAGGAGAACTGGGATGCCAGCGGGATGACTTGTATGGTTGGAGATTGATATGTTTTTTTCATAACTGGGTTAAACATTGATTAGACTTGTTCCGAGCTTGATGTCTATGGTATATTTATAGCCTGCCTGCCAGTCGACGTCAAGAGGAATAATTGCAGGTTCAGTCTTACCAGAATATTTTATCTCAAGATACATGTCATTGGTGCCATTTGCAATACGTTCCTGAGGGATTATGAAGATGTCATTGCTACTTAAAGCCTGGAGTCCTGTTCCGACTGTAATGTTACTGTTGCTTAGCGTATAGTTCGCTTTTTTCTCCTGGCCATTTACCTTCTCATAATTTACGTCTTGCCATCCTGAGCCAAAGTAATACTTCCCGTCATTGTAGACATTGCGAAGTACGATGCTATTCACGGTGAGTGTACCATTAGTGAGCTTTCCACTAAGCGTGTTTGTTATCTGCACGTTAAACGCCACGGCTGCACACGCATGCTTGAAGCGAAGGCTGACGTTGCCAGTTCCTTTGCTATTATTATATGTCGCGCTGTTCTGGGCCACCAATAGGTCATACTGGTCAGAAGCGTTTTCCTGAATCATAAAGCGGACGTAAGGGGTACCGCTATTCAGATTGAATGTTCCATGAGTGTGGGCATAGAACGGTGTCTCACCATTATTATCAGTACCGCCAGGCCACGAATTAGGATCTACTGTCCAGGTGTCGCCTGATTTCGAAACGGTATAATCTGTTGACTGAGACTCGTAGACACCATGCATAGAAAAACTGGAGAGGGTTTCTGTCGTGGTGGCGTCGGCCCTTGTCTGGCGTGCCTTTCCCTGGGTGTCATCAAAGGGCTGCTCGCTCACCTCCACGGTGATGAGTCGGGGGGTCTCTGCGGGGGCTTGCACGTCACCTCCGATGGTGTTGTCGTCGTCAGACGAGCAGGCCGTGAGCAGACCTGCCGTTGCGACGAAGAGCATAGATAGGAATGTGTAATTTTTCATACGTTAAAATTCGAATATAATGGTTTGTGGTTCTCCTGTCAGTGTCAGCTTGCTGTTGGACGTATAGATGCCTTGCTCCATCCAGCTGAAGTAACGCAGTTCGGCCTGCTCTCCACTGGCGTAGGAGAACACGGTGAACGACTGGCTGGGATAGCCCACGCCGCGGCACTCGCCGTTGACAAAGACGCCGACGAGGTCATATTCAGTGTCGATGGCCAGGTTGTCTATCAGGCCCGGATGAACAGTGACTGTGGTCTTGACGGGATACTTCGTCGAGCCGTCGGTGAGCGTGGGTGAGAAATCGCTGTCGATGCCCAGGTTACGCTCGTTGAGGAACGTGTTCTCTGGCGTCTGCAACTCGAAGAGCTGCTTGAGGCCGCCGCTGTAATAGCACAGGCGGTAGTCGTTGGCATCGACCGTCGAATTGCCATGCACGTTGATGACGAAGAACACCTTGTCGTCATTGCCAGAGCGCGTGGAGAGTGCATGGCACTCGTCGCCCTCCATGACGGCCACCAGGTCGTCGTCGGTGGAGAAGGGCACCAGCTCGTCTTGCAGCCGAAGCATGACAATCATCTTGTTCTCATACCTTGAGGGGTCGGGCGGCGTCCATTGGGGGCGTTGCTGGTCGGCTCTCTGGTCTACCTCCCATTCGGGTATCTTGTTGAATGCCTGGAAGGTGGTGTTGCCGCTGCTGGCGGGAACGTCCTTCTCGTCGTCATGGCTCGACGAGCAGCCCCACGCCAAGGTGAGGACTGCTGTGAGCGCCATTGTCTTTATTGCTGTTTTCATGTGCTAACGGATAACTTTTTTCTTACCATTGTAGATATACACTCCCTTGCGCTGTGGCTTGCCTTGCAGCTTGACGCCGTCGACGGTGTACCAGCCCTGCTGTGTCAGGTCGGCACGCACGAAGCTGATGGCCGTCGGTTCCATGGGCGAGCCACTGATGGTGTTCTTCTCGAACATCATCACCTCAGCCGTGGTGGCGATGATCTCACCCTCGCGCTCGATGGCAAACGACAGCGGTGCCTTCTTGTCGCCTTCAATGCTGACATAGAACACTGAGTCGACGGCCAGTGCCTCGCCGCGCAGCTCGCCCTCGCTGAAGGCCAGCAGGCGGTCGCCCTCATGCAGTTCGATGCCCACTACATCGGCCGCCAGTGACATGGTGCTGGCGTATGCACGGTTGTCGCGCGCCATCAGGACGGTGCCCTCGAAGTATGAGGTGCCCGACTCGGCGTATGGATAGTGGAACGAGGCATTGTCTTCAGCATTGCGATAGAGCATGTAGCCTTCGCCGGGCACCATGTATTCCAGAGAGCCTGACCAGTAACCGTTGCCGGCCGACGTCTCGGTGTACACGGCAAAGGCTGAGCGGCTCTTCACCACGTCGCGGTTACGGGCAATGCCCGCATAGTCGGCCATGGCCGTCGAGACAGGCAGGTTGATGACCGGCGTGTAGCCGATGTTGTTCCAGCCGTGCTTCACGGGGATGGTGCGCTGGCCGAGGCTCTTCAGCGGATAGCCGGGAATCTCGACCGAGAGGTAGTCATGCAGGTAGACACGGTAGCTGCGCTTGTTAGAGAGGACCATGTCCTTGCCGTTGTCCTTGTTAGCGAGCCATTTTCCTAACTCTGCGTTATAGATGAAGGTGAAGTCGTCGGTGTCGTCGGTCAGGATGTCGCCGTTGTTCCACTCGAAGTGTTTCAGCAGTTCCACGGGATTGAAGAAGGCATCGTTGTCGACGTTGAACGAAATCCAGTTCCAGCCTCTCAGCAGGTTTAGTTGCTGATAATAGAGCGAGCCAGCCGTCATCATGACGGGATTGTCCACCGAGCCCTCGACGCTGCCGGGCACGAACTTCACAGGCCGGTCAGTCTTCAGCATCATGATCTGTCCCGTCTGGTGATGCCACAGCTTGAAGGTCAGCTCATTGGTGTATACCGAGGTGCTGTCAAAGACGGTCATGAAGACCTGGCTCTGCGCCGTGTTGGGGTCGTAGTTAACGTTGGTCATGCCCATGCAGCGCCCTCTGGCGTCGAAGGCAGCGACAATGTCTTCCGGGTCGGTCACGATGGCACTGCCTATCTTCACCTGTCCCACCACGTTCATCGAGTAGTGCTTCATGTCGTCATTGACGTACCATTCAGGATAATCGCCCTCCTTGCGGATGGTCAGTGCCAGTGGCTCTGAGAGGCCATTCTCGTCGGTGAGGTAGATGATTTCATCGTAGGTGCCCACGTTCAGCCCGCTGTTGACCGTGAAGCGCAGGGTGTGCTCAGCCTTGGGGTCGATGACGTCAGTCTGCCTGTTCACCGTCAGCCAGCGGGGCAGGTTGTCTACCGTGTACTCGTGCACGGCGCCGCTGGTGTTGCTAATCTTCACATCGAAGTCGTAAGCATAGCTCGAAGTCCATATCTCCTCGTTCCAGCTCTTGCGCTCCCAGCGCAGCGGGTTACGGTCGACGAAGAACTCAGCGGTGGCAGGCGAAGCCATGTAGTTGCCGTTGAGGTCGGGAATGTCGGTGACGGTGACGTACAGGTTGCGCTTGTTGATGCGTGCGTCCGTCTCGTCGATGTTCACCAGCAGCTGGTTGTCGCGTCCCACGAAGCTGAAGTTCAGGTTGCGCAGCTCCTTGTTGGCCTGTACGGGTGCGCCGAAGCTGGCGTCGATGTGCTGCATGACGACGCTCACTGGCTCAACGAACACTGAGTCACGCTCGTCGGTGGCTTTGCCGTCCATGTCGAAATAGACACGCTGGCTGTAGGCGTAGGGTCTCAATTCCAGCTCGTTGAACTCGTTGCGCTCCTGACGGCAGAAGCCCATGTAGAGCAGCATGCCCTTCTCCTTTCCGCTGGGGCTCTTGGTGCTGTAGCGCTTGATGAGCGACGGCGGCAGTGCCTGCGAGAAGAGGCACAGCTCGTCGATGTGTCCTGTCAGGGCGTTCTGGCTGTGCTCAGTCAGCACGTTGGCACCAGCCTCGTGCCACACCATGTTGCCCACATAGAAGTCGTCGCCCTCCATGCCGCCCAGTGTGTCGGTGGGCATGGTGGCCTGCAGCGTGCGGTCCACCCAGATGTTGGCCAGCTTGTGCGCGCGGTCGACGGTGAGTGCAAAGTGGTGCCATTCGTCGTCGGCATAGTCCTTGCCCAAGAGCACCTCGTTGCCATTGGTGCGATATTTCAGCTGTTCGCCCTCGAAGCCGATGTAGAACTTGTTCTTGGCGTCGGCGTCGGTCTTGCGGCCTGAGCCGTTGCTCACCAGGGCACCCTTGCCGCGCTCGTTGGTCTTGAACCAGAACATCAGCGTGTAGTCATCCTCAGCGCTGCGTTCCATCAGCTTGCTCCTCAGGTGCAGGCCCTTGACCGGCTTCTGCTCGTCCCAGTCGAGGCTGAGCGACATGCCACGCGGCAGTGCCCAGTCGGCCCCGTGCAGCTCGGCATTGGCACCCTGTGCCTTGTCGATGGCAAAGGTGCTCTCGCCCTCGTTCATGGGGTAGTAGTCGGCCAGGCCCATCTCATAGCCGGTGAGCTGTCGCTTGCCGTAGGTGTTCAGCAGTGCCTCGGTCATGGTGCGTGTCCAGATGCGGGCCTCCAGCATGCGTCCTCTATAGTGGATGCGGTCGTCGACGTCCACCTCGTTGGTGGCGCCAAAGATGAGGGGTCCGTAGCCGCTGTAGGCCACATTGTCAAGCGTGCCAATGATAGAGTCGTTGTAGAGCAGGGCTTGCTTGTGCTCGTTGTCGATGATGAGGGCCACATGCTGCAGTGAGCCTTTCTTGACGGTCTTTTCGCTGTCGAACGACATGTTGTCGATGACACCGCGCAGGCGCCAAGTGCTTGTGAGCCAGAGCTGCAGGCTGTGACCGTCGATGCCGTGTGAGAAGAGCGGCATGTCGCGACCGGTACTGTCGGGGCGCACCATCAGGTCGATGGTGACACTCTTGCTGGCGAAGTTACGGCGGGCGTCGGTCTCGGCATAGCCCGTGCCGGTGAAGAGCAGTGAGGGCTCCTCAGAGAGTGCCGTCTCGTTGGTCTCGCCCACCACCTCGAAGTTGGTGGCCTGCTGCAGGTAGTTGTGCTCGATGGCCTCAGAGAAGTTGAACACGATGTTGTCGCCCGGGCCGATGATGCCGTCGCGTGGATCAGGCGAGCCGAAGAGCTGCGGGCGGCGTGTGTCCTTGATGCCTGAGAGCACCTTCGAGTCGCTGGTGATGAAGCTGTTGCCGTTGCGACAGTAGAGGCGTGCGCGCAGGTCGTAGGCCTTCTCCATCACCGTGCCGTCGCCGTAGAACCGGGTCACGATGTTGCCGTTCTCGGGTATCATCTCATGCGTGCCGCTGGCAGCGTTGTAGAGCACCGAGTCAGCATAGAAGGCACAGAGGTTGGTCCAGTAGTCGTCGCCACGCGTCGACTCCTTGTACTGCAGCTCGATGTGGTCGAAGTTGTGCTGGTTCTTGTTGAAGCCGCTGATGATGACGGGCAGGTACCAGCCGCGCTTCTCGTCGAAGGGGGCGTCGGTGTTCATAATCCACTTGTCGCCCGGCGTGGCTATCTCCACGCTTCCGGCTGTGCGCAGGAAGTGGACTGAGAAGCTGGCTTCGGTGAACACGTCGAGGTCGTTGACCGACATCAGCGTGATTTTCAGGTCCTCGTAGTCGAAGTCCTCGCCGGCCCATACCTCGAGCGTCTTCTCGGTCACAACGCCCGGCCGCACCTCCAGGGTGCGTGCATTGCCGCTGAGCGGCATGCCGTCGAGCATCAGGCGTGCGCCCTTCGGGTTGCTGCGCTCGTTCATCAGGATGTTGAAGTAGTTGTAGACGGCCTCCGGCTCCTCGCTGTCGTTGGTCAGGTAGAGCTTGAAGCGGGCGGGCTGGTCGATGGGTACGCCGCTGACGCTCTGCTTGTCCATCTTGATGACGGGATTCTCAATCTTCTTCGTGCGCTCGTCAAGCACGGTGCCGTGACGGTAGAAGATGGTCTTGCGCTCGTCCTCCCACGGACGGCAGGTGGCGCCGCCACGGGTGCGGTAGATGAAGCCGCGCGGCTTCACCATGTCGTGCACGATGTCGTTGGAGCCTACGTCGCGGTCAAGGAAATATTCCACATAGTCGACGCTGTTCAGGAAGTTCTCCTCGACGAAGATGTCCGTCTTGCTGTCAACCGACGTGTCGTCGCGCGAATCAAGCGGGGTGGCGTAGTAGACATCGAAGTCCATGTGCGACTTCTTGTCCATCTTGATGGTAAAACTCTCCTTGCGGTTGTATTTCCGAGACTCAGAGTTCTTGGGCGTGACGCCGAAGGCCAGTGTCGGCGTGAGGTTGAATTTCCATTTGATACCGACGAAGGAGACCTCCAGCTCTGTCAGTGGCGAGAACTTCTCCTTAACTGTGGCTTCCGAGCCTCCGGCCGACATGCCCTTCGAGTTGTTCAGCAGCGAGAAGAGCATTTTTGCCACCGTCGGGCCGAGGATACCTGCCATGGACGAGAAAGCCGCCGCCGTTCTCTCCTTGTCGCCGTAGGCATCGGGGTTGTCGGGGTCGGGATTGGCGAAATAGTTATGCGTGAAGTCTGAGCCAATCCAGTTGTAGGACGTGGTGTTGGAATACTCCGCAGCGAAGTCCTCGCTGTAAGAGACGCTGCCGCCTCCGTCCATCTCAATGTTCTTCATCTTGTTGGTGGCTTCTAGTTTCTCTTTCTCATTGCGGGCTATCATGCTTGCCCATGTGTACATGGCCTCGCAGAAATCCTTCACCTTGTCCACCTGTGCCCCCTGGTAGCCTTCGGGCAGGATGATGCAATAGTTGATGCCCTCCTGCTTCTCCTTGACGGTGGTGTTGTACACGTATGTCCAGGTGTCATCGCCCAGCGTCACGTCCTTGACAGTGTTCATCACGCCGAAGTCGTCGTCACCCACGTCACGCAGCGACCAGTAGACGGGTTGCTTCGTGGCATTGGCCTGATTCTTGGCCTCTTCCTCAGTGCCGAAGAACATCAGTGCCTTGCACTGGTTGGCCAAGTCTGGGATGAGCTGTTTCAAGATATACTGCTGTGAATGGACGAAGGTGGACTTTACGGTCTGTCCATAGCCTATCACCTCATCGCGCACGAGATAGATTTTTTTCCCATTCTCGTCATAGCCGCGGGCTATCTCTACCATGTATCCCGCATTCCTGGCACCGCCATTGGCCTGATACACCGAGTCGTTGATGGCACGTATGGCCACCGCCGGGCGCAGGAACATATTGGTTTCCATGCCGATGTAAAGGTCGGCATTGGCACCCACCATCGTGGCGCTTGCATCAGTCGAGATGTCCTCGTTGGCTGTCATCGTATAGGAGAAGGCACGCTGCCCCGAACCGGAGAATATCAGGTCGAAGCTGGTGTTGAACAGTGAGCTGACGCCATTGATGACACCTGCCTCAAAGCCTATACCGCCGATTCCGGTATAATGGTTCATGCCAGAGCCGGTAGAGATGCCGAGCGTCAGTCCTGCCTTCCATGCCATATCCATCTGATAGGCCAGCTTCAGTGTCGAACCCTTGCTGAGCTTGGCCGACGAGCCGCCACCGGGCGGGTCGCGCAGGATGTCGACCAACACTGGCTGGTTGATGCTCAGGATGTCCTTGGCTCCCTGCTTGGCATACTGGCTGAAGGTATAACCCTTGAGAGGCTCGCCCTCGAAGGTCACGCCGTCGCGCTCCATGGTGAAGGTCACCGTGCAGAGGGCGTCCTTGCCCGTCAGCAGGTAGGGGCGCTGTGCGGCGCGCAGGACATAGGTTCCTTCTCCGTTGCTGTCAAGCGAGAGTGTGTCACGCTGTGTGCTGCTGATGAATCCGTTGCGGACGGTGATGAAGCCGCCGTCGAGCTTCACCACGTCGACGGTGTCGCTTTGCACATTATTATTATAATAGTAGCGCTCCACTGCCGACAGCTTGATGGCGTAGCCGCGGTCGGTGCTGAACACGGGATAGTTGAAAGAGTATTTCGTCGTGGTGATGTCCTTGCCGGTCTTCGGGTCTGTCGTCGTCACGGGATAGGCCACGGGGATAACCACATTGCCACCCACCAGGGGGCGCATGGTGTATGACTTCTCGCCGAAGTAGTCGAACTTGTCGAAGCCCACCTGCCTGCGCTCTAAGAGCACTGGCGAGCGGTAGATGCGGCTGTACTTGGCATGGTATTTCACCTCAACACTGTTGACGTCCTCGCCCATGCGGCTTCGCCAGTTGCCAGTGAGGTGGTCGGTGTGAAGTTTCAGCGAGTCGGTCAGGTCAATGACATCGCTGGTCTTGCCTTCCTGGAACAGGGTGGCGTAGCCCTCGGCGGTGATTTGCTGAATCTTCCACTTCACGGGCGGCAGCTCCACCATATACTCGCCGGTGAGCGAGTCGGGCCACACCTCCATGCGGTGGCGTGTGGTGTGCACACGGGTGCCGTAGACGTTCTTGTCCAGCGTGCTGAACTTAGGATGGATGTAGGTGGTGTCACGCTCGGTGATGCCGCGGTTGACGTTGTCGAACACCAGCCACGAAGCATTGTCGCCCTCCAGCGTGAGCACCATCTTCAGCTTGTCGCCCAGGTTGTTGGTCGACAGCGAGTTGTTCAGCGGCAGGTCGCCCTGGTCCTTGCCACCAGCCACACGGCCGATGAGCGTCACCCGCGTCTCGTCGTAGAAATAGACGTTAGCCACGTCCACGTCGAATGTCACGTTGGTCGAGTTGTTCCTGTAGTAGTAGCCACCTTTGTAGAAGTCGTGGCCATCCATCACCACCTGGATGGTGTGGTCCTTCTTCAGCATGCGGAACGAAAACTTGCCCTCGAAGTCGCTCTCGACAGGGCCTTCGGCAGAACGTACCTCATGGTTGTCAACAAGGAACCGTGCGCCGTGCACAGGTATGCTTGTGCCCTTGTACATCACGAGTCCTGAGAACTTCGTGCTGTTGATGACTGTGAAGACGCAGCCCTTCTCGTAGTTCGATTCTTGGTCGAAGGTGACGCCGATGCCTGTTCTGCAGTTGGGGTCGAGGTCATCCGACGACACGCCAGACAGCGTGAGCTGGTAGGCACCTTGCTGGTTGCCCCAGTAGGGCAGCTCCTCAATGCAGAAGTAGCCACTCTCGTCGGTGGTGCACTTGCCGCCTTTGCTGGCATTGGCACCGCTGCCCTTCTGCGACGCCGTGACGGTGACGCCCATTATGCCGGTGCCGTCAGCAAAGCGCACATAGCCCTCCACCTTGCCAGTCTTCACGCAGTTGCCTGCCACCACCCGGGTGTATGACACCTCTTTGCCCTCGCAGTCGTTGTTCGAGCTTACCCTGTATTCGTAGTCGTAGATGGGCGACACGGTCTTGTCCTCGTACATCATGTCGACGATGCCGCTGGCTATCACTTCGAAGGGCTCTTTCTTGGTGACGTTGCGGCGCTCCACCTCGAAGAAGTCGATGGCACCATCGGTCTTGCTCCACGTCAGCATCACTGAGCTTTGCAGCGTCGAGGCGGCCAGCGACAGCGAGTCCACCCTGCCTGTCCCCTTAAAGTAGAATTTGTCGGCAGGCGTGCTGACGGCAGCGATGTTGTCGGCCGTGGGTGTCGAGAACTTCATCTGCTTCACCGCGGGCAGGCCGTCCTTCCAGCAGCCGTTGTCAGGGGGCGTCGACGACTGTTTGCCCTGTTCGAGGTTGAATCCCCTGTCATAGAGGCAGTCCTGAACGATGGACCACTCGGGGTCATAGCCCCAATTGCGCATAAAGGTATGGCTTGACTGCGCCATGCGGCTGGTTATGTCATTTGGGTTGCTCAGCTTGAAATAACTGTTGCTGATCATGCCGAAGGTGCCCTTGCGCCTCCAGCCCACGAAGCCGCCCCAGCTGTTGGTCGAGGTGCCCTTGAACTCACACCCCACCATGCTGTTGCTGATGCGCAGGCACTTGGTGTTGTCAGTGCCGCTGTTCAGGTCAATCAGTGCCACCATGCCGCCATGCGTGCCGTCGCCATTGACCTCCGAGTTGATGGTCATGTTCGAGACACAGTTCTCGATAAACAGCTTTCCTGTCGACATCGTACCCACGAGTCCGGCAGCAAACTGCTTCTTGGCCCGGAAGGAGCCTGTGGTGGTGAGGTTGCAGATGACGGCGCCATTGCCGGCAAAGCGGAAGGGGGCTATGTACTGCTCATTGTCTTCGGCTGCTGGCATGAACTCCACCTTCAGCGTGTGTCCGTTGCCGTTGAAGTTGCCCTCAAAGGCCGTGTTCATATCCGAGCCAATCAGGTCATTAAAGTATCTCGGCAGAATGTTGAAATCATTGCCCATGATGATGTTGGGGGCATGCGGCAGCCCCTCGTAGCGTCTCCGGGCATAGGTGTAGTAGTCATCGCTGCTGTTCAGCAGGGCAAACAGGTTCGCCTCACCCTTGCCGATGGGCGACTTCTTGCTGTCGACGATGATGCTCAGGTCGTATCTGACACACGACCGCGTGAGCGTCATCTCTATCTTCCTCGCATTGATTTCGGCCGCCGTCAGCACGCGCGTGAGGCTGTCCACGCGCTGGCCGTCGCGGTTGTAGAGCTGTGTCACCACACGCATCTCGGCACGGTTGTCCCACACGTAGGTCACGTCGTCAGCGTTCTTCTCATAGTCCCACGTCACCTGAATCTTGCGGTCCAGCGTGTCAGTCCATTCAGCCATGGCATCCTTCGGCCTCAGCAGCGACAGGGTGTTCAGCTGCGGCTGCACGTAGGCCACGGTGGGGTTCTTGTCGATGCCCCATATCTGCTGTGTGGCGATGCGTACCACGCGATAGCGCACCAGGGGGATGCCCAGCTTGGCGTCGATGATGTCGGCACGGAGCGAGTCCACCAGCGTGGAGTCCCTGAAGCTGTAGTCGGTGCTGCCTTCATCGTATGTCAGCTCGCCTATGCTCACAAAGTCCTTCTCGTTCCCCGTCATCGAGCGCTGCACGTCGAACATGTCGCCTGCAAACACGTCATCCACCTTCGGGTCGGTGACCTGCCACTGCAGCACCACGGCACCCACCGAGTCCATCTCTGCCCTCAGGAATTTCGGAGCGTGCACCATGCCCACCGTGCCCACCTCTTTCGTGACGTCGCCTCTCAGCTCCGAGGGCCACGAGGCATCGGGCAGGTTACTTTTCTCTATGGTGGCCGACGTCACGTTGATGGTCACCGACAGACTGTCGTGCACTTCCGTTGCGGGGATGCGTACAAAGAACTGGTAGCCGCTTTTCTGCACCGGCGTGTTCACGGTTGTCCACAGACCGTCGGCGTTCTTGTACTTCGTCGTCAGCGTGTTGATGGCCCTGTCGCAGACCACGGGAAGCGTCAGCACGCCGGCATCCTCCAGCTCAGTGCCAGGGATGGGGTCGTAAACCTCAAACATCATCTCGTCGAAGTCTATCGTGCCCAGTTTCCTCTCATAGGGCTCCGTCTTGCCGCCGTCTCTCCAGAGGGTGGCACTCACATAGAGCGTGAAGCTCTTTCCTGCAAAGCTGGGTGGGTAGTACCAGTCCAGCTCTGCAAAGCCGTCCTCCTTGCCAGTGCGTGTGGCGTCATGCCGCTGCACTGGGTTTCCCGAGATGAGGCAGTTGGGCTTCCACTTGGTGTCGTTAGTCAGGTAGAGCAGCGTGTTGTCAGGCTGCAGGTTTGCATAGTCCGACGTCACAGAACCACTGCCGGCACTGCTATACTCAGCAATGTAAATAATGGGTATCTCCTCATTATTTGCATCGCGCAGACTATAGGTGGCCGTGTGCAGCGTGCGATAAGGGCTGCCGTTTGTCGTTGCCAGCTTCAGGTGCATGACGCCAGGGCCCTTGGAATACCAGGAGAACGCCTGACTGGGATTGTCGAAAATGCCGTCGGCAGCCAGCGTCGCCTGCGGAACAGTCCATGCGGCCAGGCACAGCAGCAGTGCCGCCGCGCAAAGCCTTTTTAGTTCATTCATTCTTATCATACAACAATTGTTTTTGTTTTTTTCATTGTGTCGGTTCGTGTTGGTTCGCTCTTTGCCATTGGTCGCCTGTGTAGCCGTCATCTTACG
This sequence comes from uncultured Prevotellaceae bacterium, assembly GCA_947168045.1. GTDB lineage: Bacteria > Bacteroidota > Bacteroidia > Bacteroidales > Bacteroidaceae > Prevotella. Next base: position 12,529 of record CAMVKN010000031.1, read on the forward strand.
CGCGCAGGCGCATACAATAGTAATTTGACTGCAAATATACAAAAAAAAGAGGAATGTACAAATAATTATTGTTAAAATGTTTCATGTTTGTACATTTGCGGTGCGGGCATGGTCAAACGATGCCTAAACTTACAGCAGGAAGAACAGCGAAACCCCCACCACTGAGATGAGCGCACCCGCCACGGCGCGTAGCGTGATGGGCTGGTGGAAGAGCCACTTCGACGGCAGCAGGATGATGATGGGCGTGGTGGCCATCAGCGTACTGGCTATGCCTGCGGCGGTGTGCTGCACGGCCATCAGCGAGAAGCCCACGCCGATGAACGGGCCGCTGAACACGGCAATGAGCATGGCCAGCAGGCCGCGGCGCTCATGCAGACTCTCACGCATCCTGCCGGCATGGCCGCTAAGCACGAGCCACAGGGCGAAGCACAGCAGGCCCGCCACACAGCGTATCATGTTGGAGGCGAAGGGGAGGATGGTTTCAGGGTTGAGCGTTGAGAGTTGAGGGTTGAGAGATGAGAGTTGAGGGTTGAGCGTTGAGAGTTGAGGGTTGAGAGATGTGAGGTGAGCGGCAATGTCCTGTGTATAGTGGTCGAGGCCAATCTTGCTCAGCACCAGGCCCACGCCTTGTCCCAGTGCGGCGCCGATGCCGAAGAGCAGTCCCTTCAGCGGCATGTCCACCTTGACGTGGTGGCCGTCGGTGCTGCGGCCCAGCACTGAGATGGCAATGCCAGCCAGCGTCACCGCCATGGCTATCAGTGACGACGGCGCCAGCGTCTGCCCTATCATCACCCAGGCCGCAAGGGCGGCGAACATCGGTGCCAGCGTCATCAGCAGCTGGCCCATGCGCGAGCCGATGGTCAGGTAGCTGTTGAACAGGCACCAGTCGCCAAAGAAATAGCCCACCACGCCTGACAGCAGCAGCCACCCCCATGTGGCGCCACCGGCGTAGGCAGGGTAGGGCACGCCCAGCGTCAGCCACAGCAGCAGCGCCGACAGCAGCAGCGCCACCCCCATGCGCCATACATTCATTACAAAGACGCCCAGACGGCGGCTGCCCACCTCGCTGGCCAGGGCGGCGATGGTCCATGAGAAGGCCACGCCAAGCGATATCAACTCACCTAAGTATTGCATTTCGGGGTGCAAAGGTACGAAGAAGGAGGCGTAAAACAAAGAAAAGTACATTTTTCTTTGTCCTTCTCCCGTTTATTTGTATCTTTGCAGACGAAACAGACAACCCAAAACGATACAGCGATGAAAAAGGCAATCTTCTTCCTCATGCTCGCCTGCAGTGCAGGTGCGCAGGCACAGCTCGTCAAGAATGGCACCCAGTGGTATGATGGCGGCATCAACTATTCGGCAACGGTCAAGGCCAACGGCTCAGTACTCATGGAGGCGATGGCTGAAGGCGAGGAGCTGCAGTTTGGCATGAACCCCATCAGCGACCTGCCCAACCAGTACCTGGTGCACAAGGATGCCGAGTTCGAATGGACCAGCATCCCCGAGGGTGCCCTGATGAAGGTGCAGCAGCAGGACGGCATCACCGCCATCAGCCAGTATTGCACCGACCGTAACGGTGTGCAGAACGTCTTCCTGAAGACCACCAAAGACTGTGAGGTGCTGAACATTGAGAAGATGAAGGCGCTGATTATAGGGACCTACACCCGCAACGACGGCAAGCGCGTGCTGATAGGCAACGACTTCATCGGCGTGGGCAGCGAGGAGGGCACCTACGAGGTGATGACCTTCAACGGCATGGCACTGAACATCATCAAGCTCAGCGGCATCAACGGTGCCAAGTACTGGCAGATGGTGCCCACGCTGAAGGGCTTCAACCTCTACGCTGGCGACTTCGACGAATATGGCATGTTCACGCAGGGCCGCCGCATCGGCTCGCTCATAGAGAGCGACCCCGGTGTGGGACGCTTCTACGCTACGGAGCAGGCTGTCCTGAACGGCAACATCCTCAGCATCTTCCGCAAGGAGACGCTGCGGCTGATGCGCAACGAAATCATGGCCCGCCATGGCTATGTCTTCCAGACACAGGACCTGAAGGACTATTTCAGCCGCGAGCCGTGGTACAAGCCTGGCACCGACAACAGTAGCATCAAGCTGTCGTTCATAGAGCAGCTGAACCTCGACCTCATTGTTGGCGAGGAGAACCGTGCCGAGCGTGACGCCGTGCAGGAAGAGTGATGAGAGATGAGATTTTGAAGCGAGCGGAATTGAAGTGAAATATGATATGAAGAGCATCGTTTGGACGCTGGCGTTGCTGTCGTTCATGCTGACGGCTGGTGCCACGCCGATTGACGACCTGTTGGAGCGCATCGACAAGGGTGCGTCAAAGAAATTCAAGATTGAGCTGCGGCAGGCCGACAGCGACTTCTTCGAGCTGGACCAGCAGGGCAGTCGCGTGGTGGTCAGGGGCAACACCTGGGTGAACATCGGCGTGGGGCTGAACTGGTATCTGAAGTACTATGCAGGAATACACCTGACGTGGAACTGCATGAAGGCAAAGCTGCCCGACAAGCTGCCACCTGTGACACAGCCGGAGCGGCACAACACAGACCTCACCCTGCGCTATGCCTTCAACTATTGCACCTTCAGCTACTCCATGGCGTTCTGGGACTGGCAGCGGTGGCAGCAGGAGATTGACTGGCTCTGCCTGCATGGCGTCAACCTGCCGCTGGCCATCGTCGGCGAGGAGTGTGTGTGGCGCAACATGCTGCTGAAGCTGGGCTACAGCGAGGAGCAGATAGGGCGTTTCATTGCCGGGCCTGCCTTCCTGGCCTGGTGGGAGATGAACAACCTGGAGGGGTGGGGCGGACCCCTGCCGCAGTCGTGGTACGCACGCCAGGAACAGCTGCAGAAACAGATTCTTAAGCGCATGCGCGAGCTGGGCATGCACCCCGTGCTGCCGGGCTATTGTGGCATGATGCCCCATGATGCACGCCAGCGACTGGGACTAAACGTCAGCGATGCCGGACTGTGGAACGGATTTCAGCGCCCCGCTAACCTGCTGCCCACCGATGAGCGCTTCGACGAGATAGCCAAGTTGTATTACGACGAGCTGACCAAGCTCTTCGGCCGTGCTGACTACTACTCGATGGACCCCTTCCATGAGAGCAACGACGACGCCAGCATCGACTATGCCGAGTCGGGGCGCAAGCTCATGGCTGCCATGAAGCGCGTCAACCCAAAGGCGGTGTGGGTCATACAGGGATGGACGGAGAACCCCCGGCCTGAGATGGTTGACCCGATGCAGGCTGGCGACCTGCTGGTGCTCGACCTTTTCTCTGAGTGCCGCCCGATGTTCGGTGCACCCAGCATCTGGCGGCGCCCCGATGGCTACAAGCAGCACCACTGGCTGTTCTGCATGTTGCAGAACTTCGGTGCCAACGTCGGGCTGCACGGGCGCATGGACCAGCTGCTGGACAACTTTTATGGTGTAGAGTGTAGAGTTGATAGTGTAGAGTTTGCTACCGCCATACCTTCACCAAACGGGACGGCGGTAGCAAACTCTACACTCTACACTCTAAACTCTAAACTAAGAAAGGGTATCGGCTTCACGATGGAAGGCTCAGAGAACAACCCCATCATGTTCGAGCTGATGAGCGAGTTGCCCTGGCGGCCCCAGAAGTTCGGCAAGGAGGAGTGGGTCAGCAATTATGTGAAGGCCCGCTATGGACTTCAGGACGATGACCTTAGACTTCAGACCTCAGACTTAGAAAAGGCCTGGCAGCTGCTGGCACAAACCATCTACAACTGTCCGGCGGGCAACAACCAGCAGGGGCCTCACGAGAGCATCTTCTGCGGCCGACCCTCGCTGAACAACTTCCAGGCTTCCAGCTGGTCGAAGATGAAAAACTACTACGACCCCGCCAGCACGCTCCGTGCGGCGCAACTGTTCCTGCAAGGGTGTAAAGAGGCCATTCGTCTCTCACCTCTCACCTCTCACTTCTCACCTCTCACCTCTCACTTCTCACCTCTCAACAACCTTGAGTACGACCTCGTGGACATCACGCGTCAGGCACTGGCCGACCAGGCCCGCCTGCAATATCAGCACGTCATAGCCGACTACAAGGCCTTTGCCATCGACGACTTCAAGCGCTCGTCCGAGCGTTTCCTCCACATGCTGCTGCTGCAGGACTCGCTCCTGGCCACCCGGCCGGAGTTCCGTCTGGGCCACTGGACGCAGGCTGCCATCAGCTGCGGCACCACCCCTGAGGAGCAGCAGCTCTACGAATGGAATGCGCGCGTGCAGATAACCACCTGGGGCGACCGCTACTGTGCTGATACCGGTGGTCTGCGTGACTATGCGCACAAGGAGTGGCAGGGACTGCTGCGCGACTTCTACTACCCCCGTTGGAAGGCTTACTTCGATGCCTTGCTGGCCCAGATGGAGGCCCAGACCAGACCGCAGCCGGAGCTGTTAGGCACCGGGCCCAATGCCAACAAGACGGCATCGGAGCTCTTCGCCATGGCCTTGCCGCAAGAGGTGACCATCGACTGGTACGTCATGGAGGAACCCTGGACCCTGCAGCGCAACAACTACACAGCACAGCCGCAGGGCAGCCCCTTGGAGATGAGCATCCGCGTGATGGAGTTCCTGACGGGAACCAAAGAAAGGTAAGCCCGAGCTTGCTCATTAGGAGGCGTGCAAACGCGCTTTTTCTGTATAGCATACAGGAAAAGCGCATATTAGGCTATAACCATACTGTATAGGACCCAGACATACGCGCAAGCGCATGGCTGGGTTGGATAACGTGCCCACGATGAAGGGCATCATTTCTTGCCCCAATCCACGATGTCCTTCGTTTTTTCCTGCCACCAACCAATTTTTCCCTCAATAGCAACAATAATTGCACGTTGACAGCGTATTATTTGCGTACTTTTGCAACCAACTAAAAAGCTAACTATCATAAATAAATTATGTACCGTAGATTTTGTAAATTGGTTTTTCTTTCTCCCGCCATGCTATTGGCAGCCATCACCTCTCTGTTGTCGTGCGACAACAAGGATTTAGAAGGGCAACCCGATTGGCTGGGCAATTCCATCTACGAGCGGCTACAAGAGTCGGGAAACTACCAGACGATGCTTTCACTCATCGATGATCTGGGCTATGCCCAAGTGATGCACCAGACGGGTTCGAAGACCCTCTTCGCAGCCGACGACGAGGCCTTCAGCCGTTGGTTCAGAAACAACCCTTGGGGCGTGAGCAACTATGGCGCCCTCTCGGCCGCCCAGAAGAAGCTGCTGCTCAACTCGGCCATGATTAACAATGCCTACCTCGTGGAGTTGCTCTCCAACGTTGAGGCATCTCCAGACCCACTAGAGGGACAGTGTATGCGGCGCGAGTCGTCACTCTCGGCATTCGACTCCGTTGCCCGCTGGCTGCCAGCGCAGATGCCCCTGACACGCTACTGGGATGCACACCGCCACAAGACACACGGCATCGTGCTGCTCAAGGATGACCAGGCGCAGCCCATGATTCACTTCCTGCCCCGTTTCATGCAGTTCAACAACATCACCGACGAAGACCTGCAGATGCTCACCAATGGGCAAGCCACTTCGCGCCAGGAGGCATGGGTCAACGGCCAGCGCATTGTGGAGCGCGACATAACGTGCAAAAACGGCTACATACAGCGCATGGAGGGCGTGATGCTTTCAAGCGACAACATGGCACAGATACTGCGTACACACCCTACGATGAGTCAATGGAGCACGCTGCTTGACCGTTTCTGCGCCCCCTACTATAGCGAAGAGGCTACACGCACCTACAACCGCCTTGTGAGCAGCGGCAACACGCAAGACTCGGTCTTCGTGTTGCGATATTTCAGTTCGCAGAACCATCAGGAGTTGGATCGCGACCCAAGTCGCCAACCGATTAACGCACTGCTTGCCTTCGACCCGGGCAGGAACCACTATATGTATACCAACACTGCTGGCAAGGATTTGCACTACGACTGCGGCGCCCTGCTCGTACCCTCGAATCAAGCCCTCGACGACTGGTGGAATCACGATGGGTTGGCCCTGCAAGACCAGTACCACGAGTGGGCGAATGTGCCCGACCAAGTACTCGTTGAGCTACTCAACGTCAACATGGTGCCCGAGTTCATCAGTACCGTTCCCTCGAAGTTCGACAACATCGTCAACGACGCCAAGGTATCGATGGGCGTGAAGAAGAGCGACGTGGACTCATGCTTCATGGGCTGCAACGGTGTGGTCTATCTCACCAACAAGGTCTTCGCACCTGCCACCTACTCAAGTGTGGCTTTCCCTGCATTGGTGCACACCGAAACGATGAACATCATCTACTGGGGCATCGACAAGCTGGGCTTCAAGCCTTACCTGAACTCCATGGACTCCTACTACAGTTTCTTTGTGCCCACGAACACAAGCCTGCTGCACTACGTAGACCCTTGCTCTTTTGGTTCGTCGCAGACCGTGCTTTATGAGTTCTACTACAATCCCGACCGTGCTACCGTCAGCGCTCACCGCTATCGCTACGACATAGAGACCAACACCGTGGGCGACGCCCTCAGCGACGCGACATCCTCGCAGGTAGAGAATCGTCTGCGCGATGTACTCGACAACCTCATCGTTGTAGGCGATGTCGAGGACGGTAACCGTTTCTATCGTACCAAGGGCGGTGCCACCATCCGCGTCAGTCAGGGTGGCGTGGCGGGCAGCATGACCATCGAAGGCGGGCTGCAGATAGAGCAACAGACACCTGTCATTGTAACACAGATTTTCGACCAAACGAAGAACGGCAATGGCAAGGCTTACGTCGTGGAGAGTGATGTTCCCAACTCAAGCCGGAAATCGGTGTACAAGACGTTGAGTGAGCATCCTGAGTATTCCCGATTCTTCGACCTGCTGCGTGGTGGCGACCCCGACTCGGCACAGTACAACCTTACCACCTCTGTCATCGACGACAAATACTCGTGCGTGGACTTCAACATACGCCTCTTCGACAACTATCACTATACCATTTGGGTGCCCACTAACGAGAGCCTTGACTCCCTACACGACGCGCACCTGTTGCCCTACTGGGAAGATCTTGAAGCACAGACCGATGAAGCGTGGGGTGGCGACCGTGACGCCAAGAAGCGTATGCGCTACCTGATACGACAACGCATCCTGGACTTTCTGCGCTACCATATCCAGGACTTTTCCGTCTACATGGGCCAGGGGCCTGTCAACGGACGCTACGAGACATCGAAGCTCAACCCCGAGAACCGCAAGTTCTTCTCGCTTCAGGTGGATGCCGACAACAGCCACATCAGTGTCACCGATGCCCTGAACAATAAGCGCACCGTGCTGACCTCGGATGCCGCACTATATAATAATATGTGTCGTGAGTACCTATTCACCAGCAAAGACCCGGAGACAGCCTCTTCGGGTAACCTCTACAGCTCGTCATACGCCGTGGTGCACCTCATCGACCGGCCGCTGTTCTACAGTGCTGACCAACTAAAGCCCATGGACTGGACGCCGGCCCATTAGTCACTGTATTAACACAAAGTATTATGAAGTCAAAGAATATCATGTCCGTCTATATAGGATTGAGAGCTAAGAGAATAACGAAGTTATTGTTGTGTGCAGCAATCATGATTATTCACTCGTCACTCTTCACTTTCGCGCAGGCGCAGACCATCACCAGCGTCAGTGGCACTGTGAGCGACGACTACGACACCGTCATTGGTGCATCTGTCTGCGAGGTTGATGCTACGGGCCGCATCATTAACGCCACCACCACCGACCTCAACGGCCATTTCTCCATGAAAGTCAAAGACCAAAAGAACAAGCTGCGCTTCAGCTTCGTAGGGTGCAAGACGCAGGTGCTGGCTATCAACCGCAGCTCATACAACATCAAGCTGGTTTCGGCCAACACCATCCAGGAGGTGACCGTCAAGGCCAAGAAACGTGTCAACGGCGGCGGTCTGGCCATTCCCGAGCGCGAGGCGTCGATGGCCGTCCAGAGTCTCTCGATGAAGGACGTAGAGGGCATGGCCTTCACCACCGTCGACGAAGCCCTTCAGGGCCGCATCTCGGGTCTCGACATTGTCTCGAACAATGGCAACCTTGGCTCTGGCAGCACCATGCGTCTCCGCGGAGCCGCCTCTATCTCGAGTGCCGTCGATGTCAATCCTCTTATAGTCGTCAACGGCAACGAGTGGAACGTGGACATGAGCGACTTCGACGTCTCTACTGCCAACGACGAGAAGTTCGCTCAGCTGCTCAACGTCAACCCTGAAGACATCGAAGACGTCACCGTTCTGAAGGATGCCGCCGCCACTGCCATCTACGGCTCGCGCGGCGCCAACGGCGTCATCGAGATACGCACCAAGCGCGGTGTGCGCGGAGCGCCAAGGCTGAGCTACTCGCTCCGACTGACGGGCACCTATCAGCCCCAGGGCTACAAGATGCTCAATGGCGACGACTACACCATGCTGCTCAAAGAGAGCTATTTCAACCCCAGGCAAAGCGACGTGGCCTCGAACATCAACGAGATTAACTACGCCCCAACCTTCTCTGAATATCAGCAGTACAACAACAACACTGACTGGGTGGATGCTGTCACGCAGTGGGGACTGCGGCAGAACCACTATCTCGTCGTCAGCGGCGGTGGCGAGAAAGCCACATTCCGCATCTCAGGCGGTTTCGACAACGAGACAGGATCGGTCATCAAGCAGCAGTTGCAGCGCATGTCAACACGCGTGGCGCTCGACTATTATGTCTCCGACCGCATCACCATCTCTACCAATTTCTCGCTCACCTATACCAAGAACCGCAAGAACTACGACCAGTTGCTCGCCATAGCCTACAAGAAAATGCCCAACATGGCCATCTACGAGGAAGACCAGAACGGGCAGCCCACCGGCAACTACTACGAGATGCTACAGACGGCCTCCTCCGTCTTCAGCGGCGGCAGCAACCAAATGTCGTTGGTCAATCCAGTGGCCTCGGCCAACCTGGCACGCAACCATGAGCGCACCTACGACATCACACCCGAACTTATTTTCAAATACAAGCTTCTTGGCATGGATGAAGAGCACTGGCAGCTAAACTGGGAGGCACGCGCCAACATGAACATTTTCAACAACTTCACTAACCGCTACTACCCCTCTGAACTCGTCACTACAGCCTGGACATCGGGTGTAAACAAAGCCTACTCCGGCTCGTCGAAGAGTGTGGCCTTCAATACCAAGCAGACGCTGACCCTCATCCCACACTTCAACAACAGCGACCACTCGCTGATGATGCTGGGGCGTTTCGAGCTAGTCAGCGGCGAGTCGACCAGCCAGGCCACCTCTACCTACGGCCTGCCCTCGGGCGGCATCACCAGTACTGGCGCCGGTGGCATCCTTGACGGTGCCCCCACTTCCAGCTTCAGTCAGTGGCGCTCTATGTACTACACCTTCTCCACCCACTATGCCTACAAGGGTAAATACATGGCCGACTTCAGCATCCGAGCCGACGGGACCACCAAGTTCGGCCCCCAGCGCCGATGGGGCTATTTCCCCGCCGTGTCGCTTCGCTGGAACATCATTGACGAGCCTTGGATGGAGGGCACGCGCTCATGGCTGTCCATGCTCTCGCTCAGGCCCAGCTGGGGCCGTGTGGGGAACCAGCCCTCGGCCGACTATCTCTACGAGAGCAAATACTCGCCTGCCAGCTATCAGTACATCGATATGGCAGTGATGTATCCCAACAATATCCGCCTGAGCGGCTTGCAGTGGGAGACCAACGAGCAGTACAACATCGGCACCGACATCCATTTTTTTGACGACCGCCTCAACATCGCCCTCGAATGGTACTCGTCCACACGCCGCAACATGCTCATGCCCGTGAAGATTCCCACCAACAGCGGCTTCGCCGAGCTGGCCTACAAGAACGTTGGTTCCATGCGCAATACAGGCTGGGAGTTCAACATCAACACCAACCGCATCATCAAGGCTGGCAAGTTCTCGGCTGACTTCAATGCCACCTTCGGCAACAACAGCAACAAGATTCTTACCATGGACCCCACCACGCTGGAGACCATGAACATCAAGTTCACCCAAGAGAACCGCAGCGTCCTGCAGCGCGTCCAGCTGAACAACCCCTTCGGTGCCATCTACGGTTTCCGCTTCAAGGGTGTCTACCAGTATCAGTACTCCACTTTCGCCGCCATGACGCACCAAGAGCAGCAGCAGTTCATCTCCGACGGCAAGACAGCTCCCGTGGCCATTGCCGACGACGGCAGTATCATCTACGATGACCTGGGCCAGCCGCTGCGCATGATGTACACCTTCACCAGCAGCGACGACCTGCCTGGCAAGAACTATCGGTTCAAGGGTGGCGACGCCATCTACGAAGACCTGAACCATGACGGCAACATCAACGAACTGGACATTGTCTACCTCGGCTCGTCGCTGCCCAAGCTCACTGGTGGCTTCGGCTTCACGCTCAACTACGGCAAATGGCGTCTGAACACACAGTTCAACTATCGCCTGGGCAACAAGATTCTCAACCTGGCACGACTCGATGCCCAGTCCATGGTCTCGAACAACAACCAGAGCCAGGCCGTCAACTTCCGCTGGCGCAAGGAGGGCGACGTCACCACCATCCCCCGCGCCATGTACGGCTCGTCGTCAAACTACAACACGCTGGTCAGCGACCGCTTTGTCGAGGATGGTTCCTTCCTCCGCCTGAACTACATGCAGCTCAGCTATTCGCTGCCCGACAAGAGCATCAAGCACATCGGGCTGCACGGACTGCGTTTCTACCTAAGTGCCAACAACTTGTTCTGTCTGACCAAATACACTGGCGTTGACCCCGAAATCAGCTATAGCAGCTATGGTGCCGCCATCGACCAGGCACAGACGCCGCGCGCCAAGTCTTACACGCTGGGTGTAACGGTAGACTTTTAAAATTAGAAATTAAAGAATTCAAGGGTTATGAAGCTACGGAATATTTTTATCTTATCATTTCTTAATCTTTTGATTTTCAGCAGTTGCTCCGACTTTCTGGAGGTGAAGCCGCTCGACCAAATCGTGCTCGACAACTTCTGGAACGAGGAGAGCGACGTAGAGAATGTCATGGCCGGCTGCTACCTCGCCATGCAGTCGCAAGAATGGATTGACCGCGCCATCATCTGGGGAGAAGCGCGCAGCGAGAACCTCATGGGCGGCGAGCGCATCAGCGATGATACGAACCTGGGCAGCATTGCTCAGGAGAACATCAACTCGTACAATGCCTATAGCACGTGGATGCCCTTCTACAACGTCATCAACCGCTGCAACACCATTCTGCTCTACGCGCCAAAGGTGGCGGAACGCGACCCTAACTATACACAGAGCGAACTGCGCGCTACCATTGCCGAGGCATCGGCACTGCGTGACCTCTGCTATTTCTACCTCATACGTGCCTTCCGCGATGTCCCCTACTCCACACAGCCCTTCATCGAAGACACACAGACGATGGATATGCCTGCTACACCTTTCAATGAGGTACTCGACTCCCTCACCAGCGACCTCGAGCGCGTTATCTCCGATGCCGTGCGCTTCTACCCTGAGACCAAGCCCGCCTACCAGACCAGCCGCATAACGCAGGATGCCATCCATGCCATGCTCTGCGACATGTACCTTTGGAAGCAGGACTATGAGCACGCCGTGGAGCACGCCGACGCCGTCATACAGTCGAAGCTGCGCGCCTACAACGAGGAAGCAGAGCGCGTGGGCGGTGTCTCCTCGGGACGCGTTGACCGCCTCATCAATGGCTTTCCGCTTATCAGTGATGTCATGGCCACAGGCAATTATTACGGACGCGCCTTCTACGACATCTTCGTCACCGGTAACTCATCCGAAAGCATCTTCGAACTCTATTTCGACGATAACCAGTCCAGTTTCCCCAACAAGAGTATCAGCCTGCGCTTCGGCAGTCAGGACAAAGGCAACGGCTCACTGTGCCCTTCTGACGTCGTAGCCAATGATATCAGTGACGGACAGTTCGCTATCTACCTTAACCGTTACGATGCCCGTTCATGGGAGAGCATCTCGCGCAGTGCCTCATCGCAGGTGGTGGCCAAATATGCCAGTCAGGATGCCGTCGTAAACATCACCACCAGCCCCTACTCAGCGTCCTACGGCCAGCGCTGGCCTCAGGACCGCTGCCATGCCAACTGGATTATCTATCGTCTCACCGACGTCATGCTGATGAAGGCCGAGGCCCTCACGCTCATGGCCGACCCCACGGAGTCCGGCACACTCGGCGACGAAGGATTGGCACTGTTGCGGCAGGCGTTCACACTCGTCGATGCCGTCAATCGCCGTTCCTACGGCAACTCACAGACCACGTCGGCACTGACCTACAGCCGCTACGCCACCAAGATATCCATGCTCAATCTGGTCTACGACGAGCGCAACCGCGAGCTGATGTTCGAGGGCAAGCGGTGGTTCGACCTTGTACGCCGCTCCATGCGCGAGGGCAACACCAACTACCTCGTCAGCCAGGCAGGGCGAAAGTACACCAACAACAAGTCAGCCGCTGAGAGCAGGCTGAAGCTCCTCGACGCCATCTTCTGGCCCTACAACGAAGAAGAGCTGAAGGTGAACAAGCACCTCGTGCAGAATCCTGCATTCGGAAGTAGCGACAAGTCAATCTTTGAGGTCAGTGATTAAGCTTGCATATAGTGAGTACATAATAAAAAAGAGTTATGAATATTGTAGCAATGAAAAGAACGATAAAGACATCTCTTCTGTGGCTCTCTGTTACCTTGGCTCCCCTCGCTGGGGGAAGCATCGGTGGTGCGCTGCTCTCCTCCTGCTCCGACGAGCCTGATGCCGAGCATTTCTACACCTACACCGGGCAGATGATGAGCGAGTACCTCAAGCAGAACCCACAGTTCAGCCAGTATGCAGCCATCGTGGAGCGTGCCGGGCTGATGAAGCTCCTTTCTGCCTATGGCACTTACACTTGCTTCGCCCCCACCAACGACGCCATTGACAGGTACCTGCACCAACGTGGTCTGAGCGACATCAGCCAGCTTACCGATGCCGACTGCGACACCATCGCCCGCACGCACCTGGTAAAGAACAGTTTCTCTACGGCCGCCATGGGCGACGGTGTTCTCGCCACAGCCAACATGAACCGCCGTTACTTAGAAATCAGCCACGGCACCGACGAGTACGACCGTTCCGTAGTCTTCCTCAACGACGATGCGCACATCATCTACGAGCTGCAAGACGACTCTGTCGACAATGGCATCATGCAGCCCGTCAACCAGGTGCTTGAGAGTTCTAACCGCATGGTCGTCGACCTGATGAAGCTCAATCCCAAGGTCTCGCTCTTCGTCGAGGCACTCGTGCAAACCGGCATGGCCGATTCGCTGTACCTATATAAAGATGTGAACTGGGATCCCAAGCCATATCCGCGCTGGTACTACTCCAGCGACATCAACTCCGAGAGTGCCACCGTGCCCGAAGAGATGCTCTACGGCTTCACAGTCTTTGCCGAGCCTGACAGTGTATATAGCACCAAATACGGCATCACCACCCTCGAGCAGCTCTACCAGAAGGCCTGCGACATCTACGACCCCGTCTATCCCGAAGACGTGGCCCAGCCCTGGCACGCCTTCAGCGAGCTCACCGACCGTCGTAACCCCCTGAACCGCTTTGTCAGCTACCACATTCTGGGCTGCAACGTGCTCAGCAAGGAAAAGCTCACCCCTTACAACGTGCTCAACAGCAACGGTCTCGTCGACATCGGCATTGAGACCACGCAGAACAATCCGGAAGACTGGTACGAGACACTGCTCTCACACACCATGATCAATGCCCAGAAGCTAACCGTGGGAAAATACCTGGGACAAGGCACACGCTACGGCCACTACCTGAACCGCCGCTACGACGAGCAGTGGAAGTACGAGGGACAGCGCGTTGACAAGGTGACAGGCTATAAGAGCTCAGCCATGAACGGCATCTATTTCTATGTCAGCGACATTGTGGCCTTCGACGTCAACACACGCGACCGCGTGCAGAACCGCCGCATCCGCATGGACTTTTCGACCCTCTTCCCCGAGATGATTACCAACGGCATACGTCTCAACGGCGACCCTACACACGGACACGACGAGGCTGAGCACTACGGGCGCAACTACTACTTCCCACAGGGCTACCTCAAGGGCGTGAAGGTGAACGGCTACCTGCTCTACCGCCGTCCCCACAACCATTACCGCTGCTTCCAGGGCGATGAAATCAACCTGCAGGGCGACTACGACGTCACTTTCCGGCTGCCGCCCGTGCCCTCCGAGGGCGAATACCAGATACGTCTGGGCTATGCCCCGAGCGATACCCGCGGCATTGGCCAGGTGTACTTCGACAACAAGCCACAGGGCATACCCATCGACATGACCAAGTCGCTCAATGACCTTGGCGTGCCGCTGGCCAGCAACTACAGTCTGCTCTCGAAGGACGAGAAAGTGGCTGAACGCAAGGCCCTCAAAAATCAGGGATACTACCGAGGCCCTATGGGAGCCTACATGCTCCAAGGCGGCTCGCACTATTTCCTGGGACTGCATGCACAAAGCGTGCGGCGCATCGTCTGCACTGTCCACATCAGTCCCGACGAAGACCATTTCCTGCGCTTCCGCAACGTCTCGAACAATGGCTCCAGCGAGCTGATGCTCGACTTCATCGAGATTGTGCCGCGCAGTGTCTACGGTGTCACCGACGAGGGAATGCCTGAAGACGACCTGTAAGCCAATAAACAATAAACGTTAAACAATAAACATTCCTGAGATGAAGAATCCGATTAAAATATGTGGCCATGCCAAAGCTACAATGGTTAATGGTTATTGGCTATTGGCTATTGGTTATTGGCTAATGGCTATTGGTTTCACCGCCTGCTCTGACCAATGGGACGACCACTACGCTGACGACGCCCAGCTCAGTGGCACACTCTGGACAGCCATGAAGCAGACCCCCGACCTTTCCAACTTCTGCCGTGTCATCGAGGCTACGGGCTACGATGCCCGTCTCGCCAGCAGCCAGATGTTCACAGTCTTCGCACCCACCAACGCCCATCTCACGGCCGAGGAGGCCGAGAGGCTCGTCAGCCGCTACCAGCAGGAGAAAGCCGACGGTGCTCGCGATGCCGACAACCAGGTGATACGTCAGTTCGTACAGAACCACATCGCCCTGTTCAACCGCAGCGTCTCATCACTCACCAACGACACCGTGAAGATGATGAATGGCAAGTATGAGGTGCTCACCCACGATGCCTTCGGCAACACTCGCCTGCTGAGCAGCAACCAGTATGTCAGCAACGGCGTGCTATACACCATTGACCAGCCTGAGCCTTACTTCGCCAATGTCTTCGAGGCCCTGTCGCAGACAGGACGCACTGACTCGCTCTATCGTTTTCTCAGCAGCTACAACGTCTACGAGTTCGACGCTGCCGAGAGCGTCGCTGGCGACATCGTCGACGGCAAGACAGTCTACCTCGACTCCGTCTTCCACCTCACAAACTCCCTGCTGCGGCAATACGGCAACATCAACCGTGAGGACTCCAACTATCTGGCACTCGCTCCTACGAACGAGGCATGGCAGCAGATGTATGACGAATACATCCACTATTTCAACTACCCAAACTCCACCTCCAAGCGCGACTCGATGGTGCTCACCCATACCCGCCGCGCCATTGCCGACGGCACTATCTTCAACCTCAACGCCCAGCCGTCGCCAGCCGACTCGCTCATCTCAACGGCCTATCAGACGCTCTACCGCAACCGGCCCAACTATGCCGACGAGCGATACTACGTCTACTATCATCCCTATGCCAACGGAGGGGCGCTGAGCGGAGCCGAGGCTGTGAAGTGCAGCAATGGGCAGGTGCTCGTACAGCCACAGTGGAACATTGACAAGCGCCGCACCTTCTTCCAACAGGTGAAGGTGGAGGCTGAGCAGACACGCTACATCGACACCATCGTCCAGGCCCGCGAGCCGCTCAGCCAGCGCGCAGTGCCTGTGAGCAGCGCTTTCTACGGCAAAGTGTCGGACAACAGCTTCGTCGAGGCACAACCCCTCACCACCAGTTCCTCGACCAGCGTCACCTACAACATTCCTGATCAGCTCTCCAACATCGGCTATGACCTCTACTGCGTCTTCGTGCCAGCCATCGCCTACAATGAGAATGCTTCCGATGACGACCGCCTGCCCTGCCGCGTGCGTTTCACACTGACCTACCGTAACCAGGCTGACTCCGTCACCAGCACCACCCTGCGACGCCCCTCCGACAACTCAGTCAACTTTGAGACACAGCCTGACGTCGTAGACACCGTTCTTGTGGCCTCCAACCTGCAGTTCCCCACTTGTGCCCTCGACCTTGACGAACCACAAGTGACACTGCGCGTGCAGAGCAACGTCACCAGCAGTCTCTCCTCGCGCTACACCCGCACCCTGCGTTTGGACTGCATCATGCTCAAACCCCACGAAGAAGAGGAAGAATGAAGAAAAACAAACCAAACAGAATCATGAAAACCATCGTCATGAAAACATTCACCATTCGTACACGCAATAGAAGCGAAATGAGAAGACACACCTGGGCCTTACTCTGTCTGACGCTCCTTCTTACTTCATTCTTTGCCCAGGCAGCAGCACAGCAATTGTTCCTTCGCGGACGCGTGCTCGATGCCACTACTGGGCAGCCCCTGCCAGGTGCCATTGTCAGCAGCCACCAGATAGCCGGCTTCAGTGCCCTCACCGGCGACGATGGCCGCTACGAAATCAGCGTGCCCGACTACTGCTCGGTACTCAGCATCAGTGCCCCCGACTTCAACACCACCCTTGTTGGCATCGGACGCCATGCCGAGATGTCCGACGTGGCCCTCTACCCTGCCGCACTGACCCATTTCGACAATGCCGCCGACCCTACCGCCACCGTCAGTCCTTATACCACCTCGCTCACCATCGAGGATGACATCCAGCGTCAGCTTGGTGCCCAGGTACACACCGTCAGTCGCAGTGGTGCCCCAGGCATCGGTAGCGTGATGTTCATGGACGGACTCAGTTCACTGCATGCTGATGCTCAACCGCTCATTGTCGTCGACGGTGTCATCTTCGACCAGCAGCGCAGCAGGCAGATGATGCACAGCGGTTTCTACAATGATGTGCTAGCCAACATCTCAACGGCCGACATTGAGAATGTCACCGTCATGCGCAATGGTACCGCTCTCTATGGAGCGAAGGGTGCCAACGGTGTCATACTCATCGACACCCGACGCTGCAAGTCGATGGCTACGCGCATCACCGCCACGCTCTCGGCAGGCGTCACCTTAGAGCCAAAACACATCGACATGATGGGCGCTGAGCAATACCGCAGCTACGCCAGCGAACTGCTACGCTCTACCAATACCACCGTGAGCGACTTCAAGTTCCTCAACGAAGACCCCAACTACCATTACTACAACCAATATCACAATGACACCGACTGGAAGAGTCAGGTCTACCGCACAGCCTTCACCCAGGACTACGGCATCAACGTGGAGGGTGGCGACGACGTGGCCAGCTACAATCTCTCCCTGGGCTATGCCAACGCACAGAGCACGCTCGACTTCAACGCCATGAACCGGCTGAACATACGCTTCAACACTGACATCAAGTTCTCCACGCATTTCAAGACGCGCTTCGATGCTTCCTTCTCCAATCTCACCCGCAACCTGCGCAACGATGGCACACCTGCTGACTATGACGACGGCCCTGTCTCATCACCCTCGTTTCTGGCCTATGTGAAGAGTCCCTTCCTCAGCCCCTATGCCTTTGCTGCCGGACAGCAGAGCAACCACCTCGACGTTAACGACGAGACCTACCTTGAAGAGGCCCTGCTTGGCTATAGGACCTACAACTGGAAGCTCGGCAATCCCTATGCCCTCAACATCTATGGCGATGCCGAGAACAAGAACCACTTCCAGAACTCAATGCTCAACATAGCTATTACGCCCCGCTACGATTTCAACCCGCATCTCAGTCTCAGCGAGCATTTCAGCTACAATCTCGTGAGCACCAATGAGAAATACTACATTCCCATCTACGGTGTGCCCGACTACTATGTCTACAGTCTGGCATCCACAAGAGAGAACGAGGTGCGCTCGCTCTTCTCCAAGCAAAACTCAGTGATGAGCGACACCCGTATCAACTGGCACCAGCGCTACCGAGCCCACCGCATCGACCTCTTTGGGGGTGCACGCATCAACTGGGAGAGCTATTCGCTCGACAGCCAGCTGGGCTACGACACCGGCAATGACAAGACCCCATTCATCCAAAGCGGGCCCAACTCTAGTGCCGACGGCAACAGTGCCTCGTGGACCTCGATAGCATGGTATGCGCAGGCCAACTACAATTACATGCAGCGCTATTTCCTACAGCTTAATCTTACAGCTGAGACCTCTTCCGACTTCGGGCTGGAAGCCACGAGCGGCGTGAAAGCCTTCGACGCACGCTGGGGCATCTTCCCCGGCATACAGGCCAGCTGGGTGCTGACGGCCGAACCCTGGTTTGCCCACACACCCGGCGTCGACTACCTCCGTCTGAACGCTGGTATCGATGTCACTGGCAACGGCGACATCAACCACCTGGCTGCCAAGAGTTACTTCAGTTCTCAACGCTACCTCGATGCCATCCTCGGCCTTAGTCTCGCCAACATCGGCAACAACCGGCTGCAGTGGGAGACCACCCGCCGACTGCACTGCGGCATCGACGGTAACTTTCTGCACAACCGTCTCAATGTGCGCCTGCAGCTTTTCAGTGCCAAGACCAGCAATCTGCTCACCCTGCAGCAGCAGAGCTTCCTCACCGGGCTCGACAAGAACTGGCGCAACGGAGGCACGCTCACCAACAAGGGCTTCGACCTCTCAGTGCGAGGCCGTCTTGTCACCACTTCCTCCTGGCAGTGGGAGCTGGGAGCCAGCGTGGGCCACTACAACAATGAGGTGACTGAGCTGCCCGGCGGTGCCATCGACACCGAGTACTACGGCGCGACTATCCGCTCGGCTGTGGGCCAAGCCGCCAACGTGTTCTACGGCTATCGCACCGAAGGTGTCTTCACCACTACTGAGGAGGCCCACGCCGCCCAGCTCTACAGGCTGGCCGACAATGGAGTGGATCACGTCTATTTCGGCGCTGGCGACGTACATTTTGCCGACCTCGACCACAATGGTGTCATCGACGAACACGACCGCACCGTGATAGGCAATCCCAACCCCGATATCTACGGTACCATCACCACAGCCTTGCACTGGAAGCGCTGGAGCCTCGATGCGGCCCTGACCTACTCCCTGGGCAACGATGTCTATAACTACCAGCGCTCCCAGCTGGAGAGCGGTCAGCGCTTCATGAATCAGACCATGGCCATGACTCACCGCTGGCATGGCGAGGGACACCAGACTGACATGCCCCGCATCACCTTCCAGGACCCCATGGGCAACGCCCGCTTCAGCGACCGCTGGATAGAGGACGGATCATACCTGAAGCTCCGCAACGTCACCCTGAGCTATCAGCTCCCTATCAACACGCAGTTCCTGCAAGGTTTGGAATTCTGGCTCCAAGGACAGAACCTGCTCACCTTCTCTAAGTATCTGGGCAGCGACCCAGAGACGGCCGTCACAGGCAGTGTCATCGGACAGGGCATCGACATCGGTCTGTTGCCACAAAGCCGCTCCGTAGTGGCGGGGGTAAAGATTCATCTGTAAGTGGGGCAACGACTGTATAACCTATATATATAATAATGTGACTGAAAGATATGAAAACGATGAATGACAATATAAGGAAAACAAGCCTGAACGTGATGGTGAAGTGGTTGTTGGGCGCAGCATGCCTCACGCTCCATGCTTCAATTCTCACTTCCTGCAGCGACATGCTCGACCAGGACTCCGACATGGTGCGCTTTGCCGATGAGGGCATGCTCAGCCGAGCCACCGACTCCATCTACAACGTGACGGGCATCATGAAGCAGATGCAGGCCCTGGCCGACCGCACCATCGTGCTGGGTGAGGTGCGCGGCGACCTGGTTGATGTCAACAACTACACATCGGCCGACGTGCGCGACGTGGCCATGTTCAACATCGGCACCGCCAATCGCTATAACCGGCCACGCGACTACTACGCCGTCATCAACAACTGCAACTATTTCCTGGCCAAGGCCGACACCACGCTGCGGAACAGTCAGGGACAACGCATCTTCGAGAAGGAATATGCCGCCGTGAAAGCCTACCGCGCCTGGACCTACTTCCAGCTCGCACTTGTCTACGGTCAGGTGCCCTTCGTCACTGAGCCCTTGCTCGACATGAACATCGACGAGTCCAGCTTCCCCGTGTACAACCTCCAGCAAGTGTGCAGCTACTTCATTGCTGACCTTGCCCCCTGGGCCACTACCGAGATGCCAGGCTATGGCACCATCGGCAATGTGGAGTCGCGCCTCACCTATTTTCCCATACATATCCTCATGGGCGAGCTCAACCTCTGGGCCGGCAATTACCGCGAGGCTGCCCTCTGCTACTATCGCTACATCTCCACTCGCAACGGCACCAACACCTCCTGGCCCTTAGGCTCGTTGCGGCTGGAGTGGACGCGCGACGACGGCAAGTACGAACGCTACACCGACGCATGGTCACAACAGGCCTTCGGGCCTGCATCCGAGCACTACGGCGAGGCTGGCGAACTGGTCACCATGACGCCCGGCGACAGCATTCCCACCTCGCCCAACTTCAGCTCGCTGCCCAGTCTCTTCAACACTAATACGCTTAACGACGGCTACTACTCACTCGTCCCCTCTGAGGCGATGCGGCAGCTATCAGCCAGACAGGTCTACTGCAACCTCACCACCACGGGCGATGTGGGCTACGCTCCTTCCAACCTTACCGAGAACTTCAGCGGCGACTTACGCCTCTCAGCCGCCTATCACACCTACAACTATAATATAGGCGGACTTCCCGCCACGGCCGGACGCCCCACGCAGCAGCATATAGAGAAATACTCCTACAGTACCAACGTGCACATCTGGCGGCGCGCCATGGTCTATCTCCACATGGCAGAGGCGCTCAACCGTGCAGGCATGCCCGAATTGGCCTTCCGCTTCCTCTCTACAGGCGTGAACAACCGTGTCATTGCCGAGATGCAGCACCTGTACCCCGCAGACAGCATCTACCTGGCGCAGTTTGATTTCCGCAACACTGACTACGTGCTGCGCACCGAAGACCCTGCTGGCTACACTACCCTGGGCATCCACTCGCGCGGCTGCGGCTATACCGAGCGCAACGAGTTCTATACGATGCCCGAAGGCTCGCTCGACGAGCAGATGAAAGCCGTAGAGGACCTCATCGTTGACGAGGAAGCGCTGGAGCTGGCTTTTGAGGGTCACCGCTTCTACGACCTCATGCGTGTGGCCCTGCGGCGCGACGACCCAGCCTATCTGGCACAGCGCATCCTGGCCCGGCGAGGCGAGGGCGTAGCCTCGGGCATCACCGTCAATCTACTCAATCCTGACAACTGGTATCTGCCCTTTGCTGCCGACAAATAGCCACCTTATCAATATATCTCCATTTACCGATAATAATTGCCCCCGCTGGTCATCCTTTTGGCATAACTTTGCAGCACAAATCAAAGAAAGCACGAATCAAAGAAAAGAACACCATGAAGCTATCAGTTAAAACCATCATAGCAGCTGCCTTCTTCGCCCTGTCCGCACAGGCACAGCAGACGTGGAAAGACAGCTCACTGGGATTCCACGAGCGGGCCAAGGCCCTGGTGGCGCAGATGACACTGGACGAGAAAATCAACCAGGTGGGTCATCAGACCCTGCCCATCGACCGTCTGGGTCTGAAAGGCTACAACTACTGGAGCGAGGCACTGCACGGCGTGGCCCGTTCTGGACTGGCCACGAGCTTTCCCGTTTCGAAAGCCATGTCGGCCACCTGGGACTTGCCGCTGGTATTCCAGTGCGCCACCGCCACCAGCGATGAGGCTCGTGTATATAATAACAAGCAGGGCAAGGGACTCATCTACTGGTGTCCTACCATCAACATGAGCCGCGACCCGCGCTGGGGGCGCGACGAGGAGAACTATGGCGAGGATCCCTATCTCTGCGGGCGCATCGCCGTGGAATATGTGAAAGGCATGCAGGGCGATGACCCCAAATATTTCAAGACCATCGCCACGGCCAAGCACTTCGCCGCCAATAACTATGAGGGCGGGCGCCACAGCACTTCGTCGGACATGGACGCGCGCAACCTGCGTGAATACTATCTGCCTGCATTCGAGATGTGCGTCCGCGAGGCCAACGTGCGCAGCATCATGTCGGCCTACAACGCCCTGAATGGTACGCCATGCGGCGCCAACCACGAACTGCTCATCGACATCTTGCGCACGGAGTGGGGCTTCACGGGCTTCGTCACCAGCGACTGCGGCGCCATCGACGACATCTATCAGAACCACAGGTATGTCAGCACTGGTGCCGAGGCATCGGGCGTGGCCATGCGCAACGGTGAAGACCTGAACTGCGGCAGCACCTTCCAGCAATACTGCAAAGAGGCCATACAGAAGGGTTACCTCACCGAGGCCGAGCTGGACACCGCACTGGTGCGAGTGCTGGAGGCCCGATTCTCCGTGGGCGAGTTCGACGGCCCATCAGAGGTGCGGTGGCAGCAGGTGCCCGACACGATGCTCAACTGTCAGCACCACAAGGAGCTGGCCCTGCGCGCCGCCCAGGAGAGCATTGTGCTGCTAAAAAACGACAGTCCTGCGGAGGGGGCCGAGCCACTGCTGCCGCTTAGGAAAGGGCAGACGGTATGCGTCATCGGACCATTGGCGCGCACAGTCAGTCTGGGCGGATACAGCGGCTCTCCCACGGCCCTCACCACTCCCCTCGACGGCATCGCACAGAAGATGGGCGTCAGCAGCAGCGACGGACGGGTGGAGTTTGAAGACTGCGACGACATGAGCGCCCACGGCAACAACCACCTCGTCATTGAGGCCAACGGCTCTGGCGGAAACCTGGGCTATATCCACAATGCCGACTGGGTGAGCTTTTCGGAGGTAGACTTCGGCCAAGGCGTGAGCAAGCTCACCATCAACGCTGCCGCACAGAACAGCAACCCCACCGTGGTGCGTATCAACCTCGACACCCGCGTAAAAAGCACTCCCGACCTGCAGATCTCACTGCCACCCACCGGCAGCTGGAGCACATACCAGCAAAAAACCTTCAATGTTGACCCGGCCATCTTCAACGGCAAGCACAAAGTGTACTTCCAGTTCTATTTCACTGGCAACACCTACGGAGCCAACATGGACTGGTTCCATTTCTACAACCCCGATGACCCCAATCCCCTGCAGAGCGACGGGCCACTCTACTACGTGCGTGGCTGCAACATCAACGACACCAAGGCCAACGACTATGCCACGGCACGCGAGTTTGCGGCCAAGGCCGACGTCGTGGTGCTCTGCCTGGGCACCGACCTCGAGACCAGCGACGAAGGCCGCGACCGCAAGACGCTCACCTTGCCCGGCGGGCAGCAGCAACTGCTGCAAGAGGTATGCTCGGTGAACAAGAACGTAGTGCTGGTGCTGCAGACATGCTCGTCGATGAGCATCGCGTGGGCGCAGCAAAACGTGCCTGCCATCGTGGAGGCATGGTATGGCGGACAGGCACAGGGCCAGGCACTCGCTGACGTGCTCTACGGCGACTACAACCCTTCGGGCAAGCTCACCAGCACGTGGTATCGTGCACTGGCCGATCTCCCTGCCGGTATGCAGCAGTATGACATCCGCCGCAATCACTACACCTATATGTATTACGACAAAGAACCCCTATATCCCTTCGGCTATGGTCTGAGCTACACCACCTACGAGTATAGCAACCTGAGTTTGAGTCGCCAGCACCTGGCACAGGGCGAGACGCTCACCGTGAGTTTCGACGTGACGAACACCGGACAGCACGACGGCGACGAGGTGGTGCAGCTCTACACCCACGCCCGCAGTCAGATAGAGCGGCCGCTGAAGGAGCTGAAGGGCTTCGACCGCATCAGCATCCCCGCAGGCGAGACACGCCATGTGGAGCTGCCCCTGAGTCACGACCAGCTGACCTACTACAACACTGAGACCAACACCTTCGACGTGGAGGAGGGCATCGTCGACGTGATGGTCGGTGCCTCGTCGGCCGACATACGCCTGCGCGCCACCATTACCACCGGCGCAGCCACCGTGAGGGGCACCTACCTGAGCCAGCCGTCGCACGTCGCCACACCCCTGGCCCCGGTAGCCGGCAAGACCGATGGCGTCTACGACCTGCAGGGGCGCCGCCTCGACACTCAACACCCGACGTCCGGCTTTCAACGTCGCCACGGGCTGTTCATCAGCGGTGGCACAAAGTACATCAAACGTTTCCAATAAACCATTAAACTGAATAATTTTACTTTACTAACTAAATATTAATCATTAAAACGACATTCAGTATGAAGAATTTGTTTACCTTTGGCATGAAGCGCGCCGCCCTGGCTGCGGCCCTTCTGACGGGCTGTTTCACAGCCCAGGCCCAAACCTTCAACGTGGGCGATGCCGTGACCTCATTCGTAGCCAGTGAGGACTATGGCATTCTCGTAGCTCCGGAGCTGAGCACCGACACAGAGCTCAACAACTGGGCTGCCGTCAACACCAACGACCAGAACCGTATCAACGGCAAATGGGATCCCCGCGCCTGGTATGCCGTGTTCGAGATCAACGCCCCCGCCGCCGGCAAGTACGGTGTGGAGGTGCAGGTGCGTTCCACCACCAACAACTGGCAGGTGGCTTTCTCTACCTCAGCCAGCCTCGATGCCTCTGAGCGAGCTTCCATCGGCGTGGCCCCTGAGTGGGAACAGTATGCCCGTGCGCTGAAGCTCTCGAAGGTGGCTACCGAGACCACCGAGATTGAGCCCGCCGTGCTTGACGAGGAGGGCAACATCCTCAGTCCCGCCATCACTGAGACCAGCTATACCTTCAGCGAGGGTGAGTGGGAGACCATCTACACAACCGTCGACCTCTTGGAGGGCCACAACTATGTCACCTTCTGGCTGAGCCGTCACTTCCTGGACGACGACAGCAACATGACGTCGGCCGACGGCGGCATCCTGGGCTTCTATGTGAAGAGCCTGAAGGTGCTGCCGCAGGAGGCTGCTGCCCCCGCTGAGGTGCTGCAGCAGGCCACGCGCCGTATCTGGATGAAGGATAACTACGGCCAGATGAGCACTGCAGAGAATGCCACGCTCAACGCCAACTATGCAACGCTGCACGCTGCCGTCGCTGCTGCCAACTACAGCGCCAGCACTGACGCCCTGAAAGCCGACATCGAGGCAACCGACAAGATTGAGAACAACCTGCGCCACGTCACTGGTCAAATCATTGGAGGCGGCAATGCCAGTTTCGACCTTCCCTTCTACCACTTCGCCACATCAGGCATCTGTGAAAACGAACGCGGCTACTATGAGGATGCGCCCGTTATTTTCGAGTACACCAACAGCAAAGACCTGGTCTATAAGTTTGTCACTACAGAAGCTGGTGTCTACTATCCGCAGTTCAAGATTGCTGCTGCTAACAACAACATGTTCCATGTGAACATCCTTGCCGCTGACAGTACCACAAAGGTGATGCCCCAGTGGGACATCGACGGAGGAACGGGAGCCTGGCAGAGCTATGAGGACCGTGTCAACAGCACCATCTACAAGTTTGAGGCTGAGGCCGGCGCCACCTATTTCATGACGATGCATATCGACAACTACGTCAATTTCCGCGGCATCACCGTCAAACAGGTGACGCGTGAGCAGCATACCTATGCCGAAACCGAAGAACTGAGCAACAAGGCCAATGACCTGCTGGCACAGTACGGCTCGGGAATACAACTCTACATGATTGGAGGTAACCAGGCACTGCTGACGGCACTTGAGAACGCCATCGATGCCTTCACCGAATTGGTGGAAGACGACGACCCGGAAATCATCACTGACGTCTACTATCAACTGCAGGAGGCCATCGCACAGCTGGAAGCCGCACCTAAGAACAATGTGCTGCCTACCACCGAAGAGACTCCGTTCAACCTCAACTGGTACAGCAACATCTACAATGCCGGAACGAAGGTTGACGGCGGCATCACCCAGATTGACAATCTCCGCAACAACGGTTGGGTGGAGTACACCATCTACAACACCAAGGACCAAGCCTACAAGATGGACTTTGAGTTCGGTTCGGCCAACAGCGCCGAGCTGACGTTCGTCGCCACTGCCATGGTGGAATATCAGGGTGAGACCCTCGAGATTGGCGTCACCGAGAGCGAGCCGATGCCCGGCACAGGCGGCTGGCAGGTGTTCGAGCCCAAATCGATGACCATCCCCGCCATGCCCGAGGGTCTGGTCACGCTGCGCTTCTCATGCAAGATTGATGCCAGCTACGCCGGCAACCCCCGTGCGTTCGTCCTCACCCCCATTGAGGGCACCGAGGGCCAGGGCCAGCAGGCCGTGGAGAAGGCCTACGAGGATTTGAAGGTGCTCTATAGCGACGATCGCTTTGCCGCACTCTACGAGCAGGCCGAGGCGCTCATCGCCCAGTATGGCGACCCCGACGTCTACGAGCAGCAGCTTGTGGTGAGCTTGCAGACGGCCCTCGACAACGCCCGCGACGCTCAGGCCAATGCTGAGACGCTGACCGAGAAGGCCAACGCCTACAAAGCACTCGAGACGGCCATCGCCAACATGGCAGGCATCAAGGAGATTATATGGCAGGTCATCCCTGATACTGAGGAGAATCCCTTCGACCTGAAGCAGGGTGCCTTCAACCGCTGGCAGGTAGAGGGCGGCGGCAACATCGGCTACGGCTATCAGGGCGGCAGCGTGGAGTACTGCATCGATGTGCAGGAGGCCAAGACTTACGACATGGTACTCGAGATGTCCAATCCCGCTGAGGGTGGTTCTATCCGCACCACAGTCACCCAGGCCGGCACCGAGATCTACAATGAGGTGAAGGACGTGCCCAACACCGGCGGATGGGGCAACCACGAGAACGTCATCTTCACCATGAACCTGCCGAAGGCCAAGGTGCGCCTGCTGCTCTATGGCGAGACCGCTGCCGGCAACTGGGTGGGCAACATCTACGGCATCAAGTTCGTGGACGCCGATCCTTCCGGCATCAGCAACATCAGCACCGACCGCACCGCACAGGGTGTCTACACGCTGCAAGGTGTTCGAGTAGAGAAGCCCACAAAGGGACTCTACATCATCGGAGGCAAGAAAGTGCTGGTGAAATAAGCACCGCCACACACCTTGCCAACTTACCCCTGACAGTACGAAGTTAGTTAATAGGTAAGGTTGTTTCGCAGCATGCGAACAAGGGAAAGAGGGGAGACCGCTGGGTCTCTCCTCTTTCAATTTTGACTTCCTTTCCAACGCGCGCACACGCGCGTGAATTGGCGCACTAAGTGCACCTATGGCTCTTAACCGGCTGACTTGCAAGTTGTTGATTGGTGCACCAAAGTTATTTTTGGTGCACCTGATCGTGCACCAAGTGCACCAGCTGAGAAAGGACGGCAAGACACGTCCCCAAAAAAGTCCGACGGCTTCGGATTTTTGTCCCACGCCGTGGGACGTTTTTATCTCATGGAGATAATCTCATAAAGTGCCGACTTATTGTCAAATTCTCGAGAGAATT
>CAMVKN010000032.1 GCA_947168045.1 uncultured Prevotellaceae bacterium
GTTAATTAACAATAAATATTTTCCAATTATTTGGATAGCAACATAGAAGTTTCTGTAGTTCTTTATTGAACGCAGAGGCGCAGAGTTTTAAAGACATACACGAATGGTGAGAGGCCGCAGAGGATGCCCGTGGGCACCTGCTGAGCGCGCAGCGTCTGGCAGATAGCTCTGCGACCTCTGCAAAATGGCTTGCCATTCCTCTGCGAACTCACTAATAACCAGCGTTCTCATGAACTCTGCGTTCAATTTGTTTACTTCAGATAGTTGAATTATTTATTAAGTCACATTCAGAATGAAACAACTATATTTTATTCTGTCGTTGCTCTGCATGGCCATGGCAGCGACAGCCAGTCCCACAGTGAGCGAGAAGACACTGCAAGGACAAATCACCGATGCCGCCACTGGCGAACCGGTGGTGGGGGCAAGCATCTACCTGCCCGACCTGAAGACTGGAACCATCAGCGACAATAATGGCCACTACCGGCTGAGCAACCTGCCTGCCGTAAGGACGACCATCATGGTGAGCTATGTGGGTCACCAGACCATCATGCAGACCATAGACCTGCGCACGGAACACACACTCAACTTACAACTACACGAGAACAATGCCATGCTGAACGAGGTGGTGGTGTCGGGGCTGACAGGCAGCTCGCTGGTGTCGCGCTCACCATCGCCGGTGAGTGTGGTCACACCCCGTGAACTGCAAAAGACGGCCGCCACCAATATCATCGACGCCGTGGCCCATCAACCCGGCGTCAGCCAGCTCACCACGGGCAGCGGCATCTCGAAGCCCATCATCCGCGGACTGGGCTACAACCGCATCGTCGTGGTCAACGACGGCATGCGCCAGGAGGGACAGCAGTGGGGCGACGAGCACGGCATAGAGATAGACCCGCAGACGGTGCACAGCGTGGAAATACTGAAAGGACCGGCCTCGCTGATGTATGGCAGCGATGCCCTGGCCGGCGTGCTGGTAATGCACGAAGACCACATCATGCCACAGGGAAAGATGGCGGCCAGCGTGGGAGGCGAGTACCAGACGAACCAACGTCTGTGGGCCTACACCACCAACTTCGCCGGTAACCAGGGCGGCGTGGTGTGGAACTGGCGATGGAGCCAGAAGGAGGCCGACGAATACACCAACAAGCGCGACGGAAGGGTGCCCGGCTCGCAGTTCAGCGAGCGCGCCCTGACAGGAATGGTTGGCGTGAACCGCTCGTGGGGATACAGCCACCTGAAGCTGTCGGCATACCACATGAAGCCAGGACTGGTCACCGGCGAGCGCCATGCCGACGGTGGACTTGAGCCGTCGGAGGCCTATCAGAAGATATACCACTACAAGGCTGCGCTCGACAACTCGTTCCTCGTGGGCAATGGCACGCTGAAGGTGCTGGTAGGCTACCAGCAGAACCGCCGCAAGGAGTATGGCCACGACCACGAACACGGAGAACATGAACATGAGGCCGACGAGCATGAACACGAGGCTGGTGCCCCCGGACTCGACTTCCGTCTGCACACGGTGAACTATGATGCGCGCTACCAGTGGAGCGCTGCCAGCTGCTGGAGCTTTGCCGCCGGTGCCGGTGGCATGTGGCAGCACTCGGAGAACCTGGGGCACGAATACCTCATCCCCTCCTACAGTCTCATCGACGCTGGCATCTTTGCTTCGGCCACCTGCCAGATGGAACGCCTGACGCTGAGCGGCGGCGTGCGCCTGGACCATCGTCACCTGCACAGCTATGAGCTGACCGACGACGGCGAGCTGTGCTTTACGGGTTTCAGCCGCAACTTCAACGGGGCCACGGGCAGCCTGGGGGCCATCATCAACGTCAACCAGCATACGAACCTGCGCCTGAACATTGCGCGCGGCTTCAGGGCACCCAACCTCAGCGAGCTGGGCAGCAACGGAAGCCATGAAGGCACCTTCCGCTATGAGCTGGGCAACAACAGCCTGGACCCGGAGTACAGCTGGCAGGGTGACCTCGGCATAGACTACAGCTCAGAGATTGTCTCGGCACAGCTCTCGCTCTTTGCCAGCGACATCAGCAACTACATCTTCCTGCTGCGCCTGGATGCCGATGCCGACCGCTATCAGTACCAGGCTGGCCATGCCCGGCTGTGGGGCGGCGAGGCCTTGGTAGACATTCACCCTGTGGAACCGCTACACTTCGAGAACACCTTCTCGCTGGTCAATGGCGTGCAGCTGCACCAGGCGGAGGACGCGCGCTACCTGCCCTTCATGCCGGCACCGCGCTGGACCAGCGACCTGCGCTATGACATCGTGCGCGACGGTCGCCGCTGGCTGAACAACACCTACGTGTCAGCCGGGCTGGAGTGCTATCTGAAACAGAGCCATGCACACACGGCCAACGGCACCGAGACGGCCACGCCCTCCTACACATTAGTTAATATGTCGGCAGGAACGGACATCATGCTGCACGGGCGCCGTCTCTGCTCGCTGTTCATCACGGCGCAGAACCTCTTCGACCGTGCCTACATGGCGCACCTCAGCCGACTGAAATATGCCGAGGACGGCCCCATCAGCAACATGGGGCGCAACGTCAGTCTGAAACTAATAGTGCCTATCGCGCTGTAGACGCAACTTTTTTTGTCTTTTTCTTGGCAGTCCCGCAAAAAATGTGTACATTTGCAGAAACACTGACAAGTACACCAAAGACATGAAAATCTATAAGGCACATATTATTTACGCCCCCGAGCGCGAGCGTTTTGAGGTGATAGAGAATGGTTACGTGGCCGTCGATGATGGCGGCCACGTCTTTCGCGTAGCTACCGACAGGCAGTCGCTGGGCTGTCCCGATGCCGAGGTCACCGACTTCGGCAACCGTCTGCTCATCCCCGCCATGAACGATGTCCACGTACACGCGGCACAGTACCACAACCAGGGCATAGCCATGGACCTGGAGCTGCTGCCCTGGCTTGAGGAGTACACCTTCCCCGAGGAGCAGAAGTTTGCCGATGCCGACTACGCCGAGCGCATCTACCGCCGCTTTCTCCGCCACCTATGGCGGGTGGGCACCATGCGCGCCGCCGTCTTCGCCACCATCCACACTGAGGGCACGCTGCGCCTGATGCGCCTCTTCAGCGAGGCGGGCATGGGGGCACTGGTGGGCAAGGTGGCCATGGACCGCAACTGCCCTGAGCAGCTGCAGGAGAAGGCCGACGACTACGTCAAGGGCATGGAGGACATCATGGCCCACTATGGCGAGGCCGACGGTCTGGTGCGTCCCATCGTCACGCCGCGCTTCATACCCACCTGCACCCCACAGCTGCTGCAGGCATGCAGCGAGGTGGCCCGTCGGCATCAGCTGCCGGTGCAGTCGCATCTGTCGGAGAACCTGTCTGAGATAGCATGGGTGCACCAGCTGGAGCCTAACAGTCAGGGCTATGGCGATGCCTACCGCCGCTACGACCTCTTCGGACAGACACCCACGGTGATGGCTCACTGCGTGTGGAGCGACGAAGCGGAACGACAGCTGATGAAGGACGGAGACGTGATGGTGGCCCACTGCCCTACGTCGAACTTCAACGTGGCATCGGGCATGGCGCCCATACGCACATTCATCGACGAGGGCATCAGCGTGGGGCTGGGCAGCGACATCAGCGGTGGCCACGACCTGAGCATCTTCCGCATGATGGTCTATGCCATTGAGGTGAGCAAGATGCACTATCAGCAGAGCGACCACCGCAAGCGCTTCCTCTCGCTGTCGGAGGCTTTCTGGATGGGCACCAAGGCTGGCGGCAGGCTCTTCGGCCGTGTGGGTAGCTTCGAGGAGGGTTACGACTTCGATGCACTCGTCATCGACGACCATGACCTCTACCCCGACGACTACTCACTGTTAGAGCGACTGGAACGCTTCATCTATACCGGTGACGACCGCCAGATAGCCCACCGCTTCTGCCGGGGAAAGGAAATAAGGCTTTAGCAGCGTAGCGGCACCCTACTTCTGAAGGATGATACCTCCATTGGGCTGAATCTCCACTTTTGCCCTTCCCTTCTTATCGACCTTGAGGGTGGTCAGCACAGGCTGGCCGCTCTTGCGGTCGTCGACGTAGTATTTCAGTTGTGAGCCGGCAGTGAACATCGGCAAGTCGAGCGTGAGCTTCAGCGGCTCTTTCAGTGCGCTGAGGCCAGCCACATACCAGTCGTCGCCATGGCGGCGGGCCAGCACGACATAGCGCCCGGGATAGCCGTCGATGAACTGCGTCTCGTCCCAGGTGGTGGGCAGCGCCTTCAGCCATTCCACCTCAAAGGGCGGAAGCTCGTTCTCCGTCAGGTTGTTGGGCTGCATGGCCACACACTGCACGGCGGTCTGGTTGGTGATGCCGCTGGCCATCTCGAAGATGTCGGTGGTATAGCGCTTGTGACGCCCCTTGTTGTCCTTCGACAGATACTTGTTCATGATGATGCCGCCCCAGTCCATGGTGCCAGAAGCATTGCGGCAGAAGGGGTGCATGGTCAGCTCAAAGGCCTGTGTCTTGGCATGCTGCTCAGTGAAGAACACGTTCTCGCTGGCCAGCACCGCCTCAGAGGCCACGTAGTTGGGGTACATCCGCTCCCAGCCTCGCGGCAGCGTGCAGCCGTGGAAGATGCACTGCAGGCCATAGAGGTTGGCATTGTAGAGGATGTCCTCGTAGAGCTTCATGGTCTCCTGCTTGTCGCCGCCGAAGAAGTCCACCTTGATGCCCTTCACGCCGATGCTCTGCAGCCAGGCCATCTCCCTGTCGCGAGCCATGCTGCTGTTCATGCACTGGCGAGGCGTCTGCGGCGCGTCGTTCTCGAAGCCGTTACTGTTGTACCACAGCATCAGTGAGACACCCTTCGACTGTGCGTAACGCGACAGCTCAGCCATGCGCTCGCGGCCGATATTGTTGTCCCACCAGTTGTCAACCAGACAGAACTCGAAGCCCATCTTCGAAGCCAGGTCGATGAACTGCACCTGGTCGTCGTAGTTGATGCTGTTGTCCTGCCAGATGAGCCAGCTCCAGGTGTAACGGCCGTAAGTGTAGGGCAGCGAAGGCTCATAGAGCGGCTCCACCACATCATACTGGATGGTAGTCTCAACAATAGGCTTTAGCGTGGTACCCATGGTGATGGTGCGCCAGGGTGTCGTGCCAGGCAGGGCGATGCCAGGGGTGGCCGACCCGATACCGTTGTTCTCGCCCGCCATAGGATAGGCAATCTGATAAGCCCCAGAAGTCCCAATGGTCTTATAGTCAGAGAGGTGGCTGCCGCAGTACTGGCTGCTGACGCCAGTCTCACTAATCAGCACCCATCCCTCAGCACTCCCAGTAGTCCCAGAACTCCCAGTAGCCCCAGAACTCCCAGTAGCCCCAGAACTCCCAGAGTTCCCAGAACTCCCAGAAGCCCCAGTAGCCCCAGCACTCCCAACCCTGAACAGGCACGGGAACGTGTACCCCTCGCCAAACTGCGAGCGCTCCGTCATGGGGCGGTCCACACGGTAGTCCTCCTCATAGCTGGGCTTGGTACGCTCCCACCCCACCATGGCCTTGCTCTGCGGCGTAAGGAAGGTAGTGGTGCCAGCGGGCAGGCTGAAGGCCGTTGTCTCCTCAAGGATGACGGCACTCTTGGGGTTGTCGTTCTTCTGCCGGGGAATGAGGTATCGGAAGGCGACGTCGTTGTCACTGACAGAGAACTCCATGCTCATCTTCTGCTGTCGGGCGTTCTCGAAGTCAACGGTGAGCAGCGTAGCCACATAGTGGAACTGCGACTGTTTGACCTGGCACATCGTGTAGCGCTTGTCTACCGGCACGGCTTTCGTGGCGGTGATGGTGAGCTTCTGTGTGAAGTCGCCGAAGTCGGCCTTGAAGCCCAGTGCCGAGGGCAGCACCATGGGCTGCCCGCCGAGGGTGACGGCGTAGGTGGCCTGAGGGCCTTCGTCGCTGATGGTTACTACAAGGTTGCCACCCGGCGAGGCCACAGTGGCTTCGCGTCCCAGGGCGGTGACGGGCAGTGCTGACAGCAGGCACAGCAGCAGTGCCGGAGCAAGAAATCGTTTCATGGCAGTGTGTCGTTAGATTGTTAATTACAGATGCAAAGATAGCACATTCTTTTCGTTTCGCCTACAAATAATGTTTAAAGATTTGCTTTTTCCGTAATTTTCTACAATTTCCTTTGCCTTTTTAATTAAAATAAGTACCTTTGCAGGCTGAATAAGAATTTAACGTTAAAACAACTTCTTCATTAGGAATGAAACAGTTTCGTCTCGTGGACAATGTGCTGGGCTGGCTCACATTCTTCATAGCCGCCTTTGTCTATTGCTCCACCATTGAGCCCACGGCATCGTTCTGGGACTGCCCCGAGTTTATTACCACTGGCTATAAGATGGAAATCGGACACCCGCCCGGTGCTCCCTTCTTCATGCTCACCGCCAACCTGTTCTCTCAGTTCACCAGCGACCCCTCGCAGGTGGCACGCATGGTGAACACCATGAGCGCGCTGCTCTCAGCGGCATGTATCCTGTTCCTCTTCTGGAGCATCACCCATCTGGTGCGGCGTTTGCTGACCAACGGCTGGGAAGACCTGACGCAGTCGAAGCTCATCACCATTGAGGCATCGGGCCTGGTGGGCGCACTCATCTATACCTTCAGCGACACTTTCTGGTTCTCAGCCGTCGAGGGTGAGGTCTACGCTTACAGCTCGGCCTTCACCGCCGTGGTGTTCTGGCTCATCCTGAAGTGGGAGGAGCACGCCGACGAGCCGCATGCCGACCGCTGGCTGGTGCTCATCATGTATATGACGGGCCTGAGCATCGGCGTTCACCTGCTGAACCTGCTGTGCCTGCCGGCCATTGTGCTGGTGTGGTACTTCAAGCGCTTCCCCAACGCCAACGCCAAGGGCGCCTTCATGGCCCTGGTGGTGTCGTTCATCATCCTGGCAGCCGTGCTCTACGGTGTCGTGCCGGGCATCATCACCGTGGGTGGATGGTTTGAGCTGTTCTTCGTCAATGAGCTGCACATGCCGTTCAACACGGGCGTATACGTCTATCTGATACTGCTTGTCGGCAGTGTCATCTGGGCCATCTATGAGACACAGCGCGCCACCGAGAAAAACTGGCGCCGGCAGAACATTGCCTTCCTCTTAGGCTTTGGCCTGCTGGGCATCCCCTTCTACGGCTATGGCTGGAGCGCCTTCATCATCGGCGTCATCGTGCTGGCCATCGTCGGCTGGGCACTGTTCTATCGCCGTGGCAGTGCCAGCAGCAGCGTGCCCCTCATCAGCGCTCGTCTGAAGAACACTGCACTGCTGTGCATGCTCATGCTGATGATTGGCTACTCGACGTATGCCGTCATCGTCATCCGCAGTAGCGCCAACCCGCCCATGGACCAGAACTCGCCCGAGGACATCTTCACCCTGGGCAGCTACCTCAGCCGTGACCAGTATGGCGACCGCCCGCTGCTCTACGGGCAGACCTACATGTCTGAGCCCGAGCCTGACGACAACGGATACAGAAAATACAACGAGCTGGCCCCCGTCTATCAGCGGAAGGAGAAGGCCAACCCCAACGACCCCGACGAATACTTCATAGCCGACCACAAGATGGAGGGCGTGTATGCACAGAACATGTTCTTCCCCCGCATGTGGTCGAACAGCCAGCCGCCCTACGGTCCTGACCATGTGGGCTTCTACAACTCGTGGCACGGTGGCATCAGCGGCACAGAGGTGGACTCGAAGCTGCAGCCGGGCACGAAGATTACCATTCCCAGCTTCTGGGACAACATCAGCTTCTTCCTGTCCTACCAGTGCAACTACATGTACTGGCGCTACTTCCTATGGAACTTCGTCGGCAGGCAGAACGACATTCAGGGTGCCTACGGTGAGAAGGACCACGGCAATGTGCTGACGGGCTTCTCGTTCATCGACAACTACTTCCTCGGCGACCAGTCGCTGCTGCCCGACGAGCTGAAGAACAACAAGGGCCACAACGTGTTCTACTGCATGCCGCTCATCCTGGGCTTGCTGGGACTGTTCTGGCAGATGCTCGGCTGCGGCCGCAAGGGCATACAGCAGTTCTGGGTGGTGTTCTTCCTGTTCTTCATGACGGGCCTGGCCATCGTCCTCTACCTGAACCAGACACCGCTGCAGCCGCGTGAGCGCGACTATGCATACGCCGGCTCGTTCTATGCCTTCTCCATCTGGTGCGGCATGGGCGTGGCAGCCATCGTCAGCTGGCTGTTGAAGGCGCTGCAGAAACAGCTGAAGACGCAACAGACGCGCATGGCACTGGCCGGCGTGGTGAGCCTGCTGTGCCTGATAGTGCCCATACAGATGGCCTCGCAGACATGGGACGACCACGACCGCTCGGACCGCTACACCTGTCGTGACTTCGGACAGAACTACCTGATGTCGCTACAGGACGAGGGCAACCCCATCATCTACACCAACGGCGACAACGACACCTTCCCCCTGTGGTACAACCAGGACACCGAGGGCGTGCGTACCGATGCCCGCGTGTGTAACCTGAGCTATCTGGGCACCGACTGGTACATCGACCAGATGGTGCGTCCGGCCTACGAGTCGCCGGGTCTGCCCATCACCTGGCCGCGCCTGAAGTATGTGTCAGGCACCAACGACTTCGTTCCCGTGGTGCCGCAGCTGAAGGACCAGATACGCGCCATCTATGAGCAGTCGCCCGAGGATGCCAAGAACACCTGGGGCGAAGAGCCCTTCGAGCTGAAGAACGTGCTGAAGTACTGGGTGATGAACCCCGTCGACCAGCAATACCACTGCATACCCACCGACAGCGTCTACATCACCATCGACAAGGATGCCGTGCGCCGCAGCGGCATGCTCATCCAGGGCGACAGCATCCCCGACCGCATGTATATCTCGCTGCAGGGCCAGAACTACATCAGCAAGAGCAAGCTGATGATGCTCGAGATGCTGGCCAACGCTAACTGGGAGCGGCCCATCTATGTGGCCATGACCGTGGGTGGCGAGAACATCATGAACCTTGACAACCACTTCGTGCAGGAAGGACTGGTGTACCGCATCACGCCTTACACCACCAATGCGCCGGGCATGACCAGCTTCGACACGGAGAAGACGTACAAAAACGTGATGGAACGCTACAAGTTCGGCGGCGTGAGCACGCCGGGCATCTATCTCGACGAGACCGTCATGCGCATGTGCTACACCCACCGCCAGCTGATGGTGGTGCTGGCCTCAGAGCTGGCCGCTGAGGGCGACGAGCTGCAGCAGCAGTCAGAATATCTCAGCGGTGCCTATAGTGCCGACGGCACAGAGGCGGGCATCGATATGGGCAAGCGCTATCAGGAGGTTGCTGACTCACTGAAGCAAACGGCAGAGCAGAAATATGACAAGGCACTGAAGGTGCTGGAGAAACTCGACAAGGAGTTGCCCGCCGAGAACGTGCCCTACGATATATCATCGCTCACCGAGGCACAGCTGTATGTGCAGCTGGGACTGCCCGACAAGGCCCGACCCATCCTCGACTACCTGTGGAAGCACGCCACGCAGTATGTCACCTACTTCGAGTCCTTCGACGACCGCGAGATGCAGCAGTACAACGAGCGCTGCCTGCGCCAGTTCGGCATCATGCGCTATGTCAGGAGCATCTACGCCTTCGACGAGAGCAAGAAGGAAGAGCTGGAGCAGCAGCAGATGAAGCTGCTGGAGACCTTCGTGGCCAAGGGCGGAAAGCTGGAGTAGAGTTAGGAGTTTTAAAAACAGCAGGAAAGAATGATTATCGAGCAACCAGCCGTTTACCTCCGCTGGCTCTACCCGAAAGCGTATTGGAGAATGGACCGTCACGAGCGTTCAGTGTACCTGACGTTCGATGACGGCCCCATCCCTGAGTCCACGCCCTTCCTGCTTGAAACGCTGCGCCACTATGACGTGAAGGCCACCTTCTTCATGGTGGGCGACAATGTGCGTAAGTACCCTGAGCTGTTTGAGCAAATCAAGGCCGAGGGACACCTCGTGGGCAACCACACCCACAACCACATCAGCGGCTTCAGACACTCCATCAAGCAATATATGTATAATGTGGAGAAGGCCAACGCCTACATCCACAGCCACTACTTCCGTCCGCCCCACGGCTGGATGCGGCTGCCGCAGTATGCCTGGCTGTCGCGCAAGTACAAGGTGGTGATGTGGGACGTCGTCACCCGTGACTACTCGAAGTGGATGACGGCCGAGGGTATCTTCAACAATGTGAAGCGCTATGTGCGCCCCGGCTCCATCATCACCTTCCACGACTCGCTGAAGGCCATCGACAAGCTGCGTACCGCCCTGCCGAAAAGCATTGAGTGGCTGAAGGAGCAGGGCTACGCCTTCAAGCTGTTTGCTTGAGACGGCTACCGCATAACGAATGGACGACAAGCACTATCTTCAAAGCCTCATCAGCCAGGGCGAGCATCAGCAGCAGGATTTTAAGTACAGGGTCTCCGATGCCGCAAAGCTGGCCAAGTCGGTGTCGGCCTTTGCCAACACTGACGGTGGCCGACTGCTCATCGGCGTGCGCGACGACGGCCACATGTCGGGTGTGCGCTCTGAGGAGGAAATCTATGTCATGCACCAAGCGGCCTATCGCCACTGTCGTCCGGAGGCCAGCATCAAGTTCGACACCTATCACATTGAGGGCCGCACCATCGTCGTGGCCACCATTCCGCCGGCTGACCGCCGGCCCGTCTGCGCCATTAGCGACGATGGGAAGGAGCGGGCCTATATACGCATCGCCGACGAGAACATCGTGGCATCGCCGGTGCACCTGGCCATCTGGCGCGAAGCGCAAAGCACATGCGGAGCCATGATGACCTACACCGACACCATCAGCAAGCTGCTCGCTGCCATGCAGGGCGAGCGGCTGACGCTGAACGCCATCGCCAGGCGTACCGCCATCGCCCGCCCACGCGTCATCACCCTCCTGGCACGCCTCATCCGCTTCCATGTAGTGCAGTGGGAGTATGCCGAACAGCAGTTTCTCTTCAGCCTGACGGACAACTAATCAGGCGACATGCGCATTTTTCTGCTTTTCCTGTCTGATTGTCATTTTTTTGTCGTACCTTTGCAGCCGACATTACAATAAACACTCAACAACAATGGAGAACATCAAGAACATCTTTGCCCAGAAGCTGTTAGAGGTGAAGGCCGTGAAGCTGCAGCCCGACAGCCCATTCACCTGGGCCAGCGGATGGAAGTCACCCATCTATACTGACAACCGCCAGACACTCAGCTACCCCCGTCTGCGCTCCTTTGTCAAGCTGGAGCTGTGCCACCTCATCCAGGAGCATTTCCCCCAGGCCGAGGCCGTGGCGGGCGTGGCCACAGGTGCCATCGCCCAGGGCGCGCTGGTAGCCGACGAGCTGGAGCTGCCTTACGTCTACGTGCGTCCGAAGCCGAAGGACCACGGCATGGGCAACCAGGTGGAGGGGTCGCTGCCACAAGGCACAAAGGTCGTCGTCGTTGAGGACCTCATCTCTACCGGCGGTTCCAGCCTGAAGGCCGTCGAGGCCCTGCGCCAGTACGGTGTCGAGGTCATCGGCATGGTGGCATCGTTCACCTACGGTTTCCCCGTGGCCGAGGAGGCTTTCATGGAGGCCGCTGTCACCCTCTACACCCTCAGCGACTATGACCATGTGGTCAGCGAGGCCGCCAAGACCGGATACATCAAGGAGGAAGCGAAGCCCGTGCTGGCTGAGTGGAGGAAGTCGCCAGACACCTGGGGCAAATAGCAGCAAACCTCCGCTCGGCTATGCCGCTTTGCCCTGCAAAGAAATCTCAAACCTCAAACCTCAAATCTCAAATCTCAAACCTCAAATCTCGATGAGCAAATACGAAAGCAGCATCAAGACCGTCCCCTACCCACAGGAGAACGTCTACCGCAACATCAGCGACCTGAGCAACCTGGAGCGCATCCGTGACCGCATCCCCTCTGACAAGGTGCAGGACTTCAGCTTCGACAGTGACAGCGTCACCGTCAACGTACCTCCCGTGGGACAGGTAAGCATGCGCATCGTGGAGCGCGATGAGCCAAAGTGCGTGAAGTTCGAGGCCGAGCAGAGTCCCATGCCCTTCAACCTCTGGATTCAGGTGCTTCCTGTCGACGAGCAGACGTCGAAGATGAAGGTGACGGTCAAGGCCGACATTCCCTTCATGCTCCAGGCCCTGGTCAGCAGTCACCTGCAGGACGGCGTGGAGAAGGTGGCCGAGGCCCTGGCTCAGGTACCCTACGAGTGAACCGACAATCAACCGCAAGCATAGTAAACGGGGATGCACATCAGGTGTGCATCCCCGTTCATCGTTATGTCGCCGTCAGCGACATGGCATGGAAGCCATCGCTTCTTGTCTGACCTTAGAAGCTGTCGTCATACTGGTCCTTGCCCTTGGTGTAGTAAATCTTCTCACCGTCCACGAAGAACCATCCGTTGTTCTGAGTGCTGCGCAGCTGCACGAGGTGTGCCTTGGGCTCCTCAAACGAGATTTCGTTCTTGCTCGTAGCATCGGGGTTGGGCATCAGCAGCAGGCGAGCCACCGTGGCGCGCATCTGACCTGAGTACGTCGTGGGCGTGCTGCGGTCCCATGCCACGCGCACCTTGTAGGGGCCGCTCCAGTAGTCCTTGCCGTTGGGCTTGTACTGGTTGCCCGGTGTGGCGCCAGCGAAGTGCTGGAACAGGTTGTTGTGCTGCATGCCGCCGCCGTAGTCCTTGCCGTTGTTGCCAGTGAACTGCGAGATGCACACGTTCTGGAAGCTCTGGTTCGAGATGCCCACGGTCTGCAGCTGCGGATACTGCGTGCCATAGAGGTAGTCAATCATCTCACGGCAGTCCTGGCTGCAGTCCAGCAGGCGCGGCCATACCAGATACATCACTGCTGCGACGAAGAGCGGGTTCTTGGCGGCCTCCACGCGGCTGCCGTCAGGGTTCTCCATGAGGGTCTTCAGCTCGGCCACGTTGCGGGGCAGACGGTTGAAGGTGAACTCCGACACACGGTATTCCTCGCCATTGCCGATGAAGGTGATGTTGTGCGTGGTGGTTGAGTCCAGCAGCTGCACCTTCTCCACAGGCAGCGAGTAGGCCGTAATCTTCGTGATGTGGTCTACCTGGTAACGGTACTGAGCCGGAGCGGTGTTGCCAGCTGTTGTCCAGGTGACGCGCCCGTTGTCCAGATAGAACGTCGAGGTCTCCGTCACGTTGTTCGACTGGGCGCGGAAGCCCATTTCGCCCACGGTGCCCACTGCCTTCAGGTTGCCCCCGGCGGGGAAGTCAAGATACTGGTGCAGGGGGTTGCAGTAGGTGTAGTCGTCCTTCATGCCGCTGGCGACGCTGGTCTTGCCGCTGCCGTCGTTGACGATGGGCATGTCGAACTCCACGCGCAGGTACTCCTGGCTGCTCTGTGCGAAGCCTGTCATGGCAAATGCTGCCATTGCGAGTGTGGTAAATATCTTTTTCATAATTGTATTTCTTTTTTAATGGTTACTAAAAACATGTTTACTTCTTGGTGAACTTCAGCGCCTTGCCACCCACGTAGAGCACATAGACGCCCTTGCTGAGCTGGCCCACCTGCACGGTGGTGACGCCGTTGCTGACGGGTGCCTCGGTCATCATCTTTCCGTCGAGGGTGTAGACCTGCGCACGGACGGCATCGCCGCAGCCCGAGACGGTCATCTGCTCGCGGATGGGGGTCATCAGCTGCAGCTTCTCTGTGGCAGGACTGCTCACCACGGGTGCGTCGATGGCGGTAAGGGCCTCCTCGGTGCCGCGATAGAAATAGACGGCGCTCAGACCTGTCTCAATGGTGCCGCCCACCTTCACGTCGATTTTGTTCGTGCCCTCCTGTACGCTCATCTCCGGCAGCTGGCTCATCTTGTAGTACTTGCCGTTGCTGAGCACGATGAACACGGGCTTCGTCAAGTCGATGTTCTTGTCGGCATACGGGTCGCCTTGATACTGGCTGAGGTCGATTTCCACCTCGTGCTTCTCCATGGTGATGGACTGCACACCAGCCTCACCCTTGCCATCTTTCAGCACAATCTCGAAGGTGCTGGCCCCGTCGGGAACCACCATCATGCTCACGCGCACCACGGGATAATAGTTACCCGTGTTGGTCTTCACGCAGGTGAGTTTCTTCTTCGAGGCAGCTGCCATGGCACTGGTTGCACTGCCCAGGCCAGCCACTATCGCGGCCACCAGCAGCAGAATCTTCCAATGTTGCTTTGCTCTTCTCATGTTTGTTTGTTTTTTAATTGATGATTGGTTTGACTGTTTTTACGGCCGAGGGTAGTCTCCATCCGCAGGAGCATGTCCAAATGCTCCTTGGCATGCCTGGTGGCTGCTTCCTGGTAGGCTGACTTCTCCATCTTGCCGCATTTTACAGCTGCAAAATTACGACGCAAAGCAGTTATCTGTGTTATCATTTCGCGAAGAAGAATTGTCATTTCACGAAAATGATAACAAAAACGAGCCAAATGACCGCCCGTGGGCACGGGTGGCTACTTCTTTTCCAAGTATTGTGTGGGCGTTATGCCGAATGTCTTCTTGAAGGCACGGGTGAAGTTCGGCGTGTCGTTGTATGCACAGAGCATGGCCACCTCGCTGATGTTCAGCTCGGGTCTGTTGTCAAGCAGGTAGCGGGCGCGGCGCATGCGAATCATGGCAATGAAGTTCTGAGGCGTCTCTCCTGCCACTGCCGACAGCCTCTGCCTGAACTGGAACAGGCTCATGTTCATGCTGGCGGCCACCGACTCGGCATCCGCGTGCCCGTTCAGTATGTGCTCGTTGACGACCTCCACCGTTTTCTCCAAGAAGGTGCGGTCGGCCTCGCTCAGGTTGTCGGGGGTGTTGCTGTCGCTGCCCGTTGCCAGCGCATTGTCGTAGCGCACGCTCAGCTCCTTGTACTGCTGTCGCAGCTCTTCAATGTGTGCATGCAGTTCCTGGTTGACCACCGACTGGTGCTGTTGGCGGCGACGCATCATCCACCAGATGACGACTGAGAACAGCAACAGCAGGACAGCCACGCCTATGCCCAGCATGATGGCCTGCCGCTTCGCCTGCCGCTCGGCCTGACTCTTCTGTTGCAGCCAATCGTTTCCGAACTCGGCGTTATAGCGTGCCAGACTCTCGGCCGATGCACTGTTGTAGAGCGAGTCCTTCAGCTCATTGAAGCGGTCCAGCTCCATCTTCGCGCTGTCCGGCTGACTTTTCCACAGACTCTCGTAGAGACCCTTGCGCGAGTGCATCTCGTTGGTGCGGTCGCCAATGGCGACGAAGATGTCGGCCGCCTCGCGGTAATAGTCCACGGCCTCCTGCTGCCGCATCAGGCAGTGCAGCGTCATGCCCATCTTGTTGCAGCTGATGCCCAGCGACTGCCTGTCGCCGATGGTGCGGAAATAAGGTATGATTTGCCGCAGCACCTGCTCGGCCTCTTCATAGCGGTGCAGCCCAATCAGTGCCGACGCCTTCTGTGCCAGCCTTACCATGCTCTTGTATTCACGTCCCAGATGCTGCTCCACGTCGTAGGCTTGCCCGGCATAGTCCAGCGCCGCCTCGTCGTTGCCCATGGCGTGGTACACCTCCGAAGCCATGCCTAACAGGGTGCTCTGGCGCTCCTGGCTCAGCGTGGGCAGCATGGCCAGTCCTTTCTTGATATACTGTTCAGCCTCCTGCGGCTGGTTGGCCGAGATGAAGATGGAGGCCAGGGTGTTCAGGCTTGAGGCGATGCGCTCCGGGTCGCCGTTCTGCTCGTCAAGGCGATAGCACTGCCGAATAAAGTCTATGGCCTCCTC
This sequence comes from uncultured Prevotellaceae bacterium, assembly GCA_947168045.1. GTDB lineage: Bacteria > Bacteroidota > Bacteroidia > Bacteroidales > Bacteroidaceae > Prevotella. Next base: position 15,786 of record CAMVKN010000032.1, read on the forward strand.
ATAGTCGCTCAGCCTCAGGTTGGTGATGGCCAGGATGTTCAGGCAGTCCGATTCCCCTACCCTGTCGTTGCCCTTCCGGAACAGCGGCAACGCCATCCGGCCATATTGCTCGGCACGGTCGTACTGCTGGTTGTCATAGAAGAACTCAGCCGCCCAGTACCACACCTGCTCGCGCAGCGTGTCAACGGGGGTGGCGCTGCCAAAGCGGCAGGGCTCGTCAATGAACTGCTGGGCATGCAGCTCGTCAAAGAACTGGTTGGCCAACTGTGTCAAGGTGGCGGGCTGCTGGGTCTGGCCGAACTGCTCCAGCAGCTGTTCGACATCTGCCCTGGCCTGCAACGGCAGCAGGGTAAGAATGATGCCGGCTACTATGCTGATAATTGTTTTATTGTTATTGTTCATTATTGCTTTCGATTGACGAAATATACTGCAAAAGTAATATTTAATTCTTTTTTATGCAAGGAAACGGCCGCTAAATATCTACACCGCCACATTTTTCAATGAAATAATTTTGCAATTTGTTGGAAAGTAACTAACTTTGCCGCTCACTAAAAAGACTTACCATTATGAAACTCTGGGAGAAGAACTACGAGATTAACAAGGAGATAGAGCGGTTCACCGTAGGCCGCGACCGCGAGATGGACCTCTACCTGGCTCCCTACGACGTGCTGGGCTCGATGGCCCACGTCACCATGCTGGAGAGCATCGGCCTCATCGGCAAGGACGAGCTGCCGGTGCTGCTCAGCGAGCTGCGCGCCATCTACGAGCAGGCCGTCAGGGGCGAGTTCGTGATTGAGGACGACATCGAGGACGTCCACTCACAGGTGGAGCTGATGCTGACCAGGAAGCTGGGCGACATGGGCAAGAAGATTCACAGCGGGCGCTCGCGCAACGACCAGGTGCTGGTGGACCTGAAGCTCTTCGCGCGCGCGAAAATAAAAGAGGTGGCCGAGGCCGTCAAGGACCTGTTTGACCAGCTCATCCAGAAGAGCAACCAGTACAAGGACGTGCTCATGCCGGGCTACACCCACCTGCAGGTGGCCATGCCCAGCAGCTTCGGCCTCTGGTTCGGAGCCTACGCGGAAAGTCTCTGCGACGACATGCAGTTCCTGCTGGCCGCCTACCGCACGGCCAACCGCAACCCCTTGGGCAGTGCCGCGGGCTACGGCTCGTCGTTCCCCCTGAACCGCCAGATGACCACCGACCTCTTAGGCTTCGACACAATGGACTACAACGTGGTCTATGCCCAGATGGGGCGCGGCAAGATGGAGCTGGGCGTGGCCTTCGCCATGGCCACCATCGCCGGCACGCTGGCCAAGCTGGCCTTCGACGCCTGCCTGTTCAACTCGCAGAACTTCGGCTTCGTCCGCCTGCCCAAGGAGTGCACCACGGGCAGCAGCATCATGCCACACAAGAAGAACCCCGACGTGTTCGAGCTGATACGCGCCAAGAGCAACAAGCTGCAGGCCCTGCCCCAGCAGGTGACGCTCATCAAGAACAACCTGCCCGTTGGCTACTTCCGCGACCTGCAAATCATCAAGGAGGCCTTCCTGCCCGCCTTCGACGAGCTGTTAGACTGTCTGCGCATGACGGCCTACATCATCAACCGCATTGAGGTGAACGACCACATCCTCGACGACCCCCGCTACGACCCGATGTTCAGCGTCGAGGAGGTCAACCGGCTGGCCGCCGAGGGCATGCCCTTCCGCGATGCCTACAAGAAGGTGGGGCTCGACATCGAGGCGGGCCGCTTCACTCCCGTCAAGGACATCCACCACACCCACGAGGGCAGCATCGGCAACCTCTGCAACGACCGCATACAGGCACTCATGGACGATGTGCTCGCAGCTTTCGGCTTCGAGCGCGTAGAGAAAGCAGAACAAGCACTACTACATGTATAAATACCTGACAGTCTTTCTGTTGCTGTTCACACTGGCGGCGTGCAACGAGGCTGACAACATGTACTCGTCAGTCTACTGCCGCTTCACGTTCAACACCATGCTCTACCCCAGCTGCGCCCTGACACGGGCAGTGGGGTCAGCTGGCGGCGACTTCTGCATGGTGAAGGCCGTCTACCGCAACGGCGTGCCACACCTGTTGCTCACCCCCAACCGAGGCACGTTTGCTGAGACGGACCTCGACCTGACGATGAACACGGCCATCACCGGCGAGCGCATCAGCTACGCCACCATGGGCCATCGGCAGGGACTCATCATCGGGCGCTCGCTCTACGGTCAGCTGCGCTGCTACGACCTCACCTGCCCGAACTGCGACAACAACTACGACCTGAGCTGGAGCCAGCAAAGCACCACCGACCTGACCTGCAACAAGTGTCACCGCACGTACAACATCGACGGCGAGTATGGCTACGTCAAGGACGGCGACAAGGGGCACGCCCTGACGCAGTACCGCAACGTGAGGTACACGCCTGACAACGGCATCCTCAACGTCACGAACCCCTGAAACAGCCATGGACGGCACGCTCATGGACAGGCAGTGGCACTGGCAGGAGCCGGGCACGGCGTGGAGGGGCGTCGGGGTATATCATGTCACGCTGACGGTGCCGTCGCGCGAGGCCTTGCTCGGCACGCTGGTCATTCCCCAGGATGACCCTTCGTTAGCCACGGTGGAGCGCACGCCCTTAGGCAATGCCGTCGTTGACGAGCTGTATGTGATGTGCAGGCACTATCCTGACATTCGTATTCTCCAGTTTTGCCTGATGCCGGACCACCTGCATGCTGTCATTCAGGTGACGAGGGTCATGGCGACGAGCATCCGCAGTGTGCTTCGCGGCTTCTGGCAGGGCGTGAAGAAGCACGGCCGCGCCTACACTTTGTCCCTTGCCCCCGAATTGAATTCGAGGACAACAACCGAAGGCCCCCCTTTGTCCCTTGCCCCCGAATTAAATTCGGGGACAACAACCGAAGGGCGCTACCCCTTCCCTGTCTTCACCGAGCGGCCGTTCATCCGGCCGCTGTCACGCCGCGGACAGCTGAACACCATGATTCGCTATGTCCAGATGAACCCGCAGCGCCTGGCCACCAAGCGCCTCATGCCGGGCTTCTTCAGGGTGCAGCGTGGCATCGTGGTGGACGGGCGGAGCTATGACGGCGTGGGCAACGTGGCACTGCTGCATGCCGGCAGCTACATGCCGGTGCATGTGCGGCACACCATGGTGGAGGCTGCCGCACACGGCGACAACAAAGCCCTTCGCGACTACATGAACGGCTGCGTGCTGGCGGCACGGGGCGGCAGCGTGATGGTGTCGCCGTTCATCTCCGCCGATGAGAAACGGGTGATGAACGTCCTCCTGAAAGAGCGATGGCCCTTCATCGTCCTTGCCGACAATGGCTTCCGCAATTACTATAAGCCCACCGACATCCTGTTCGATGCCTGTGCCGCAGGACGGGTGCTCATCCTCAGTCCCTGGCCCTACGATGCCGGCAAGCGGCACATCAGCCGTTCTGACTGCGTGGCACTCAACACCATGGCAGAGGAAATCTCGGCCTGCTTGACGGGGAAGAAGTGAAAATGCGAAGGCTGGCCTTTGAAGGGCCAGCCATGAGGAACGGGTAACAAGTAAATTATTCTTCGGCAACCGCCCGGACGGGGAAGCCGTACGCCCAAGAGCCGCTACCCCTGATCCATTCTTCCGGAGTGAAGGTGAACATGTAACAGCCCTCATTGTTCATGTCGAAAGATGCAGACCAATAGTAGCCGGCACCGACAAGGTTAAGCGAGCCATCGTCCCTGTCACGATAGCCCGAGGCGGAGAGGAAGATAGAACGGCCATTCCTTCCTGTCACCTTCGCTCCTTCCACGCCGTCAAGGGTAGTCCATGTATAGCTGCAGTTATCCATCAGTTCCTGGAACTGCTGCTCCGTCGGCATTTGCCAGTCAGTCCCCCAGTTGGCGGTGGCTGCATCACAGCGTGTGCCGCTTATGTCATCACCGATGTCTCGGCCTTCGTAGCGATAGGTAGCTTCTGTATCCCCCTCCTTCATGGGTGTCGTCTCTCCCCAACGGAAATAGTCACCATAGCCCTCCGGTGTGGCAGCGCCGATGTTACAGCAGGCCCACTTCGTGCCACTGGGCAGCCCCAAGTCAATGGCATGAGGATGGTTGTCGTCGGGACAAAGCGTGAACGCGGAGGGCACTTCAACTGGTTCTTTAACACCATTTTTAATATCATTCCGAGAAATGATGAACAGAACGAGTGCCACTGCCGCAACAGCCCACACGCCCGCCCACACCCAGGGCGCCTTTGAACGATGTTTCTTGCTCTGCAAACGGGTGGCGGAGCTCGCCCGTGTAGGCTCGGCGTCCTTACTCTTGACTGTCGGCACATCCTTGCTGGCAGTGGAAGCCACTGTCGGCACATCCTTATCGGCAGCGGGGGCGGCCTTCGGTTCCTCCTGTTTGACAGCAGGAGTCGCCTTCGGTTCCTCCTTTTTGGCGGCAGGCTTGCCCACGGGGTTCACCTCCAGCCACTGCTCAATCTCTTCCACGCTCTGTGGGCGCTGGCTGCGACGGGGCTGCATCATCCAAATGATGAGCCGGCGCATGGTGGCATCCATGCCGTCGGGGAAGGCGAAGGCCGCCTCGCCGTCCTCGTTCACCTTGTCGGGCTTGGGCGGTGTCTGTGCGGTGAGCAGATGATAGAGCGTGGCGCCGAGGGCATAGAAGTCCGTCCAGGGTCCGATGTCCTCCATGTTCTGCCCCACCTGCTCCAAAGGTGCATAGCGCGGCGTGTAGGGCAGCGCCGTGGTGGTCAGGGTATGGCCGTCGTCGTCCGACATCTGCTTGCTGGCGCCGAAGTCAATGAGCCAGCAGTGGCCCTCGGCGTTCTGCATGATGTTGGCCGGCTTCAGGTCCAGGTGATAGAGATGCTGGGCATGGACATACTTCAGCGCGCTGAGCACCTGTCTGAGGATGTCACACACACGGTCGGTGCCCATGGCTCCGTGCTCAGCCATGACCTTGTTGAGCGGCTGGCCACTGATGAGCTTCATCACATAGTAGGCCGTGTCGTTCTCCTCGAAGAAGTCGCTGACCTCCACGATGTGCGGATGGTCGAGCTGCGCCAGTCGCTCCGCCTCGGCGAAGAACTTCCGCTGCATGCGATTGAAGTCGGCACGGTTGTCCTCCACGCTGACAGTGACATGTGTGCCCTGTCGCGTGTTCACGCCACGTATGAAGAACTCCTTCACAGCCATGTGCTTGTGCAGGCGCCCTTCGTGCTCCACCTCGTAGGTGTTGCCGAAGCCGCCCGACGCCATGTAGCCCACCACGCGGTATTCGCCATCTTTCAGCAGTGTACCCTCAGGCAGCATCTGCCCTCTCTCGTTGTCAGTCATCGTGTTAACTGTTGATGGTGCAAAGATACGAAAAAAAACGTAAACCATTGCGCTTCGATGAGGAAAAACGAACTTTCCCTTGGTAATTCACTCAATTTGCACTATCTTTGCAGGCAGATACATGAAACAACCTGACCATCGGCGTTGCACCGCAGACAAACAGATGGTTGAGCGTTAAAAAACAATAAAGGAAGAGAAAAGGTATACGACCTGCTGACTTTTTTTGTAACTTTGCAGCCGCAAAAAGCAACATGGCTGCCGCGATGGTGGAATGGTAGACACGAGGGACTTAAAATCCCTTGACCCGGAAGGGTTGTGCGGGTTCGAGTCCCGCTCGCGGCACATTTTCCCCCCCTGACGATACGATATGGACAGAAGTGAATGGGCAGAGAATGTCATCCTGGCAGACGCTGACTATGTGGACGGCGTGGCCTTTAACCTGATAGTGAACTTCGAGCGCATGCTGGGCCGCCGCATACCACAAGCCGACTTGGCGCAGTGGGTTGAGTGTGTGGCGTTGGACGGCGGCATGCCGATGGCCGAGACAGCGGCCACGGGCGCCGAGGGACAGCCGACGCTGCAGGTGGTGCTTGTCCATCGTCATGGCAGCAACGCCCTGCAGAACTTCGCCCCCTCAGACTATGCCGACGAGCTGAACGGCAAGGCCGTGCAGACACGTGTCGGCGAGTGCCTGTTCACCGTGGTGCAGACCGAGGACATGGCTCCGAAGGGTCAGCTGATGAGCGACCTGCTCGATGCCGTGTGCCAACAGCCGTCGGTGCGACGCCTGATGGTGGTGCCCGACGAGCAGACGGTGGCACAGCTGCGCCCCGTGCTGCAGCACCACGACAGCGAGCAGCGGCGCACCACCCTGCTGACGATGCAGCCCATGGGCGGCAGTGCCTGGCGCCACGTGCTGCTGGGCTTCTCGCTGATGGCCGCCCTGGGCATCAGCAGCAGGGAGATAGATGAGAAATTGAGAGAATAAAGAGCAAGCAGAACTACCGTAACTTAAATTATTTAATTTATAGGTTAAAAAGATTGTTATTACTATGATGGAAAAGATTTTCTCGCCTGAGACCTATTCGGTGCTTGGGCAGTGGGCATTAGGGTTCTGCAAGAACCTGTTAGTGGCAGCCTTGGTGTTCTTCATCGGACGCATGCTGATTAAGTGGATTAAGAAGCTGGTGACGAAGATGCTGGAGCGCACCAAGACCGACCCTTCGCTCTATTCGTTCCTGACCAGCATCGTGAACGTGGTGCTGTGGCTGACACTCATCATCATCATCATCTCCATCCTGGGCATCGAGACCTCGTCGTTCATCGCGCTCTTCGCCTCGGCAGGCATGGCCATCGGCATGGCCCTGAGCGGCACGCTGCAGAACTTTGCCGGCGGTGTGATGATTCTGCTGTTCAAGCCGTTCAAGGTGGGCGACTACATTGAGGCACAGGGCTATGCCGGCACGGTGAAGGAGATTCAGATTTTCAACACCATCATCCGCACCAACGACGCCCAGACCATCATCATCCCCAACGGCGGACTGTCGACGGGGTCGATGAAGAACTACAGCACTGAGCCTTACCGCCGCGTGGACCTGGACTTCCAGTTTGCATACGGCACCGACTTGGAGCAGGTGAAGGCTGCCATTAGCGAGATTCAGCAGCGCAACACCCTCATCGTCAAGGAGCCAGTGAAGGACAGTCCCGCGGTGGCTGCTCCGTGGATTGGACTGACGAAGCTGGGCGAAAGCGGCGTGGTGGTGAACACACGGTCGTGGTGCAAGAGCGCCGACTACTGGACGGTGTACTTCTACATGAACGAGACGGTGTACCAGGAGCTGAAGAGCAAGGGCTTCATGTTCCCCTTCAACCGCATGGACGTGAATATACTAAAGAGTTGAACTTTCCCACCCTTTTCTTTTCTACAACGAATGAAGACGAATCTAACGAATGGTACGAATTAAAATGGATTTGTGCAATTCTTAACATTCGTCTTCATTCGTTGTTTTTAAAAGGGCTTGGGGGTAGTTAGTGGTTAGGAGTTTCTGAGGTCGCTGGGTTTGCGCCCAGTCTTAATCTTGAACTTCGAGGAGAAATAGTCTGGCGACTCAAAGTTGAGTCGGTAGGCTATTTCTTTTATGCTCAGGTCGGTGGTGGTGAGCAGCTCCTTGGCGCGCTGCAGGCGCAGGTCCTGCTGATAGGTGGCAGGCGACAGTCCGGTGTGCTCCTTGAACAGCTTGCGGAAGTTGGAATAGCTGACGCCGAGATCCTCAGCCACCTGCTGTATGGTGAGCGACGACTCCAGCTGCTCGCGTATGCGCAGGCGTGCCCTGTTGACCATGTCGACGTGGCTCTGGTTACGGTTCTTCAGCTCAATGTTACGCTCCAGCGAATACATCAGTCCTATGAGGTGGTTGACGATGCCGGCCATGACCTGCTGCGAATAGGCGGCCTCAGCCTGCGCTGCCTCGTAGGCTTGACGGTAGAGCTTGACGATGTCATCGGAAAAGCCCACATGGTAGATGGGCTTGGTAGGCGAGAGAAAGCCGGCGCGCACGCGGTCGTCCATGTTGTGGCCGTGGAACCCTATCCAGTACTTCTTCCACCCATGCCGCCCCGTGGGGTGATAGGAGTGCCACTCGCCGGGGAAGAGGAGGAAGAAGTCGCCCTCGCTGAGTGATGCCTCGCTGACGGTGCGGCTGTGGAACACGCCGTTGCCCTCAGTGATGTAGAGCAGCTGGTACTCGCTGAGCACACGCCCCTTCTGAAGGTCGAAGTAATAGCCGTCGGCATGGCCACGGGTGGGATAAGGGTCGTTGGGACCTATCTCCTCATAGCCGATGGTGGTGATAGTGAGCCCCCAGAGGAGGTCGCGCTCGCTGGCGAGCATGTACTTACTTGTTTGCACAGTAGTTTAGACTGGTTAGGTTGTTAGGTTTTCAGCAGCTGCGGGCTGAGGGTCAGGGCCGTCGCTGCCCTGCGCCGCCGGGATGACGGTGGCAGGGGTGACGTCGTGAACGACATTGATGACATAGGCGGGCCGTCCCTCCTTGTCAAGCTCGGCAATGGCATGGCCGTTCAGCTGCAGCCACACGGAGGCATCGTCGAAGCTCTGCCACCGCTTGTCTAACACGAACTTCTTGTCGCGCCCGCTGAGCAGCCGCTCCACCTTGCGCATGAACGCGTCACGCTCAGAGGGGTGGATATGACTGGCAAACTGGCTGAGGGTGACGCCACGGTCGGGCAGCAGATGGCCGTAGTGGTTGGTCACCAGGTCGTGTTTGACATCATATATCACAACGTCGAAGTTGCCCATGTGCAGTGCCTTGTACATCATGTTGTTCAGCTCGGTTGAGGCACGCGTCATGGCTTTGACACGCCGCTTGGCCATCAGTCCTATGAGATAGAAGAGAAGGGCCAGCAGCAGGATGGCACCAATGATGAGCAGGACGGTGTTGGCCGATGTGCCAGCAGCACGCTCAGGATGTACCCAGCGGTCGTTGATGTCCTGTATGACGCCGCTCTGCTTCAGTCGCGAGTACTGGTCGTCGATGTCGTTCATCAGCTGGCGGTCGTGGCCGATGATGTAGATGTCGCTGACGGGCACCGTCACATCGTTGAGCACCATGCCTTCGAGCTGCAGCTCGTGCATCTTCCACTTCAGGGGCACCTCGTCCCATACGAAATACTTGTAAAGCCCTTCCTTCACCCCCAGCAGTGCCACTTTCGGCGACTGGAACTCCATCTTCGTAGCAAAGGTGGAGTCGATGTCGCAGAGGAAGCTGGCAGTAAAGTCGCCCGACTTGAGCACGATGCCCTGTTCAAGGATTTCTTCACAGTTGACGGTGGTGGCGCTGTCGCCTAACGAGGCGGCACAGATGCGGTCGTAGCTGATGATGTTCTGCGAGATGGCAAAGCCGTCCTTGCCGCGGTAGCGGTTGGCATTGGCCAGGATGATGTCGGCATCGCCGCGCTCGAACATCTTCAAGGCTATCGTCCAGTCCTTCAGCTCATAGCGGAAGGGTATGTCCATAGCCTTGAAGACGGCCGTCATCGTCTCGACATTCGACCCCGAGGGCACGCCGTCGCGGTTGAGGAACTCGTAGGGCGGCTTGTCCCAGTCGCCGGCGATGATGAGAGGCCGCTCAGCGGTGAAGCGCTTCTTCCACGACTGTGCATTGGCCTGCTGCGGCAAGGTGGCGGCGAGCAGGCAGAGCAGGCCCAGGGCCATTTTCTTCAGGCTTGGAATGGAGATGTGTATGCTGGTGCCCACACCCTCCTCGGTGTTGACATTCATCGAGCCGTTCATGCGCCGCGTGATGGTGCGGCAGAGGTTCAGCAGCTCCTCGACGTCGGCATTGGGCACCACGTTGTCGGCAGCTGCCTGGGTGACGTCGCGCTTCGTGCCGATGATGACAGTGGGCTTGCCGTCCTTGCCACGGGTGAGCACCGAGAGCACGATGACATAGTCGCGCAGCTCGTCGGAGCCCTTCTCGACATCGCGCGCACGGATACGCAACGTCACCTCTTCCTCGTCGCCACCGTCTGGCTTCGGCAGGGCTGACAGGCGGAAGATGGTGTCGCGCAGCCGGCGGTAGTCAGCAGGACTGTAGCGCTTGGAGAACTCATCGGGCGAATAGGTGTAGGCCGGCAGGCCATTGTCGTTGTGCCAGGTGAAGAGTTTCTTCTCCACGTCATAGGTCCAGATGTGCACCTGGCAGGTCTCGAGGATGAGAGCCAGTCGGCGGTTCATGCGCTCGTTCTGCCGCATGATGCTGAGGGCCTTGAGCCGGTAGGAGAGCATGTAGGCAATGATGATGAGCACCAGGACGGCGGCGGCGCCAACGGCCACCCACACCCACAGCGGCACGGGCTTGTGGGTGCGCTCGGGATAGAACCACTTGTTCTGGATGGGCGTGATGAGCTCGGCACTGTTCAGCACGGCGTACATGCTGTCCATGCTGGCCAGCAGCTTGGGGTTGTTCGACATGAACTTGTACTCGCCGTGGGGCATGCTCACCGGGGTGATGACCAGGTTGTCGAGGTGATAGCGGCGCTGGATGTACTTCAGCGACAGGTCGTTCCAGATGACGGCGCCCTCCCCGGTGGCACTAAGGTGCAAAAGGGACTCCTTGATGTCCTGCGTGGGTATGGCATTGGCCCCCCAGCCACGGCTCATCATCTGGTGATGGGCCAGGCTGCCCTCGTTGACAATGACACGATGGGAGGCCAGGTCGTACAGGCTGTGAATCTCGACAGGCTCGCCCTTGGCCGTGGCCACACTCTGGGTGAACAGCGTCACTGAGGTGTTGCCATAGCGGCCATACTCGTCGTGGAAACCGGCACTCAGACCCAGCATGAGGTCCGAGCGGCCCTCCTTCAGGTCGTTGAATACCTCGTTGGTGGGTTTGAGGTGAATCTCGTAGGGGATGTGTAAACGGTCGAGGATGAGCCGCACCAAATCGACACTGTAGCCGTCGGGCTGTCCGTCGACGCTGAGGAAGGTGTAGGGCCACAGGTCCCATGAGCCCTCATAGACAAGGGGGTGCTCAGGGGTGTAGTCCCTGATGTTCAGCGGCGGCACAGCATGGGTGCTGTCAGCATGCAGGCTGTCGACACCTGCCGCCGGCTGCGCCATGGTGGCGACGGTAGCCACCAGGAACATTGTTAATAATAATACGATACGTTGTCTCATCAATAGTTCTTGACTGACTCATCTCTTTATATCTCATGGCACGGCACCCATATCCAGAAGGTGCAGCCGTGCCCCTCGCCCTCGCTGTCAACGCCGATGCAGCCGCCGGAGCGCTCAGCTATCGACTTGCAGATGCTCAGACCCAGACCGGTGCCCTGCACATAGTCGTTCAGCTTGACGAAACGGTCGAACACCTTCTTCTGCTTCTCCTTGGGAATACCGGTGCCGGTGTCCTCGCAGTACATGTAGATGCCGGTGACACCCAGGGCGCCGATGGTATTAGCACCGGCATTGGCGATGGTGGCGACGCTGGCGGGTCGCTCCAGACTCCAGCCCACGCGTATGTGTCCCTCACGGGTGTACTTCACGGCATTGGTGACGAAGTTAGTGATGACCTGCTGCATGCGCCCCATGTCAAGACGGGTGACGAAGTGTGGACGCGGGCTGTCGACGATGAACTGCACGGCGGGCTCCTGCACACGCTGTGCCAGCGACTGACAGACGACGGCGAACTCGGCAGCGAAGTCTACCTCCTTCGGCACTATCTCCAACGGCTTGATATCCATGGTCGACGCCTCGAAGATGTCGTTGATGAGGCGCATCAGCATGTCGCAGTTGTTGCGGATGATGCGTATGAACTCCTTGCGCTCGTCGCCAGCGTCCACCATCTGCAACAGGTCGGAGAAGCCCACGATGGCGTTCAGCGGCGTGCGTATCTCGTGGGTCATGTTGGCCAGGAAGGTACTCTTCAGCATGGCCGAGTTCTCGGCGCGTGCCGTCTCCTCCTTCAGCTGCTCCTGCGCCTCCATCAGCTCGGTGACATTGCGCACGATGCCGAAGAACCCCTTGACATTGCCATCGGCATCCAACAGGGGCATGCCGCTGATAGAGAACCACGCCTCGCCCTCCGTCATAGGTGCGTGGCGGAAGTGGTGAACGAAATTGAAAGGCTGTTTCAGGGCACTGATTTGCTTGATGTTGACCAGGGCCTGCTGGCGGTGATCCTCGGTCATAATGTCGGCATATTCATTCAGCGTCAAATGAAACTCTGGCTCATTCAGCGAGCGCGATAAGTAAATGATGTCGCTGCTGACGTCGAGGTTCCACACATACATGCTGCAATTCACCAACAGCGTGTGCAGCTCCCTCTCATAGATGCGGTTACTGCGGCTTGCCTCCTCAATGGCCTTCTGCTGGCTGCTGAGCTCACGGTACATGTTGCGCTCCTCGGTGATGTCACGCGCGGTGATGATGTAATAGAGCACTTCGCCTGAGTTGTCAGTGACGGACAGCACACGCATCTCCACATAGACATCGACGTTGGAATGTAGGTTGGTGACATGCTCACAGACATGGAAGTTCTGGGGAACGCCGGGCTCCAGTTCACCCTTGAGGTTAGGATAGTCGAAGAGCAGTGTGCGCTGGAAATCCTCCACGATGTCGTCGGTGATGCCACACAGCTCCTTCATCTTGCTGTTCATGTCGATGAGCCGGCCGTCCTTGTCATAGAAGGACATGGCCAGGAGGGTGGACTCGAACATCTTCAGGTAGTGGGTGCCCAGGTTGCGGCTGCTTTGTTCCATCTCCTTGGCGTCAGTGATGTCGTGCGCGGCAATGACGACCCTGACAGGATGGTGGTTGTTGTCGAACTCAGGATAGGAAAAGCCCGTGATGTCAATCCAGTTGGGATTCTCCTTGGTGCCAGTGTTCCAGCGTATGGTGAAGGACATCGACTGCTTGTGCATGGAATCTTTCCTGTCACGGCGGATAAGAATCTTCTGACGGTCGTCAGGATGGATGTAATCCAGCATCTCCACCATGTCGATACCCTCATCGGGCAACACATGGCCATACACGTTGAAGACGCGCCGCTTGCGCAGGTCAATGATCATGACGATATAGTTGTCCATGCTCAGCGCCTGGTTCATCATTGTCTCCATCTCGCCGTACCTCAGCACGGCCTTCCGCAACTTCACGCGCATGAGCCGATAGATGAAGACGATGGAGATGGTGAGCAGCAAGGCTCCAAGAATGATGTAGAGAGCCAGGGGCGACGTGCGCTGCTCGACCTCCTCGGGGCGGAACCACTTGTCGTGCAGACGGTCGATTTCTCCGCTTTGCAACAAGCGGGCATACTGGCTGGCTATCTCGTCAATGAGGTGCTTGTCGTAGCCCACGATGTGAATCTCGGTAGGTGGCAGGTCGGACAGCTGGGTACACACGACATTTTCGATATTCAGTTCCTTCATCTTATGCTTGACAGGCTGTTCGCCCCAGATGAAATACTTGTATTCGCCACTGACGATGCCACTCAGGGCAGAGCGGGGCGACTGGAAGTGAATGTCCTTGATGCTGTCGGCCAGGGTGCCGAGCACTGCGTAGGAGATGGAATCGTTGGAGCTGTTGAACACAATGCCTTCCATCCCCTTCAGCTGCCGGATGCTGGTCAGGGGCTTGCTGGTCTGCAGGTGGGTTGCCACCACACTGTAATAGCCTATGGGGGTGACAGTGCGGACGAAGGGCGGCCTTGCAAAACGGCCGCGATAGTCAACGATGAGGTCGGCCTGGCGGCTCAAGAAGGCATCGATACACTGGCTGCGCGCCTTGACCATGATTTCGTAGGGGATGCCCAGACGATGGAGGATGGTGCTCAGCAGCTCCACATTGAAGCCATCGGCATGGCCTTCGCTATTGATGAACTCATAGGGAGCAAAGTCCCAGTCGCAGGCCACGACCAACTTGCGGCGCTGGGCATGGCCTGGCATAACCATGACGATGCACACACAAAGCAGCGCGAGCAGCCTTGCCAAGCGTGGGGTGTGTATGTCGTTCCGGCGTTGCATGTAGTGTTCAGATATTGGTTTTATGTTCGATGGTGACGGCAGGGCACGGCAGGGTGACCCAGACGGTGGTGCCCTTGTTCACTTCGCTCCTTACATCGATGGTGCCGCCGAGCTGGGTGACCAGCTCCTTGCTGATGGGCAGTGCCAGCCCCGTGCCCTCCATACTGGACGAGCCGTTGAAACGGTCGAAGATGTGCGGCAGATTGTCAGCGGAGATGCCCTCGCTGGTGTCTTCCACGATGATGATGAGCTTGCCACCGATGTACTCGTAGCGTGCACTGACAACGCCCTTGGAGGTATGCTCCACGGCGTTGCCCACGAGCATGCCGATGACACGCCCCACATTGGTGACGTCAATGCTGACCACCAGCTGGCTGTAGGGACTCTCGACGACATACCTCACCTCAGGCCGCTGCCGCTCCTGCCATGCCTGGACGCAGAAGCCCTCGAACACCTGGGCAAAGTCGGTGTCGCTGACGTTGATTTCCACCATATTGGCATCCAGGCGCGACAGGAAGAGGATGTCGTTGATGAGTTTCAGCAGATAGGCTGAGTTGGTCTTGATGTCGGCAATGAAGCGCTCTTCCTCCTCGGGTGTGTGCTGCTGCTCAAACTGTTCGGCGCTCTTGACCACGACGTCGAGGGGGGTGCGGATTTCGAAGCACATGTTGTGCAGGAACTGTGCCTTCACCTGCTCGATGCTCTGCGCCTTCTCAGTCTCCAGCTGCAGCATGTGCTCGGTGTGTTTCAGCTCGGTGGTGTCACGGCAGATGCCGGTGTACTCCGTCACCACGCCGTTGCTGTCGACAGTGGGGAACATGTGGATTTGCAGCCAGAGGTGCTTGCAGCCCGACAGTCGCAGGGTGCTTCTGACCTCAAGGTCAACAGGAACGTTGAGACGACGGTCCATGAGGCGCAAGGCATGCATGACCTGACCCATCGACTCGCTGTCAGTGAGGTTGATGCAGCGCTGCTGCGTCAGCACATATTGAGCCACGTGCATGCGGTGGTTGATGGTAAACAGGTGGGTGACGGGCGAGTAGCTCACGATGCGCACACCGCCCACCTGCATGGCGTAGTTGATGTTGTTGATGTTGTCAGACAGTTCCTTCATGGCCACGCGTAGCCGCTCCACGCCACGACGGGCGAGGTCGAAGGTGTGGGCCACCTCGGTGACCTCGCGACCTGAGCCAAAGGCACCCAGGAGCTGGTGGTTGTCGCCATAGACGGGCACCAGCTGCAGCTCGTAGATGGCATAGTCCTTGCGCTGACGCGACTTCAGGTTTCGCTCGGTGCTGTAGTCAATGAAGAGCGTGGAGTAGAACATGTCGCGATGGTCAAAGTCGCTGATGTCAAACTCGGAAGGGTTGAGGATGTCGCTCAGGTAGACATCCTCCTTCAGCACCTCGCCAATGGGCATCTTGAACGTACGCTGCGCCCTGGCGTTCATGTTGACGATGCGGCCATGACCGTCGTAGTAGACCATGTCCACCATGGCGTTGTTGAACACGGCCTGATAGCGATGCATCAGCTGCTCGGCGTGCTGCTGCCGCTCATACTCGTCGCTGACATCAAGCTCAGTGCCGATGATGGCCGTAGGATGGGTGTGGTCGGCATGCAGCACCGACAGGTTGATGAGATAGGTGTGTGGCTGACGGTCATCGATGTCCTTGCCGTCGACCTGCAAGCGCAACTGCTTCAGATCGCGGCGCATCAGCCGTTCTATGCCGCTGAATACCTGCTGGAAGCCATCACCGCTGAAGTAGGTAGCAAATTCGTCACGGGTGTAGGTGCGCTTGGCACGGGCATCGTTGCCGTACCAGACGAATGTCTTCTTCAGCACGTCATAGACCCAGATGTTCACCTTGCAGGTCTTCAGTATCAGTGCCAGCCGGGCATTGCGCTGACGGCCCTCGCGCGTAAGACGGCGCTCGCGGATATGGTAGAACAGACTGCTCAGGATGAGTATCAGCGCCACCAGGCCAATGCCAGCCACCACTAACCATATCCACTTAGGCACGCCTGCCTCGGGCACGTCTTCAGGGTAGAACCACTTACGCTCCAACGGTTGTAGACGGTCCTCGGCCTTCAGACGCGAGTAAGTGGCATCGAGCGCCTTCAGCAGCTGCGGGTCAGACGACATGAAGCGGTAGTCGCCCGACGGCATGTCCACGGGGTCGAGCACCAGGTTGTCAGTGTGGTACTTATACATGAGCCACTTCAGCGACATGGTGTTCCACAGCACCTGGCCGTGCCCCTCGACACTGACCAGCTGGACGGCCTTGTCCATGTCGTCCTGGGGCAACGCATTGTCGCCCCACCCGTGGTCCATCATCAGGTGGTGGCTGAAGCTGCCGGTGTGGACGATGACCTGCTCTTTGGACAGGTCTTCGATGTGACGCACGGTGGCAGGTACCTCACGCGGGTGGGCCACACTGTGGGTGAACAGCTGGATGACATTCTTGCCATAGAACACCCGCTCATGGTCGTGGAAGCTGGCCACCATGCCCAGCATCAGCGTTGCGCGGCCCTCGAACAGGTCTTCGAGCGCCCGCTCGGTTGGCTTCAGGTGGATTTCGTAGGGAATGTCAAGCTCCTCGAAAATCATCTTCAGCAGCTCCACGTTATAGCCCGTGGGATTGCCGCTCTCGTCGAGGAACACATAGGGCCAAAGGTCCCACGCGTCAGTATAGACAAGGGGATGCTCCTGGGTGTATCTTGACTTGAGACTGGGGTCTTGAGAATAGATGCCAAGAGATACACCTGCCAACAGCAAAACCGTCAGCAAGCACCGCTTACACATCAACATGCTCATCTTCATCAAACCTCAAATCTCAATTCTCAAACCTCAAATCTCAAATCTCAAATCTCAAATCATCTTCAGCGCCTCCACCACCTGGTCGGCAATCTGGGTCATGCCGTGCTGGTTAGGATGGCCGGCGGTCTTGTCGATGCCCTTCAGCCGTATCACGGGCACGCCGTAGTGCTGGCAGATGGTGGTCACCGATGTATTGACCTCCTCCTTCAGGTCGCAGTTCAGGATGTAATAGATAGCGGCCGTGGGATAGCGGTCCTGCATGTGGCTGAGCAGATAAGCCAGGGCGGGACGGAAGGTGTAGAGGTCGGCACGCTTCCAGCCCTCATACTTGTACTCGCCGATGGGAGCGCCACACCAGGAGTCGTTGGTGCCGCCCAGCAGCAGGATGACGTCGGGGTTGCCCAGCGCCGTGTGACGGGTGATGAACGAGCGGTGGGTGTAGTCGGCATCGCCATAGCCGGTGTTGCAGATGGTGGCACCGCTCCACGAGTTGTTCACCTCCAGTTTCCAGCCCATGCGCTTCACTACCTGCCACCACCACGTCTGCCTGACATTGTTCACGTCGGTGCGCTTGGGGTCGTCATGACGGTTGAAATACCATGTCTCCATGGTGTCAGGCGTGAGATATCCCTCGTAGGTGGAATAGGAATCGCCAAAGATGGCAACGGTAGGTTTCGACTGCGACCATGCCCCCTGTGCAATCGCCACGAGGAGTGCAGCTATCAGTAGTAATCTCTTCATTTCAATCAGGTTAAATACAATAACGTTGCAAATATAGTAAAAAAAGGAGAAACAGCGTATGTTTTTACTCATTTTAACATTCCATGCACCTTTGTTTCACAGCTTTTTGTTCCAGCGGCCCAACCGCAGGCGTGCCAGGAAGATGAGACCGCGCAGGGACAGCTCGATGGCCATGGCCGTCCACACGCCGCGCAGGCCGTAGCTCTGCGACAGCCACCAGGCCAGCGTCAGACGCACGCCCCACATCGAAGCCAGGCTCATGATGGCAGGTTTGAGCGTGTCGCCGGCACCGACGAAGACGCCGTTGCAGACGATGGCGGCTGCGAACATAGGCTCGGCGAAGGCTTCGATGCGCAGGGCGGCAGCACCCTCGCTGACAATCTGCTCCACAGGCGACATGAAGGCCATCAGCTCAGGGGCGAACACAAACATCAGCACGCCCATGACCGACATCACGGCAATGCCCAGCCCTACGCTCAGATAGGCAAACGAGCGCGTCAGCACGCGCTGCCCGGCACCGATGCCCTGCCCCACCAGCGTGGTGGCAGCCTCGGCGATGCCATAGCCCGGCATGTAGCACAGGCTCTCGACAGTGATGGCCATCGAGTTGGCGGCGATGGCCACGTTGCCCAAGGGTGCCACGATGCGGGTGCTCACTATCTGGGCCGAGCCCATGAGCAGATGCTGCAGACCCATAGGTGCACCAATCTTGAAGGCGGTGCGCACCGTGCTGGCCTTTGGCCGGAAAGAGCCGGGATGACCGCGCAATGACAGCATCTCGCTGCGGAAGAGCAGGAAGTAAAGCATCAGCAAGCAGGTGATGAACTCAGCCAGCGCCGTGCCCATGGCAGCTCCCTTCACGCCCAGGTCGAGCTGGTAGATGAAGACGTAGTTGAAGCACACGTCGAGGACACACATCAGGATGTTCAGGGCCGATGGAATCTTCATGTTGCCCGAGCACTTCAGCATGGAGCCGGCCAGCCCTTCCATCTGGAAGAAAACGCCAGCCAGTCCTACGATGAGGAAATACATCGAGGCATCGTGGGCAATGCTCTCAGTGCCACCCAACCAGAAGGGCAGGCGGCGGTAGACCACCACACAGGCCAGCGAGAGCATGAGGCTCCAGGCCAGACAGCACACCAGCGACTGCCGGAGCACGCTGCGGGCGCTCTCCCTGTCGTTGGCGCCGATGAAGTGGGCCACCTGCACGGAGAAGCCCATCGTCACGGCCGAGGCCAGTCCGCCCAACAGCCAAGTGGTACTCTCCACCAGGCCCACCGATGCGGTGGCCTGCTCGCCCAGATGGCCCACCATGGCGTAGTCGATGAAGAACATCACCGTGGCTGATACCTGGGCCAGGATACTGGGTATGGACAGCTGGACGATGAGTCGCATCTGTTCGCTACGCGTCATCGTCCGTCCCTCACGTATGAAGGCCAGCAGGTCTTTACTCTGCTTCTTTTCCATCATTATCTCTGGGCGTGCAAGCTATTCTCTCACCTCTCACCTCTTACCTCTCACCTCTATCAACTGAAAGTTGAATCATGCTAAAAGACGGCTTTCTCCAAGGCATAGACGAGGATGCCTGCCACATAGCCCACGAAGACAATCCACGAGATGCGCTGCATGTACCAGCCGAAGGTTATCTTCTCAAGACCCATGACCACCACACCGGCAGCTGAGCCGATGATGAGCATGGAGCCGCCCACGCCGGCACAGTAGGCCAGCAACTGCCAGAAGGAACCGTCGACGGCATAGATGCCATCAGGCGCCACATCATACATGTTCATGCAGGCAGCCACCAAGGGCACGTTGTCGACGATGCTCGACAGCACGCCGATGATGCCGGTGATGAAGTAGGGATTGCCACTGAAGGCCGCGTTCAGACCGTCGCCCAGCTGGTTGAGCACACCGACCTGCTTCAGACAGAGCACCGCCATGAGGATGCCGAGGAAGAAGAGGATGGTGCTCATGTCAATGCGCGTGAGCAGATGGGTGACGCGCTTGGCCATGGGGTCGCTCTCGTCCAGATGACGGTTGAACACCTCGGTCACCGTCCACAGCACGCCCAAAACCAGCAGGATGCCCATGTAGGGCGGCAGATGGGTGATGGTCTTGAAGACGGGGACGAAGATGAGGCCGCCCACGCCGAGACAGAACACTGCCTGGCGCTGCCGCTTGGTGAAGTGTGACACATCGGCCACCTGCAGGTTCTGCTCCTTGTCGAACTTGCCCTTCAGCGACAGCGACAGCAGCGCGGCGGGCACCACCATCGACACCATCGAGGGGATGAACAGCTCGGTCAGCACGCCACCGGTGGAGACCATGCCCTTGATCCAGAGCATGATGGTGGTGACATCGCCAATGGGCGAGAAGGCACCGCCCGAGTTGGCCGCGATGATGACCATCGAGGCATAGAGGAGGCGCTCCTTCGGGTCCTGGATGAGCTTGCGCAGCACCATGACCATGACGATGGAGGTGGTGAGGTTGTCGAGGATGGCCGACAGGAAGAACGTCATGAAAGCCACGCGCCACAGCAGCTTGCGCTTGCTGCGCGTCTTCATCGTGTCACGCACGAAGTTGAACCCGCCGTTGGCATCCACAATCTCGACGATGGTCATCGCACCCATGAGGAAGAACAGCGTCTCGGCCGTCTCGCCCAGCCCCTCAGGCAGGGTGCTCAGGTCGTGGCCCGGCATGAAGCAGTAGACGGTCCAGCACAACACACACATCAGCAGCGCCACGGCCGCCTTGTTCACCTTGGTAAAGGTCTCTAAGGCAATACAGGCATAGCCTGTAACGAAAATCAGAACAATTGCTAATACGATTGTTGACATAGTTTTTTTGAATAATTCGTGCAAAGTTACTGTGTTTTTCCGAATTGACCAAAAAAAGCAGAAGGAAAATCAAAATGTCATGGTACACGCAAAAGAAAAATGTGTATCTTTGCAACGCCTTTTACTAATCAAGTCTCTAAACTACTATTGCCACATCAAGAAAACCATATTCATCATGGAACAGAAAAATTATTTCTTCGCCGCTGACCTGGGAGCCACCAGCGGGCGCACCATCATCGGACACATCAGCGAAGGAAAGATGGAGCTGGAGGAGCTGACACGCTTCCCCAACAATCTTATTGAGCAGGGCGGCCACTACTACTGGGACATCTACGCCCTCTACTTCGAAATCATCAAGGGCCTGAAGGAGGCTGCACGCCGGGGGCTTCACATCACCAGCATCGGCATCGACACCTGGGGTGTCGACTTCGTCTGCATCGGCGACGACGGTGCCCTGCTGCGCAACCCTCGTGCCTATCGCGACCCCGTGACCTTCAGCGCCATGGACGACTACCTGGCCCACGTCATCAACCGCCAGGAGGTCTACGATGTCACTGGCATACAGTTCATGCACTTCAACAGCCTGTTCCAGCTCTACGCCATGCGCCGCGAAGGGAACAGCGCGCTGAAGAACGCACAAAAGATTCTCTTCGTGCCCGACGCCCTGAGCTGGATGCTGACTGGCAACGCAGTGTGCGAATACACCATTGCCTCTACCAGCCAGATGCTTGACCCGCGCACGAAGCAGCTCGACGAGCGGCTGCTGCAGTCGGTGGGGCTGACACGCTCCATGTTCGGCCGCATGGTGCAGCCCGGCACATGCATCGGCGTGCTCACCGACGAGGTGCAGCGCCTCACCGGTCTGGGGGCCGTGCCCGTCATCGCCGTCGCCGGCCACGACACCGGCTCAGCCGTGGCTGCAGTGCCCGCCAAGGACGAGCACTTCGTCTATCTCTCCAGCGGCACATGGAGCCTCATGGGCATAGAGACGAAAGAGGCCATCATCAACGACCTGAGCTACGAGCGCAACTTCACCAACGAAGGCGGTGTGGATGGTACCACCCGCTTCCTGAAGAACATCTGTGGCATGTGGCTCTATGAGCGCTGCCGTCTGGAGTGGCCCGAGGAGGTGCGAAAGCTCAGCCATCCCGAGCTGCAGGGCCAGGCCATGACCGTGGAGCCCTTCCGCAGCATCATCAACCCCGACGACGAGTGTTTCGCCGCACCGTCATCGATGACTGGGGCCATACAGCAGTACTGCCGCGACACGCAGCAGCCCGTGCCAGAGACACCGGCCGAGTTCTGCCGCTGCATCTTCGACTCGCTGGCACTGCGCTACAAGCAGGTGTTCCAGTGGCTGCAGGAGTTCCTGGTCTCCCCAAGCCCCTCCAAAGGAGGGGATGTTGAGTCACACAATGCACCCTCCAGTACTTCATCAGAGCCTTTTGGTAACCAAACACCCTCTCCTTCGGAGGGGCTTGGGGAGGCTTATACGCTGCATGTCATCGGCGGCGGCTCGCTGAACAAGTACCTCAACCAGTTCACGGCCAATGCCACCGGCGCCACCGTGCTGGCCGGGCCACAGGAGTGCACCGCACTGGGCAACATCATGCTTCAGGCCAAGGCCGCAGGCATAGTGAAGGACATCTGGGAGATGCGTGCCATCATAGCCGACTCAGTGGACATGGTGCGCTACGAGCCGCAGGACAGCGCCGCCTGGGATAAAGCCTACGAGAAATATCTGACGATTGTGAGAGGGGAGAGGTAAGAGGGGAGAGGTAAGAGGATAGTTCTGCTATATATAATATGTGCGGCTATGAACGATTTCTATTATCGCAAACTGCAGGTTTATCATAAGGCGATGGCCCTAGTAACCACGGTATATAAGCTTTCTGCCACTTTCCCTCAGACAGAACGATATGCTCTCTGTGACCAACTACAACGTGCTGTTATCTCTGTCCCATCTAACATAGCGGAAGGAATGGGACGTTTCTCTAACAAAGAGCGTATTCATTTCCTGAGTATTGCTAATGGCTCATTGATGGAAACAATGTGTCAATTGGAAGCAGCTCACATTTTAGGATACATCTCTCAAGAGCAATTCGACGAACAAGAACTATGTATCTCTGAGATTACAAGAATGCTTGTTTCACTAAGAAAACATTTTGAACAACAATAATTAACTACGGCGAAGCGGATGACTGGCGGCTGAACAATGAAAACGCCAGAAAAAGGAGAATAAAGAAAGAGAAAAAAATGAGAAAGGACCAGCAAAACTATTCTCTCACCTCTCACCTCTTACCTCTCCCCTCTACCCCTTCACCACAAAAAAAACACATTATGGCAAAACCATTAGTTGAGACAAAAGCCCGCGTGGGCGTGTTCTCCATTGCACTGCAGGCTTACCTGCCGCAGTTCCCACAGCTCGTTCCCGAGTTCGAGCAGCAGTATGCTGACTTCAAGAAGACGCTGCCCGACAGCATTGAAATCGTCGACGGCGGCATGGTCACCACCAAGGAGCAGTCGATGCTGGCCGGCGACAAGTTCCGCGCCGCCGACGTCGACCTCGTCATCCTGCAGATGCTGACCTACTGCACATCGTACAACATGCTGCCCGCCGTGCGCGACCTCGACGTTCCCGTCGTCATCGTCAACATGCAGAAGAAGCTGGCACCGGACTATGCCAAGACCGACATCCCCACGTGGCTGGGAGAGCTATACGCCTGCGGTGCCATCGGCGAGATGGTGGCCGACCTGAACCGCGCCGGCAAGCGCTCGGCCGTCATCACCGGCGTCGTCGAGGGCGGCGACCCCGAGGTGCAGCGCGAGATTGAGGACTGGTGCCGTGCCGCTCAGGTGCGCCGTCGTTTCCGCGACACGAACATCGCACAGATAGGCCGGCCCTACCCCGGCATGATGGACCTCTACATCGACGAGACCAACCTCTACCACCGCCTCTTCGTCTACACCAAGCAGTTCGACTGGGAGCAGATGTGGGCCATCGCTGACAACGTCACCGACGAGGACGCCATCCGCCAGAAGGCACAGGACATCCTCGACACCTTCGACATCGAGGGCGGCGGCACCATCGAGAAGGTGTGGGACATGGCACGCTATGTCGTGGCCTTCGAGCAGTGGGTCAAGGATGAAAAGCTGGGCATGATTGCCTCACACTACGCTGGCTTCGCACAGGGCGTGGCAGGCAAGCTCGACTCCATGCTCATTCCCGCTTTCTCCATGCTCATCAAGCAGCACACCGCCTGCGCCGTCGAGGGCGACATGAAGGTGGCCATGGCCATGAGCATCCTGAAGA
>CAMVKN010000033.1 GCA_947168045.1 uncultured Prevotellaceae bacterium
AAATCATCGACAAAAGTAGACTTATTGCGTAAGGCTTACGTCGAACTCACGTTAAGT
This sequence comes from uncultured Prevotellaceae bacterium, assembly GCA_947168045.1. Lineage (GTDB taxonomy): Bacteria > Bacteroidota > Bacteroidia > Bacteroidales > Bacteroidaceae > Prevotella. Next base: position 58 of record CAMVKN010000033.1, read on the forward strand.
TGAGAGTATTCGGAATCATCTTCCGCTGATGGGTATTGCAAATCTTAACTAACAGCAACAGAATTGCAAATGTGAGAAAATGTGTGCTTATATAAGATGTGTCGATTTTTGAATTAAAAAGGAACAGGCTAATTGCTCTATTTTTTTTCTGACACATTGTCGTTTTCTTTAAATCGACAAGCCATAATTATGAAAGATACTCAATCTGTTACACCACTTCTTCAAAAACAGGTATATAAGTTTTACGTAGTCCAATAATCTCATATCCATCACGTCGTCCTAATGAATCGATTTTTATCTTTAGACGAGATGTTTGGAACGGCCCCATAACTCGGGTTACTTTAAAGGTACGCCCAGCTAATGACTCTATAATTTCTCCTACCGTCTCTTTTGACAATACTTCTCTACGGAGAGGTGTGTCAGCAAAAAGAGGCTTGTTGCTCCCATCGGGATTTCTCTTTATAACGTATTGCCCCCCAATCTCTTCGTATTCATATATAGTCTTTTTTAACGTTGAAATATATAATACCTTAGGCTCCCCTTTTGTTGTTTCAACAGCAATAGCAGGGACCTTATTCCCGTTAATTACAGCAACAAAAACTACTAGGTCCAAAAGATCCTTAGTAGGAATGGTAAATTGGTCACCAACCATCCATATACCATCGGATGGATCGACGTTGGAATATTTCTTTACTTCAGACAAAGCTTTTACGCCTACTTGGCAACCCTCGGTTGCTGCATGTCGTGCAACAAGCATTTCAACGCCGTTAGAAAGATTTGTTTGTGCCATATTTTTAAGTAATTAAGTAATACTTGAATAGATATGATATAAAAACTTATGGTAAATAATGACAACTATAGATGCCTAACTTTAAATACGCTGCAAAATTACACATTTTTCTTCATATTACGCCCCATTTCGGTGAAAATCACACAAAATTGATGAATTAGCGGAAAATGGTCTGTTGACATTGATAACAAGATGGTTTTTCGGTAAAAAGTGAAAGAATCCCCGTAATTATTATCATAATAGTTGCGGGGATTCTTAATACCTTTGCACCTAGTTAATGTAACAAACACAAAAACCAAAACGTATGAAGACAAGACTATTCGGGATGCTGGCAGTGGTGCTGCTGAGTATCGGTGCTTCGGCACAGAGTGAAGATTATGCACTTGCTAATTTCGACCATGAAGTGACTCAGCCCGCACCGGGCGGGAACACGACTGACGGCGGACCTCAGGCGGTGTCGAACATCAAGTCGGTGGCAGGTGTGCCGCTGGTAAGACTCAACAATGGTGTGATGATGCCCCGCTTCGGACTCGGCACGCAGGTGCAGAGCATGGAGAACGCCAGCCGTCGTCAAGAACTCAACGAGACCGTGCGCGGCATGGTCATCGCGGCACTTCAGTCGGGCTACCGCCATCTGGACGATGCGATGTTCTACTACAACGAGCGCGGTGCTGGCTGGGGCATCCGTGAGAGCGGCGTGCCTCGCGAGGAGATTTGGGTGACGAGCAAAATCTCGGGCAATCTGGCCGATGCGCAGAATAGCTTCAACGGGATGCTCGAACGCCTGCAAGTCGATTACCTCGACCTCGTGTATATCCACCATCCCGCAGGTACATTGGCTGACATCCTTACCTGCTGGCGCGTGATGGAGAAGGAATACAAGGCTGGCCGCATCCGTGCCCTCGGCATCAGTAACTTCGACAACCGTATGGAGGCGTTCAACTACATCATGGAGAATGCGGAGATTAAGCCCCAGATGGCGCAGATTGAGTGTCACCCACTGGCTCAGCGCAAGGATGCCCGACAACTGTACGCAGAGAACTACGACGTACAGGTGGAGTGCTGGTATCCGCTGAACCACAACCGCAACGACCCCAACAACACGACCATCCAACAGATAGCCCAGGCCCACGGCAAGACCGCCTATCAGATTATCCTCCGCTGGCACATGCAGGAAGGTCTCTGCCCCGTCCCCGGCTCCACCAATCCTGCCCACATCCTCGAAAACATCAGTATCTTCGACTTCGCGCTGACTGACGCAGAGATGGAGGCTATCCGCGCCATCGACAGGGGCGATGCTGGCCGTTCGTTCCGCCTCGGCTATGGCAACAACGGCTTCGGCAATTTTCAGGATTACACCTACAACCACACCTTCACGCCCTCTGCCATCGAGAGTGTCCAAAGCAGCATCAACGATGGAATGAGCCAGATTCACACATTGGACGGCAGGCAGGTGAGCACTTTGCAGAAAGGGATTAACATCACCCGTATGAATAACGGAACGACTAAGAAGGTGCTTATGAAGTAAAGACCTATCGCGATTTTAAGCAAAAAGTGAAAATATCCCCGAACTTTTTATCAAAGGAGTTCGGAGATTATTGTGTACCTTTGCAGTATCAAATAAAGCATGAACGATATGAAGAAACATTTCCTTTTCGGCGCACTGGCTGTAGCAGCCGTCGCCATCGTGGCCTGCACGGGTCAGGTAGAACAGCAGAAGCCGCAGGGTTTGGTGATTGAGAAACAGGGTGTGTTCTCGTCTGGTGGACGGGTGACAGAGGCCATTCCGGGCGAGTATGACCCGACGCAGAACTGGCTCGACCCTGAGCGCAAAGGCACGACGACACACGTGGATCATGCCAATACGTTCTATCAAATTCCTGCAGGCGGGAATGGTAATCCCATCGTCTTCCTGCACGGCTACGGACAGACACGCACGGGCTGGCAATCGACTCCCGACGGACGCGAGGGATGGAGCGATATATTCCTGAAGAAAGGCTACTCAGTGTTTCTCGTTGACCAGCCACGTCGCGGTGCTGCGGGTGCCACGGAGGAGATTGTCAACGACCCCGGTGATGTGGCCAACGGGAAGTTTAAGGTGGGCGAACAGGCTTGGTACACCCACTTCCGTATCGGTCGCGTGGCTCCTGAGCGCTATGAGGGCTCGCAGTTCCCCGAGGGCGACGATGCTTTGGAAGAGTTTTTCTGCCAGATGACACCGAACACGGGCAACTATGACGAACCTTTGTTCGGCAAGGCACTCAGTGCAGTACTGAAGGATGTGCAGACAATGACTGGCAAGAAGAGCATCTACGTGACCCACTCGCAGGGCGGTCGCGTGGGTTGGGCGACGGACACGGACAACATGGCTGCCATCATCGCCGTGGAGCCGGGCTTCGCTCCTGAGGTGGGCAGCGACACCTACAAGAAGTTCGTGGCTGCGAAGATTCCCATGCTGTTCCTCTTCGGCGACTACATCGAGAACGGTCCCGAAGACATCCAGTCAACAGGCTTCTGGCGGATGGTGCTGAACCAGTGCCGCGACTTCGCCAAACAGTACAACGCTGACGGCGGCGATGCCACGGTCATCTACCTGCCCGAGCAGAATATCAAGGGCAACAGCCACTTCATGTTCCAGGAGAAAAACAACGCCGAGATTGCCGACCTCATTGCGGAATGGTTGGAGAAACATAATTTGTAAACGGAGAGAGAATGAACAGATTTGACTATCAGTTTCCCGTCCGCATCCATTTCGGACTGGGATGTTTTGAGGACTCGCTGAAGAAAGAATTGCAGAAATACGGAAAGAACGTAATACTGGCCTACGGCGGCGGTTCATTGAAACGCACGGGACTGTATGACCGCATTGTGGCGATGCTCAACGAGGCAGGCAAGACGGTGACGGACTTTGGCGGCATCATGCCTAATCCGACTTTGAAGAAAGTGCAGGAGGGACAGCAGTTGGCACGGGAAATCAAGGCTGACCTTATTCTCGCTGTGGGAGGCGGCTCGGTGTCGGACTGCTGCAAGATTATAGCCTCACCCCCAACCCCTCTCCAAGGGGAGAGGGGAGTAGATAGTCATGCTATTCCACTTGGGGTGGTCGTGACCGCCAGCGGCACTGGCTCTGAACAGAACAACGGAGCCGTGATTACCGACGAAGAGAAAAAAGTGAAGGGCGCCATGTGGGGAGTCTTTGCCGACTTCGCCATCCTCGACCCAGACCTGACGAAGACCGTGCCGATGAAACAGGTCATCAGCGGGGCTTTCGATACGCTCTCGCATTGCATGGAAACCTATTTCGGTCATCCCCACACATGCAATCTCAGCGACCGCATCAACGAGGCCGTGCAACGTAGTGTCATCAAGAACCTGAAGGCCATTATTGCTAATCCCGACGATGACTTTGCCCGCTCAGAACTCATGTGGGCATCGGCAATGGGCGAGAACGGCATCCTGAAACTCGGCAAGATGGGTGATTTCCAGTGCCACATGATAGAACACCAACTCGGAGCCTACACTGATTGCAACCACGGACAGGGACTTGCTGTATTGCATCCCGTTCTCTATCGCCACATCTACAAGAGCGCAGAAGAAAAATTCCGTCGCTGGGCACAGGAAGTCTGGCTGGTGCAGGATGCCGATGAGGGCATCGATTTCCTTGCCGATTTCATCCGCGAGGTAGGTCTGCCCACCACCTTCTCCGAAATGGGTATCACCCTCGACGATGCCACCATCCGCGCCATTGCCGACTCGACCATCGTCACCCCAGGTTGCTGCAAGCAACTCACGCCTGACGAGATTGTGGTAATCCTGAACGAGTGTAAGTGACACTCCATCATTAGTCTCTTTGCTGGGTACTTCCAATCGAAGTTACAGGCACTCGGAAATGCAAAGAAAAACAAGTTTTCCTTTTGCATTTCTCTCGTTTTTTCGTAACTCTGGCTTCGCCGAAGTTACAGGCACTCGGAAATGCAAAGAAAAACAAGTTTTCCTTTTGCATTTCTCTCGTTTTTTCGTAACTTTGCCGCAAGAATGATGACAATGGCTACTTTTGAGACGATACACCTGATGGGGACAGACTCCACAAACCGCTGGGCGGCAGACCATGACGATGAGCGCGACCTGGTGGTTTGGACCGACTATCAGACGGCGGGCAGGGGCTGCGACACGAACACATGGGAGAGCGAGCGCGACATGAACCTGTTGTTCTCCGTGCTCTGTCACCCGCGTCATGTCGCCGTGAACAGACAGTACCTGCTGACGGTGGCCATGGCGCTGGCGGTCAAGCGGGTGATGGACAGCTATACGCCTGATGAGCCGCTGACCGTGAAGTGGCCTAACGACCTCTACTGGCGCGACGGCAAGCTGGGTGGCATCCTCGCTGAGTGCGTGCTCACGGCAGGCAGGATGAAGCGCTGCATCATCGGAGTGGGGCTGAACCTGAACCAGCACCGCTTCCTCAGCGATGCGCCTAACCCTGTGTCGATGACCCAGATATGTGGTGAGACACTGTCAAGGGAGGTCGTGCTGCAAAGCATCATGGACCGCTTCGCACACTATCTGGAGTTGCTCGAGACCGGCAATGAGGCCCCTGTGCTCGATGAGTACCGCCAGGCACTCTATCGCCGCCAGGGCTGTCATGCCTACCGTGATGGCTCCGGCCCTTTCGAGGCCGAGCTGGTGACGGTGGAAGACGATGGGCACCTGGTGTTGCGCGACAACGAGGGACAGCTGCGGCGCTATGCGTTCAAGGAGGTGTCTTTCGTCATCCCGCCCTTTATATATAATAATGTATAACCAAATATCAACAGCTATGGCAAGATTTAAGAGAATTCTATTGAAGTTGTCGGGCGAGAGCCTGATGGGCAAGCAGGGGCACGGCATCGACCCTGAGCGGCTGGGTGACTACGCCCGCCAGATAAAGGAGGTGCACGACCTGGGCGTGCAGATAGGCATCGTCATCGGCGGTGGCAACATCTTCCGCGGACTGAGTGGCAGTCAGAAGGGCTTCGACCGTGTGAAGGGCGACCAGATGGGCATGTGTGCCACGGTCATCAACTCGTTGGCGCTGTCGTCGGCTCTTGACAGCGTGGGCGTAAAGAACAAGGTGCTGACGGCCATCCGCATGGAGCCCATCGGCGAGTTCTACTCGAAGTGGAAGGCCATCGAGGCCATGGAGCAGGGCATGGTGTGCATCTTCAGCGCCGGCACTGGCTCGCCTTATTTCACCACCGACACGGGCAGCAGTCTGCGTGGCGTGGAGATTGAGGCCGACGTGATGCTGAAGGGTACGCGTGTGGACGGCGTCTACACCGCCGACCCCGAGAAGGACCCCACCGCTACGAAGTTTACTGACATCACCTACAAGGAGGTGCTGAGCCGCGGACTGAAGGTGATGGACCTGTCAGCCATCTGCATGTGTCAGGACAACAACCTGCCCATCTATGTGTTTAACATGGATGTGGTCGGAAACCTGATGAAAGTGATGGAGGGTGAGAACATCGGCACCCTGGTGCACCCCTGAGAAATGAGAGATGAGAGATGAGAAGTGAGAGCTGAACTAACCTCTCACCTCTTAGTTTTCCGTGAAGTCAACATATTCGCCCTCGTCTTGGGCGAATATTTTTTTGTTGGCACGGTCGGTGGCATGCTCGTCGATGATGGTGACGCCATCGGCCGTCCTTGTGGTGCGGCGTGTCTGCTGCTGCTTCTGCTTCTCTTGCTGATGGCGCGACGTGCGGTTCGGGTCGCCTTTGAAGTAGTCCTCGTCGAACATGGGTCCCTGCTCCTTGTGCTTGCGCCAGTAGTATTTGTCGGCCATGCGCTGGAAGGCATCGTCGCTCATGTTCTCCTCCATGGCTTCGCGTATGGCCCTGAAGCGCTTGCGTGCCTTCAACACCAGTATGACCATGCCACAGGTGCCGATGATGAAGAAGAGAGCAAAGATTACAAAGATGAACTTCATGGCTTGTCGTGTTTCTGTGTAATGATGGATAGGACGATGTACCAAGCGATGATGATGGCAAAGGCGCCTACGCCGAAGATGATGAGCAGGGGCAGGCAGCTGGCCAGAAAGAGCCACTTCACCTCATTGCCACGCCATCCCCAAGTCTTGAACTTCAGTGCGAACATGGGTATCTCGCTCACTAACAGGTAGCTGCTGGTCAGCATCAGCACCAGCAGGATGGGTGTGATGGCGGGCGTGTATGCAATCTTAGGTCCCCATCCCACGATGAGGCTGGCCCAGAAGAGAGCGTTGGCAGGGGTGGGTAGTCCGATGAAGCCCATGGCCTGCCGCTCGTCAAGGTTGAACTTGGCCAGTCGCAGTGCAGAGAAGGCGGCCATGATGAAGGACAGGAAGGGCATGTAGATGAAGGCGAAGGAAATGATGTCGGCCATCAGGCCCTCCTCCATGTTCAGCACGTAAAAGCCGTTGATGCTCATAAGCATGCTGAAGAGCATGGCCGAAGGTGCCACGCCGAAGGTCACCACGTCGGCCAGCGAGTCCAGCTCCTTGCCGATGGGCGAGCTGACGCCTAAGAGACGGGCACTCATGCCGTCGAAGAAGTCGAACACTGCACCGGCGATGATGGCCCACAGCGCTGACTCATAGCCGCCGTAGAGTGCAAAGACGATAGCCATGCAGCCTGAGAGGAGGTTGCAGCATGTAATGGCATTGGGGATGTGCTTCTTCAAGGGGAGTTAGGAATTAGGAGTTAGGAGTTGACTATCCATTAAGCATTGTACATTCAGCCTTATGGAAGTTTTGCAATGATGGTCTGGTCGCCCGTGGTGGCCTGCCCCATGGTGACGCAGGGCTTTGAGCCAATGGGCAGATAGACGTCGACGCGTGAGCCGAGCTTGATGAAGCCCAGGTGCTCGTCGATGTAGCACTCCTCCAGGTCCTTGGCGTAGGTGACGATGCGCCGCGCCATGGCACCGGCAATCTGCCTGACGAGTACCTCGTGGCCGTCGGGTGTCTCAATCATCGTGTCGGCGTGCTCGTTCTCCTCGCTGGCCTTGGGCAGCCAAGCCTTGTGATAGTTGCCATCGAAGTGCTTGACAAACTTCACGCTGCCGTCCACCGGGAACCAGTTGGCATGCACGTTGAGCGGGCTCATAAATATGCTGATGAGCAGGCGGCGGTCATGGAAGTAGTCGTGCTCGTCGGTTTCCTCGATGACCACAATCTTTCCGTCGGCCGGTGCCACCACCGTTTTCTCCGTATTGCCGGGGAAGTAGCGGATGGGGCAGCGATAGAAGTTCAGTGCCAGCAGCCATGCCGTGCCGAAGATGGCAACGAAGATGGCAAAGGGCACCCAGCTGTCGCACATACGCCATAACACCACTGCTATTGCAACAATGATGAAGAGGCTGTAGAGCAATTCGTTGGTGCCTTCACGGTGTATTCGTATCTTCTTCAGTTTCTTTATTCTCTTTCCCATGCTTTTTGGTAGTGGTCAGATTCGGCTAATCAAGTGCAAAGGTAGTGTTTTTTTGTCAAGTAAACAAACTTTTTATCACTTCTTTGCTCTTTTTTGATGTAAAAAAGGCAAAGTGTCGCAGAAAAAGCGTAACTTTGCGCCTCAAATGTGCTGAATGGCTAAAGTCACTCAACAATAAATACTCATCATTCTATAGAAAAGATGGCATTGATAAAGTCTTATAAGGGCATGTCGCCGCGGTGGGGCGCCGGCTGCTATTTCAGCGAGAACGCCACGGTGGTTGGCGACGTGAAGATGGGCGACGACTGCTCGATATGGTTTGGTGCCGTGGTGCGTGGCGACGTGGCTCCCATCACCATGGGCAACCGCTCAAACGTGCAGGACGGCGCTGTGGTGCATGTGACGAACACGACGGGTCCGACGCACATCGGCAACGATGTGACCATTGGCCATTGTGCCTGTGTGCATGCCTGCACCATCCACGACGGTGCGCTGATAGGCATGGGGTCCACCATCCTCGACGGTGCCGAGGTGGGCGAGGGCGCCATTGTGGCCGCCGGTGCGCTGGTGCTGCAACACACGAAGATAGGCCCGCACGAGCTGTGGGGTGGGGTGCCGGCAAAGAAGCTGAAGATGGCCACGCCGGGTATGGCCGAGGCATACGCCGCCCACTATGTGGAGTATGCCCATGAGTATCTGGAGGCTGACGCCGCTCAGTAGCCCTTGGTGTAGATAATTTTTCCTGCGCCGCTGGTAATCTTCAGGGCTTCGGGGTGCTCCTTGATGAACGAGTCGATGTGGCGGACGCGCTTCTCGGCCAGGATTTCGTCCATGGCAATGAGGATGCCCGTCTCCTCGACGTCGCCGAAGCCGTAGTTGATGGCCGTCCCGAAGAGCTTCATGGTGGGCGACAGACTCATGTAGGCGTTCACCAGTGGCGGGATGTTGTAGCCCAGCGCCCTCACTTCGCGGTTCAGGATGCGGTAGTCGCCCTTGAAGTTGTTCTCGCAGAAGAGTGCCTCCAACACCTTCTCGTCGGTTTCTATTTTCAGCGGTTTCAGGGGCACCACCAGGTGCTCCTTGTCGTCGAAGTACTTCTTCAGGAAGTAGAGAATCATGTCGCGCCCCTCGCGTATGTAGCTGGGGTACATGGTCATCTTGCCGAAGAAATACTTCACATTGGGCATGATGACAGTCAGTGCACCCAGTCCGTCCCACAGGTTGTCGAGTGCGAAGAGGCTCTTGGCGCCCATGCGCGAGCTCTGGTAGGGCAGGCTGACGAAGCTGCGTCCCAGCTCGATGGTGTAGGGCATGTAGTCGGTGAGGAACTTCTCAGAGAAGTGGAACATGTGGCTGGTGGCCAGGTGCGGCTGCCCGTTGTCGCCTATCTCCCACTTCGTTCCCTCCAAGTAGCGGTATCCTCCAATGATTTCCTTCTGCTCCGGGTTCCACACGATGAGCTGCTTGTAGCAGTTGTCGCAGATGTCGAACTCGTCGATGTCGCAGTCCTTGCCAGTGCCGCCGCCGGCTTCGCGGAAGGCAATCTCGCGCAGGCGCCCAATCTCACGCATGGTGTTGGGGGCCTCGTGAGCCGTGATGATGTAGATTTCGTTGTTGCTCTTGTTCGTCATGCGCAGCTGGCGGTCGGGCGTCAGCTCGCTCATAAGCAGTTCGGCGGGGATGGGTTGGATGATTGGTTGATCCATGGTTGATGTGGTTGTGGGAGTTTTTTTGTGGGAGTCCTGGGTCTTCTGGGTCTTCTGGGAGCTCTGGGACTGCTGGGAGTTCTGGGACTGCTGGGAGTTCTGGTTATAGTTTGTAGACTTGTTCTTTTACGTATTCTGCCCACTCTGCTGGCGTCTTTGACTTGTCGGTGAAAGTCTGCCAGGGTATGGGCTTCCCTATTTTCACTGGGAAGGTGTTGCCGGTGTTCTTGTACATCTCGTCAACCAGGAAGAGCATGGCCACATTGACCTTCTTGATGCAGCGGTCGCTGATGTTGCTCAGCCGGTAGAAGAAGTTGCTGTTGCGGCCGCCGAAGTGGATGGGCACCACGTCGCGCTGGGTCTCCACGCTCTTGGTGACGAATGTCTTCTTCCACGGCAGGTCGCGTATCTCCTTGTTCCTGCGTCGCGAACACAGTCCGGCAGGGAACATCAGGATGTGGTAGTCGCTCTTGAAGCCGGCCTCCACCATGGCGGGGAAGTTGCGGCTCTGGCTGCCGGTCTTGTTGATGGGTATGCAGAGCGGTGCCAGTCCGGGCAGGTTCATCAGCAGGTCGTTGACCAGATAGCGGAAGTCATCGCCGTAGTGGCGGCCGATGACGGCTCCGAGTGCCACGCCGTCGATGCCGCCCATGGGGTGGTTCGACACGAAGGTGTAGCGTCGCCCGTCGTCCTTTGCGGGCATGTTCTCTTCGCCTTCCACCTCCAGCTTGGTGTCAAGAAACTGCAGGCATGCCTCCAGCCAGGGTGTGCCCTTCAGGTCGCGTGCGTTCCACAGAAACTCGTTGCACTGGTCTTCATGGGCAATCTTGCGCAGCCAGTTAACGGCGAAGCCAGGTACCCAACGGGCTTTCTTGCCCAGCTTGTCATTGAGTACCTTCTTGATATCGATCGTTTTTTCGGTAATAACGTCCATGTTGTGTGTCGCCAGATAGGCGTACGTTTGCTAACGACTTGCAAAAGTAACACTTTTCTTTCGATTTTATGTCCTTTTGTATGCTAAAATAATTCTTTTTCACACTTTTTTTACATAGTAGGCGTAACAAAGCAGCACTTTACGAAATTATCTCCATGCTTGGCTGTCATAACTCCATGCCTGGCTGACATCAATCGCGACTTTTCTCTCGCGAGCGAGCGCATGAGCAATAACCCTTGAAAGGTCTACTCAGAGTGAAACGGCGTTTCGTCCGACGAACCGTCGGGTGGGGGTGACGAAGGAGGGGTGGGGTAGGTGGGATGGCTTTTAGACCTCCTTTGGCTTGTGCACAGAATTCCCAATCTGTGCCAAAATGGGCGGTGTGGAGTGCGCGAAAACAAAAAAAGTGTTTAAATTGAAAAAAAGATGGGGAAAAGTGGGGGAAAGTGGAGGAAAATGTTTATCTTTGCACACGAAGAACAAATAACCACCAAAGAGCGCAGAATGAGATTTCTTGGAAACATAGAAGCGAAGGCCGATTCCAAGGGCCGCGTGTTCCTCCCTGCCACCTTCCGCAAGGTGCTGCAGGCCGAGGGCAGCGACACGCTGGTGATGCGCAAGGACATTCACCAGCGGTGCCTGGTGCTCTATCCTGAACGTGTGTGGAACGAGCGCGTCGATGCGCTTCGCTCCCGCATCAATGAGTGGGACGACAAAGGCAAGATGCTGTTGCGTCAGTACATGAAGGAGGCTGAGGTGATGACGCTCGACGGCAATGGTCGTTTCCTCATTCCGCGGCGCTACATGGAGATGGCCGACATAGTGCAGACGGTGCGTTTCATAGGCATGACTGACACCATAGAGATATGGTCAGCCGAGAAGGCGGAAGAACCCTTCATGTCACAGGAGGACTTCGCCGCCGGGCTGAAAGCCATCATGACAGCTCCTCAACAATAAAGACTAAGCAGTGCAAGTGATCTACCCATGATACCCAATGCCGACATTTACCACGTTCCTGTACTGCTGCAGGAGAGCGTCGACGGGCTGGACATCCAGCCCGACGGCGTCTATGTAGACGTCACCTATGGTGGCGGCGGACACTCACGCGAGATTTACCGGCGCTTAGGGCCCGGGGGGCGCCTCTTCGGTTTCGACCAGGACGAGGACGCCATCCCCATCACCCCGCCAGAGGGAGGGGCTGACTTCACCTTCGTGCGCAGCAACTTCCGCTACCTGAAGCAGTGGATGCGCTACCACGACGTGGAATATATCGACGGGCTGCTGGCCGACCTGGGCGTGTCGTCGCACCATTTCGACGTGGCCGACAGAGGGTTCTCCTTCCGTTTCGATGCGCCCCTGGACATGCGCATGAACCGCCGCGCCACGCTCACAGCCGCCCAGGTGGTGAACACCTACGACGAGCAGCAGCTGGCCGACGTTCTCTACCTCTACGGTGAGCTGCGCCAGGCACGCCAGCTGGCAGCGGCGCTGGTGAAGGCACGGCAGCAACAGCCCATAGCCACCACCGGACAGCTGCAGGACATCGTAGGCCGTCTGTTCCCGCGCGAGCGCGAGAAGAAAGAGGTGACAAAGGTGTTCCAGGCCCTGCGCATCGAGGTGAACCATGAGATGCAGGCCCTGGCTCAGATGCTCACCGCCGCCGCCGGACTGTTGCGCCCGGGTGGACGGCTGAGCGTCATCACCTACCACTCGCTCGAGGACCGCATGGTGAAGAACATCATCCGCACGGGCAGCATCGACGGGCGCCAGCAGCAGGACTTCTTCGGGCGCATCAACAGTCCGTTGATTGCCGTGGGCAAGCCCATCGAGCCGTCAGAGGCTGAGATACAGGCCAACCCCCGCAGCCGTAGCGCCAAGCTGAGGGTGGCTGAGAAGATTTGAGGTTTGAGATTTGAGGTTTGAGATTTTGTTTTATAGATTTGGAGTATGGCCAAGAAAGACAAGGACATGAAGCAGGACGACGTGCTGTTCGACGTGGAGGCAGCAACTGGCGGCGATGACCAGCAGCCGGTTGATGCAGGCGCTGACGACGGTCAGGAGCCAGCCGGCGACGACAAGGAGCAGACTGCCGCCGACAAGAAGGAGCGTCTGAAGGAAACGCTGAAGCAGATGAGCAGCCAGGCCAGAGAGGGCGACGAGGCTCCCTCGGCATCGCTGCGCTTCCGCGACGTGCTGGGTGGCGACTTCCTGTGGGCCCTGGTGCGCCGCCAGCTGTGGCTCATCATCCTCATCGTCCTCATCATCACTGCCTACGTGGCCGTGCGCTATCAGTGCCAGCAGGATGCCATCGACATTGCCCAGTTAGAGAAGGACCTCGAGGGCGCGAAGTTCGAGTCGCTTAGCAGTTCGAGCAACCTGACGCGCATGTCGCGACAGAGCAACATAGAGAAGATGCTGGAGGCAGCCGACAGCACCGGGCTGCACCCTGCCGACCAGCCCCCATATATAATAGATGTACCCGCGGAATGAGTCGGGAATTAGGAGTTAGGAGTGAGAAATCGTTAATCTGTTAATAGTAAATAAAAGAGGTGAGTAAGTTCAGCAAACAGAAGGTAATGCCCCGCTACCTCATAGCTGCGGTAGCGCTGACGCTGGTGGGCCTGGCCGTGATAGCCAAGGCCGCCTACACGATGACGGCCGAGAAGGAATGGTGGGCCGCTGTGGCCCGTAACCAGGTGAACACCGCCGACAGCATCAAGCTGCCCAACCGTGGCAACATCCTCAGTTGCGACGGTCAGCTGCTGGCAGGCAGCATCCCAGAGTATGAGATGTTCATCGACTTCCGTGCCGGCCTGCAGCGCATCGACAGCGTCACCTTCATTGAGGACACGGCATGGGTGCGCAAGCGCAACGAGCTGTGGCTGGAGAAGATTGACAGCATCTGCGACGGTCTGCACCGCATCTTCCCTGAGAAGTCGGCCGAGGACTTCCGCGCTCACCTCATGGAGGGCTTTGAGAAGAAGAGCCGCTACTGGCGCGTGTGGCGCGGCAAGGTGGACTATGTCACCTTCAACGAGGTGAAGCGCCTGCCCTACTTCAACCTGCCCCGCCATAAGGGAGGCTTCTGGGGCGAGGAGTACCCCGCCCGTCGCCATCCCTTCGGGTCGCTGGCTGAGCGCACCATTGGCTCGCGCGACACCGCCCGCTATGGTGTGGAGCTGGCTTACGACTCGCTGCTGGCCGGTGTCTACGGCATCGCCCACAAGCAGAAGGTGAGGGACAAGATGGTGTATGTCACCACCACGCCGCCCATCGATGGCTCTGACATCGTCACCACCATCGACATCGGCATGCAGGACCTGGCCGAACAGGCATTGCTGAAGAAGCTGCAGGAGATTGACGCCCTGATGGGTGTGGCCATCGTCATGGAGGTGCAGACCGGCGACGTGAAGGCCATCGTCAACATGGAGAAGGGCGGCGACGGCGACTTCCATGAGCGGCTGAACAATGCACTGGGCTACCGCTGTGAGCCTGGCTCGGTGTTCAAGACGGCCAGCATCCTCGTGGCTCTCGACGATGGCGTCGTCGACACCAGCTACGTCATACACACCGGCAGTGGCGTCATGGCCATGCACGGTGCACGCATGCGCGACCACAACTGGTACAAGGGCGGCTATCACGACATCAATGTGGCACGCTCGTTGGAGGTCAGCTCGAACATCGGCGTGAGCCATGTCATCGACCACTTCTACGGTTCCAACCCCACGAAGTATGTTGAGGGCTTGCACCGCGTAGGCATCGGCATGGACCTGGGCATACCCCTGAACGAATACCGTAAGCCCAAGATACGCTTCCCTAACGACGAGCACGTGTACTGGAGTAAGACCACGCTGCCCTGGATGTCAATAGGCTACGAGACGCAGGTGGCACCCATCAACACGCTGGCCTTCTACAACGCCATTGCCAACGACGGCAAGCTGGTGCAGCCCCGCTTCGTGTCGAAGGTGATGAAGGAAGGCAAGGTGGTGATGGAGTTCGACCCCGTGGTGCTGAAGGAGCAGATTGCGCGTCCAGAGGCCGTCAAGACCATGCAGACCATCCTGACGCACGTCGTCAGCCAGGGCCTGGGCAAAAGGGCTGGCTCTACATCGTTCCCCGTGGCCGGAAAGACGGGCACCGCACAGGTGTCCGACGGTACCTACAGCTATCACAGCGGCAAGAGCTGCTACTGGCTCAGCTTCTGTGGCTACTTCCCGGCTGACAAGCCACGCTACTCGTGCATCGTCTGCATCAAGACCACCAACGGCACACCGTCTGGTGGACTGCAGTCGGGCTCCGTCTTCCACGAAATCTCTGAAGGCGTCATGGCCAGCAGCGTGAGGAAGGTGGCCGCCAATGCGCGCGATGAGCACTCCGTCTTCGTGCCTGACGTGAAGAACGGCGACATGCAGGCAGCCGACTATGTGCTGAGCAGCCTGGGCATTCGCACCACTGGCAACTGGACCACTGCTGCAACGGAGAACAGCCCCGTGTGGGGGCGTGCCCAGCAGCTGCAGGACGGCGTGCAGTTAGACAAGAACGCCGCCGCCAGCGACGTCATGCCCGACTTGAGGGGCATGGGTGCCCGCGATGCTGTCTTCATGCTCGGCAAGATGGGCATTGCAGTAGAGCTGAGCGGCAGTGGCGACGTACAGAAGCAGAGCATCCCCGCCGGCACCGCCCTGCATGGCAACATGACCTGCCATCTGGTGCTGGGCTGATGCACTATACATTATTTTATATATAAGAGGAGAAAGAACCATGACACTGAACGACATCATCAAGACGCTGAAAGTGACGACCGTCATAGGCCAGACCGACATCAATATCACGGGCGTGGACATTGACTCGCGCCAGGTGGAACCGGGCCATCTGTTCATGGCCATCGCCGGCACACAGACCGACGGTCATCAGTATATACCGAAAGCCATTGAGAAGGGGGCCGCTGCCATCCTCTGCGAACAGCTGCCTGCCGAGCTGGTCGACGGCGTCGCCTACGTACAGGTGACGTCGACGGAGGCTGCTGCCGGCCCTGTGGCCACCGCCTACTATGGCCACCCCACGGAGCACCTGAGGCTGGTGGGTGTCACGGGTACCAACGGCAAGACCACCATCGCCACGCTGCTCTTCCACCTGTTCCGCCGTCTGGGCCATAAGTGTGGACTGTTGAGCACGGTGTGTAACTATATCGAGGACGAACCCATTCCCGCAACCCACACCACCCCCGACCCCGTGGAGCTGAACCGCTTGCTGGCACGCATGGCTGCCGCCGGCTGCGAGTATGTGTTCATGGAGTGCTCAAGCCATGCCATCGCACAGCAGCGCATCGGAGGCCTCCATTTCGCTGGCGGCATCTTCACCAATCTCACCCGCGACCATCTGGACTATCACAAGACCGTGGAGAACTATCGCAATGCGAAGAAGATGTTCTTCGACATGCTGCCCAAGGGTGCCTTTGCCATTACCAATGCCGACGACAAGAATGGCATGTTCATGGTGCAGAACACCAAGGCCACGGTGAAGACCTACAGCGTGCGGCAGATGGCCGACTTCAGGGCCCGCATCGTGGAGTGCCACTTTGAGGGGATGTACCTGGAGATAGGCGGCCGTGAGGTGGGCGTCCAGTTCATTGGCAAGTTCAATGTGTCGAACCTCCTCGCTGTCTATGGCGCTGCCATCATGCTGGGCAAGCAGCCCGACGAGGTGCTGCTGGTGATGAGCACGCTGAAGAGCGTGGCCGGTCGGCTGGAGCCCATCCGCTCGCCGGAGGGCTGGACGGCCATCGTCGACTATGCCCACACGCCTGATGCCTTAGACAATGTGCTGCGGGCCATCCATGATGTGCTGAATGGTCAGGGACAGGTCATCACCGTCTGCGGAGCCGGCGGCAATCGCGACAAGGGCAAGCGTCCGCTCATGGCGCAGGAGGCCGTCAGACAGAGCGACCGCGTCATCATCACCAGCGACAACCCCCGCTTTGAAGAGCCGCAAGACATCATCAACGACATGCTGGCTGGCCTCGACCCGAAGCAGATGAAGAAGGTGGTGAGCATCGTCGACCGCAAGGAGGCTATACGTGCAGCCTGCATGATGGCCCAGAAGGGCGACGTCGTCCTCATCGCTGGCAAGGGACATGAGGACTATCAGGAGGTGAAAGGCGTCAAGCACCACTTCGACGACCGCGAGGAGGTGAAGAAGGCCATCGGTGAGGATTAAGCTGCGATGGCGTAATAACGTAATAACGTGATAACGTAATAACGTAATAACGTGATAACGTAACAACGAAAAAAGAAAAGACATGCTGTACTATCTGTTCCGCTTCTTGGAAGAATACAATATCCCGGGTGCACACCTGTGGAGCTACATCTCGTTCCGTGCCCTGCTCACACTCATCCTCTCGCTGCTCATCTCGGCATGGTTTGGCGAGCGGTTCATCAAGTGGATGAAGCGCCGTAAGATTTTCGAGACCGAGCGCGACCCCTCCATCGACCCCTTCGGCGTGGAGAAGAAGGGCGTGCCCACCATGGGCGGCGTCATCATCATCGTGTCCATCCTGGTGCCAGTGTTGCTGCTGGGGCGTCTGCGCAACATCTACCTCATCCTGATGATTATCACCACCCTGTGGCTGGGCTTCCTTGGCTTTATGGACGACTACATCAAGATTTTCAGGCAGAACAAGGAGGGCCTGAAGGGTAAGTACAAGATTGTAGGACAGGTCAGCATTGGCTTCATTGTGGGACTGGTGCTCTATCTGAGTCCCGACGTGGTGATGCGCGAGAACATCTCATCGCCCAGCCAGCCCAAGACGGAGCAGGTGCAGCACGCGCAAGAGGCCCGCAAGTCGCTGCAGACCACCATCCCCTTCACTAAGCATCACAACCTGAGCTATAGCGAAATCATGTCGTTTGTGGGCAAGCACAAGGTGGCCGCCGGCTGGATTCTCTTCGTCATCATCACCATCCTCGTGGTGACGGCGGTGAGCAACGGTGCCAATCTCAACGACGGCATGGACGGCATGTGTGCCGGCAACTCAGCCATCATCGGCGTCGCGCTGGGCGTGCTGGCCTACGTCAGCAGCCACATCGGCTTCGCCTCCTACTTCGACATCATGTATATACCACACTCTGAGGAACTGGTCATTTTCCTCTGTGCCTTTGTGGGCGCACTGGTCGGATTTCTCTGGTACAATGCCTTCCCGGCACAAGTCTTCATGGGCGACACCGGCTCACTTACGATTGGCGGCATTATCGGCGTGTGCGCCGTCATTATCCATAAGGAGCTGTTGTTGCCCATTTTATGTGGCATCTTCTTCGTCGAGAGCCTGAGCGTCATCATACAGACACAGTGGTTCAAGCTGCAGAAGAGAAAGGGACGCCGCGTACGCGTGTTCCGTGCCACCCCCATCCACGACACCTTCCGCAAGCTCGACTCGCAGCTCGATGCCACCTCCCACTACGTGTTGCGTGGCTGGCCCCATCGCCCCTTCCATGAGTCGAAGATTACCATCCGCTTCTGGATTGTGTCCATCATACTGGCTGCCTTGGCCATCATCACACTGAAGATAAGATAAACCCAACCCTAACCCCTCCCAAGGGAGGGAAGAGTATATAGACTTACACAATGGAAAAAAGAATCGTAATATTAGGAGCAGGCGAGAGCGGCGCAGGAGCCGCCGCACTGGCCAAGAAAGAGGGTTACGACGTGTTTGTGAGCGACATGTCGACGATAGCCCCACGCTATAAGAAGATGCTCGACGAGCGCCACATCCTCTGGGAGGAGGGCCGCCACACTGAGGACCTCATCCTCAATGCTGACGAGATAGTGAAGAGTCCTGGCATCCCTGACACGGCGCCGATGATGCAGAAGGTCATCGCTGCGGGAATTCCCGTCATCAGTGAGATAGAGTTTGCCGGCCGCTACACCCACTCGAAGATGGTGTGCATCACTGGCTCAAACGGCAAGACCACGACCACCAGCCTCATCTACCACATCTTCAAGGCGGCAGGCTACGACGTAGGGCTGGCTGGCAACATTGGGCGCTCGCTGGCACTGCAGGTGGCTGAGGAGCCCCACGAGTACTATGTCATCGAGCTGTCGTCGTTCCAGTTGGACAACATGTACGAGTTCCGCGCCAACATCGCCGTGCTGCTCAATATCACACCCGACCACCTGGACCGCTACAACTACGAGATGCAGAACTATGTTGACGCGAAGATGCGCATCACGCAGAACCAGACGTCGCAGGATGCCTTTATCTACTGGAACGATGACCCCATCATCCGCCGCGAACTGGCCAAGTATGACATCAAGGCCGTCTGCTACCCCTTCTCTGAGCTGAAGGAGAAAGGCAGCATCGGATACATCGAGGCCGGACAGTATACCATTGAGAAGCCCGAGCCGTTCAACATGGAGCAGGAGGCCCTGAGCCTCACCGGGCGCCACAATATCTACAACTCGCTGGCAGCAGGCATCGCCAGCCGTGTGGCAGGCATCAAGAAGGAGGTCATCCGTCAGAGCCTGAGCGACTTCCCCGGTGTGGAGCACCGTCTGGAGCGCGTGTGTGCCGTGCGTGGCGTCAGCTATGTCAACGACTCGAAGGCCACCAACGTCGATGCCTGCTGGTATGCCCTCGACTCCATGAAGACGCCCGTGGTGCTCATCCTCGGCGGCAAGGACAAGGGCAATGACTATGAGCCTATCAAGGGGCTGGTGAAGGAGAAGTGCAGGGCGCTGGTCTATCTTGGCGCTGACAATCAGAAGCTGCACGACAACTTCGATGCGATGGGCCTGCCCGTGCGTGACACACATTCCATGCGCGACTGCGTGGAGGCCTGCTATGAGCTGGCACAGCCTGGCGACACCGTCCTGCTCAGTCCCTGCTGCGCATCCTTCGACCTGTTCAAGAACATGGAGGACCGCGGCGAGCAGTTCAAGGAGCTGGTTCGCAACCTGTAAAGTGCCGTTATCCCGTTATTGCGTTATAACGTTATTACGAAAAGAAGCATGAACAAGAAAATAGGCAATCTCTTCAAAGGCGACAAGGGCATCTGGATGGTGTTCTTCTTCCTCTGCCTTATCAGCATCATCGAGGTGTTCTCGGCATCGAGCACACTCTCGTTCAAGAGCCACAACTTCATGGGGCCCATCATCTACCATGCCGGCACCATCCTCTTGGGCATCTTCATCACCATCGTCACGCTCAACATTCCGTGTCGCTACTTTAAGCTCACCACGCCCATCTTCCTGTTTGTCTCATACGCCACGCTGCTGTGGGTGCTGTTCTTCGGCGAGAGCATCAACGGTGCCAACCGCGTCATCCAGTTGCCGGGCTTCACGTTCCAGCCCTCTGAGCTGGCCAAGGGTGCCATGGTGCTGGCTACGGCACAGATACTGAGCGCCATGCAGCGTGAAGACGGCAGTGGTGCCGACCCCAAGGCTATCAAGTACATCCTCTGGCTTGCACTGCCCATGATTGGGCTCATCGGCTTGGAGAACCTCTCCACGGCCATGCTGCTTTTTGTCATCGTCTTTACCATGATGTTCATCGGGCGTGTGCCCATGCGCCAGCTGGGCAAGCTGGTGGGATGCGTGGTATTGATGGGCGTCCTGGCCTTCGGCATCGGCTCGCTGGCCGGCGCTGATGCTGAAGCGGCAAACAGCGGTGAGCAGGCTGCCGCAGCGGCGAAGAAGGATGAGGGCGCACTGGCCAAGGTGTTCCACCGCTTCGGCACATGGCGTAACCGCATCGTCAACCACCAGCCGCGTCCCGAGGACCCCAAGGACTACAGCGTACGCGACAACTATCAGGTGGCTCACTCCAACTTCGCCATTGCATCGTCGGGCATCGTGGGCAAGGGACCAGGCAACTCAGTGGAGCGCGACTACCTGCCGCAGGCCTTCTCTGACTTCATCTTCTCCATCATCATTGAGGAGATGGGGCTTATCGGCGCCATAGCGGTGGTGTTCCTCTACATCATCCTGCTGTTCCGTTCAGCGCGAATCTCAGGACGGTGCGAAAACAACTTCCCCGCCTTCCTCGTCATGGGCCTGGCCTTGCTGCTGGTCACGCAGGCGGCCATCAACATGATGGTGGCCGTAGGCATCGGCCCCGTCACGGGTCAGCCACTGCCGCTGGTATCGAAGGGCGGCACGTCGACCCTTGTCAGCTGTGCCTACATTGGGGCCATCCTCAGTGTCAGTCGCTCGGCTAAGCGCAGCGATGTTGTGGAGCCGGCAATTGTGTAATCAAAAAAAAGACAAGATATGAAAGAACCTGTTAGAGTCATCATCAGTGGAGGAGGCACGGGAGGCCACATCTTCCCGGCTGTGTCCATAGCCAACGCCATACGTGTGCTGTGCCCTGATGCCAAGATTCTCTTCATTGGTGCCCTGGGGCGCATGGAGATGGAACGTGTGCCACAGGCGGGCTACGACATCAAGGGCCTGCCCATCCGTGGCTTCTACCGTCCGTTGTGGAAACCCGCCAATGTGGGCGTGGCCATCGACTATCTGAAGAGCAAGCGCATGGCCAAGAAGATTCTGCGTGAGTTCCGTCCGCAGGTGGCCGTGGGGGTGGGAGGCTATGCCAGCAGCGCTGCCCTTGGAGCCGCCAACAGCCTGGGTATTCCCACCTTGCTGCAGGAGCAGAACAGCTATGCCGGACTGGCCAACAAGAACCTGGCCAAGAACGCTGCCAAGATATGTGTGGCCTACGAGGGCATGGAGCGCTTCTTCCCACAGGAGAAGATTATGCTCACGGGCAATCCTGTGCGGCAGGACCTGTTGCACCCCACCATCAGTCGCGAGGAGAGCTTGAAGAGCTTCGGTCTCGACCCCTCAAAGAAGACGGTGCTCATCGTTGGCGGCAGCCTCGGCGCGCGCACCATGAACGAGAGTGTGTTGAAGCATCTGGACCAGATGAAGAGCAGCGACGTGCAGTTCATCTGGCAGACCGGCAAGTACTACTATGAGGAGATGGACCGCAAGATGCAGCAGCTGGGCTTCAGTCACGAGCCCTTCTCCAGCAATATCCATTACAGTGCCTTCCTCGACATGGTGTCTGCCTATCGTGCAGCCGACCTGGTGGTCAGCCGTGCCGGTGCCAGCAGCATCAGCGAGATTTGCCTGCTGGGCAAGCCTGCTATCCTTGTGCCCAGTCCCAATGTGGCCGAGGACCATCAGACGAAGAACGCCATGGCGTTGGTCAACCGTCAGGCTGCCTTGTTCGTCAGCGATGCCGATGCCCCCGACAAGCTCATCGGCATGGCCATCGACACCGTGAGCGACGACGCACTGCTGCAGTCGCTGGCTGCCAATGTACTCAAGATGGCCCTGCCCAACTCAGCTGAGATTATCGCCAAGGAGGTGCTCAAGCTGGCTGAAGCCTACAAAGGCTAATCAATCAACGAAAAGAACATGAACAACAATAAAGCTATGAAAAATCAACATCCCTCCCTTCGTGAGGGGCTGGAAGGTCTGAAGGCCGTCTACTTCATCGGCGCCGGTGGCATCGGCATGAGCGCCATCGCACGCTATTTCATCAGTCGCGGACTGGTGGTGGCTGGCTATGACCGCACCCCCTCAGAGCTGACCCGCCGCTTGGAGAAGGAGGGCATGCTGCTGCATTATGAGGAGAGTGTGGAGGACATTCCACACATCTGCCGCGATGCACGGCACTGCCTGGTGGTATACACCCCCGCCATACCCGCCGACCACAAGGAGCTGCGTTACTTCCGTGAGAATGGGTTCGAGATACAGAAGCGTGCTCAGGTGCTGGGCGAGCTGACACGACAGATGCGCGGCCTGTGTGTGGCCGGCACCCATGGAAAGACCACCACTTCGACCATGTGTGCACACATCATGCACCAGAGTCACCTGGACTGCAACGCCTTCCTGGGCGGCATTGCCAAGAACTACGGTACGAACTACATCCTCAGTCCGCAGTCAGACTTCGTGGTCATTGAGGCCGATGAGTACGACCGCTCCTTCCACCACCTCAGACCCTACATGTCTGTCATCACTGCCACCGACCCGGACCATCTTGACATCTATGGCACGAAGGAGGCCTATCTGGAGAGCTTCCGCCACTACACGGAGCTCATCCAGCCGGAGGGCGCACTCATCGTCCACCGTGGTCTGGAGATGCAGGAGAGCCTGCAGCCGGGCGTGCGGCGCTTTGACTATAGTCTCAACGAGGGCGACTTCCATGCTGAGAACATCCGCATGGAGGGGGGCGAGATTACCTTCGACTTCATCTCACCCATCGAGTCGGTCAGCAATATCGAGCTGGGCCAGCCTGTGCCCATCAACATCGAGAATGGCATTGCCGCCATGGCCATGGCACAGTTGGCTGGGTGCACTGCTGAGGAGCTGCGCATAGGCATGATGTCGTTCAGTGGCGTCGACCGTCGCTTCGACTTTAAGATTCGCACACCTGAGCTGGTGTTCCTCTCTGACTATGCCCACCATCCCCAGGAAATCTACCAGAGTGCGCGCAGCATGCGCCAGCTCTACCATGACCGTCACATCACGGCTATCTTCCAGCCGCATCTCTATACGCGCACGCGCGACTTCTACCGTGAGTTTGCCGAGGCGCTGAGCCAGCTCGACGAGGTCATCCTCACCGACATCTATCCTGCCCGCGAGCAGCCCATCGAGGGGGTCACGTCAAAGCTCATCTATGACTGTCTGGCACCGACGGTACAGAAGCAGCTCATCAGCAAAGACGACGTCATCCCGCTGGTGAAGAGCCGCACCTTCGATGTGCTCATCGTCCTGGGTGCCGGCGACCTTGACAACCAGGTGCCACAGATAGCCAATATCCTACGCCGCAAGAAAGATAACAATAAGTCGTAAACAGTCAATAAAGTGCAAATCCCATGGTGAACTGGAAAAAAGTCTTTACCATTACCTTCAGTGTCATTATCGGCATCTATCTGGTGCTGGCTGTCACTGCTTTCAACAATCCCATCGAGCGTGACTTGGTATGCAACAACGTGCAGGTGAGCATCGAGGGCACTGTGGGTGGCGGCTTCCTCACTGCTGACGACGTGCGGCGCACGCTGACCGAGCAGCAGCTGAACCCCGTGGGGAAGTGTCTGGCCGATGTCAACCTGCGTGACATCGAGGAGCGCCTGGAGGCACAGGAACTGATTGATGAGGCTGAGTGCTACAAGACGCAGGGCGGCAGCGTCAGCATACGCATCAGGGAGCGCGTGCCGGTGATGCGCGTCATGGCCAACGGCCAGGACTACTATGTCGACCGCGATGGCAAGGCACTGCGCAACACTGGCTATGTGTGCAACCTTGTGGTGGCCACCGGCAGCATCAGCACTGACTATGCCACGCGTGTGCTGGCACCCATCGGGCGCATCATCATGACCGACGACTTCTGGCGAAATCAGATTGAGCAGGTCAACGTGTTGCCTGACAGCACCATAGAGATGGTTCCGCGCGTGGGCGAACATATCATATATATAGGTCAGCCTGTGGGCGTGACCCGTAAGCTGGAGCGTCTGCGTAAGTTCTACCGCTATGGACTAAGTCAGGCAGGGTGGAACAAATACTCGCGCATCAGTGTCGAGTTCAACAACCAGATAGTGTGCAAGCGAAGATAATAAGCATTAAGAATTAAGAATTAAATAATATGGCAGCAGAACAGAAAGATTTCGTGGTGGCAATCGAGCTTGGGTCATCCAAGGTGGTAGGCATTGCCGGTCAGAAGAAGCCCGATGGCAGCATCTCGGTACTTACCATGGTGAAGGAGGACGCCTCGTCGTTCATCCGCAAGGGCGTGGTTTACAACATTGACAAGACGGCACAGTGCTTGACGAACATGCTGAAGAAGATGGAGATGCAGCTTCAGGCCCGCATCCTTCAGGTCTTCGTCGGCGTGGGCGGACAGTCGCTGCGCTCAGCGCGCAACAGCATCGTGCGCGACCTCAGCGGTCTGGGACAGGACGGCGCCGCCATCATCACACAGGAGATGGTGGTGGAACTCATGGACGAGAACCGTGCCCTGGAATATCCTGAACAGAAGATACTGGATGTGGCCGAGCAGGAATACCGCGTCGACTCGCAGTTGCAGATTGACCCGGTGGGCATCCGTGCCTCGCGCATAGAGGGCAACTTCCTCAACATCCTCGTGCGCAAGTCGTTCTTCCAGAATCTCAACCGCTGCTTTGAGCAAGCTAATATTCCTGTGGCTGAGCTGCTCCTCGCCCCCCTGGCGCTGGCCAACGCCGTGCTCACCGAGGGTGAGAAGCGCTCAGGCTGCATGCTGGTCGACATCGGCGCCGACACCACAACCGTCAGCGTGTTCTGGAAAAACGTGCTGCGCCACCTGGCCGTCATACCTCTGGGCTCGAACAATGTGACCAAGGACATCGCATCGCTGCAGATGGAGGATAGCGAAGCCGAACAGATGAAGCTGAAGTATGGCTCAGCCTATACCGAGAACTCGGAGATTGATCCCACGCTGAAGTACAGCGTCAACCCCGAGCGCCAGGTGGAGAGCCAGCGCTTCATACAGATAGTGGAGGCGCGTATGCAGGAAATCATCGAGAACGTGAGCTACCAGATTCCGACGGAGTACAGTGACAAACTCCTCGGGGGCATCATCATCACTGGTGGTGGCTCGAACATGAAGAACATCGAGAAGGCTTTCTCCGTCTATACCCGCATTGACAAGGTGCGTGTAGCCAAGTTCGTTACCACCACCATCAACAGCAGCAACGATCAGCTGAAGGCTCGCAACGGCATGTATAACACCGTGCTGGGACTGCTGTTGAAGGGTGACCGCAACTGTGCTGGCAACAACGTGAAGTCTGACGACCTGTTCAACAATGATAACGATGAAAACGGACCGGTGGTACCTGAGCGTAAGCCGCGTCAGGCCCATGAGGTGCCCACAGGCCATATCCGCACCCCGCAGGAGGAGGAACAGGCTGCCGAAGAGGCAAGGCGCCTAAAGGAGCAGAAGGATGCCGAGGAGCGCGCTGAACGCGAGAAGGCCGAGGCTGAGGAGCGCCAGCGCAAGAAGGAGAACAGTCGCTGGAACCGCTTTAAGCGTACCATCAAGAAGTTCGGCTCAGACATCATGGCTGACGAGTGATGACCTTACACATCATAGGGAAGAGAATGTGAAACCTGAATTTAACAACAGATAAGCGATGGAGAACAACGAAATATTAGACTTCGGCGTGCCCGAAGAGAAGCACAGCATCATCAAGGTCATCGGCGTGGGCGGCGGTGGCGGCAACGCTGTCAACCACATGTATCGTGAAGGCATACACGATGTGACCTTCGTAGTGTGTAACACTGACAACCAGGCGCTCAACGACTCGCCGGTGCCAGTGAAACTGCAGTTAGGCAGCGAGGGTCTTGGCGCAGGCAACCGTCCTGAGAGGGCGCGCGCCGCTGCAGAGGAGAGTCTCAACGACATCAAGCACATGCTCGACGACGGCACACGCATGGCCTTCATCACCGCAGGCATGGGTGGTGGCACCGGCACGGGTGCGGCACCTGTCATTGCCAAGGTGAGCAAGGAGATGGGCATCCTCACCGTGGGCATCGTCACCATCCCCTTCCGCTTTGAGGGTAACAAGAAGATTGACCAGGCCCTCGACGGCGTGGAGGAGATGCACAAACACGTCGATGCACTGCTCGTCATCAACAACGAGCGACTGCGCGAGATATACCCTGACCTCAGCTTCCTCGATGCCTTTGGCAAGGCTGACGACACGCTCAGCGTCGCTGCCAAGTCGATAGCTGAGATCATCACCCTGCATGGCACCATGAACCTCGACTTCAACGATGTGAAGACCGTGCTGCAGGACGGTGGCGTCGCCATCATGTCAACGGGCTACGGCGAGGGCGAGGAGCGTGTGAAGAAGGCTATCGATGATGCCCTCAACTCGCCCTTGCTCAACGACAATGACATCTTCAACTCGAAGAAGATTCTGCTGAACATCTCCTTCTCGCACCAGAAGGACTCCAAGGACAACTTCATGATGGAGGAGATGAACTACGTGCACGAGTTCATGGACAAGTTCGGCGACTTTGAAATCAAGTGGGGTGTGGCCATCGACCCCGACCTGGGCAAGAAGGTGAAGGTCACCATCCTTGCCACGGGCTTCGGCATGCAGAATGTGGACGGCATGGAGGAGCGCATGCTCAAGCAGCAGACGCGCGAGGAGGCTAACCGCGTAGCCGAGGAGCAGGAGAAGATAGCCAAGCGCGACGAGCGCCGTGGCCACTATTATGGTATGAGCTCTGCCAAGACGACCTACAAACGGCGTCCCAACATCTATATCTTCAGTGCCGACGACCTCGACAACGACGATGTCATCTCATCGGTTGAGCAGACACCCACCTACAACCGCAGCCGCGAGGTGCTCAGCAGCATCGGCAGCCAGAACAACCAGCCCACGGCTCCGGCCACACCGCAGCCTGACCAGCAGGACACAGCGCAGGGGGTCATCAGCTTCATCTGAGCTGTTGCCCATCTGCGGCAACTGCCCAAACATGTACACGGCCTTGGCCATTTGCTCCCCTCGGGACGCATGCGGCCAAGGCCGTGTCGCGTCTGATGCCGAAAGTGAGTATATGAATGACTGGAATGTTGCCTTTTTGGTCACTTTTTCATAAAAAAAGTAAAATAAGTTGGTGGTCTGAATATTTTTTGCTATCTTAGCCACGTCTAATAACAAGCTAATCTAATGATATCGGAAAAACTCAGCAACAATTATTGCGTAATCCTGGCAGGAGGTCATGGGCGTCGCCTATGGCCCAGCAGCCGAAAGGAGTGTCCTAAGCAGTTTGTCGACTTCTTCGGGACGGGGCGCACTTTGCTACAGTCTACCTACGACCGTCTGGCTCGCATCATCCCGGCAGAGAATATTTTTGTCACCACCCGTCGGCGTTACGTCAACCTGACGCGCCAGCAGCTGCCCGAGCTGCCTGAGGAGAACATCCTGGCCGAGCCAGTGAACCGGAACACTGCGCCATCAGTAGCGTGGGCCGGTGTGCGCATCCATCGGCTGTGCCACGATGCCCGCATCATCGTCGTGCCGTCAGACCAGTGTATCCTCGACGAGGAACGCTTCTGCGAGAGCGTGTTGCAGGGACTCGACTTCGTAGCCACCAACGACATCATTCTCACCATGGGCATCAGTCCGTCGCGGCCTGAGCCGGGCTACGGCTATATACAGATGGGTGAGCCCACGCTGGCCGATGGCATCAGCACCGTGAAGTCGTTCACAGAGAAACCTGAGCGCGAGTTTGCCCAGCTGTTCATGGACAGCGGCGAGTTCCTGTGGAACACAGGCATCTTCCTGTCGAATGTGAACTATCTCCGCAACTTCTTCCTCAGCAACATTCAGGACATCTCCTCACGTCTGGCCCCCGTGAGGGACATGTCCTCAATAGACGAGGAGTTGGCATACGTGCAGCGTCATTTCCCCGCCTATCCCAACCTGTCAATGGACAAGCTTGCCCTTGAAATGTCGCACAATGCCTATGTCATGCACTGTTCCTTCGGGTGGGCCGACATTGGCACTTGGCACTCCATCTACGAGTTCCGCCAGCGCAAGGCTGATGACAATGTCATCATCGACTCAGAGGTGCTCATTGAGAACAGCCGCGGCAACATCATCAAGCTGCCCAAGGGCCACATTGGCGTCATCAACGGCCTCGAAGGCTACATCGTGGCCGAGCAGGGTGACGTGTTGCTCATCTGTAAGAAGGGCGACTCCTCATCGCTCATTCGCAAGTATGTCAATGAGGTCGGCATTCGCTATGGCGAGGAGTACACATAAGGTTCGTCACGATGCCATATCGTAGCGACATCAGTGTCTGAAAGATGAGCGCCTAAGTCCACGCTCACGGGACGAGAACTATTGCAAGCGAAAGAAAAACACTTTTTTCTTTCGCTTTTCGCTTACTTCTTCGTACCTTTGCATCCCGAAATCAAAGCTCATGAAAGAATTCCTGCAAGTGTTGAGGCGTTTCGTACCGCCTTACAAGAAATACCTGATGGCGTCGATAGGCTTCAACATCCTGTCGGCACTGCTCAACATCTTCTCCTTCGCAGCACTCATACCCATCCTGCAAATCCTTTTCCAGACAGGTGATACCGAGGCTGCCACCCAGTGGATGTCGTGGGACTGGGGCAACGTGCAGGGCGTGCTGATGAACAACCTCAACTTCTTGGTCAATGGCCTTATTGCCAAATACGGACAGACCACCACGTTGCTCTTCATCGGACTGTTCCTGGCCGTCACCACGGCCATGAAGACGGGGGCTTACTTCCTCTCGTCGGCCACCATCATCCCCATCCGCACGGGCGTGGTACGCGACATCCGCAACCAGCTCTACCGGAAGATTACGTCGCTGCCCTTAGGCTTCTTCAGCGAGGAGCGCAAGGGCGACATCATCGCGCGCATGAGCGGCGATGTGCAGGAGGTAGAGTCGAGCATCATGTCGAGTCTTGACATGCTGTTCAAGAACCCCATCCTCATCATCATCTATTTCTCCACACTGCTCTTCGTCAGCTGGCAGCTCACGCTGTTCACCATTGTCTTCGTGCCCATCTTCGGTTGGTTCATGGGCCTGGTGGGGCGCAAGCTGAAGCGCCGCAGCATGGAGGCACAGGCCCTGTGGAGCGACACCATGAGCCAGGTGGAGGAGACGCTCGGCGGTCTGCGCATCATCAAGGCCTTCTGCGCCGAGGAGAAGATGAACGAGCGCTTCGACCGCGTCAACTCGCATTATCGCGACGACATCATGCGCGTGAACACGCGACAGGCCATGGCTCACCCCATGAGTGAGTTCCTCGGCACGGTGATGATTATCATCGTCCTGTGGTTCGGTGGCATCCTCGTGCTCAACGGTCACGCCCTTACTGGTCCCGCGTTCATCTATTACATGGTCATCCTCTACAGTATCATCCAGCCACTGAAGGACTTCTCGAAGGCGGGTTACAACATCCCCAAGGGTCTGGCCTCCATGGAGCGCATCGACAAGATTCTGATGGCTGAAAGCGATATCAAGGAGCCGGAGCATCCGAAGCACATCAGCTCGTTTGAGCATCAGATAGAGTTCCGCAATGTCTCTTTCCGCTACGGTGAGACATGGGTGCTCAGAGACATCAACCTCGTCATCCCCAAGGGCAAGACGGTGGCGCTGGTAGGGCAGAGCGGCGGCGGCAAGTCGACACTCGTCGACCTCATACCCCGCTACTACGACGTACAGGAGGGTGAGGTGCTCATCGACGGCATCAACGTGAAGGACCTGGGTCTGCACGACCTGCGCCAGCTCATCGGCAACGTCAACCAGGAGGCCATCCTGTTCAACGACACGTTCAGGAACAATATTGCATTTGGAAGCCCCACCCCCGACAGCCCCACCCCCGGCCCCTCCCGCGGGGGGGAGGGGAGGATATACTCTCAAGGCGGAAATGACGCAGCAGAACTATCTACTCCCCTCTCCATTCGGAGAGGGGTCGGGGGTGAGGCTGCAACGGCAGAACTATCTACTCCCCTCCCCCCCGCGGGAGGGGTCGGGGGTGGGGCTGTTGAGGCTTCTGCTATCGCTGAGGCAGCCAAGATTGCTAACGCCTACGACTTCATCATGCAGTCGGAACACGGCTTCGACACGAACATCGGCGACCGTGGCGGGCGTCTCAGCGGCGGTCAGCGCCAGCGCGTCAGCATAGCCCGAGCCATCCTGAAGAACCCACCCATCCTTATCCTTGACGAGGCCACCAGCGCCCTTGACACTGAGAGCGAGCGCTTGGTGCAGCAGGCCCTGGAGCGACTGATGAAGACGCGCACCACTGTGGCCATCGCCCACCGTCTGTCGACCATCAAGAACGCCGACGAGATTTGTGTGCTGCACGAGGGACGCATCGTTGAGCGTGGCACTCACGACGAGCTCATCAACCAGGATGGCTATTACAAGAAGCTCCACGACATGCAGCAGGTATAATCTCCCAGTACTCCCAGCACTCCCAGTATTCTCAGCACTCTCAGCACTCCCAGTAGTCTCAGCACTCCCAGCAGTCCCAGAACTCTCAGCACTCCCAGCACTCCCAGAAATCCCAAAAAACTCCCATAAAAACAATGACCACCGAAAGTAAGGCACTCATTTGGTCTGAGTCAAAAGACTATGCGATGATTCTCATCGCCATGCTCTCATACTGTATAGGATGGGCCGTGTTCCTCCTGCCCAACAACATCACCACGGGTGGTGTGGCCGGTGTGACGAGCATTCTCTTCTGGGCCACGGGCATCCCCGTGCAGCTCTCTTATTTCGTCATCAACGCCGTGCTGCTGCTCTTCGCACTCCGCATCTTGGGTCTGCGCTTCTGTGTGAAGACCATCTTCGCCGTCGTCGTGCTGACCCTGGCCGTAGGCATCGTTTCCGAGAAC
Source organism: uncultured Prevotellaceae bacterium (assembly GCA_947168045.1). Taxonomy (GTDB): domain Bacteria; phylum Bacteroidota; class Bacteroidia; order Bacteroidales; family Bacteroidaceae; genus Prevotella. The sequence goes on from CAMVKN010000033.1 coordinate 31,365, forward strand.
TACAACGCACACCTGCTGGCTGACCAGCCGTTCATGGCCGCCATCATCGGTGCCGTGTTCTGCGGCTGCGGCGTAGGGCTTGGCCTGTCGAACAACGGCTCTACGGGTGGCACTGACATCATTGCCGCCATCGTCAACAAATATCGTGACATCTCGCTGGGCCGTGTCATCCTCATCTGCGATGTCGTCATCATCACCAGCTCTTACTTCGTGCTGAAGGACTGGGAGAAGGTCATCTATGGCTACGTCGTGCTCTACGTCACTGCCTTCTGCATCGACCAGGTGGTAAACAGCATGCGCCGCAGTGTCCAGTTCTTCATCATCAGCGACAAGTATCAGGAGATAGGCCAGCGCATCAACAAGGAGCCGCATCGTGGCTGCACCATCATTGATGCCCACGGCTTCTATTCCGGCCGTGAGGTGAAGATGCTGTTTGTGCTGGCCAAGCGCCGGCAGAGCGATGTCATCTTCCGCATCATCAACGAGGTGGACCCCAAGGCCTTTGTCTCGCAGAGTGCCGTCATCGGTGTCTATGGCGAAGGCTTCGACCGGTTCAAGGTCAGGCGGCAAAAAGCAAAGGCGACCCAGTAACGGGTCGCCTTTGCTTTTTTTTCGTCACTTCGCTGGCTTACAGCTTCGTGATGATACCCATCTCCGAGGAGCGCAGGAACTCGATGATGTGGCGTATCTCAGGACCGTCGGGCACCTGCTGCTCAATCTGTAGGATGGCGTCGAAGAGCGACGTCTGGCCGTGGAACACCAGTCGGTACGCATTGGCGATGTGCTTCAGCGTCTTCTCGTCCACACCGTAGTATTTGCCCATGGTGTAGTTCACACCGCCATACTCCGAGCGCTTCGTGCAGATGATGTAGGGCGGCACGTCCTTTGAGAAGGTGGTGCCGGCCTGAATCATCGCTCCCTGGCCCACGCGTGTCTTGGCGTTCTCAATGACCGACGAGGAGAAGATGACGCCGTCCTCGATGATGCAGTCGCCGGCAATCTTCGTACCGTAGCCGAAGACGCAGCGGTCAGCCACCTTCGTGTCGTGGCTGATGTGTGCACCCTCCATCAGCACGTTGTCGTTGCCGATGACGGTCTGTCCGCCGTTGTGCGTGGCACGGTTGATGACCACGTTCTCGCGGATGATGTTGTTGTTGCCGATGATACATTCCGACTTCTCACCGCGGAAGTCGAAGTCCTGCGGCAGGGCACCGATGACGCTGCCCTGGTGAATCTTGTTGTGGTCACCCATGCGAGTGCCATCGAGGATGCTCACGAAGGGGAAGATGATGCAGTTGTCGCCAATGACCACGTCATCCTCGATGTAGACGAAGGGGAATATCTTACAGTTGTTGCCGATCTTAGCCTTGGGCGAGATTCCAAGCCCACCCAAGCCCTCCCGAAGGGAGGGATGTCCGGTTACATTTTCTGCTGAATTGCTATTCATACTCATTGAATCTTTTCGATAGAGAAAATAAGGTGTGTTATCATTCTAACATCCCTCCCTTCGGGAGGGCTTGGAGGGGCTTTTAGTGGCTTCCGCCGCCCAGTGCCTGATAGAGGCTGACCACGGCCTGCATCTTCTTCAGGTCGTCGCTGACCTTCGTGATGCGGGCGTTGAGCAGGTTCGACTGGGCCGAGAGCACCTCAAGATAGCTGCTGCCCTTCGAGGTGTAGAGCTGGCGGGTGTCCTCCACGTTCTTCGTCAGCACGTCCACCTGTTTCTGGTCCAGCTGGCTGCGTTCCTCGCTGCTGTTATAGGTCAGCAGGGCATTGCTCACCTCGTTGCCGGCTTTCAGGATGGTGTTCTGCCAGGTGTTGAAAGCCTGTTCCTGCTTTGCCTTGGCCACGCGCAGACCGGCCACTATCTGTCCGTGCTGGAAGATGGGCTGTGTCAGGCTGCCGATGGCTGAGAGCAGCCACTTGCCGGGATTGACCACGGCACCGAGGTTGTTCGTGAAGGCGGCGTTGCCCGTGATGGTGATGTTGGGGTAGAACTTCGAGCGGGCCGACTCCACGTCGTAGAAGCACTGTGCCAGCTGCATCTCGGCAGCGTGCACGTCGGCACGGTTTGTCAGCAGCTCGATACCTACGCCGGCTGAGAACTTCGAGGGCAGCGACTGGTTGTAGAACTGTCCGCGGTCGATGCGGTGGCCGGCCTCGCCGAGCAGCAGTGACAGGGCGTTCTCCGTCTCACGAATCTGGCGCTTGATGTCCACGGCCTGGCCTTGAATCTGATAGTAGCTGGCCTCGGCGCTCTGCACGCTGGTGCTGCGCGCACGGCCCAGCTCCATCTGCAGCTTCATCATGTCCCACGTCTCCTTTACCAGGCTCTCCATGTCGGTGACGATGGCCTGCTGCTCGTCCAGCATCATCAGCGTGTAGTACAGGTTGGCTACACCGCTGATAATCTGTGTCTGCACGGCCACCTGATAGTCCTTCGTCATCAGCAGCTGGGCCTGGGCCGAGCGCTTCGTGGCGAGGATATTGCCGAAGAGGTCGATGTTCCATGAGGCCGAGATGGGCAGCTGGTAGGTCTTCGATGTCGACGCACCGTCGGTCATCACGCGGCTGATGGTGCCCTGGGGGGCGATGGCCACGCCGGGCAGGTAGGCCAGCTTGGCCACCTTCAGCATGTCCTCCATCATCTTCACGTTCAGGGCGGCGTTGGCCAGGTCGGCGTTGTTCTCCAAGGCCATCTCAATGAGCGACTGCAGCTTCGGGTCGGTGAACACCTCGCGCCAGGGCATCTGCCCGAAGTTGGGGTCGGTGTTCAGCAGCAGCGTGTCAACGTCGCTGACCGTGTCGCGGTACAGCCCAGTGGTATTCACCTCAGGTCGCTCGTACTTTTCGTACAGACCGCAGCTTGACAGCAGCAAGCCCACCCCAACCCCTCCCCAAAGGAGGGGCTTTAAGTTAGCTATGCTATTGTATATTCGTTTCAATAATTTTACTTTCATAATTGCTTTATCTATCTTAACATCCCTCCCTTTGGGAGGGCTTGGGTGGGCCTTTTATTTCTCAATCTTGTATTCTACGGGTCGCTTCGCATACTGTTGCAGCTCGGTGTTGACGTCGGGGTTCTGCTCGTCTCCCTCGAACTTCATCGGGCGCAGCTTCTCCTGCAGGCTCTGGAAGATGACGAACAGTGTGGGAACGACGAGCACCTGGCACAGCGTGCCGATGAGCATGCCGCCCACGGCAGCAGCGCCGAGCGTCTGGTTGCCGTTCTTGCCCACGCCGCTGGCGAACATCAGCGGCAGCAGGCCCACGACCATGGCGAGCGACGTCATCAGGATAGGACGCAGACGGGCGGCGGCACCCAGGATGGCACTCCAGGTGATGGCCATGCCCGTCTGGCGGCGCTCCAGGGCGAACTGCACAATCAGGATGGCGTTCTTGGCCAGCAGGCCTATCAGCATGATGAGCGATATCTGCATGTAGATGTCGTTGGCATGGCCGAAGAGCATGGTGAACAGGAAGCAGCCAGCCAGGCCGAAGGGCACCGAGAGGATGACGGCCAGCGGCAGGATGTAGCTCTCGTACTGTGCAGCCAGGATGAGGTAGATGAACATGAAGCAGAGCAGGAAGATGATGGCCGTCGAGTTGGTCGACTTGGCCTCCTCACGCGTCAGGCCCTGGTAGTCGTAGGTGTAGCCCGCGGGCAGCATGTCGGCAGCCACCTCCTGGGCAGCCTTGATGGCCTCACCCGTTGAGTAGCCGCTGGCCACCGTGGCAGTGACGTTGATACTGGTGAAGAGGTTGAAGCGGCTGATGTTCGTCGGGCCATAGACGCGCTCAATGCTGCAGAACTCGTTCACCGGAGCCATGCCCTGCGGCGTGCGCACATAAATATTGTTCAGGCTCTCCGACGTCATGCGCGACTCAGGCGTGCCCTGCACCATCACGCGGTACAGCTTGCCGTAGGCGTTGAAGTTCGACGCATACAGACCGCCGTAGTAGCCCTGCAGCGTCGACAGCACCACGCGGGGCGAGATGCCGCTCTGCTTACACTTGGCCACGTCCACATGAATCATGTATTGCGGGTAGCTGGGGTTGTAGCTGGTCTGGGCCATCTGGAACTCAGGACGCTTGTTCAGCTCGGCGATGTAGTCGGTGACGACGCCGTAGAACTTCTCTAACGAGCCACCCGTGCGGTCCTGCATCACGATCGACACACCGCTGTTGGCCGAGAAACCGGGAATCATAGGCGGTGCGAAGGCCAGAATCTTGGCGTCCTTGATGTGAGCCGTCTTCAGGAATATCTGTGCGATGACGCCCGTCGACTCGTAGGGGTTGAGGAAGAAACGGTAGATGCCGTCGCCCTGCCACAGTCCGCTCAGCTTCCAGAAGAAGCCCTTCTGGCGCTCGCTGAACGGTTTCAGCTTGATGATGAACGTGGCCTGGTCGCTACCGGCACCGGCTATAAAGTTATAGCCCTGAATCTGCTCACGGCTCTGGATGGCGGGGTCGGCAGCCAGGATGCTGTCCACCTCGCTGATGATTTGCTTGGTGCGGGCCACCGACGTAGCAGGCGGCATGCTGATGGTGCAGAACACGGTGCCGGTGTCCTCGTCGGGCACCAGACCGGTCTTCGTGGTGAACATCGTGGCCACCAGGGCAACGATGCCCAGCACCACCACGCCCAGCATCACATACGGGCGGTGCACGCTCTTCTCCACACGCTTCTTATATTTGTTCAGCACCTTGTCGTAGGCGGTGTTGAAGGCTAAGTGGAAGCGGTCCACGCGGCTCAGCTTCTTCTCCTTGCCGTCAGCATCGTGAGGCTTCAGGAAGATGGCGCACAGGGCCGGCGACAGCGTCAGGGCGTTCAGGGCCGAGATGAAGATGCTGACAGCCATCGTCACGCCGAACTCGCGGTAGAAGGTACCGGTGGTGCCGCCGATGAACGACACGGGGATGAACACCGAGGCCATGACCAGCGTGATGGAGATGATGGCACCCGAAATCTCGTTCATGGCGTCAATGCTCGCCGTCAGCGGCGACTTGTAGCCCTGGTCCAGCTTGGCGTGCACGGCCTCGACCACCACGATGGCGTCGTCCACCACGATGGCAATGGCCAGCAGCAGGGCCGACAGCGTCAGCAGGTTGATAGAGAAGCCGAAGACGCTGAGGAAGAAGAACGTACCGATGAGCGACACCGGGACGGCGATGAGCGGGATGAGCGTCGAGCGCATGTCCTGCAGGAAGATGTAGACCACGAGGAACACCAGGGCCAGCGTCATCAGCAGGGTGAACACCACCTCCTCGATACTGGCGTAGAGGAACTCCGTCACATCATAGTTAATCTTATAGTACATGCCCGGCGGCATCAGCTTCTGCTGCTCTTCCAGCTCGGCCTTCACCTGCTTGGCTATCTCGTTGGCATTCGAGCCGGCTATCTGCTGCACCATGCCCATCACCGACGGGATGTTGTTGTTCTTCATCGACACCGTGTACTGCTGGCCGCCCAGCTCAATCTTCGCCACGTCCCTCAGGTGCAGGGTGTTGCCATTGGCGTCGCTCGAGATGATGATGTTGCCAAACTCCTCGGCGGTCTTCAGACGGCCGGTGTAGCGCATGGCATACTCGTAGGCCACGTCGCTCTCCTGACCGAAGTTACCCGGGGCGGCCTCAATGTTCTGCTCGGCCATCAGGGCGGTGATGTCGCTCGGCATCAGGTTGTACTGCTTCATCACCTCAGGCTTCAGCCACACGCGCATAGAATAGGTCTTCAGACCCGGGCTCTGCACGTCGCCCACACCCTGGATACGCTTGATGGCCGGAACGATGTTGATGTTGTTATAGTTCGTCAGGAACTCGTCGTCGTAGCGGCCGTCGCTCGTCAGGGTGAACATCAGCACCTGGCTGGTCTGGCGCTTCATCACCGTCACGCCAATCTGCGTCACCTCGGCGGGCAGCAGCGCCAGCGCCTGTTGCACGCGGTTTTGTACGTTCACCGCACACATGTCGGCGTTCATGCCCTGGCGGAACAGAATCTGAATGCTGGCCGAGCCGCTGGATGCCGACGACGAGATGTAGTCCATGCCTTCCACACCGTTGATGCTCTCCTCCAGAGGCGTGATGACTGAGTTCTTCACCGTCTCGGCATCGGCGCCGGGATAGCTGGTGAACACCACCACCGTGGGCGGTGCTATGTCGGGATACTGCTCAATAGGCAGCGACAGCAGTCCGATGAAACCCAGGATGACGATGAGGATGGAAATCACCGTCGACAGCACCGGGCGCTTGATAAAGTTTGTAAATGTCATAATTTGAAGCCCCCCTCCCTGCCTCCCCCTCGGGGGAGGAGTATATAGACCTGGAGGTTATAGGGGCACTATTTTTAAGTTGAAAATAAGTCCATTAGCAAATGTAACTACTCCCTCCCCTTGGGGGAGGGCAGGGGAAGGGGCTTTTATTTCTTCATCGCATCCACAATCTCGCCCGAGCTCATGGCCTTGGCCTGCTCCTGAATCTTCTCCTGGTAGCGCTGCGGCGTGATGGGCACGATGACCATCTGGTCCTGCAGCTTCGTGATGCCGTTGGTCACATACTTGTCGCCAACCTTCAGGCCGCTGGTCACGATGTAGTTGTGGCCGTCGTCCTTCGGGTCAACGGTAATCTCGGTGTAGGCCACCTTGTTGCTGTCGCCTAACAGGTACATGAACTTCTTGTTCTGCACCTCCATCACCACGCTCTGCGGCACGATGATGGCGCCGTCGTTCTGGTGAGGAATGATGATGGTGCCCGAGCCACCGCTCTTCAGCAGACGGTCGGGGTTGGGGAAGATGGCCTTCATCTGCACCGTGCCTGTAGACTGGTCGATGACACCGCTGATTGCGCTCACGTGGCCCTCATAGCCGTAGGTGCTGCCGTCGGCCAGCTGCAGGCGCACGGCGGGGAACTGCTCCACCAGGCTGCTGTTGCCCTTCGACATCGTCAGCATGTCCTTCTCGGTCATGGAGAAGTACACCTCCATCTGGCTGATGTCGCTCACGTGCGTCAGCACGTTGCTGGCGCTCACCAGCGCACCCTTCTTCAGCGGCAGCGTGCCCACCACGCCCGTGGCGGGGCTCTTCACATAGCAGAACGACAGGTTCTCCTTGGCTGAGGCCAGTGCGGCCTGGGCCTGGGCCAGCTGGGCCTGGGCGCTCTTAAACGAGTTCTCGGCCGTCTGCAGCTCATATTCGCCGATGACGCGGTTGTCAAACAGCTGCTTCGAGTTCTCATACGTCAGCTTGGCGGTGTTCACCTGGCTCTGTGCGGTGTTCACCGTGGCCTGTGCCTGGCGCACCTGCGCCTGGTAGGTCTCGTTGTCAATGACGAACATCAGCTGGCCCGCCTGAACCGTCTGACCTTCCGTCACGTTAATCTGTGTCAGGAATCCAGACATCTTAGGACGAATCTCAACATCCTGGATGCCGTTGATGGTGGCGGGGTAGGTGGTCTGCATCTCGGTCGATGACACCTTCACCTCCTCAATGGGGTACTCATTGTCGCCAAAACTCGGCATGCCGCCGCCACCGCACGAACAGAGTGCTGTGGCCACGACGGCTGCCATCAAAAAAGTTTTCTTTTTCATACCTATTTAGTTGTTTTCTTGCAAGATTGATATTTTTCTTGATTCGTCTTTGTGTCAACGTACGCAGTGCACGCACACGGCATTTTGAGCTTGCAAAAGTACCATTTTTTTCCGTAACAGCAATCATCAGCCCCATGTTTTTACAAATTATTAGCAAAAAGTGACATTTTATTCTCGCGCAGAGTCGCAGAGTTACACATATAGTCGCTTTAGAGTAATACTTCTAAGTTAAGAGTTTAGGGAGGATGCGACCGTTCCGGTCGCCTCTGGGAACTCTGCTCATGAATTGAAAACTCGGCGAAAACATAATATACTCTGCGCCTCTGCGCGAGAATAGAGAGCTTCAGAAACATGAATTAAGAAACGAATGAGAATGATGAGAATAATTCTTGCCACGAATGAGAATAAATA
>CAMVKN010000034.1 GCA_947168045.1 uncultured Prevotellaceae bacterium
TAAGAAAAGTGTCCAAAAAGTTGTAGGAGTGAAATATTTTTTTGTACCTTTATAGGTGAAAATCAAACAGATACAAATAACATCCACTCCTATGACGGCTGCAAATTTAATAGAAATTTTCTGTATTCTCGACGAATTCTGCAAATATTTTACTCCAGAGTTGAAAAAACATCTAGTTGACACCTCAGGCAAGAGGCGTCGCAACCGTCCGTGCCGTCTTTCCGACAGCGAGGTGATGACGATACTGGTGCTGTTCCACGCCATGCATTTCCGCGACCTCAAGTCCTTCTACCTCGGCTACGTCTGCCAGCATATGCGCAAGGATTTTCCCCATACGGTCTCCTACAACCGTTTCGTGGAGCGGCAGGCACAGGTGGCCCTTCACCTGCTGCTGTTCCTTCAGACCTGCGCTCTGGGCAAGTGCACTGGCTTTTCCATCATAGACTGAGGCAATCTCTGCCTGAAGAGCAGGCTGTGCATCATGTGCCACACCATGCTCAGAATCATCATTGTTGTTTTCATAGGCTTGAAAGTTTTTTTGTTTAAGCGGTGGCAAAGGTAAGGGCTTGCGCCAGGCATGCAAAGACGTTAACACACATTTAACGCCATTTTACGAATATTAAGTAGTAGCAAATGACAGAGCACCAAGTGCACCTTTCGCGGATAAGCGCCTGCGCCCCAACACATTGGCAGGTGCTCCAACCTTCTTTTTGCCGCACCAATGGAGCACCAGAAAAAAGGTTGATGCCAAAAAGGGCCGACTTATTGCAATAACTCAATGAGTTATTCCCGTAAAGAGCCGACTTATTGCAATAACTCCATGAGTTATTCCCGTAAAGAGCCGACTTATTGCAACAACTCAATGACTTATTCTCGTAAAGGGCCGACTTATTGGCAAATTCTCTCGAGAATTTCACAAAAAAGTGCCCATTTATTGTTGCCAGAAGCCTACCGGCTGTGCCCAGGTGCACCATCAGGTGCTCGTTGGTGCACCAACGAGGGCAGTTGGAGCACCTGCCAACAATCTGCAAGACAGTCGACTAAGGCCCAAAGGTGCACTTAGTGCGCATTCTTTTGCGCGGGCTACTACTACAGTCTGATAGTTTACGGAACTTGCGGAACTAAAAGACCATTTTAAAAAGGCGCAGTTGCTCCCCTACTCCTGGGGGCGCGATGGCATAGCGCCAAAAGGGAAGAAGATGTATAGTCCCTTTTTAAATTGGGCTCAAGGCTCTTAATGTATCGACCACCTCTGCGTCAGCAGGGAGCCACTTCACACTGTCCAGCTCATCCTCCTTGAGCCAGCAGGCCGCCTCATGCTCCTTCAGGTGCAGATGCCCGCTCACCACATGGCACAAGTAACAGTGCATCGTCAGGTGGAACTGCGGGTAATCCCACTCCACCGTCTCCACAAACCGCTCCACCGCAATCTGCGTCTCTAACTCCTCCCATATCTCGCGCTTCAGCGCCTCTTCAGGTGTCTCTCCGGCCTCCATCTTCCCACCGTCATAGGAGTGGATGTTATTTGTATCTGTTTGATTTTCATCTATAAAGGTACAAAAAAATATTTCACTCCTACAACTTTTTGGACACTTTTCTTACGTCGAACTCACGTTAAAAGCCGCGTAAATCTCGCGTAAACTCACGTAAATTTATAACGCATGCCACATACGTTTCTCATCAAGTTTAATTACCCCATCTCGCTTCATTCTCATTAGGAGGTTCCCTATTTTATTTAGACGTTGAGTGTCCGTAAAATCTACAGGCAGCTTATTCCAGAGCAGTTCGTTAATCTGCTTCCTACTTAGCACCTTGTGGTCGTTAAGGGCTTTCATAATCCACTCCTGACATTCTGCGTCGTTGAACCCCTTTTTCAAAGTATATTCCACCTGTGTATTAGTTGCCTTAGCAATCTGCTTTGAGACATACAGGTGAGGTTTACGACCTTCTATCAGCCCTTCCTTCCTCAGCTTCTTTATAGCGTTGTCACTTATAGGTTTACCTTTCTGCACCTGATCCAGCAACACGGCATCAGTCAGCGACATATCCTGATTGGCAAGCAACATTAGGCTGTAGTTCTCATCGATGATGGTGCCAGGCAGATTGAGAATGACTTCATCCGCTGTTGACAGGTCATAGTCTGGCATTGGCAGATAGCGGTCTTTCTGGCTCTGGTACATCTTGTGGATACCATAGCCTTGCGTGTCTATCATCTTGATGTTCACCATAGCCTTCACAAGTGCAGGATTGCGATAGCTCTTGGGAGTCTTCTCACCAGTAATATACTCTTTGTAGTCTCCCTCGTAGAAGCTGCCGTCATTCTGGAACTTCAACGAATCCATACTTCGAGTATACTCTCCGTATCATATGGCAGGTATCTGAAAGCATATCGACTTGCCGCCACCTGTCGGCATCAGCACCAGCTCATCCTTTCGTTGAAGCACATGATTGATAATATCCTGCTGCAAAGGACGGAAGGAGCCGTATCCGAAATTTGATTTGAGTATCTGGTTTGGCGTATACATCAATATCAAAGCTTTTTTAATTCATTCAGCAGGCACAACCTTTTCCTTGCATTGTGACAAGGCTTCATCTATGCATACATTCTATTTTCAGAGGCCCTTTGGACGACCTGCCGATAAACTCTTTCCTTTTTCTCACTAAATAATTCAGTGTCGTATGATGGAGGAAGCATGCTGTCCAGCTCGTCACCGATAAAGATATACACATTTCGCAGCAAAGAGGAATCCTTGTACCAGAATTGAGGGAATAGTTCCTGCTTCTTCTCTTTCATCTTTGCAAGAAGACTCCTTGCTGCGGTTTTCACCTGTATGGTCTCAGCCTTGGTCATCTTGTCTTTCTTCAGGATGTCAAACACTTCCAGCTCTTCCTCTGTCAACCCCTCGCGCGATGCCCGCTGTTCTTCTTCTGTCATCCTTCTTATAAGGTCTGACAGTTCGTCAAACGCCTGTTCAGCGCCATCGCTGCTTGCGTTATATCTGTTGATGATGTCCTGGAATCTCTCAGCAAAACTCCTGCGCTCACCATTCTGCGACAGCATCATCTCCAGCTTGTGACCGATGTACTCCGACAGATTCCTTATCTCCATGTTCTTGTGTGGACATGTCTTAAAATCCTCGCGCATCTTGTCGTAGTCCAGCAGGGTGAGGTCATACTCCTTGTAAATCTTTATCGGGTACGCAAGTGTCTCACTTGCGCCAGCGTATGTTTCGGCCCTTTCCTCTGCAGCCATGGTTGCCGGCTCCTTAGGCACAATACTGATGTCGAGCAGCCTTGTGGCCTTCCGGCGGGCAGAGTCCATGTTGCCACTGTCGATATTGTTGTCCATGACCTGCCGCAGATAATGGATGACCTCAGCCATCTTGAACTCACTCTTCCTTTTTAAGATTTCTGGCAGCAATTCGTTATACAACGCGCTGATGGTGTTGTCATATACATTGAACCGCGCCCTTCTTTCTGACGGATTCAACAGGATGTCTGCGTATCTTTGGAACTCGTCTATTTGTGAGAACACAGTCTTTTTCTTCATGATACGCCCAAGCTCTACGCCATAATCAGTACACCAGGCGACGCATTCATCTATAGCCTCCCTCAACGATTTGTACAGTTCTTCGGGAGTCATCGCAGCCGTGTATTCCTCAGGCAGTTCCCCTTCCGCGCCCGTTTCATCCGCATCATCGCCGTAGACAGCAAGAGCCTTCTTGAGATTTCCAAAGACATTGCAGTAGGAAATGATTTTTCCGAACTTCTTCTCCCTTCCGAACACATCCAGAAAGTCGGTTTTCCTGTTGGCACGGGCTATGATCTGCATCAGCGTGTGCCCCACGCTTGGCTTGTCAAGATACAAGGTAGATACTGTTGGAGCGTCAAACCCTGTCAGCCACATAGAGCAGACAACGACGAGCCGCAGCGTGTTGTCGTCGGCCTTGAAAAGGTCCTCCAACGTCTGCCCTTCTTCGTTGACCGCGTTCATGCGCTCTCGATGCGGCTTGATGTCGAGACCCTCCTGCTTGAACTTTTCTTCCTCTCCGGCTTCCTCCGACACTACGACAGCCATGTCCGTCTCCTGCATCCACTTCCTTGTTGTCAGCAGCTCTTTATATGCTTTCGTGCCTTGTTCCATTTCCATCAGACGCTTGTTAATGCTCTTTATCTCATCTTCCCAAGCCTCCTTCAGATAGTCGTACATCCTCACAGCCGAATATTTATCCACGCACGCCACGATGCCCTTTCCCAGATAGCCTCGATACGGGAAATTCTCAACGATATCCTTGGCGATAGACTTCAGCCGGCTGGGACGCTTCAGCACCTCAAACTGAGTGGCGAACTCATTCTCCAGTTTCTCCCGCTCCGCATCGGTATGCAAGTCGCTGGCCACAATCTCGGCAAAGTCGTCCGAGAATGTCGGGTTCTGGTTTTGCATCTCGGGCAGGTGGTTGCTATACGTCATGCGAACGGTAGCCTCATCACCCACTGCCTCTATGAAGTTGTATTCCGACACCGTCTTCCCAAACCATTTGTTGGTCAGCCTCTTGCTGCCGAACAGAGGTGTACCGGTAAAGGCCATGTACTGGGCATTGGGCAGGCCGGCACGAAGATTCTCAGCCAGGCTTTTATATTGTGTGCGGTGAGCCTCGTCGATAAACACGATGATGTCGCTGCGCTCAGAGAGAAGCGGATATTCCTTACCCTTGTCGTAGCGGAACATCTGGATCAGGGTGAAGAGTATCTTCTTGTTCTGGCCCAGTTGCTGGCGGAGTGTTGCGCTATCCTTCGGACGACAGTCATCCGACTCGGTCATAAAGCCGCAGTGCAGGAAGTTGCCGTAGATCTGGTTGTCCAGGTCTTTACGGTCGGTTATTATTAAAAAAGTGTAATTGCCTGAGAACTGTCGCACAATCTTCCGTGCGAGGAACACCATGGAAAAGCTCTTGCCTACCCCTTGTGTGTGCCAGAACACACCCATCTTGCCCCGGTCCTCTTCTTTCACCTCAGGGCTCATCACGTACTTGAACCGCTCAATGGCAGCATTCACACCAAGGAACTGGTGGTTCTGGGCGCATATCTTATTACCTTTATGGTACATGATGAAGTTCTGCACATAATCTAAGAGTTTCTGCTTATCGAGCAACCCCAACAACAGGTAGTCAAGACTGCGACCTGTTTCCTCGACCTGTGATTTGAACTTTTTGTTGAGATGCTGCCCGTCCTCCTGCCTCAGCCACGGCTTAAAGTAGTTCCACGACGCATACGTAGGGCCAACCTTCGTATGGATGCCGTTGCTGGCCACGAGGAAGGCGTTATAGGCAAACAGCTGAGGAATGGCGCTCTTGTATCTCGTCAGATTGTCATCGTATGCCTCTCTCACGTTGACGTTGCTGTCCTTCAGTTCTATTGTCACTAATGGAATGCCGTTGACATAGACGATAACGTCAGGGCGCAACCTATACACATCGCCTTGAATCCACAACTGGTTGACCACCATGAAGTCGTTGTTCTCGCTCTCAGGGTGCTCCCAGTCAATAAACTGCAGCGTCTCCTTCTCGGTCTTGCCGTTCTTCTTTTTTATCCTCACCTCAACGCCCGTACGTATCATGTTCATCACCTCCCGGTTGAGTTGCTTGGGGTCTGTAGAGTAGTCCAGGTTCGCCAATTTATAGTAGGCCTCGTCAATCTCCTCGTCGCTCAGGCCCTCCTTCCTGTCAGTAAGATGGGCATTGATTTTCCTTAGGCATCGTTTCACGCGATACTCATACAGCACCTCCCGCTCGCTCTTGCGATGCAGATGGTCTGTGTCCATGCAGTTGTAGGTCTTGTACCCCAGGTTGTCGGTACACACTTCTATACATGCCCTTTCTATGTCATCCTCACTGATAAAATGTTTCATCGTAGCGTAATGTTTAATTTAATACAATCCATTTGCCAGTTTTCCTGCCTCCGACTCGTTGCAGACGGCCGAGTTCTTGCAGTTTCTTGATATTCCGTGCAACATTTCTTGTTGAAATACGTACTAACTCAGATAAATCTCCAATGGTGATGTCTGGATCTCTACGCATGGCTAATAGCATAAGTTCTTGTGTCGTTGTTAATTCTTTTCTGTCGTTTTCCTGTCGTTTTCCTGATGCTTTTATGACGTTATTATGACGCTCTATGTTCTTTTCTGACGTCATAAAAGAGTCTTCTGCATCATGATAATCACGTGCATAGACCTTGACGGAAACCTCTTTCGCCTCATTGTCAATGGTGTATTCCGGCGGAAAACACTTGCGGCGTTTCTGCTCAGAGAATACCTTTTCAATGCCGTGCCCAATGGTATCTATCATGTTGAAACTGACCATACCCTGACAGAGACAGTAGTTGCGATAGTATTTCTGTGGGCCACCATTCTCCAATACGTTCTGAATAGTGCCCGGCAGGAAGAAACCTCCATTGGAGAATGTCAGGAAACCAGGTCCTTCTATCAGCACAATCCGCTCTTGCAGCGTGTAATCCTCATGTGCCAGACAATTATGGAGCAGCTCGCGAATGCTGTAGTCATCATATTGCTTCTCAACGTCTGGGAAAAGCGTCCCACCAGGCAATTCGCGCAAAGTGAGATTGCGTATCTTCGACAGGATTCTATCAACATTAATAAGCATTGGCATGCCAAAGTGTTCGTATGCGATCTTTCTGCCTTCTGCATCCTTCAGAATCCAAGTCACCTGTACCACAGCTGGATTTAGCAGAATGGATGAGCTGCTCTTACCTAATAGGATAAGCGCAGCACGTGTCAATTTCCCATGTGAGGCAACACCAGAATGGGTCAGCAATTTCATGTCATCCCATGTGTCTACCTCTGCACTGAGGTCAGGATATACTTTCTTGAACTGGAATCGAGCCATCATCAACGCCTGGGGTTCCAAGTCGTCAATGGTTGCATCCTCAACGATATGTGCCGACCAGTCCGCTGCCATGCTTACTTCTTCAAGTATGGCATTACGTCGCGAAATGGTCAGTTCAATCAGCGAATCATTAAGTCGCTGAAAGGCTTTGCTATGAGCATATACGGGCAGTTTCGCTGTATGTTTGGGTACGTGAATCACCCAAACCGTCTTGTTCGTATCTTCCGTTATGAATTCTTCTACCCCAAGTCCTTCCGTTGGCAAATTGGCACATTGGTCTTTTAGTCGCAAGCAAGCCTTTTCCACATTGTAGTTGTATGTGTCGGTTCCTACGATTTCCAAAGTCTTATCCACAATACCTATAACAAGGTGACCGCCTTCCATATTGGCAAGGGCTGAGACATAACTGATTACGTCATCCTTCTCCTTACCGTTGAAGTCGTTCTTCAGGTTCTTAAACTCCTTCCACTCGCACCTCTCATCTTCCTTAGGGTAGTTGAGCAGAAAATATTGTTGCAGTTCTTTTTCTGTCATAGCGGTCTCTGTTTATGCTTTCACCTTCAGCTCTCCACTCAGCAGGCGCGGAAGGAGCCGGTCGCGGGTGGCAGCGAGGGTCTGGTTCTGGAGTTCTAAATTGTACACGGTTTCAAACAGTGTACTGCACTTTTCCTCGAATATAGAGAGTGTCTTTACATCAGGGACTAACATCTCCATTTTCCTAAAACGGCTCTTGCTTATCTCAAGAAATGTAGCTCCGTTAGCATTAGAGACTATCTCTTCTTTTCGTGTCATTAAGTTATATACCATATACATGCGGAGGAAGCTTTCATTTGGTATAATAGATATGAATCCCTGGTTTGTACAAACAGGTTCTTTACAGATACCAAAGAATCCAATACTTGCACGGCTTGTCATCAAAATAGCTCCAGCTGGCAACATTTTTGCAGAACTGTTTTTCAGTCCTGACTCAGTTATTCTACCTTCAATATATATTAATGGTAAGCTCTGTTTTGAAGTGATGTCGGTTGGAGTAACCCACTTAATATTTCCGTTCCAATAATTAGCATTCGATGTAGATGGAGTACCACCTCCAATGGTTGTGCATAAATCACCAATAAATTCTACCTTCCACTTCTCTGGAATCCCTTTCACGAACTTTGTAAGTTCATGTCCAGGAAACCTCATCCTGACGAACCACTCCTTGTATAGCTCACGGGCTGATTCCTCCAAGAGCTTTATTCGTTTAGTGTTGATGTCGATAAGAGTGTCATATTTGGAGAGGATGGAAACTATAGTCTGCTGTACCGAAAGAGGTGGTATGAATAAAGGAATATTTGAGAGAATCCCTGTGTTCAAATTTGGCATAGTAGAACCTACTGCATGATTATCAACCCATTCAACAGACTCTTTTCTCTGTAGAATATAGAATACAAATGAGGGATGAACTTTCGTAGTATCCAAAGTTACTTTTAGACAACCCGTACCACAAATCCACCCATCTTCCTTTTGGGTTATAAGGACACATCGACCTACATCACCTCGACGCGAATAAACAATATCGCCTGCCTTAACTATATGTCTCTTAAGCCTTTGTACATGATTATCAGGAATCCTTGCAATAGAATCTTCATTTAAAGATGCCCCTATCATATCTTTTGGCATGATTACTGGAGTCCCTGTTTCAGAATAATCATACTGATGAAGTTGGGATCCAAATGGACCAGTTTGAATTGATTCAGAAATTGAACCTAAATGCGTTTCTTTCCACTCCATACTACTCAAATAACAATTTGATATTGCCCTCAATCTTCTCCATCACCTCAGCGGCCTCGGCGTTCAGCTTCACCAGCTCCTCGTGCCGACTTTTCATCTCTGCCTTGAACTCCTCGGCGGTGAGCCCGTCCTCTTCAATCACCACGCCCACATAGCGGCCTGGGTTGAGAGAATAGTCCTGTTCACGAATGTCGTCAAGCGATGCCGCCTTGCACAGGCCGGTGACATCAGTATAGATGCCGTCGGGGAAGCGGTCGGTCAGCCATTGGCGCTGCGACTGCATATACTCCACATCGGCCTTGGCATCGTTCAGTTCCTCTTCGCTCTCCTGCAGTTCACGGTTGAGAGCTGGCTGCAGGCGCTTGCCCTCATTGGCAGCCAGCCATTCGTCGGCCTTGGCCTTGGCGGCTGCATACCTGTCCTCAGCCTCTGCTAATTCCTTTTCAAGGCTGGCTATATCCGCATCGTATTGCTCCAACAGCAGCACCATATAGTCCGTATCGCCCTGATAGAGATGGCGGATGCAGGCTATGTTGCGTATCTGTTCTGGGGTGAACTCACGGTGGGCGCGGTCTATCTGCCGGAAGATGTTGCGGGCGTCGATGAAGAGCACGCGCTTGTCGTCCGTCCGCGCCTTGTCGAAGAACCAGAGCGTTGCCGGTAGGGTGACGGTGTAGAACATATTACGTGGCAGCGACAGCATACAGCTGATGATACCGCTCTCTATGAGTCGCCGCCGTATGTCGGCCTCCGTGTTGCGGGCGTCGCTGGCCGAATTGGGCATCACCAAGGCAGCACGTCCTTTGGGTTTCAGTGCCGTGGCAAAGAGGTTGATCCAGAGGTAGTTGGCGTTGGGCACCGTCGTGAGGTCGTCCTTCCCCTTGCCCGTCTTCTTCGACTTGTTTTGCGGTATGCCGTACTCACTGAATCTCCGCTGACACTTCACCTTGTCAAGATTCACGTCATCGACATTGAACGGCGGATTGGCCATCACATAGTCAAAGCGTCCGTAGGTGTCGAAAGGGTCGTCATAGTAGCTGTTGGCACAGACGATCTCGCTGCGCAGACCGTTCAGGAACATGTTCATACGGGCTATCTTCACGGTCTCTTTCTCCTTTTCCACACCATGCACCACGAGCTTATGCTCCTCCGTGTCCTTATAAGCCTTACGATGCTCCCTCACGAAGTCGGCACTCTGCACAAACATGCCGCCGCTGCCGCACGCAGGGTCGAGGATCAGTCCGCCGTAGGGCTCTATCATCTCTACCATCAGCCGTACCACACTGGTGGGGGTGAAGAACTCTCCGCCGCCTTGCCCTTCCTTCAGGGCAAACTTGCCGAGAAAGTATTCATATACCTTGCCGAACACATCGCCCGAGATGTCGGCAGGGATGTTGCTGATGCTCTTCAGCAGTGCCTTTGCCAACGAACTGTCACGGTCGCCCTCGCTGTTGGTAGCTACCAGTTCCATATACTCGTCTTTAGGCAGCGAGCCTACCAGTTCCGGTTTGTAGTGCTCAATACTCTCCATCGCATCCTTGATAGCCTTGGGTATATCGGCCGACTCAGGAAGACTGAGCAGGTAGTCGAAGTGGGCTTTTTCGGGAAGGTAGTAGCCAACTTTTGCCAGTGCAATATCCTCTATCTTCTTAACGTTGCGTCCGCCCTGCGATGCCTTGTATTCTGCTTCAATCTCATTTCTGTATTGATCGTATTTGATGGAAACAAAGCGCAGGAATATCAATCCCAGCACAGGTGTCGAGTATTGCGATGCCTTCAGTCCGCTGTCTGCCCGCAGTTTGTCAGCAGCGCTCCATAGTTGTTCCTCAAGACTTACGGAGTTTTTCTTAGTCATATTCCTTCTTATTGATTCTCTAATTCTTCAAACCTGACGAGGTAACTGAATTCCATGTCAAGCAGTTTTACGGTTTTCATCAGCACTTCCCTTCTCTACAAGCGCCACCATCAGGCGGTTGAGATCTTTGTTGCCTGCCATATAGTCATTTTAGATTAATGGCACAAAAATACACATTTCTTTGCAGAATAAAGACACTATGCCTATTAAAAGTTGCAAAAACTTTCGATTTAATGTATATCGTTCATTTAGCATATCAATATCAATTGAATTTGGAAGAATTCATAAGAAAAAATCCTTGCAAAAGCAGACGCAAGGGATTACCTTATTATACTATAAGACTTAGTTTACAAGAATAAGCTTGTTGTTGGCAGTGTCATATGTGACAGAGTGGGCGAAGCAGATAACACGCCCGTCGTATATACTTGCGATGTTAATGCCACGACGTTGAAACTCGTCAATGAGAGCCTTGTCGTGATAGGCTCGCATACTCGTCCAACCACGATTACCAACCTGGAGATTGAAGATGTTTATTAACTCGGGAATCTGCATGTCTGCGAATTGCAGAGCGAACTTGATGTAATAAATACTTTGTTGCATAACGTTTTTGTTTTTGAAGTGGATACTAATACTTCCGCATCGTACTGACCACCGTGGCTCAATGTTATTGCTCGGTTGGCGAGTCCATCCGAAGATGACTGCTCTTGATGCTTCGGGTGCAAAGGTAATGAAAATTATGCAAAGGCCAAAACATTTGCCCAAATAATTGAGTTGCCAGTTGGTTATAAATGTTTTCAACTTATGTGTTTTCAACTTGTCCGATTGGTTTTGCCGCTTGCCTTAGCAAGAACGTTAGTATTTGACAACGCTCTACAAAGATTATCTTTTGCAGGATTCTGGAGTTTTAATTCTGCAAAGGACTGGGTGGGTCGTTCAAAAATGGGTGCAATTTTGAAATGTGAGAAAAAGAAAAAGTCCCGTAGGTCATTAATCTACAGGACTCTCTCTTTAAGGCGCTTCAGGATGGGCTTGAACCAACGACCCCCTGATTAACAGTCAGGTGCTCTAACCAACTGAGCTACTGAAGCAGTGCGCGTGTCATTTCTGATTTGCGGGTGCAAAGGTACAACGTTTTTTCTTATCTCGCAAATTTTTTGGAGGTTTTTTTTGTGAAATGTGATAATTTGTGTTAAACTATGGTGTTTAGGGATGGTTTGTCGTGAAGAAATGAGTAATTTTGCGGGCATGAAGCGTACATTTGTTCTACTAATGATGGTATGCGCTGGGGTGGTAGCCCTGGCGCAGGAGGTCGGTGACCCAGAGTTCGTTCCCATGGTGAAGGTGGGAAAGACACTTGTGGATGGCGACACCATACAGTATTTGGAGATGCAGAACGTGTACATCTATCCTGAGCCTACCTTCAAGAACAAGCGGCAGCAACGGGCTTACACGCGTCTGGTCCGTAATGTGAAGAAGGTGCTTCCCATAGCCAAGGAGGTCCGCCAGATGCTGATTGAGACGGCTGAGTATGTCGAGACGCTGCCTACGAAGCGTGAGCGTGACGAGCACCTGAAGCGTGTCGAGGCTTCGGTGGTGGCTCAGTATAAGCCAAAGATGAAACAGCTGACGTTCTCGCAGGGAAAGCTGCTGATAAAATTAGTAGACCGTGAATGTAACTCCACGGCCTACGAGGCTATCCAGGCTTTCATCGGTCCTGTGCGGGCTGGCATGTGGCAAGCCTTTGCTTGGATGTTTGGTGCGTCGCTGAAAAAAGGCTACCGCCCTGATGGCGTTGACAAGCTGACAGAGCGAGTCGTGCTGATGGTTGAGGCGGGTCAGCTGTGAGTGCGTTAGGTATTAGGAGTTGATGCTCCAAAGCACCTGTACGAGCGTTTGTCCTACTGCTTTCAGCGTGTTCTTGTCAATGTGCTCCATGTCATCGCTGATGGTGTGCCAAGTGGGTCCGAAGGAACTCTCTTCGTCAGGGTAGTGTGAGATGATGTCGATGCACGGAATCTTCGCATATTCGTTGACAGGTCCATGGTCGTCAGTGACGCCTCCTCCCTCTTGCATGGGGAAGAAGCTGCTGTAGCCTGCCACTGCCGCTGCCTGCCATACCAGGTTGACCACCTGTGGCGCATAGTATAGCGAGTAGCTCTCTTGATAGAATCGTGCCTGTTGTCCACCTACCATGTCGAGCAGGATGCCGAAACGAGCCTTGTAGCCCGTCTTGTGCGGATGTTTAGCCCAGTAGTTCGAGCCCAGCGCCCATGAGTCGCTGTGGCTGTGGCTTCCCCAGTCCTCCGCATCGAAACAGATGAAGTCCACGCCAATGTTGAGCGAGTCGCTGTCGGCGATGAGACGTGCCAGCTCCAGCATCACGGCCACTCCGCTGGCACCATCGTTGGCGGCTAAGACCGGCTTGTCGTGGTTGGCCTCGTCGGGGTCGTTGTCGGCCCATGGTCGGCTGTCCCAGTGGGCGCAAATCAGTATGCGGTTGGCTGATTCCGGTTTGTAGCTGGCAATGATGTTGTTGGCCAGCAGTGGGGTGCCGTCATAGCCTTGCAGCGTGGCGCGCTGCTCGGTGATGGTCATGCCATAGTCCTGGAACTTCTGCGCTATCCACTGTCCGCACAGCTCGTGTGCCTGGCTGTTCATGGTGCGTGGGCCGAAGTCGCATTGCTTCTGACAGAAGGCGAAGGCTGAGTCAGCCTGGAAGTCTGGCCCCACAGGTGTTGCCTGCTGTGCAACGCTCTCTGTGCCTGCTACGTTCTTCTGTGCGCCTCCACATGCTGCCATGACTGCCGTAGTGAGAATTGAAAAGAGTATTTTTTTCATTGGTTTGCTTGTACTTGTGTCATTACACGTAGGAAGTTTCCTCCCCAAATCTTACTGATGTCACTCTTGCTGTAGCGTTTCTTCAGCAGCTGTCGAGTGAAGTTCGTCAGTTCGCTGGCGTCAGCCAGTCCTGGCACCCCGCCGTCGCCGTCGAAGTCGGTACCCAGCCCCACATGGTCAATGCCCATGATGCTGATGGCGTGGTCGAGATGTTCCATCAAGTCGATAATCGATGCCTTTTCGTCAGACCTCAGGAATCCGGGATAGGCCGTTATCTGACACACGCCGCCTTTCTTTGCCAGGGCGCGCATCTGTTCGTCGGTCAGGTTGCGTGGGTGGTCGCAGAGTGCCCGGCATGACGAGTGACTGCATACGATAGGCATCTTGCTGATGTCGAGTGCATCGTAGAAGCTCTTCTCATGGGCATGGCTCAGGTCGACCATCACTCCGTAGCGGTTCATCTGCTTGATGACCTTTGCGCCGAAGTCGCTCACGCCGCCGTGTGTCTGTTCACCCTTGGCCGAGTCGCACAGGTCGTTGTCACCGTTGTGGCAGAGTGTGATGTAGACCACTCCGCGACGGGCGAAGTGGCGCACATTGCTGATGTTGCCCTGCAGTGCCAGCCCATTTTCAATGCCGAGCATAATGCTCTTGCGCCCGTTCTCTTTGTTCAGCAACAGCTCGCCAGGGGTGCGGGCCAGTGCCACGTCGTCGCTGTTCTGGCTTACTATTTGCTCTATCTGGTCAAAGATACTGTCCGCATATTGCCTTGGCGAGCAGGCAAACTCGCCCTCGGTACTGACGGGCACCCATGTGCCGTTCTCCATGTGCCACTGCTTCTGTGGCAGATAGGATACCATGATGGTGGCATCTAACCGTCCCTCGTACATCTTCGGCAGCGACACCAGGATGCGTGGGTCGCGCTTTGCGAAGTCGACGTTCTGTGTGAAGAACATGGGCGTGTCGCAGTGGGTGTCGAGCGACAGCACCTGGTTGTGCAGCTGCTGTGCCCTCCTATAGAGACCAGCCTCGTTGGCAAGCCATGCGAACAGGGGCTGACAGTCCATGTCGGGATCGTCCAGACACTCAGGATGCCACTGCACCCCCACGAAGGGCTTGTGCTCGCAGCTCTCGATGGCCTCTATCGTACCGTCAGCGGCACGTGCCGACACGCGGAAGTGAGGTCCGGCGTCGCTGACGGCCTGGTGATGGAACGAGTTGACGGCCACCGTGGCAGGGTAGGGGGCCTCCTTGGGTACAAACGGGCCATGTCCCTCATATATATCATATAATGTAGAGTCGGGAGCGATGGTGACCGAGTGGGTAGCCACCCCGCGACCAGCATCCTGCGAGTGCTTGATGGTGGTGCTGATGTGCTGTGCCATCCGTCCGCCCAGCGCTACGGCCATGACCTGTATTCCGCGGCAGATGCCAAGGATGGGCATCTGGCGGTTGAAGGCCAGCCGGGTGATGAGCAGCTCGGGCAGGTCGCGCTCGTCGTTGATGCCGCCCAGCTGTGGCTGCGGCTCTTCTCCCATGAAGAGGGGGTTGATGTCGGCTCCGCCGCTGAGCAGCAGCCCATCGATGCGGTTGAGCAATGTCAGCAGCATGGCCTTGTTGGCCGAAGGGGGGATGATGACGGGCGTAGCGCCGACGGCAATCAGTCGTTTGTAGTATCCTTCGGCCAGTTTGGCTGTCTGCTCGCCATAGTTGGCAGTGATGCCGATGACCGGTTGCCTCCCGTCTCTGAGGATGTTTCTGTCATAGGCTGCAGCGGTATGTGCTGATAAGTCGAATCTGTTCATTCTGAATCAGTGATGTCGAAGTGAATGGGAATCTCGCGCTTGATGCTCTGCTCCAGTGAGATGAGGGTCTCAGTAGCCACTACGCCGGGAATCTCCTGCAGCTGTCCGTTCAGCAGGTTCATCAGCTGCTCGTTGTCGCGTGCGAACAGCTTGATGAGCATGGTGTAAGGACCAGTGGTGAAGTGACATTCCACCACCTCGGGAATGTGCAGCAGCCGTTTTACCACCTCTTTGTACATGGAGCCGCGTTCCAGCGTCAGTCCCACGTAGGTGCATGTGCTGTAGCCCAGCGACTTCGGGTTCACGTCGAATCCGCTGCCGGTAATGATGTCACCCTCGATGAGGCGCTGCACGCGCTGGTGAATGGCTGCTCTTGACACGCCACATTCGGCGGCCACGTCCTTGAAGGGTATGCGAGCGTTCTGCGAAAGGATGTTCAGGATTCTCTTGTCCAGGTTGTCAATTTTTTCCATCTCTTGCCAAGTTGTGTTTTCAATTGTTCAGCAAAAGTACGCAAAAATACTGAACTGAGCAACAAAATGCGCATGTTTTTTTGTAAAACATGCGCATTTTGCTTACTTTGTGATTATTCCTGCCAGCTTATTTCTCAATGCTCAGCAGCTCCACGTCGAAGACGAGTGTAGAGTAGGGCGGTATGTTGCCTGCCTGGCGCTCGCCGTAGCCCAGCTCCTGAGGTATGTACAGCTGCCACTTTGACCCAACGGGCATCATGGTCAGTGCCTCGGTCCATCCCTTGATGACCTGACTGGCCTGGAAGGTGGCTGGCTGGTTGCCATGCTTTGACGAGGCATCGAACACCGTGCCGTCGATGAGTCTTCCCTCGTAGTTCACCTTCACCTTGTCAGTGGCCTGGGGCACCTGTCCTTCGCCTTTCACCAGCACCTTGTACTGCAGTCCGCTGGGCGTGGTGATGACGCCCTCCTTCTTGGCGTTCTCGGCCAGGAAGTCACGGCCAGGCTTGGACATCCGCTCAATGCGCACTTCGCTGTTGTGCTGCTGCTTGGCCTTGAACAGCTGGTCGGCGCGCTCGGCCACCATGACGGTGGTGTCGCCTGTCAGCGCATCGGTAAAGCCACGGTACAGAGTGCTCTCGATGATGCTGTCGGGCGTGTCGGTGAACTCCTGCTTCATGCGTTTCACCATGTCGCTCTTCAGCTGCTGTCCAATCTGCCTGCCGGCGCGCAGTGCCACCTCGGCGGGTGCGTCGCTGCCCAGCACTGTCTCGTTGAATCCACGCACGAAGTCAGCCATGTAGGCCGTGTCCACCTTGAACTGCTGCTGCAGGAATGGCACCAGTCCCTGGGTCATCATCATGCCTGCGGCATAGCTCAGCGTGTCGCTGCTTGTGGCCAGCGTCACTGGCACTGGTGCCTCCACCTTCGGCTCCTTCTTATCTTTCTTTTTCTTCTTTCCAGCCGTGGCTGTAGAAAGCGTAGCCCCTGCCATGAATAGTGCAAGGGCTACGTAAAGTGTTTTTTTCATGGTATTTATTCCTCGATGCCAATCAGCTTAACATTGAAGATGAGTGTCGAGAAGGGCTTGATGGTGCCCTGGTCCTGCGGGCCGTAAGCCAGCTCCTGCGGGATGTAGAGCTCCCACTCTGAACCAACGGGCATCATTGTCAGTGCCTCGGTCCATCCCTTGATGACCTGTCCGGGCGAGAACACTGCGGGTTCGTTGCCGTGCTTCGACGATGCATCGAATACTGTTCCGTCAATGAGTTTGCCCTCATATTCCACCTTCACGCGCTGGTTAGCGGTGGGCACAGGGCCGTTGCCGGCCTTCAGCACCTTGTACTGCAGTCCGCTCTCAGTGGTGATGACGCCTTCCTTCTTTTTGTTCTCAGCCAGGAACTTCTCGCCGGCAGCCTTGTTCTCGCCGTACTGCTCCTCCATCTGCTTGGCATATTCAGCCATCTGGCGCTCGCGTGCCTTCTGCTGAATCTCCATCATCAGGCTCTGGTACATCATGCTTGCCTGCTCGTTCTTCAGCAGCAGAGCGGTGTCGCCCTTGAGCACCTGGAAGAAGGCGGCGAGCATGTTCTCGCGCGAGAAGGTCTTCGTGGTGTCCTCAGTGAAGTAGTCCTTGTCCATGTCGTTCATCATCTGCGACAGCTGCGAGCCGATGGTCAGACCGGCCATGTAGGCGGCCTTCTCCTTGTCCTGGCCCATGGTGACGGCCTCGTTGACGCCCTTCATGAATTCTGGCAAGTTGGTTGAGTCAACCTCCATGCGTGCCAGCATGCCGCTTCCCACGAACTGGCTTCCCAGCTGCGAGCCGATGGCATAGCTCAGTGTGTCAACGTTGTTCTTCATTTCAGCTTTTGGCGGACGTACCTGTCCGCACGAAGCCAGTGTGATGGCCGCAACGGCCATGATAGCAATTTTTTTCATTTTACTGTTGTTATGAATAATTGAATGTTGTGATTGTTCCTATACTACCTCAATGAGTTCCACGTCGAAAATCAGTGCTGCATAGGGCGGGATGAGCTGTCCGGCGCCACCCTCGCCGTAAGCCAGGCGGTAGGGGATGAAGAAACGGTACTTGGCACCCTCGGACATCAGCTGCAGACCCTCGGTCCATCCGGCGATGACCTGCTGCAGGCCGAAGACGGCGGGCTCGCCGCGCTGCACGCTGCTGTCGAAGACGGTACCGTCGATGAGGAATCCCTCATAGTGGCACTTCACTGAGTCCTTGGCCGTCGGCTTCTTGCCGTTGCCCTCTTTCAGCACCTGATACTGCAGGCCGCTGGGCAGGGTGATGACACCTTCCTTCTTGGCGTTCTCAGCCAGATATTTCTCGCCTTCTGCCTTGGCGGCCTTTCCCTTCTCGGCGTTCTCAGCTGCCATGCGCTGTTGCTGCTGCATGAAGTAGCCCTCCACGATGAGCTGGGCCTCGCTGTGCTTCACTTTCAGCTCGTTGCCATCCAGCACGTCGCGAATGGCCTGTGCAAAGTCGTCGATGTTCATGTCTTTGCCAGCACCCATCTGTGCCAGCTGCTGGCCGATGCCCAGTCCCAGGGCATAACTCAGTTTGTCCATTGCTTTCTCTAATTATTTTAATGTATGTACGTAAAAAATTCGTGCAAAATTAGTAATTATATCTGACTTTCGCTCCATTCTTCATTATTTTTTCGCTTTTATGCAGTCTTTTTAACTTATGTTCAGGCCGCGGTAATGCTAAACGGGGTATGTGCGGGGTACATCACTGCCAGCAGTAGACGCATAGAAGAAGAAAAAAAAGAATTATCTTACATTCTTACATTCGCTATTGATTATCAATGAGTTAGCTCAAAATTTTTCTGTGCGTAACTCTCTGTTAGTCAGTGGTGAATGTAAGAATGTAAGATAAATATAGAAATTTCATAGCCGGGCGACGGTGAGGGCATCGTGGCGCCATAGGCTATTGCGGCCATGTGGCTGCCGCTATGCCCTCGGTGATGCCGTCCATGGCGGGCGTGCCCCAGACGGTGAGCTGGCTGCGGTTGACAATGGTCATCATGCCCCTGGTGCCGTTCTGGTTACAGTGGTTGATGTCCCACACGGTGGGCACCATGCCGCAGTTGACGGCATACTCGTTGACGAGCTTGTAGAACAGACGGACGGAGGCGTCGTGACGGGCTTGGTCCTCACCGCTGAGCGTGCTGACGTCGCGCCACTGACAGCCGTACTCGCCCAGGATGACGGGGTAGCCCTTGTCAACGAGCTTGCGCTTCATCTTCTGGAACTGTCCGAGCATGTAGCTCTCCTCGCCCCAGTTGGCGTTGTACTGGCTGCCGCTGAGGTGGTTGCCGCTGCCCCAGTAGAAGAACATCTTTCCCCACGACTCGTCCTTCTCCATGCCGCACAGGTTCCATGGGCTGTAGTAGTGCACCTCGGCCATGAGTGCCCCCTCGGCGGTGTCGTTCAGACGGCTGATGTCGTAATAGCTGTCGGTGTTGTCGATGTCGGTCGAGGGTCCCTGGACGATGAGGATGCGCGTGGCGTTGTTTCCGCCGGTGGCGCGCACGGCGTCGATGAAGGCTTGCTCGTAGCGCAGCAGGACGTCGGTCTTGGCCTGGCTGTCGCAGTTAGGCTCGTTCAGCCCGGCAAAAAGCAGGTGCTCGTCGTAGTCGCGGAAGGCGGTGGCTATCTGCGTCCAGAGCGTCTTGAGCATCTCGGCCTTGGCACTGACGTTGGTCTCGCTGAGGTCGCTGAAGCCGTCGGTCTCAATCCATCCGTTGTCCCAGTGGTCGTTGAGCATGACATAGAGCCCGTCGTTGATGCAGTAGTCGACCACCTCTTTTACGCGTGCCGTCCAGGCCGGGTCTATCTGCCCGTTGGTGTCGTGTGCGTGCCATGAGCAGGGTATGCGCACAGCCTTGAAGCCGAGCGACTTGACGTAGTCGATAATCTGTTGCGAGGTGCGGGTGCTCTGCCATGTGGTCTCGGCGTTGAGCGAGTTCGAGGGTGGCTCCATGGTGTTGCCCAGGTTCCATGCGGGATACATCAGCTTGGCAATGTCGGTGGCCTTGGCGCTGATGCCAGTCTTTCCGGCTGCCTGTGCCACGGTGAGGGTGGCCGTGAGCTGGCCCAGGCTGAGGGTGACGGTGGCCTGGCGTGCGCCACCGCTGTTGGCCTCGGCGCTGAGCGTCATGCTGCTGCTACCCTTGTCGGCCACGGTGAGCCATGGCGCGCTGCTCTGGGCCGTGTAGTCGCCGTTGGCGGTGAGGCTGACGACGATGCTGCCGCCCTCGGCTCCCACCTCATAGGCAGTGGTAGCCAAGGTCAGTACGTCGCCGGACTGTTGCGTCACGCTGACGGTTGCCGACTGCGAGCCGGCGCTGACAGTGATGGTAGCGGTGCGGTCGGTGGTCTCTGTGGTCATCGGTGTCACGCTGACGGTAATGGGTGTCACCTTCAGGTTGGCCGACATGGTGCCGGGCGTGACGGTGCACCAAGCCTGGTCGCTGGTGGCCGTGACCTGAGTGGGAGCCTGTGCACTGAAGGTGAGCGTGCCGCCCTGGCGCGTGAAGGTCAGTGTGCTCTCGGTCAGCTTCAGTCCGCTCACTGAGGTGCCGCCCTGGTCGTCGTCATCGTCGCCACAGGCCGCAAAAGCTGTGGTGGCCACGAGGGCCACCATCAGCAGAATGAAGTTTTTTATGTGTTTACTCATGGTTTAGAAAAGACTGTCGAGGGTGACTGTCACCGTGATGTTATTGTTGAAGCCCAGAGCGGGGACGATGCCGTCGGCCGTCTCGCCTTCGAAGGCGCTGTTGCCGCGCGAGCCACCGTATGTGTTGTACAGCTCGATGCGGTACGTGCCGTTGTTCTCCAGGTCGCCGCTGAGAATCTTAGAAGCGTCGAAGCTCAGGGGCGTGCCGTCGACGGTGACACTCTTGAGCGACATCTTGGCATTGGGGAAGGCGGCCTTCAGCCCCTTGGCCTCGACGAGGTAAATCATGCCGTTGGCGCGTGCACCATCATAGCTGATGGTGTAGTCACGGCCGCTGACGGGCTTGAAGCCGTCGAAGGCGCTGAAGAGGGTGTTGGCATCGGGCCATGTCGAGTTCCAGTTGCTGTCGCAAACGGTGAGACCGATGACGCCCTCCGGCTGGTTGACGATGGTGAAGAAGACCTCCACCTTCTCGTTGCAGGCCAGGGCATCCACCTTCTCGTGGTCGTCGCCACCGAAGGGGTTGTCATTGGCCGTTCCGGCACCGTAGATGTTGAACATCTCCACACGGTAGTTGCCCTTGTTCTCAATGTCGCCATAGAGGAACTTCGATGGGTCAAAGGCGATGCTCTGTCCGTCGACCTTGATGTCGTCAATGCGAATCATGTAGTTGGGGAACTTGGCGACCATGTCGATGGCTTCGAGCAACACAATCATGCCGTTGGCACGGCTGCCGCTGAAGGTGGCCACCTGCTGCTTGCCGATGTCCGTGATGGCGACGCGCGTGATGGCGTCAGGCCAGGAGCTGGCCCAGTTGGTGTCGCAGATGGTGAACTGCACCTCGATGCCTCCGTAGAGGATGTCGGGCACGTAGTTGAAGGCCAGCAGGCAGGGACCCTCGCCGCTGAGGTCAGGGTCGCGCAGGATGCCAATCTGCAGGCTCTCCTCGGTCAGCGAGAGCACCTTCAGAGCCGTGCGGGCGTCGCGCGTCTTGCCAATCTGGCTGGGCAGGCCCAGCAGGTCGACACCGTTGAGGGTGACGGTCTTGGCCGCCTCGTCGACGGTGTAGGTGCCCTCGGCTGTGGTGGCGGTGCCGTCGGTAGCAACGGTGGTGACGCTGACCTTGCCGTCGTCAGTGAACGTCATGGTGCCGAAGTCGCGTGCATCCTCGCCCACTATCCAGGTGTTGCCGGCGTAGTCGGGTGCCCAGCTCCAGCTGTCGCCCACCACAGGCTCGCCGTTGGTGACGGTGGCCCATGAGTCGTCAGTGCCGTAGAAGTACATGGGGCCTTCGAAGCGGGCATGGCTGCCGTCAGCCCTGAGGTCGATGTGCCAGGTGTTGATGAGCAGCGCCTTGTTGAAGGCTACGTTCTTGGCCGTGGAGACAGGACGGACGGAGAGTGCCGTATAGGTGGCTGAGGTGGACTTGCCGCCGCCGTTCTGCGAGAAACGATAGGAGAGGCAGGCTGCCGACTGGTTGTAGGTGCCGGTGAGGTAGGCGCCGAGGGTGCCCTCGCCGCTGACGTCGCTGCCGTTGCGCTCGCCGGCGGCGGGCAGGAAGAGCTTGTTGCCGTTGGGACCGGTGAACTCCAGACCGCTGACATCGCCCTTCGTCGTCCACTCATACGAGCAGCGCTGGAACAGCTCCTCGAAGTCGGCTGCCGTGGGCAGCGTGGTCTGCTGGTAGGTGGCGTTGGCCACGTCCTGAGCTGTGCGGTAGATGTCAGCCGAGGCATAGTCTTCGGCATCCATCGAAGGATTCACGCCCGTGAGGTCGCCGAAGGCGAAGAGTCCGCCAAGGGCTGTCTCGGCCGTGGCGCCAACGTTGAACTTGCACCACTTCGTGCTCAGGCCCAGGTCGACAAAGTCGGTATTGACGTCGAGCGCATGAGTAGGCGTGGTGAACGACTTCACATCGCCGTAGACGGTGCCGGCACCGAGGTTGAGGAAGGCGGCGTAGTAGTAGGTCTTGCCGGGCAGCAGACCCTGCTTCTGCAAGCTGATGGCGGCTGTGGCCTCAGGGGTGGTCAGGATGAGCCCGTTGCGCACGGCCTCGACGTCGCTTGTGGCAGCGATGGCCACACCGGTGACGAGGTCGCCTGACGTCGGCATGTTGCTCACCGTGCCGCCGAGCTGTGCACCGATGGCTGTGCCGCTGAGCAGCTGTGCATCGGCGGTGGCCACCTGTGCGTCGGTGGTGACGAGCGTCTTCACCTCGCCCACGTAGGTCACCTTGCCCTGCAGGGTGAGCTGTGCCTGATAGTAGTAGGTGTGGTTATCAACCAGCCCGTCGACGGTGAGGGAGAACTCCTGGCCGCTGAGCGAGGTGGGCGTGGTGCTCATGGCATCGGCCGAGGAGCCGAAGCGGAAGGACACCTGATAAGAGGTGGATGCCACCTTCGTGAGGTCGCCGTTGACGGTGGCGTGCACCGTGGCCGTGTTGGCCGTCACCTCCGACGAGCCGGTGGTGACGCCGCTGACGAGTGCGCCTGTGGCAGCAGTGTAGTCGTCCTCCTCAGAGCAAGCGCCGAGGAAACACACTGCGAGCATGGCCAGCAGGCCGGATAATATCTTGTTCTTCATGTGTGTGATAGTCATTTAGGGTGAGTAAAAATTACAGTACAGTCATCTCTGTCACCGTGGCCGTGACATTGGGGCACTTGCCCGTGACGCCGTCAGCCTGGATGTAGGTGGCATCTTGCCCGTCGAGCTTGTCGGCCACGCCGAGGATGTCGACGGTGAAGACATTGAGGTTGGCACTGGTGAACTTGGTGCCGTCGCTGATGAGCTTCACGGTGTAGGTGCCGTCGCCGGTGACCTGTGCGTTCTGGTGGGTGACGTGTGTGTCAGCCACATCGCTGCCGTCGAAGCTCCAGTCGATGCTCGAGCCGATGCAGGCGGTGGCGGGTGCCGTCAGGGTGCCCAGGCCGCTGATGGTGAAGGTGACGCTCAGCTCCTGCTTGAACTTCAGCTTGTCGGCGTTGAAGGGTGGGTCGTTGTAGGTCTGGCCACCGTTGAAGCCGTACTGGTTGCACAGCTCAAGGCGGAAGTTGCCGTTGCCCTCAATGTCGCCGTAGAAGAACTTCGCGTTGTCGAAGAGCAGCTTCGTGGGACCGGCATCGGCATTGCCGCCGATGGGCTGGGCCACGAGGTTGAGCACGACATACTGGTTGACCTGTCCGGCGGCGTTGGTGCCGTCGGGCACACCGAGCTGCAGGATGCCCTCCTCACGGTCGAGCGCCATGACGTAGAAGGTGGTGCCCTTGATTTGTACGGGCTTTACACGATTGGTGGCGGCGGTGATGAAGTCCAGCTCCTGGTCGAAGGTGATGGTGTTGCCGCTCAGGGTGTACTTGCCGGCCACCTCGCTGCCGCCGGTCAGCACGGCGCTGTATTCGCCACCGTCGTCGCTGGTCTTCTCAAGCGTCAGGGCTATCTCGTCGTAGCCCTCAGGGATGGGTGCCCATGAGGGATACTCGCTCTTGTCACTGAAGCCGTTGCTCTGCCATGCGCCCGTGGCACCGTTCCACCACAGCCAGTCGTAGGGGGCGTCCTCGTTGACCTTGTAGGTCATGGCGCTGAAGGTGGTGACAGCCAGCTGGTCGTTGAGCGAGTCAAAGGCGGGGTCGCTGATAGGCTGCTCCTGGAACGTGCTGCTGCCGCCGGCACCAGGCAGGAGCGACGGGTCGTCGTAAGCCTCCTTGCTGATGAAGTTGAACACCAGGCGGCATGCACCCTCGCCAGAGAGGACAGGGTCGCGCAGGGCAGCTATCTGCATGGTGTGCTCGGTCAGCGAGAACAGGCGCAGGTCGCCGCTCCAGTTCACTACGATGCCGTCGTAGCTGGCCAGGTGCAGCATCTTGGCATCGCTGAACGAGATGGTGTAGTTCTCCGTGTCAATGAGGTAGGTGCCCTTGTAGTTGGCTCCATTGGCCAGGTCGTTGACCACGACGTTGGCACCGTTCTCGAGGTCGAAGGTCATGCTGCCGAAGTTCATGGCAGGCGTTATCCAGCTGTTGCCCGCCCAGTCGGCGTTCCAGCTCCACGAGTCGGCACCCTCGGGGGCCGTTCCACCGTGGTTGGTGGCCCAGTTGTCGTCGGTGCCGGCAAAGTACATAGGTCCGGCAAAGTACTTGCTCACGCCGTTCTCATCAAGGTCGAGGACCCATGT
The DNA here is from genome assembly GCA_947168045.1 of uncultured Prevotellaceae bacterium. Taxonomy (GTDB): domain Bacteria; phylum Bacteroidota; class Bacteroidia; order Bacteroidales; family Bacteroidaceae; genus Prevotella. The sequence continues at coordinate 24,520 of CAMVKN010000034.1, forward strand.
CTTCGACTTGCCCACACCGCCTGAGATGAGCGTCCAGAGGTCGCCCGTGAGCAGGTCGGGGTTGGTGTTGTCGATGGTGAAGGCGTATGGCTCGCCATAGACGACGCCGCCGCGCGTCTCGACGCCGAAGGTCACCTGGTAGTCGCCGCCGAAGGGAATCTGCACGTCGAGCTCCTTGGCCTGGCTGCGCCCCTGCGGGTGTGTCCACAGCACGGTGTACTTGCTGTCGAGCAGGCTCTTCAGGTGAACGGTGTTCGTGGCCTGGTCGACGGTGACGGTGTAGGCGATGCCCTGGGCCAGGTCGGCAGCGCTGAGGTCCTTGCTGCCCAGCGAGTTGTCCTCAGGCGAGCAGGAGGTGAGCAAGCCCCCGCCTACTCCCCCAAGGGGAAGCGCCACGGCCGCAAACAGTAGATATGATAATATGTTCTTTTTCATAATGCGTATCATTTCTTGGTTGTTATTTATTCTTGCTTACCATCCAGCGTTCTGCTTCAGCACGTTGTTAGAGAGGACAATCTGGTTGTAGGGAATCTGGCTCATGCCCCGTGTGGCACGCACCTTCTCGGCGGTGATGGTAATGTTGTCAGGCGTGCCGCCGCTCACCACGTCGAGGTTGAGTGTGAGCTGCTGTGCAGCCTTGTCGATGCCCTGGCGCAGCAGGTCCCAGTAGTTGATGCTCTCGAAGGCGAACTCCCAGCGGCGCTCCTGCATGATGACATCCTGCGTGAGCGCGGTGACACGGTGGTCGGCGTTGCCGAAGGCACGGTCGCGCACCTGGTTGAAGTAGGTCAGGGCGTTGGGGCTGCCCAGCTCAGCGGCCATCAGCAGTACGTCGGCGTAGCGCATGATGACGTAGTCCTGGTACTGGCCCTCCTGGAATCCCTGGGTGTGCTCCAAGGAGCTGTTCGAGCAGGTGCCGTCGCTGTAGACCATCGGCGTGTACTTCTTTACGGTGTAGCCCGTCTGCTCGCGCTGATCCTTGGCCTGCTCGGCCACGTCGTAGCCGTCTTGAGCCAGGTTGATGATGGAGGCATCGCGGCGTGTGTCGCCAGTGAGGTAGGAGGCGTAGAACGCCGGGTTGACCGTGCACGAGCCCCAGCCGTAGCCGAAGGGCTTGGTCTGGCTGTCGAGGGTGCGCACACCCATCATCACCAGCCAGCGGTTGCCGTCGTTGTTGCCGTTGTAGTCCTGCGTTGAGGTGAACTTCATGGACAGCAGCACCTCGGGGTTGTCGTCACCGGCGTAGGTGCCCGTCAGACGGATAAAGTCGTCGGCAGTGGCCACGTCGGCGCTCTTGTCGGTGCGCACACCTGAGGAGGGCCGCCACAGGTTCTTGAACTCAGGTACCAGCGAGTAGTTGCCCGACTGTATGACATCCTCGACGGCGGCCAGGGCCTCGGCCTTCGTCAGACCCTCAGGCTCGGCTCCGTAGTAGCCAGTATAATATAGGTACACGCGCGCGAGGAGCGCTTCGGCGGCATACTTCGTGATGTGGCCGTCGTAGGCGGCGGTGGTGGCGGGAATGTTCTCGGCAGCATACTTCAGGTCGCTGACGATGACCTTGAACACCTCGGCCGGCTCCGACTGCGGTACGTTCTCACTGGTGGGTACCGTCAGCAGGGGTATGCTGCCCCAGAGACGGACCATGTCGAAGTAGAGCAGGGCACGGATGGCGTGGGCCTGGCCCAGGTACTCGCCGCGCTTGCTGTCGGTCTCCTTCCAGGCAATCTGGTCCTGGCGCGAGATGAGTTCGTTGCAGCGGTATACACCGGCGTAGTAGTTCTTCCAGTCGGTCTCGTAGAGGTTAAGGTCGGAGGGCGACTGCGAGATGTCGAAGCGGTCGATGGCCTGATAGCCGCGCCCGTCGCCGATGCCCGTGGCACCGAAACATTCGGCGCTCATCACCTCGGAGGCGACATAGAAACCCACGCCAGGAGCCGAGTTGGTCTGGCGCCACCCGTCATAGCAGCCGATGAGGGCACGGTAGGCATCGCCCTCAGAGGAATAGAATGTTCCGGTGTTCGACTCCGTCTTCGACGACGTGTCGAGGAAACTGTCTGTGCAGGCCGTCAGACCCAGGCTCAGGGCAAGCGTCCCTGCGAAAAATATCTTGTTCTTCATTGTCGTAAAGTCGTTATTAGGTTAGAACTTCAGGTTGACGCCAAACAGTACGGTGCGCGGACGGGGGTAGTAGCCCACGTCGACACCCGACACCCAGTTGTCGGTGCCGAAGCCAATCTCCGGGTCCATGCCGTCGTACTTGGTGAAGGTGAAGGCGTTCTGCACCTGCACATAGAGGCGAGCCTGCGAGATGGCCTTCAGGTTGATGAGCTTGGCGAAGTCGTAGCCCAGGGTGATGTTAGAGATACGCAGGTAGTCGCCGTCCTGTACGAAGAGGTCGGAGAACTGCCAGTTGATGTTCTGTTCCGTCACGCGGGGAATCTCGTTTGAGGTGCCCTCGCCGGTCCAGCGGTTGAGTATGCGTGTGGTGTAGTTGGCCTTGGTGTTGGTGAAGCCGCGGTAGGACTGCACAATCTGCTGACCGAAGGCACCGCTGGCCACCACGGCGAAGTCGAGGCCCTTCCAGTTGAAGCCCAGGTTGAAGCCCAGCGTCACGTCGGGAACACCGTTGCCCAGGTTCACCTTGTCGTCGTCGTTAATCTGGCCGTCGTGGTTCACGTCGTAGTACTTCACGTCGCCTGGCTGCACGTTTGATTGCAGCACGCCGTTGCCGGCGGCAATCCAGTCTTGAATCTCCTGCTGGTTCTGGAAGATGCCGGCGGTCTTGAAGCCCCAGAAGTAGCCGATGGGCTCGCCGTTCTTGGCACGGTAAATCTCAGGAGCGTTGTCGTAGAGCACATAGCTGGAGCCGTGGATAATGCCGTCCTCGGTGGGGATGTTGCCCACCTCGTTCTTGTTGTAGGCCAGGTTGAAGCCAGCGTTGTAGCTGAAGTCCTGACCAATGCGGTCGTTCCATGTCAGCGACAGCTCCACGCCGGTGTTCTTCACGTCGCCGCCGTTGATGTAGGCAGCGCCGGTGCCGGCCGTGGCCAGGATGGGGGGCTGGACGAGCCAGTCCTTCGTGTTCTTGATGTAGAAGTCGAAGTTGAAGTTCAGACGGCCGCGCAGGAAGCGTGCGTCCAGACCGATGTTGGTCTGCTCAGACGTCTCCCATGTCACCTCGGGGTTAGCCAGGCGCGAGGGGAAGGCTCCCCAGTAGTTAGCCAGCGTGGCCGAGGCCGTGGTGATGTCGTTGCCGAAGAAGTAGTGGGTGTTGGTGTTCTTGATGGGGGCCAGATACTGGTAGGCGGCGATGTTGGCGTTGCCCACCTGTCCCCAGCTGACGCGCAGCTTCAGGAACTCCAGCCATGAGGATGCCGACTGCAGGAACTTCTCGTTGCTCAGCGTCCATCCGGCCGAGACGGAGGGGAACCAGCCGAAGCGGTGGCCGGGGGCGAAGTTAGAGCTGCCGTCGCGTCGCAGTGTGGCGTTAATCATGTAGGTCTCCTTCCAGTTCCAGCCCAAGCGTCCGAAGTACGACACCGAACGGCTGTCGCCGTGGGGATTGCCGCTGGCTGACAGACCATCGCCAGAGGTGGCTGCCGTGCCGTTGCTGATGTAGGCGTAGGGCCAGGTGTCGAAGCCCTCCTTCAGATCGCGCTGGCCAGCGCCGACGTAGGTGCCCTCATAGCGGTACGACTCCATGCCGAGCAGCACGTTGAAAGCGTGGTCCTGCAGGCTGAAGTCATACTGAGCCGTGTTGGTCCATGTCAGGCCGATGGAGCGGTTCTGGTTCTGGCTCACGCTGGTGTGGTCGCCGTAGGAGTAGATGGAGTACTTGTAGATGGGCGTGAAGGCGCGGTACTCGCTGCTGCCGGCCACGGCACCGAAGACGGTGCGCAGCTTCAGACCCTTCAGCGGCGTCAGTTCGGCATAGACGTTGGCGCTGAGCGTAGAGCCGCGGTTCTCGTTGTTGGTGTTCATCATCATCGCACCGTAGGGGTTGCCGTCGCCGTTGTACCAGCCCGAGTTGCTGGTGTCGTTATAGGGATTGCCCTCAATGCTGTTCTCGCCGTAGACGGGGTGGATGGGGGCCGTGTTAAAGGCGCCGCGCAGCGTGTTGTTGTATTGGTTGCCCACGCCGATGCCGGTCGACTTGGTGTAGATGAAGCTGACTTGCTCGCCCACCTTCAGCAGGTCCTTGATGACCTTGTGCTCAGAGTTGATGCGGAAGTTGTAGCGCGAGTAGTCAGACACCTCGCTGCCGCCGACGATGCCCTCCTGGTTCAGGTAGCCCAGCGTCATGGCATAGGTCGAGGTGGCCGAGCCGCCCGTCACGCCGAGGTTGTAGCTCTGGGTCACGGCGTTGTCCTTGAACATCTTGTCAATCCAGTTGGTGTCGTAGATGTTGCCGTTGGCATCGCGGATGCCTTCGATGTTGGCCCAGTCGAAGACAGCGTTGCCTGAGTTCACGGCCTGCTCGTCCATGATGGTCATATACTGCTGTGCGTTGAGCATCTTGGCCTTGCGAGCCACATTCTGAACACCGTAGTAGCCGTCGAAGGACAGGGTAGCCTTGCCCTCCTTACCACTGCGGGTGGTGATGAGCACCACACCGTTGGCGGCCTGCGCACCATAGATGGCGGCCGAGGCGGCGTCCTTCAGCACGTCGATGCTCTCAATGTCGGCAGGGTTGACGGTCGAGATGTCGCCACCCACACCGTCGATGAGGTACAGGGGGCTGGCGTTGCCGATGGTGCCCAAGCCACGGATGCGCACCTTCATGTCGCTGCCGGGCTGGCCCGAGGTCGACGAGATGTTCACACCGGGCGTCTGGCCCTGCATGGCCTGCAGCGGGTTGGTGGTGTTCAGCTTCATGATGTCCTCGCCCTTCACCTGCACTGTGGCACCGGTGACGAGTTTCTTCTTCTGCACACCGTAGCCCACGACGACCACCTCGTCGAGCGAGTTGAGGTCCTCTTGCAGCGTGACGCTGATGTGGCTCTCGCTGCCCACCTTCACCTCCTGCGTCATGTAGCCGATGTAGGTGATGACCAGTGTGGCCCCGGGCTTCACGCTGAGCGAGAAGTTGCCGTCATAGTCGGTGATGGCACCGTTGCCAGTACCCTTCTCCATCACCGAGGCTCCGATGACGGGGCCCATGGCGTCGCTCACGGTACCGGAAACTTTCTTTTGCTGCTGCACTTCCTGGGCACCTGGCGCCGGGCTTGCAGCTGAGGCTACCGCAGGACACCATCCTCCCGCAAGCGAGAGTGCGCCCATGAGTAGCGCTGCTTTCCTAAAGCTTTTCTTCATACAGTTGATAGTTAGTAAAAAATAATGTATAGATTTCAAGTGGTTGTTCATGGTGGCAAGAAGCTGATTCGCATCAGATAGCCGATGCAAAGATAGCACAAAAAATGAGAACGAACAAAAAAAAGGGAGAAAAAGTGTAAAAAAAAACTTTCCCTGCAATGCCGCTGAAGGGCACTGCAGGGAAAATGTCTTCGAAAGAGTTGCTTCTCTCTTAAAGAGCTTTAGCCAAGGCTGATAGCTTCTGACGGGCAAACACTTGCGCAGGTTCCGCACTCAGTGCATGCATCAGCGTCAATCACGTACTTATCAGCACCCTCAGAGATAGCCTCGACGGGGCACTCACCCTGACATGTACCACAAGAGATACAGTCGTCACCAATTACGTATGCCATAATCTTTTGTTCGTTTAAATGGTTAGTTATACTAAAAATTGTGGATGCAAAGGTAAGGACTTTTTGGGAATTACCATCATTTTTAGGTAGATTTTTTTCTAATTTATACATTGTCGAAATAGATTCCCATGCAATAAGACCGCGAGTTTTGCGTTATTAGATATAGTAATGATGAAACGATTCATCGGTGTCCTCATGCTCATGGTCGTGGCCGTGGTGGCCATGGCACAGCAACGCAAGGTGCAGAACAAGCCGTACATCGACTTGCGCCCCTTGCATTTTGGCATACACATAGGTCTGAACCTACAGGATGTTGAGTTCCGCAATGTGGGACCACAGCTCATCACCGTGGGGGAGGGCGATGAGCAGACGACGCAGGAGCGCACCGTGCTGTGCGATGCCGACACGTGGAACCCGGGCTTCAGCGTTGGCGTGGTGGCTGACATGCGGCTGTCGCAGCACCTGGCACTGCGCGTGACGCCCACCATGCACTTTGGGTCCAAGCGCCTCACCTTCCGTGACATGCAGGACCTGAACGACGCAGGCACGCCGCGGCTGACCACGCAGGACATGAAGAACACCTACATCGCCATCCCCGTCGACGTGAAGTTCTCAGCTGAGCGTTTCAACAACTACCGTCCCTACGTGCTGGCTGGAGTCAGCCCGATGCTGAACCTGACGGCCAAGGACCAGGACTACATCCACCTGAAGCGCTTCGACACCATGTTTGAGGTGGGACTGGGCTGCGACTACTACCTGCCCTTCTTCAAGCTCATACCAGAACTGAAGTTCTGTTTCAGCCTCACCGATGCGTTTGACAGTAAGCATGCCAACGAGCTGACCGACGCCACCAAGCGCGCCTTCGCACGAAGCGTTGATATGGCGCAAAGCAAAATGATTGTCTTAACCCTTTATTTTGAATAGTTCCTATGGACAACAGCGACAATAATCTTCCACAGCGTCCACCCTTAGGGCGTCCGCTCGGCATTCCCTTAGGCGATGACATGCAAGAACAGACGAGATTCAGACCTAAGGATGAGCCTGCCACCCAGCCTGTGAATGGCAAGCCTGCCAAAGACGGCAAGGGCGGTGGTCGCACATGGCTCATCGTACTGATTGTCGGATTGCTGTTGGGCGGTCTGGGTGCAGGAGCCTATTTCCTGTTCGGAAAGGACAATAAGAAAAGCCATGCCGACGACGAGGACGATGAGGAGACGGTGGAGGATGTGGAAGAGATGGATGACGAGGAGGAAGCCGCCCTTGACGAGGATACCTATGATGCCAGTGCTGACGTCTACGAGGATGAAGAGCAGTACGCAGCGCCTGAGGAGGCTGAGGAGGCCGTGGAGGTCGCTGCCCCCGTTGGTCCAAGTCAGTTGGTGCTCAATGGCGATGCCGACGGCTATCCGCTCAGGCTGGAACTCAACATTGATGGCGACCAGGTCAGCGGCACCTACACAAACCTGACCTCGGGCACCACGATGAATGTCAGCGGCACCATGGCCGGCGGCGCCATCCGCCTCACCGGCCGTGCCGACAACACTACCTACACCTTCCGCATCATGCCTGAGGGCCACCTCTATGTAGGCACCTTCAGCTCAGCCTCTGGAACAACCTTGGAACTGCACCTTACGGAACAATTATAGAACAATGAAAAAACTGCTGATAGAAACATACGGATGCCAGATGAACGTGGCCGACTCAGAGGTGGTGGCCTCGGTAATGCAGATGGCTGGCTATGAGACGACAGACACCATTGACGATGCCGATGCCGTGTTCCTCAACACCTGTTCGGTGCGCGACAATGCCGAACAGAAAATCCTCCACCGGCTGGAGACTCTCGCCGCACTGCGCCGGGCAAGGTTGAAGGAGGAATCACCCTCCACCCTCCACCAGTCACCCTCCACCCTCCACCAGTCACCCTCCACCCTCCACCAGTCACCCTCCACCCTTATTATCGGCGTACTGGGCTGCATGGCTGAGCGCGTCAAGGACGACCTTCTATATAAGTATGGTGCCGACCTCGTGGCCGGGCCCGATGCCTATCTGTCGCTGCCTGACCTCATCGCACAGGCAGAGACGGGCCACAAGGCCATCAACATCGAGCTGAGCACCACAGAGACTTACCGCGACATCGTGCCGCAGCGCATTGGTCTGGGACAGCGCATCAGTGGCTTCGTCAGCATCATGCGCGGCTGCAACAACTTCTGCCACTACTGCATCGTGCCCTATACTCGTGGGCGCGAGCGCTCGCGCGACGTAGAGAGCATCCTGCGCGAGGTGCGTGACCTGCGTGACCGTGGCTTCAAGGAGGTGACGCTCTTGGGACAGAACGTGAACTCATATATGTGGAGGGTTGAAGGTACTTTTCCTCAGCTGCTCCGCCTTGTAGCCGAGACTGTCCCCGAGATGCGCATCCGTTTCACCACCAGCCATCCCAAGGACATGAGCGACGACACCCTCCGTGTCATCGCCGAGATGCCCAACATCTGCCATCATATCCACCTGCCTGTGCAGAGCGGCTCGGACCGCATCCTGAAGCTGATGAACCGTAAGTACACGCGTGAGTGGTACATGGATCGCGTCGGTGCCATCCGCCGCATCATCCCTGACTGTAGCCTCTCGACTGACATCTTCGTGGGCTACCACAGCGAGACGGAGGAGGACCACCAGATGAGTCTCTCGCTGATGCGCGAGGTGGGCTATGACTCGGCCTTCATGTTCAAGTACAGTGAACGCCCGGGCACCTATGCTTCGAAGCATCTGCCCGACGATGTACCGGAGGAGGTGAAGCTGCGTCGTCTGAACGAGCTCATTGCCCTGCAGACTGAAATCTCAGCTCAGCAGAACAAGAAGGACGAGGGCCACGAGTTCGACGTGCTGGTGGAGGGCTTCTCCAAGCGCAGCCGTGAACAGCTCTGCGGTCGCACGGGGCAGAACAAGATGGTGGTGTTCCCGAAGGGCAGCCACCACATCGGCCAGACCGTCCGTGTCCGCATCGTCGGCAGCACCAGTGCCACCCTGCTGGGCGAAGCCGTCGAGTAGGGGAGGTGGGGAGAGAAGACAACCCGTGCAGAACCGTGGTAGGAAATATACCGAGGAGTAGGCCTCCAGCCCGGCTCACCAGTCCTGCTCCTCGTCCTCCTCGTCCCAGTCGCTGTGGCGACGGCGGCGGCGAGCTGCCGGTACCAATCCTCCTTCTGCGTCTAAACCGCCGTAGTTTATTTCCTCTCCCTCGAATCTGCCCTTGACACCCTTCGAGGCACATACAAACTGGGTTGCTGCTATGATGGCCATCGTCATGGATGGCTGAATGTATGTCTTCTTCATTGTCATTTCTCCTTTTAGCAAATCGTTCAACTATCTTACTAACTCCTTCTTCCCGTTGCGTATGTACAGCCCCTTCTTCATTATGGAGCCAGATGTGTGCACGCGTCGGCCCTGCAGGTCATAGTAACGGTCGTCGGTTGTCGTTACACGGTTGTTGTCACGGATACCAGTTTCCTCTTTGTCGGTAATGTTGAAGCCGATACGGGCACTTGCATTCTCCACTTCGGTTAGCACGTCGTTCAGGTCGAAGTAACAGCGGAAGGCCTTCATCTTCGTCTCGCCAACTGAGTACCAGAACTTGTTGCCACTCAAGAACAGGCAGAACTCTGGCACCTCCTTTAAGTTCTGGTAGTTGCCGACGAAGTACGACCTGCTCCCCGTACCACAACAGTCGTTAAATTATTACAATCGGAAAAAGAATTTTCAACGAAATACGTTACGCTACTTGGGATAATGACTGTGGTTAAACCACCGCACGCCCAGAACGCATCACCAGCTCCATCATCTTTAATACATAAATATATTAATTATTGATATTCAGCTAATTATGTTTTAAACGGTAGGAAAGTGGATTGACGGCTTTGGAATATGTAAAAACGGGAGCAGATTTAACATTTTTAACCTTCTATAATGGGACGCGATTATTTTTCAATTCCTTTGATTATCATATTAAGAGAATAGTTGTTGTCATTATTTCGAGGCTATAAACTATTGGTAGTCACTACTCTTAACAAAGTGCCACCATTTGAACTTATCCAGTCAAATGGTGGCACCCGATTTCGGTTTTACCTTCAAGGCAATTCCACATTGCTGATGACCTAGTCGACTATCTGCTGTATGCCTTTAATGGAAGGATGGACGGAGATTATGTCGATGTCTTTTAATTCGATAAGATAGTCTTTATATGTGGAGTACGAGTCGCTCAGAATGGACGCCGCCTTCATCCTTTTGTCCTATTCAGTCAGGACGATGCCGCCGTTAGGTTGGATGGTGACCTTGGCGCGCCCCTGCTTATCGACCTTTAACGTGGTCTTGGTGGGCTGTCCCTGCTTATCATCCACAAGGTAGTCCAGCGTCTTGCCTGCCAGCATGGACAGTTCGAGCGTCAACTTCAACGGCTCCTTCTGTGCGTTCAGTCCACCGATGTACCACTGGTCTCCGTGGCGACGGGCCAGCACCACGTACTTCCCGGGGAATCCGTCGATGAAGCGGGTTTCGTCCCATGTGGAGGGCAGGGAGCGAAGGAAGTCGAGCTCAAACTGCGGCACCTCCGTCAGATTATTCGGACAAAGGGCGGCACACTGAATGTAGCTCTGGTTGGTGATGCCCGAGGCCAGTTCGAAGATGTCGGTGGTCTTGCGCGTATGACGGCTCTTGTTGTCGCGGCTCAGGTGGCGGTTCAGAATGACGCCCCCCCAGTCCATCGTGGCCACTGCATTGCGGCAGAAAGGGTGCATGCAGAGGTCGAAGGCCTCGCGCTCGGCATCAGGTTCGGTGAAATAGACATTCTCGCTGGCCATCACGGCCTCGCTCGACACATAGTTGGGGTACATGCGTTCCCAGCCACGCGGCAGGGTGCAGCCGTGGAAGATGACCTGCAGTCCATAGCGGTTGGCATCGCAGAGGATGTCCTCGTAGAGCCCAATCGTCTCCTGCTTATCACCGCCGAAGAAGTCCACCTTGATGCCCTTCACGCCGATGCTCTTCAGCCACTTCATCTCCCGCTCACGGGCGATGGCCGTATTCATGCAGTTGCGCGGTGTCTGTGGCGCATCGTTCCAGAAGCCGTTGCTGCTATACCACAGTAGCAGGTCAACACCCTTCTGGTTGGCGTAGCGCACGAGTTCGGGCATGCGGTCACGGCCTATTTGCGTGTCCCACCAGTTGTCCACGAGACAGTATTCAAAGCCCAGTGTGGCGGCGAGGTCGATGAACTGAATTTGGTCGTCCCAGTTGACTGATTCATCCTGCCAGACCAGCCAGCTCCACGTGTAGCGGCCGGGCTTGTAGTCGGTGCTCGCCTCGAAGCGCTGCTCCACGAGGTCGTAGGCCGTGGTCGATTCCACGAGCGTCTTCAGCGGACCGATGGTGATGGTGCGCCACGGCGTGGTGAAAGGCAACTGACAGCCTACGAAGGCCGAGCCGAAACCACCATTCTCCTGCTCGTCGGGGAAGGCAATGGTGTAGCCCTTGCCCGCCTCATAGTCGGAGAGGTGCGTGCCACAGTAGGCTCCCGTCGTACCCGTCTCGCTGACGAGCACCCACCTGTCGCCCTGGCGGAACATGCAGGGGAACGAGTAGCCGTGGTCGAACTGCGACTTCACCGCCATCGGTGCGTCGGGCGTATAGACCTCCTCGTAACTTGGTCGTGCATGTGCCCAGAGGATGCCCGGCGCAGCCATCGGACAGAGGTAGGTCGTGGTATTGTCTGGGAAGTTGAAACTGCTGGCCTCGCCGTATATCAGCGTCCTGTTCAGGTCGGCCTCGCGCTCCGGATGCTCCACCGCGATGCTATAGCGGAAGGCCACGTCATTGTCCGACACGCGGAACGTCACCTCCAGCACCCGCTTCTCGTCGTTCTTCAGCGTCGCCGTTATCTCATTGGCCACGTAGTCGCTATGGCTGGCCTTCGTCTTCTGCATGTCATAGTGCGCTTCCACACGGTTCTCCTTCGTGTCCGTCAGCGTCAGCCCCTGCGTCAGGTCGCCGAGGCTCGTCCGCAGTCCCAGTGCCGACTCACGGAGTACGGTCTCTCCGTTGAGTGCGACACCATACGTCAGTCGTCCGTCGTTGTTACTCACCGTCACCACCAGCGCCCCGTTCGGCGACTTCACGGTGACATCTTTGGCCTGACCGCATGTAGCAATTGCCAGTATCATCAAAAGAATATTCTTTCTCATCATATACTAATTTACGGGATGGTAGTTGAAGGAATAGAAATCTGCCTGGGGCTTGGCGGCGCCGGTAGCCGACTGGCAGAAGAGGGCGAGGATGATGCCCGTGAAGCCGCCTGCGGTCTCGCTGCTCAGGTAGCGAGTGTCGGCCACGCCCACCTCGGTGAAGGTCTTGCCATCCTCGGAGTAGGAGAAACGATAATGGTCGCGACTGCCCGTGACACGCAGGTAGGGCTTACTGCCCTTCAGCGGAATCTCCTTCGCCACATGGTGGATGCTGCTCAGCCAATATTCCACGACGAGCGTGTTCTTTCCATCGGTCTCTCGGCGCAGAGCGATGTCGTAGTGGGCAAAGAGGTCCATAAACACGCTCAGTCCGGCCATGTCGCCTGTATTTCCCTCTGAGAGTTTTAGTTGTGTTGTGGTTTCAAAGTTGATATGCTGTTGGCGACGGCCAATGAACGTGGGCAGGTCTTTGCTGTTCAGTGTGGCCGAGGTGCCGGTCAGTCGTAGAGCGTTGGAGGTCAGTTGGTAGTTTTCCATGAGCGGATTGCGCAGATAGACCCATTCGTAGCCGAGCGGTTGCTTGCTGCTGAAGTGGACGTCAGTGGTGAAGTCCTTCTGTGGAGCAGGCTTCACAGGCAGGTCAGCCGTCATGTCAAGTGCGATGGTGCCGTTGCCGTTCACCACGGGCCATGCATTTGTGTCCCACCGTACGGGAGCCAGATAAGTCTCGCGACCTGTCAGGTGATTCATCGCCGTCTGAGGGCGGAAGGCCAGACAGACCATCCACCAGGAGCCGTCGGGGGCATCCACCAAGTCAGCATGCCCGGTGCCTTGAATGGGGCTGTTCTCGCCCAATTGGTTGCAATGCGTCAGGATGGGGTTGGCGGGATTGCCAATGTAAGGCCCGTCAATGTTGGGGGAGCGGGCAATGGTAATCATGTGGGCATGCTCCGTACCGCCCTCGGAGATGAGCAGGTAGTAGTAGTTGTCCTTCTTGTAGATATGCGGTCCCTCAGGATAGCGTCCGCCTGTGCCATTCCAGATGCGGCGCGAGGGTGTGAGCGTCTTGCCCGTCTTAGGATTGATCTCGCAGAGCCAGATGCCACCATCGGGATTGCTCACCATGTAGCAGTGGCCGTCCTCGAAGTATAACGACGGGTCGATGCCGCCCTGTTCCAGCCATACGGGGTCAGACCACTCACCTCGGGGATTGTCCGTATAGACCAAGAAATTGCCGCCGTTGGTGGTGTTGGTGGTAATCATGTAGAACATGCCGTCATTGTAGCGGATGGTGGGGGCATAGATGCCGCCCCACGAGAGTGTCCCTTTCAAATCCACCTGACTCTTGCGACTAAGGCAATGGCCTATCTGCTCCCAGTTCACGAGGTCGCGGCTGTGCCACAGGGGAACGCCGGGAAAGTAGTCGAAGGTGCTGTTCACCAGATAGTAGTCGCTATCAACACGGCAGATGCTCGGGTCGGGATAGAAGCCCGGAATGACGGGATTGCGGTAGTGGTCGGTGGCATTAGCACTCCCCCAGGAGAGTGCTAATGCAAAGAGGATGATGACGGAGACAATGCCTCCGTTTACGGGACAAGGCTTAACAATACTTCTTCTCATACGCGCTACGGTTAATAGTCTTTCGCCTTCAGCAGGGCATTCATCAATGTCGGATAAGTAGGCTGGAAAGTGGTGCGGCTGATAATCTCGTTCCAGTAGAACAAGGAGATGTTAGCCTTCTGGCGGCAGTAGGTCACCATGAACTCGGCATACTTGGCACGTTCCTCCTCGGCAATCTTGTCGTTAGCGGCAAACTCTCCGATGATGATGGGCACATGGTTGGTATTGTAATAGTCTATCAAGATGTCCAATTCAGCAGCCAGTTCGTTCTGGTAGGCCTCCGTCCATACTGGCAGTTCTTCACCGTCTTTCAGTTCCTTAGTCATTCTACAGAAGTCGGCAGGGTCATAGTTGTGTACCTGCACCATGAGGTGTTCTGGTATCTGGTCAGTGGGAATGACGAAGGGGTCGAGCATCTCATGCGAACCGTTGGCAGCGTAGGTGTTGACGATAAGGTTGCGGTGCTGGTTGTTCTCGCCAAGACTGCGTATGGTGTTGACGAAGGTCTGTGCCAGTCGGTTGACTGCGATGAAGGCATCACCTTCGGCATTCACCCATTGCTTGTTCTCGTCGAGAATCTCGTTGTAGCTCTCAAACATCA
>CAMVKN010000035.1 GCA_947168045.1 uncultured Prevotellaceae bacterium
TTGGCTGTGCGGCGTAGCCGTTAGGCCGTATATTGAATTTTTAACGAACTATTGCGGGAATAAGTCATGGAGTTATTGCAATAAGTCGGCTCTTTACGAGAATAACTCATTGAGTTATTGCAGTAAGTCGGCCCTTTTTGGCATCAACCTTTTTTCTGGTGCTCCATTGGTGCGGCAAAAAGAAGGTTGGAGCACCTGCCAATGTGTTGGGGCGCAGGCGCTTATCCGCGAAAGGTGCACTTGGTGCTCTGTCATTTGCTACCACTTAATATTACGTGAGTTCGACGTAAGAAAAGTGTCCAAAAAGTCCATCGACAACTTTGCCACAAACTTGTTCGCCGGACTTATTGCCTACAACCTGCTGCCAAAGAAGCCCGAAATGAATTTAGAAATCATCGACAAAAGTAGACTTATTGCGTAAGGCTTACGGCGAACTCACGTTATGTCTTAGCGACCGATTGGGCTTGAAAGGTCTGCTCAGAGCGAGTCGACCATCGGTCGAGTTCACAGCAAGTGTTAAAAGTAACCAAAAGAGTTTAACGGACAGCGGGTCATCGACATTTTCTTCGTACCTTTGCACAACAAATCTAAGGCACGGCACAATGCCGTGCCATATACATTACCTAAATAACGAATGAAGAGAAAGCTTTTTGCGGGCGCACTGGCCGTGATGCTCGCTGCACCTATGACAGCACAGACCACCACCGACAACAGTGATGAGCTGGTGGACGAACTCTTTGCCATGGGCGGAGAGGACGACGAGATTGACAACTACGACTTCCTGTATACCGGCGACGGCGAGTCACGCAACTATGACGAGCTGATGACCGAGAACATCCTCAGCGAGGCTGTCTCACACATCGGCAAGCGTTACGTATATGGCAGCAAGGGTCCCAAGACCTTTGACTGCTCAGGGTTTACCAGCTATGTCTACAAGCACCAGAACAACATCTGGATAGGCGCTTCCTCGCGCGAGCAGTATGCCATCAACACCCCCATCAAGCGCAGCGAGATGCGTGCCGGCGACCTGGTGTTCTTCACCTCGCCGCGCTCAGGCCGCAACGTGGGCCATGTGGGCATCATCGTCAGCGTTGACCCCAAGACCGACACCTTCACCTTCATCCATGCCAGCACGAAGGACGGCGTGAAAATCAGCAAGAGCACCGAGGGCTACTACCAGCGCCGATACATCGGCGTGCGCCGCGTAAAGTAGGTTTTTGATTTGAGAATTGAGATTTGAGATTTAAGATTTTAATATAGACTGAGTATGAATAAACGTATTACATCACTTTGCATAGCGGTGCTGGCATGCTTCCAGTGTGCCGTCACGGGGTATAGTGTGACCTTAAACCTCAATTCTCAAACCTCAAATCTCAATTCACAAGATACTCTGACCATTGCCATGGTTGGCGACGTGATGATGGGCACGACATACCCCAGCCAGATGATTCCCGACAACGAGGGCAAGGACCTGTTCAAGGACGCCGGGGCCATCCTTCGCGGTGCTGACCTCGCCCTTGGCAACCTCGAGGGCACGCTGTGCGACGGTGGACGCAGCACGAAGGGCAGCGGACCGAACAGCTACTCCTTCCGCACGCCGACGAGTTTTGCGCCACGGCTGAAGGAGGTGGGCTTCGACTATATGAGCATGGCCAACAACCACGCCAACGACTTCGGACAGGAGGGCATCGAGAGCACCGAGCGCTGTCTCAAGGAGCAGGGCATCCTGTTCAGTGGCATCGAGGGCCGCGTCGAGAGTGCCGTCATCGAGCGTGGCGGCAAGAAGATTGGGCTGTGCGCCTTCGGTCACAACAGCTACACGCTGAAGCACACCGACCTGACGGTGGTGGGGCGCATCGTTGACAAGCTGGTGAAGGAGTGCGACCTGGTGGTGGTGTCGTTCCACGGCGGTGCCGAGGGGCGCACGCAGAGCCATCTGCCACAGGGCAGCGAGACCTTCTTAGGCGAGAACCGCGGCTCACTGCGCCAGCTGGCGCACTTCTGCATTGACCACGGTGCCGACGTCGTCTATGGCCACGGCCCCCATGTGGTGCGCGCCATGGAGGTGTACAAGGGCCGCTTCATCGCCTACAGCCTGGGCAACTTCTGCACTCCTTACAACGTCAGCCTGACGGGCATCTCGGGCTATGCGCCTATCGTCGAGATAAAGATTGACAAGCAGACGGGGGCTTTCCTTGCCGGACAGATTCACCCCTTCATACAGACACGAGGCATTGGGCCGCGCAACGATGCCACCAAGGCCGTTATCAAGCAGATGAAAGAGCTCTCTGAGGCCGACGTGCCGCAGAGCCAGGCCGCCATCGGCAGCGACGGCAAGATTGTGCTGAAGTGAGCGCCAATGGTAAACGTACAGATAGAACCGTCATGGAAGCAGCACCTGCTGGCTGAGTTTGAGAAGCCCTACTTCGAGCAGCTCACAGCCGTCGTGCGCCGTGAGTACGGCTCCTTCACCTGCTACCCTCCCGGACCACTCATCTTCAACGCCTTCAACCTCTGTCCCTTCGACAGCGTGAAGGTGGTCATCATCGGGCAGGACCCCTACCACGAGCCGGGCCAGGCTCACGGTCTGAGCTTCTCCGTCCAGGACGGCGTGCCCTTCCCCCCCTCACTGCAGAACATCTTCAAGGAGATTGAGCAAGACCTGGGCACCCCCGTGCCACAGAGCGGCAACCTGGAGCGGTGGGCCAGTCAGGGCGTGCTGCTGCTCAACGCCACGCTCACCGTGCGTGCCCATCAGGCCAACAGCCACTCGCTCATCGGCTGGCGCACGTTCACCGACGCCGCCATCGCAGCCCTCACTCGCGAGCGCGAGCATATCGTCTATATGCTTTGGGGCGGCTATGCCCGCAGCAAGGCATACATGATACCCAAGGACCGCAACCTCGTATTGGAGAGCGTCCACCCCTCGCCCCTGTCGGCCAACCGTGGCGGATGGTTCGGCCAGCACCAGTTCTCACGCTGCAACGACTATCTGCGACAGTGCGGACAAACACCCATTGAATGGTAGAGACTCATGAAGATTCCACCACTGTTACAAATTGGCAATGTCCTGCTGACGGGCGAGATTATCACCGAACAGTTCTGCTGTGACCTCAGCGTTTGTCACGGCGCCTGCTGTGTGGAGGGCGATGCCGGTGCCCCCGTGACCCTCGATGAAATCGGCGAAATAGAGCAGTCACTCGACACGGTGTGGAGCCAGCTCAGCGCCTCGTCACAGGCAGTGATTGACCGTCAGGGCGTGGCCTACACCGACCCCGACGGCGACCTGGTGACAAGCATCGTCGGCGGCAAGGACTGTGTCTTCACGGCCCCCCTCCATCTGCCCGATGAGAGCAACCCTGATGGCATCGACGTGGTGGGCTGTGCCTTCGAGTCTGCCTACCGTGCCGGCCGCTGCAGCTTCTGCAAGCCCATCAGCTGTGCCCTCTACCCCATCCGCGAGAAACAGTTCAGCGACGGCAGTGTCGGTCTGAACTATAACCGCTGGGCCATCTGCGAGGCAGGCCGCCAGAAGGGCAAACAGCTACAGCTGCCGCTCTATAAGTTCCTCAAGGCCCCCCTCATCCGCCGCTTCGGCGAGGCGTGGTATCAGGAGCTATGCGACATAGCGACCCAGTTAACCTAAAGTCTGAAGTCGCATCGGCTGAAGTCATTTTGCAAATCTTTCCTAAAAAAAGGGAGAAAGACCGTACTTTATGCCCGTAATAAATAAATAATGTGTAACTTTGCGCGATGTTTTGCGCAAACATGCGCTTTTATTTATTTTTTTTGATGTTTTAAACACAGATGAACGTAATTACAAAGACCCTTCAACTGGCTGATGGAAGGACCATCACCATTGAAAACGGGAAAGTGGCCAAGCAAGCCGACGGCAGTGTCATGCTCCGCATGAACAACACCGTGCTTCTTGCTACCGTGTGCGCCGCCAAGGACGCTGTTCCCGGCACCGACTTCATGCCCCTGCAGGTAGACTATCGTGAGCAGTACAGCGCTGCCGGGCGCTTCCCCGGCGGATTCACGAAGCGTGAGGGCAAGGCCTCCGACTCCGAGATTCTCACTTCGCGTCTGGTGGACCGCGTGCTTCGTCCACTTTTCCCCGGCAACTATCATGCCGAAGTGTTTGTCAATGTCATGCTGCTGTCAGCCGACGGCGTCGACCAGCCCGATGCGCTGGCCGGATTCGCTGCATCGGCTGCACTGGCATGTTCAGATATTCCCTTCGAGTGCCCCATCAGTGAGGTGCGCGTGGCCCGTGTTAACGGACAGTATGTCATCAACCCCACCTTCGAACAGATGAAGCATGCCGACATGGACATCATGGTGGGTGCCTCGGCTGAGAACATCATGATGGTCGAGGGCGAGATGAAGGAGGTCAGCGAGCAGGACCTGCTCGGTGCCTTGAAGGCCGCCATGGACGCCATCAAGCCCATGTGTCTGCTGCAGACCGAGCTGTCGAAGGAGCTGGGCAAGGACGTGAAGCGCGAGTACAACCACGAGGTGAACGACGAGGAGCTGCGCGCCCGCATGAACAAGGAGCTGTATCAGCCCGCCTACGACATCACCAAGCAGGCCCTGCCCAAGCAGGACCGCGCCGATGCCTTCGAGAAGCTGCTCAGCGACTTCAAGGAGAAGTTCTTCGCCGAGCGTGCCGCCGCTGCCACTGCCGACACAGCGCTCGACGGTTCCCCCGTCGAGATCAGCAACGACGAGTACGAGGCCATGATGGACCGCTACTACCACGACGTGGAGCGCGACGCCATGCGTCGCTGCATCCTCGATGAGGGCATCCGTCTCGACGGCCGTAAGACCACCGACATACGCCCCATCTGGTGCGAGGTGTCGCCCCTGCCCATGCCTCACGGCAGCGCCATCTTCACACGTGGCGAGACGCAGAGCCTCAGCACCTGCACCCTCGGCACGAAGCTGGACGAGAAGCTCGTCGACGACGTGCTCGACAAGAGCTACATGCGCTTCCTGCTCCACTATAACTTCCCCCCGTTCTGCACGGGCGAGGCCAAGGCTCAGCGCGGCGTAGGCCGTCGTGAGATTGGCCACGGCCATCTGGCATGGCGTGGACTGAAGGGACAGATTCCTGAGGACTTCCCTTACACCGTGCGCCTGGTGAGCCAGATTTTAGAGTCAAACGGCTCCAGCTCGATGGCTACCGTCTGCGCCGGTACACTGGCACTGATGGACGCCGGCGTGCCCATGAAGAAGCCCGTCAGCGGCATCGCCATGGGTCTCATCAAGAACCCCGGCGAGGACAAGTATGCTGTGCTCAGCGACATCCTCGGTGACGAGGACCACCTGGGCGACATGGACTTCAAGACCACTGGCACCAAGGACGGTCTGACCGCCACACAGATGGACATCAAGTGCGACGGCCTGTCATTCGACATCCTCGAGAAGGCCCTCATGCAGGCCAAGGCTGGACGTGAGTACATCCTGAAGTGCCTCACCGACACCATCGCCGAGCCGCGTCCCGAGCTGAAGCCGCACGTGCCCCGCATTGAAGCCTTCGAGATTCCCAAGGAGTTCATCGGCGCCGTCATTGGCCCGGGCGGAAAGATTATCCAGCAGATGCAGGAGGACACCAAGACCGTCATCACCATCGACGAAGCGGACGGCGTGGGCAAGGTGCAGGTCAGCGGTCCGAACAAGGAGTGCATCGACGCTGCCATCCGCAAGATTCGCGCCATCGTCGCCGTGCCCGAGGTGGGCGAGGTCTACGAGGGCACCGTGCGCAGCATCATGCCTTACGGTTGCTTCGTCGAGATTATGCCTGGCAAGGATGGTCTGCTGCACATCAGCGAGATTGACTGGAAGCGCCTGGAGACCGTCGAGGAGGCAGGCATCAAGGAGGGCGACAAGATCACCGTGAAGCTGCTTGAGATTGACCCGAAGACCGGCAAGTACAAGCTGTCACACCGCGTGCTCATCCCGAAGCCCGAGGGCTATGTGGAGCGTCCCGCACGTCGCGAGCGCGGCGAGCGTCCTGAGCGTCCTGAGCGTGGTGAGCGTGGCGACCGTCGTCAGCCGCGCACCGACCGTCCCGACCGTGGCGACCGTCGTGCTCCGCGTCCCGAGCGTGGTGAGCGTCCCGAGCGTTTCGAGCGCCGTCACGACGACGAGGAGTATCGTGACCCGCAGCAGAACCGTGAGCCTCGCGACTTCAGCGACGCCCTCGACCACATGGACTTCTAAGAAGTACACTCATATCCTAAAAAGACGCGAAGTGGCAGGTGCCACTTCGCGTCTCTTTTTGCTCAATGCAAGCAGTGCAAAAAATATATCTTTAAAACAGGTTGCAATCAGCCCTTGCGGCTATAGCGATACTCCGATGGTGACACGCCGAGGTGCTTGCGTACGTAGGAGCCGAAGTGGCTCATGTTTGAGAAGCCCATGTGTGCCGATATTTCCTTGATGCTCATGTCGGTAGACTTCAGGTAGAAGCGTATCTCCTCGACGGTGTATTGCGCCACCCACTCGGATGCCGTCTTGTTCGAGAACTTTAGGCACAGCATGGTGAGATATTTGGGTGTGATGGCCAGCTGGCTGGCATAGGTGGCTATGGGCTGTCGTTTCACCTCGCTGGTCGATACGAGCGAGAGGAAGCGGTTGAACAGCAGCTTGCTCTGCGAGAGACGTTGCTCGCGCTGCTGACCGTCGTCGTTGAAAAGCATGTAGTGCAGCTCAAGAAGCAGCGCACGCAGCAATGCCAGCAAGATGTCGTATGGGGCAACGGGGTTGTTCTGTTTCAGCTTTGAGCGAATCATGTTGAAGTAGAACTTCATCTCCTCCCTGTTCAGCTGCGACATGCCCATGATGTTCAGGCGGCGTATATACGACTCGTGGTGCCACAGACTCGACTTGTCGTGCAGTAGTCCTCGCACTATATGGTCAGAGATGCAGAGCACCTTGCAATCAAAATCAGCACTACTCTCGCCTATGGTCACTCTGACCTTTGGCGGGCAGAGCATAATGTCTCCCTCAGTAAAATCTAAACCATTGTCCTCGTAGGCAATACGCTGTCGTCCCTTAGTGCAGACGGCAAAAAAAATCGTTGCAGCCTCAAGAGGGAAAAGGGGCGAAATGTCTTTGACACTGTCAAGCAACATAATGTCTCCATCGTTGAAATCAACGGAGTAGTTGCCTAACTCTATATAGCGCATCTGGTCTTTCTTAGTTAAATTAGCCATAGGCGTATTGTTTGGTTTGCAAATTTCGATAATTTTTTTTAAAATGCGCTACTCAAAAACCGATTATTTCTGTCGATATTTACCAATAGTACCGTTTTTCGTTAATAATATGCCGTTTTTGAACACCCATGTGCTCTAATCTTACTGCCTGACATGTGGGCAGTTAGCCTCAAGTTAGTCATATTCTGACACGTTGCACTGTCCTCGAAGCACATCGAGGGCATTCATCGCCAGTGCCTCCATCTCATCCTCGCCTGGAAAACAGTAGACAGGTGCCACCCACTCTATGCGTTTGCGCAAACGGCTGATAACATATTCCGAGCGGGCCAGCCCTCCGGTGAGCAGGATGGCATCCACGTGCCCACAGAGCACAGCCCCCTGTGCGACAATGTTCTTGGCTATATGATAAATCATGGCGTTGAGAATCAGCTCGGCATGCGTGTCGCCATAGTCGCGTATGCGCTCTTCTATCTCCTTGACATTGGCGGTGCCCAGGTGAGCGTTCAGTCCGGCCTTGCCGGCGATGCGCTTGAGCAGCTGTTTCTCGGTGTACTTTCCGCTGAAGCACAGTCGGATGAGGTCAGCGGCGGGCAGGCTTCCGGCACGCTCCGGCGAGAAGGGTCCCTCGCCGTCCAGGGCGTTGTTGGCATCGACGGCTCGTCCGTGGTCGTGGGCAGCCACGCTGATGCCGCCACCGAGATGGCAGATGATGAGGCTGAGGTCCTCGTATCGCTTGCCGATGCCCCGAGCATAGCGGCGCGCTATGGCACGCTGGTTCAGGGCGTGCCAGATGCAGATGCGGTTCATCAGCGGCGAGCCACTGATGCGGGCATAGTCGTTCAGCTCGTCTACCACGCCAGGGTCGGCGATGAACGAGCGACAGCCTGGAATCTGGCTGGCGATGTCATGGGCAATGAGGCAGCCCAGGTTGCAGGCATGGTTGTGCATGGCGATGCCGGAGTAGGTGTCGTCCAGCATCTTCTGGTTGATTTCATAGACGCCACCGGCGATGGGCTTCACCAGTCCACCACGACCGATGACAGCATCGAACTGCAATGGGACACCCACCTGTGCCAGCTCGTCGAGGACGAGCTGGCGCCGGTAGGCAAACTGGTCGAGGACGTCGTCGAAATGTGCCAGGTCTTCATTGCTATGACTGATGCTGCGCAGCACCACGGGCTTCTCGTCCTCGTAGACAGCCATCTTGGTCGATGTCGACCCAGGGTTAATGACAAGTATGAGCATTAAGCATTAATAACGGCTAAGGCCAAGGAGTAGAACTTTGAGTCAGGGTCGTCGGCTCTGGAGGTCAGCACCACGGGCACGTCAGGCCCGGCCAGGACGGCAGCGGTAGTGGCACGGCAGAACAGGGTGATGGTCTTGTAGAACACATTACCGGCCTGTATGTCGGGGAAGATGAGCGCGTCAGCATGACCACGCAGCGGCGAGCGCAGCCCTTTCTTCCTGAGTGCCTTGCCTGAGAGCGATGTCTTCAGGTCCAGCGGACCGTCGACGATGCAGGCGCCGAAGGCACCCTTGCTGGCCTCATCCACCAGGCGTCGGTACTCGGCGGTGTGGGGGAAGTGGCGCTCGTCGACCTTCTCCGAGCAGTTCACCAGTGCCACGCCGGGCTCCTTGATGCCGAAGCTGCGACACAGGCGCAACAGGTACTTCAGCTGCTGCTTGCGCTGCTCCTCGGTGGGATGCGGAATGACAGCCACGTCGCTCATGAACAACAGCTTGTCGTACTCAGGCAGCTCGGCGCAGGCCAGGTGGGTGAGCACACGACCCTCCTGCAGGATGCCCGTCTGCTTGTTCAGCACGGCGCGCAACAGGTCGTCGGTGTTCAGCAAGCCCTTCATAATCACGTCGGCCATGCCTTCGTGCACCAGCTGCACGGCCTTGGTGGCGGCATCCACCTCGTCGGTAGCCTTCAGACGCGTCACCTCCTTCATGGCCGGTCCAATGAGCTTGGGGTCGCCCACGAAGATTGGTTTGATGAAGCCGGCGTCCATGGCACGCTGCACGGCCTCCTGTGTGCCCTCGTCGTATGGGCACACCACTGCCACCCGCTTGGGCTCCATGCCACCGGCGAGATAGGAAATCAGTTCCTCGAAGTTCTCAATTGCTTTCATTGTCGTAAGGTTTTTAGTTGTTGTTAATAATCGGGGGTAAGGAGGTGCGGGGCTACAATGCAAGCAGCCCCTCGGGCAACCGCATGACGATGCGGTGGCCGTCGGTGTCGACCTGTTCCACCAGCTCGTCGGTGGCAGGGATGAGTGTGCCATTGTCGAGACAGAACAGGACGTTGGCAGTGCTGTCGTCAATGCGCTCGATGCGTCCCACGCGGCGCGTGGTGGCGGCATCGACGATGTCGAAGCCCACCAGATACTGCCATGTGTATTCCTCATCGTCGCCATCGGCCTGACGGCGTGGGAAGAACACCTCGCAGTTGGTCAGCTCGCGCGCCTGCTCCATGGTGTCCACATCCTCAAACTTAATGAGGGCGGAGCTGTCAGAGCGGAAACGATACTCCTCCATGAAGAAGGGTACCAGGATGCCGTCGACACACAGGATGAGGCAGTCGGCATCTACGCGGTCGAACACATCGTCGTCGACCTGCATGGTCACCTCGCCCTTCACGCCGTGGGGCTTGCCTATGCGGCCTATCTTGTACACTTCTGACTGGAGAATCATAGGGCTGGCGGTATTTTTATGTGATACGTGAGATGTGGGCCCCCAGTGCGTTGAGACGTCCCTCAATGTTCTGGTAGCCACGGTCAATCTGCTCAATGTTGTCAATGCGACTGACGCCCTTGGCACTGAGCGCCGCAATGAGCAGGGCGATGCCGGCGCGGATGTCGGGACTGGACATGCGACCGCCACGCAGCTGCAGCTTGCGGTCGTGGCCCACGACGACGGCACGGTGAGGGTCGCAGAGGATAATCTGGGCCCCCATGTCAATGAGCTTGTCGACAAAGAACAGGCGGCTCTCAAACATCTTCTGGTGGAACAATACGCTGCCACGGGCCTGAGTGGCCACGGTGATGAGCACTGAGATGAGGTCGGGCGTCAGGCCGGGCCACGGCGCATCGGCCAGGGTCATGATGGTGCCGTCGATGAACGACTGTATCTCGTAGTGGCGCATGTGCGGTATGAAGAGGTCGTCGCCCTCTTCACGGATGCGTATGCCCATGCGGCGGAAGGTGCTGGGAATGATGCCGAGGTTACGTGGCGAGGTGTCCTTGATGCGGATGCCATCGCCCACCATGGCGGCCATGCCGATGAACGACCCCACCTCAATCATGTCGGGCAGGATGCGATGGGTGGTGCCATGCAGCGATGGCACACCCTTGATGGTGAGCAGGTTGGAGGCAATGCCGCTGATGTTGGCTCCCATGCTGTTGAGCATGCGGCACAGCTGTTGCACGTAGGGCTCGCAGGCGGCGTTGTAGATGGTGGTGGTGCCCTTAGCCATGACGGCAGCCATGATGATGTTGGCCGTGCCAGTAACACTGGCCTCGTCTAACAGCATGTAGGTGCCTCGGAGGGTGGAGGGATGAGGGTGGAGGGTGGATGGTGGAGGGATGAGGGTGGAGGGAAATTGGGGGGAGGGTGCACTAATCTCGTAGACGCCACGCTCGGGGATGGCGTTGAAGTGGGCTCCAAGACGCTCAAAGCCCATGAAGTGGGTGTCCAAACGCCGGCGCCCTATCTTGTCGCCGCCGGGCTTGGCAATGACGGCCTTGCCCATGCGCGCCAGCAGCGGCCCAATCATCAGCACTGAGCCACGCAGCTGGGCACACTTCTGCACAAAGGCATCGCTCTGAAGGTAGTCGAGGTTCAGCTCGTCAGCTTGGAAGGTCAAGCCTTCTCCAAGCCCTACAGCCCCCCCTGTCCCCCCCTGGGAGGGGCCACAGGGGCTTACCTTCACCCCAATCTCCTTCAACAGCTCTATGAGGTTGTTGACGTCGCGAATGTCGGGAATGTTACTGATGGTGACAGGCTCGCTGGTGAGCAGCGTGGCACAGATGACCTGCAGGGCCTCATTCTTGGCGCCCTGCGGCGTGATGGTCCCGCTCAGTGGATGTCCGCCTTCAATGATGAATGATGCCATCAGCTACCCTTTCCTCTTTTTCTTCCCGTTCTTTGAAGGCAACTCGTCGGCAGGCACGAAACGCTCGAAGGTAAAGTTGTTGAGACTCAGCTGAATCTTACCGTCGGTGTAGCGGGCCAGGTCGTCGATGACCTTCTCGTCGTCAATGGAGCCATGCCCCCAGAGCACCAGGTCGCGCTTCATCTGGTTGGCAGTGTGACAGGCCAGCTGGAAGCGCTCCTCGCCCTCGGGCATCTCCTTCAGACGTTCCCACAGCTCCTCCACCAGCCGGCCATAGTGGCGCAGCCCAATGGTGGTGGTGGGATGCGGCATGGGCTCAGGACGGGAGAGGATGTGCTCGGCCTGGCTCACGTCGTAGGGCCAGTCAATGTCGAGCTGCTTACCGCTCATCAGGTACAGGTGGTCCCACAGCGTCTGCTGGTAGCCCACGTTCTCACGTATCTGCGGTACCTTCGTCTCCATCATCTTCACGATGGTCTTGGCACAGCGCAGCCGCTCGTTGCGGTCAGGCAGACTGACGGCATAGTCAACCATCTTCTGTATCTCGCGCCCGTACTCAGGCATCAGCAGCGACTGCCGCTGCGTGTTGTAGTCTAATCCTTCTATGTTCACCTCTTTCTATTTACGATTTACGGATTTACAATTAGCTATTTGTCGGCCACGGCCCTCAGCAGGTCTTTCGAGGGCTTGGCTACGAAGTCCTTCAGGTAGAACGGCTCGTAGTAGGCCACGTCCTCGGTACGCCCGTCAAGGAGTCGCCGCTCGGCCAAGGGCTGCATCCAGCGGGCCATGGGCATGATGCCGTCAATGTAGTGCGCATTGGGATGGTCGATGATGTCCATGCACTTCCGTGCGCCGGGACCGAAGAAGTAGACGGGCTGACGGTCGAGCCACGGCCGGTAGGTGTCACTGTCCACCACATCGGCCTGGACGCCACGCACACTGTGCAGCGCACGGTCGTAGACACCGGCATACACCTCCATGCGGCGGGCATCGAGCATCGGACACAGCAGGGCGTCGTCAGGCAGCTCCTGATGAAGCAGCACCGGCACGCAGAGCAGCTCCAGCGTGGGAACGGCGATGAGCTTCAGGTCACGGCCGAAGCAGACACCCTTGGCCATCGACACGCCAATGCGCAGACCCGTATAAGACCCCGGACCGGCACTGATGGCGACGGCATCGAAGGGGATGGCATGACTGTCAGTAAACGACAGCGCCTCGTCGACCATCGCGCCCAGGCGCTCAGCGCTGGCCCCCTTCTGTGTGCTCTCACTCTCGTCGTGATAGATAACGTGCGAGTCCTCGCTCACGGCCACTGAGCACATCTGCGCGCTGGTTTCAATATGCAGAATGCACGACATGTATTCCTGTTTTTGTTCTTAACTGTGCTGCAAAGATACGAAGAAGAAAGCGAAAAGCAAAAGAAAATTGCATTTTTCTTTGGCAACAAGGCTGTTTTTCCCTACCTTTGCACACATGAACAGCGATGACACCCCATCACCCCACCCTTTCGCCACGGCACTGCTGCATTGGTATGCCCAACACGGGCGACGGCTGCCATGGCGCGACACGCACGACGCCTACCGCATCTGGCTCAGCGAGGTCATCCTGCAGCAGACACGCATAGAGCAGGGCCGCGCCTACTGGCTGCGCTTCGTCGAGCGATGGCCCACGGTACAGCACTTGGCAGCGGCCACCGAGGAGGAGGTGCTCCGCCAGTGGCAGGGGCTGGGCTACTACTCGCGTGCACGCAACCTGCTGACAGCGGCTCGGCAGGTGGTGGCGCTGGGGGGCTTCCCTCAGACCATAGAGGGCCTGCGGCGGCTCAAAGGGGTCGGTCCCTACACCGCGGCAGCCATCGGCTCAATGGCTTTCGGGCTGCCTGCCGCCGTGGTCGACGGCAACGTCTTCCGCGTCCTCAGCCGGCACTTCAACATCAGCACGCCCATCAACAGCACCGAGGGACGGCACGTCTTCGACGAGCTGGCCACGCGGCTGCTGCCACCGGCACACGCCGCCGACTACAACCAGGCGGTGATGGACTTCGGCGCCACCTGGTGCACGCCGCAGTCGTCACGCTGCGCTGACTGTCCCGTGCAACATTCCTGTCTGGCGCTGGCCAGCGGCACCGTGTCGTCACTGCCCGTGAAGGAGCGGAAGCTGAAGGTCACCACGCGCCGCCTCGCGTACGTATATATAAAGTGTAAGGGGCAGACAGCCATCCATCGCCGCGGCGAGGGCGACATCTGGCAGGGCCTTTGGGAGCCCTTCAACGCCACCGCCTCCGTCTCGGCCCCCACTGTGCCCGGCGGTGTCACTCCCCCCACTGTGCCCGGCGGTTTTCCCGCCACCACGCCCCCCACTGTGCCCGGCGGTTTTTCCGCCGGCTCCCGCCTGTCGCTCATCAAGAAAAACGTGCGCCACGTGCTGACACACCGCATCCTGCTGGCTGACTTCTACCTGCTGCAGACAGACGAGCGCCCCACCCTGCCCGCCGACTACATCTGGATTGACGAGGCCGACATCGACAACTACGCCATCCCACGGCTCATAGAAATCATGAAGGAAGAAATTGAAAAATTTTGCCAAGAGAGTGTAACTTTTCCTTCATCCAATCGTCTTAACATATAGAGAGGATGAAAGAAATCAGCTTCTTCCGCAACGAAATCCTGCCGCTGAAGAACGAACTCTTCCGGCTGGCAATGCGCATCACTCTCAACAGAGATGATGCCGAGGATGTCGTGCAGGAAACGATGCTGAAAGTATGGAACCGACGCGAGCAATGGAGCGAGCTGGAATCCATCGAGGCATACTGTCTCACCATCTGCCACAACATCGCACTCGACAAGATAAAGAGGACCGACAGGCAGAACAGCTCGTTAGAGGAAGGCAACAGCTACGAGCAGGCCGACCACTCCTACGGCGCCAACCCAGAGGAGCAGACCGTACAGCGCGACCGCGTGGAACTGGTGAGGCAACTCATCAGCCAGCTGCCAGAGAAACAGCGCACCTGCATGCAGCTGCGCGACATGGAAGGGAAAGCCTATAAGGACATCGCACAGATTATGGGCATCACCGAGCAACAAGTCAAGGTGAACATCTTCCGAGGCAGGCAAGCCATTAAACAGAAATTCATGCAAATAGAACAACATGGACTATAAGTACATAGAACAACTGCTTGACCGCTACTTCCGCGCAGAGACAACGCTGCAGGAGGAGCAAATCCTGAGGACCTTCTTCACCCAGGGTGAGAAGGACATGCCACAGGAGCTGAAGCAGTATGTACCGCTGTTTGCCGCACTCAGCGAGCAGCCAGCCCTGGGCAACGACTTCGACGAGCGCATCATCGCCATGCTGTCCGCCGACAGTGCTCCCGCCCAGCCCAAGCAGGTGAAGGCGCGCACCATCAGGCTCTACGACCGCTTGCGCCCCCTCTTTGCTGCCGCTGCCATGGTGGCCATCATACTCACCGTGGGGTCAGCCGTCAACCAGTCGCTGCGCCACGACAACACATGGATGGACGTCGACGAGTATGCCAGCATGAGGGACAACAGCAAGGGACCCTCAGTGGCCTTCGACCAGGTGAACGACTCACTGACACGAGCCAAGGATGACATCCCCGTCGCCATCAGCCCCGACACACTGATGAAGGGCAACATGGACTAAAACAAGACATTATTTTCTATGCTTTCTCTATAACATATCATTTAGGATTAAAACACAAATCAAAGCTGCGAAGCTTCACATTTTTCCAAAGAGCACGAGCCGATGGTCAAGCGCGACCGTCGGCTCACTCTGTCTATGCCTGTCCCCTATCGGCTGGAACAGTACTAAAACAACAACTTTCGGCAAGACAGAAAAAGAATGCCAGGCTTTTCCTTTTCATTTCACTCGTTTTTTCGTACCTTTGCAGCAGTATAACATGAGACGATAGGCTATGGACGAAAAAGAAATGGACTTGAGGGTGGCCCGCGCCGTAGATAACTTCATGGCGGGCTACGGCTGCTGCCAGAGCGTGGTGGCAGCCTTTGCCGACCTCTATGGGCTGGACGACCAGCAGGCCAAGCGCATCGCTGCCGGCTTTGGCGGTGGCGTCGGGCGACTGCGCATGATGTGCGGGGCCGTGTCAGGCATCGTCATGCTCGTTGGCCTGGACTGCGGGCAGACAGAGGGCAGCGACCGCGAAGGCAAGTCGGCCTGCTACAAGGTGGTGCAGGAGCTGCTGGCACAGTCGGAGGCTGAGAACGGCAGCCTCATCTGCGCCGAGATTCTGGGCATCAAGGGACATGCGAAGGCCGCGACGAGCTACGTAGCATCGGCCCGCACCGCCGAATACTACAAGACACGCCCCTGCGCCGCCAAGGTGGAGAGTGCCGCGCGTATCTTTGCCAACTATCTCCTCAGAGGTAAGACTGAATAGACGGAAGGAAGAAGTGACCGATTGAGCGAATCATTCTCGAGAGAACCTGAGAATAAAGCGCCAAGCCAGCGATTGTTACATGAGTTCATTCTATTGTTACATGCGTGAAAGGGTGTCAGACAATAGTTTCGTACTTTTGCCTCCAATTAGCAAAAAACCGAAACAGACCGATGAAAAAACTCCTACCCATCCTGATGGTTTGGCTGGCCATCACCGCCAAAGCCATCACCGTAACCGACACCATCTTCAACCGTAACGAACACCCAGAGTATGCCTTCGGCGCCGATGTCAGCTTTGTGCCCATGATGGAGAGCTGGGGCACGAAGTGGCTCGACAAGAACGGCAATCAGAAGGACATTCTCAAAATCCTGAAGGAGCAGGGCATCAATAGCATTCGTCTGCGTGTGTGGACGGTGAACAGCGGGGCCAGCAGCAAGCAGGAGGTGGTCAACATGTGCAAGCGCGCCAAAGCCATAGGCCTGGACGTTATGATTGACTTCCACTACAGCGACACATGGGCCGACCCGGGCAGCCAGACCATTCCCTCGGCATGGACCAACCACAGCGTCGATGCCTTGGCGAAGAACATCTACGACCACACCTTCGACGTGCTGTCGGCCATCAAGGCCGCCGGTGTGGTGCCACGCTGGGTACAGGTGGGCAACGAGACGAAACGCGGCATGCTCTACCCCGTAGGACAGACGAACAAGGGTGGCAGTGTGGCCTTCGCCCGATTCGTGCAGAACGGCTACAATGCCGTGAAGGCTGTCGACTCCACGACACAGGTCATCGTCCACCTGCCCGACGGCCACGATAACTCACTCTACCGCAGCATCTTCGACGGGTTGAAGAAGAACGGTGCGAAGTGGGACATCATCGGCCTGTCAGCCTATCCACGGTGGTCACACCTCGACGGCCCCACAATGATTACCCGTGTCATGGCCAATATCAACGACCTGAAGAGCCGCTACGGCACACCCTGCATGGTGGTGGAGACGGGGCATTACCCCAAGGAAGCCGTGGTGGGTAACCAGTACTTGGTGGGCCTGATGGACCGCATGATAAAGAATGGCGACCTGGGCTGCTTCTACTGGGAGCCGGAGTCGATGGGCGGCTACGACATGGGAGCCTGGGACGAGGCTACACGCAAGCCCACTGTGATGATGGACGCCTTCCTCGGCGTGAAGCACACGGAGGTGCCCTGGATGATGAGAGCCTCGATGCTGTCTCCCGCCGCCGAGCAGACCGTCGAGGATGCTGCCGTTGAGCTTCAGGTCCGTGTGCAGCACCAGCGCAAGGGACGCCTACGTATGGTGGAGTTTTATTTCGACAAAATGAAGACCGGCACCTACAAGCCTGACGACCCAGCCACCGTGGCGGCCACAGACACCATCCCGTTCACCGTTGCCAATGCGGCCATTGGCGTACACAGCGCCTGGGCACGGGTCACCGACAACGCGAACAACAAGCAAACCACTGACACGGTGACGTTCTACTGCGGGCAGTCGGCACTGGCTGACAACACCGTAACGGAGAACGTCGACCAGCGAGGGGGCACCCAGCACTGGGGCCTGCAGTTCAGCGAGGCCGGCAACTACCGCCTGGTGTTCAGGTACAGTGCCCCCAGCCTCTGCGGCGCCGTGCTACAGATTGACGGCGACAGCATCACCAGAAGCTACTTCCTGAAGAAGGAGGACGCATTTCAAACAACCGACATAACGGTAGCACAACCGGGAAACCACACACTGCAAATGGTGGCCTCCACCCAAGCCGGCCTGCCCACCATCAGCTATCTGCGCATCTTCCCGCTTGAAGGACAGGCCCTGCCAACGAGCGCCGACCTGTCCGGCATCGACAGCCAGCCCACGGCCGATGCCGACGAGACGGCCGCCGTCTATAGTCTGTCAGGCACCTATCTGGGTACCGTGCCGCTGTCATTACTGAAAGGTTCGCTGGGCGACAGGCCGTCGGCCGTCGTTGCCCTGCCAGCCTCGGGCGTATGGTCAGGCTTGCCCATAAACAGCGTCGGCGGCACACCGTACATCGTGCGGAAGCAACGGCTGAAATAGCTGACCGACGAGAAACCGGCAGCATAGCTGATTTCAGTAATCGACAGCTGGCCCTGGCGTAGCAGGTCAGCGGCATGGCGCAGGCGGATGGTGCGCATAAACTCAGTAGGCTTCTGCCCTGTAGCCGACTGAATCTTCCGATAGAAGGTCATGCGGCTCATGCACAAGTCGTTGGCCAGTTGCTCCACGCTGTAGCCATCGTCGCTCAGGTGTGACTCCACCATGGCGATGGCATGCTGCAGCCAGGGGGTCTCGCCCCCAGTCCTGCCAGCAGGCGCCACGGCGTGACTGTCGCCAGCAGCGGGCACCGCCACCTCGTCGCCTTTCCATTCCTGTTCCTCTGACTTTGTGCCGCACTTGGTGTCTTTCATCTCAGCAAGGAAGCGGTTACGCTGCCGTCGGAGGAACAATATATATATAATGAGAGCGACAAGCACCATGAGCAGTGCCGCAAGCATCCACCAGACCCACCGGGGCATGGCCGATGAGGTGTCGTCCCTGGGCTGGCTCCACCGCACGCCGGGAGCCGTCTCTTGCAGTTCGATGCTGTAGACGCCGTCGGCCTCGCGACTCTGCTGTCGCAGGGTGTGGCGCACGGGGTCATAGCAGCGGACATAGCGGTCGTAGACAAGCAGAAGGCGGCCCATGCTGTCAACGTCAAGCTGCGTCACGGCATCGCCATACTCGTTAGAGGCATACTCGTCGGTGACCAACTGGCCGTCACGATAGGCCATCACCGTGCCGAAGATGGTGGCCAGCCACAAGGTGCCGTCGGCCGTGTAAGCCATGGCCGACACGTCCGTCTGTTCCAGCACCACCGTCTCCCTGCCATGCTTCATCTGTCGTATGTCCTTGCCAGTACTGAACCACAGCTCGCCATCCCCTCTTTCGGCTATGGCCGTCGGACGGGCCGACAGACCGCAGGCTGTGCGTATGGAGTCGGCCATGAAGCGTGTGAACTCCTGTCCGCTGAACCACGGCTGCTGTCTGCCGTCAGCCAAGACGTAGCACCGTCCCATGCCGTCAGACACCAGCCTGCGTCCCTGCAGGTCAAGGCTGACACGGCTCATGCAGATGCTGTCAGACGGCTCCGTCAGCTCCACGGTGCCGTTGTCAGGATGATAGCGCACCACACCCTTGCCCAGAGTACCGACCAGCAGCCGACCGGTCAACGAATCATCGGCAATGTCAGTCGGAGCAGCATCGAGCGGCCAGGGCACGTCCTCGAACCGGTCGCCGACGAGTTTTATCAAGCCCCCGTTCCACTGCGTGGCCCACAGCTGTCCGCGGCGGTCCTCGTGCAGTCTGGCCAAGTACTTGTCGCCTGCAGCATACGTTTTCAGCCAACGTCCGTCGGCAGCATATTCATAGACCTTCATGTTGGCCGTCAGCCACCAATGCCCGTCGGCCCCGACGATGATGTCGTCAACGCGCTTGTCGTCCACCTCCGTCAGCCTGCGAATGGTATAGTCCTGCTTGTCCAGCACGTTGGCGCCGTGCGATGTGCCGATGATGATGTAGCGCCCGTCGGCCTCGCACAGGCAGGCCACATTATTGCTACCCAGAAGGTCAGGGCGCGCGGCATCGCTCTTGAACACCAGCATCTGCCTGCCGTCGTCACGGCACACGCCCCCGCCATCGGTGGCATACCACAGGAAGCCCTCCGTGTCCTGCATCACGTGCAGCACCCGCTCAGCCGACAGGTACTCGTGGTTGGGCAGAGTCAGCACGACATGCTGCTGCGCCCTGCCGAGTAATGGCAAGAACATGGCCAAGAGTAGCAAAGACAAGCGTCGTCTCATGTGTTTTAAGTGGAAAACGCCTCAAAGTTACATTATTTTATCGAAATGTTACATGATTTCAAGTACCTTTTAAGCATTTTTTATATCTTTGCAGCAATTTAGCGGCTCATCAGCGAACAGTGTTTCCACATACGAAGCGAATCAGTCGGACTATGCACAAAACTATCATCATATTAATGTTGGCACTGGCCACAGCCACTGCCACCGAAGCCCAGCCCATCACGGCTGGCGAACACACCCGGGTTCAAACCGTCTACGGCCCCATCGAAGGCTATCAGGACGGCAGTATCTTCACCTTCAAGGGCATCCGCTATGCCAAGGCCGAGCGGTTCATGCCGCCAGAAAAGCCCGACAGCTTCACCAAGCTGCGACAGTGCAAGGTCTATGGTCCGCAGGCACCGCAGGGCGAGTCGCTCCGCTGGAACGAAGGCAACAGCCAGTCGGACTACGGCTTCGGCAACCAGTTTGTCACCGAGCCGATGGACGAGCAGCAGTGCCTGGTGCTCAATGTGTGGACACCCAGCATCAACGACCAGAAGCGCCGTCCCGTCTTTGTGTGGATTCACGGGGGCGGCTATGCCGGCGGCTCGGGTCACGACCTGCCCTGCTATGAGGGCCGCGCGCTGGCAGAGGCTGGCGACATCGTGGTGGTGAACCTCAACCACCGCCTGAACGTCCTGGGCTACCTCGACCTCACGGGCCTGGGCGGCAAGTATGCCAAGAGCGTCAACCTGGGTCAGCAGGACATTGTGAAAGCTCTTGAGTGGGTGCACGACAACATCGCCCTGTTCGGCGGCAATCCCGACGAAGTGACCATCGGCGGACAGTCAGGCGGTGGCGGCAAGGTGTCGACGCTGCTGGCCATGCCATCGGCCAAGGGACTCTTCAAGCGTGCCATCGTGCAGAGCGGCTCCACGCTGCGCCAGGCCCTGCCCGAACAGACGCAGGCCTTCGGACGTGCCTTCGCCCAGGAGCTGGGCCAGCCCGCCACGGCACAAGCCGACTTCTCACGCTTCACCTACGACGAGCTTAACCATGCCCTCACGCGTCTGGCGCAGCGGGGCATGCGCAGCATGCTGTCGCCCGTGGTCGACGGCACCATCCTGCCGCAGCACCCCTTCGAGCCGGCAGCCCCCACGGCCTTCGACGTGCCGATGCTCATCGGCACCGACTTCAACGAGTTCACTTTCGACATCAGCCGTGACATGACGTGGGCCGAAGCCGAGGCCGCCGTGCGACAGCGGCAGGGCGAGCGTGCCGACCAGTTCATCGCCGCCTTCAAGAAGGCCTACCCTAACGCTGAGCCGAAGGAGATGACCTACGTCGACACCGGCTTCAGGGCCGGGGCCGTGCGCCAGGCCGCTGCCAAGGCCGCCCAGGGTGGAGCACCCGCCTACCTCTACCTGTTCACATGGAAGCCGGAGAGCAACGCCCTCGGCGCATCGCACGGCATGGAACTGCCATTCATGCTCCACAACGTCAGCCTCCAGCGCGAGATGACGGGCGCCTCCGAGAAAGCCTATAAGTTCGAGAAACTCATCAGCAGCATCTGGCTCGCCTTCATCAAGACGGGCGACCCCAACGTGAAGGGTCTGCCCAAGTGGGAGCCATACACCGAAGCCACGGGCGTGACAATGCTGCTCGACAACAAATGCCAGCCCGTGCAGCACCACGACAAGGAGCTGATGCAAATGAGCCGCAGCATTTGGTAATAACGAACAAAAACTAACTATAATGAACAGGAAACTCATCACCGCAGCAACGCTGCTACTCGGCTGCGCGCTCCCATCAACGGCGCAGACCGACACCATCCGCATCGACCTACAGCAAAAGGGAGCCGTGGTGCCGCCCAACCTCTACGGCATCTTCTTCGAGGAAATCAACCATGCCGGCGATGGTGGCCTCTAT
Source organism: uncultured Prevotellaceae bacterium (assembly GCA_947168045.1). GTDB lineage: Bacteria > Bacteroidota > Bacteroidia > Bacteroidales > Bacteroidaceae > Prevotella. Next base: position 21,537 of record CAMVKN010000035.1, read on the forward strand.
GCCGAGCTGGTACAGAACCGTGGCTTCGAGGAGCATGTGCTGCCCTCGGGCATGACCTGGCGCGACGGCCGTGCCTATGCCCCCGATGCCATGAACTATGAGCACCGGCGCAACCGTAACTGGAACATTCCATGGAACATCGAGGAGAAGCAGATGACGGGCTGGCGCATCGATGGTGTGAAAGCCACCGTCAAGGGCGAGGTCATCGAGGCCGCCACGCCATTGCACGAGAACACGCCACACGCCATGCGCCTAAGCATCTCGAAGGTGCAGAAGGGCGGCCGCGCCGTGCTCAGCAACACAGGCTACTGGGGCATGGGTCTGAAGCAGGGCGAGCGCTACGACCTGCGTTTCTATGTCCGGTCAGCCGACTACCGTGGCACCATCACGGCCCGGTTGGTCAACGGCGAGACAGGTGCCTCGCTCGGCACCGCCACCTTTGCCAGCCAGCCCATGAATGACTGGACGGAGCTGACCGCCACGCTAACCGCCGACGGCTCGGCCGCCAAGGGCGAGCTGGCCTTGGAGTTCGACAAGAAGGGCACGGTGTTCGTCGACTACGTGTCGCTCTTCCCGCAGGCCACCTTCAAGGGACGCAAGAACGGGCAGCGCGCCGACGTGGCCCAAATGCTGGCCGACCTGCACCCGCGCTTCATGCGCTGGCCCGGCGGCTGCATCGTAGAGGGAGCCACCTACGACAACCGCGTGAAATGGAAGGAGACGCTGGGCGACCCCATGACACGACGCGGCGAGTGGGACCTGTGGGGATACCGTGCCACATGGGGCATGGGGTACCATGAGTTCCTGCAGTTCTGCGAGGACCTCGGCATGGATGCCATGTTTGTGAACAACGCCGGCATGTCGTGCTCGGTGCGCAACGGCGACTTCGTCAGCAGCGATGCCGACATGGAAGCCGTCGTGCAGGACTTCCGCGATGCCATCGACTATGCCCTGGGCGACCCTGCCCGCAACAAGTGGGCCAAGATGCGTGCCGATGCCGGACACCCGCGCCCTTTCCCACTGAAGTACGTCGAGATTGGCAACGAGAACGTCGGCCCCGAATACGTCACTCACTTCAACTACATCTTCAAGAAGCTGAAGGCCGAATATCCCAACATCACCTTCATCAACACCCTGGGGCACACCGACCCGCTGCTCAGCCAGGTGCCCGGCACCTACATGGTTGACCCGCACTGGTACCGCGACCCCAACTTCTTCTTCAACAACAACCACCTGTTCGACGAGGCACCACGCACCCACGACATCTACGTGGGCGAATATGCCTGCAACGCCGGTGTGGGTGCCGGCAACCTGCTGGCCGCCCTCAGCGAGGCTGCCTTCATCATGGGCATGGAGCGCAACAGCGACGTGGTGAAGATGACCAGCTACGCCCCGCTCTTCGAGAACGAGAACCGCCGCGACTGGCCCACCAACCTCATACACATCAACAGCACCGAAGTCTACGGACGGGCCTCTTACTACGTGCAGCAGATGGCGGCCGAGCACCGCCCCACCTATAATGTATATGTGAGCGAGCCCACCACCGAAGGCCAGGCACAGCCCTTCCGCGCCGGCACCATCGGTCTGGGCAGCTATGCCACACAGTGCGAGTACAAGGACATCAGCGTGACACTGCCCAACGGTCAGGTAAGCGCCGTCCAGCCCAGCCAGCTGCAGGCAAAGCGCGGCGAATGGACGGTTGAGGACGGCACCCTACGCCAGAGCAGCAACGAACAGCTGACCATGGCGCTGCTGCCCTCATTCAGCGCCGACACTTACACCCTGCAGCTGAAGGCACGTAAGCTGGGCGGCATGGAGGGATTCTTCATCTATTGCGGCATGGACAGTGACGGACGCAACGGACTGGCAGTCAACATTGCCGGATGGAACAACCGCACATCGGCCATACAGCCCATTCGCCGCGGACGCACCAACGACGTGCTGGGCCGACAGGTGCCGCAGTCGGTGGAGCAGGACCGCTGGTACGACGTAAAGATTGACGTCACACCCACGCTCGTCACGGCTTATGTCGACGGACAGGAGACGCTTGCGGCAAAGCCGGCCGCACAGACACGCCACTTCTGCCAGACGGGCTTCGACGAAAAGACCTCCGAGCTGGTCATCAAGGTGGTGAACGGCACTGAGCAACCCTACCGCCGCTCCTTCACCGTGGAGGGCGCACGCTCGGTCATGCCTACCGGGCACGTCGTCACCCTGAGCGGCAATGCCCAGGACGAGAACACCTTCGAGCAGCCCACGAAGCTGGCACCGCAGACCAGCGTCTACGGCAAGTTCGGCAAACAGTTCGACTACGAGTTCGCCCCCATGTCGTTCACCGTCATGCGCCTGAAGGTGGAGCTGGCAGGCACCGCCCCCGCTGCCACAACCATGCAGCCCCGCCGCCGCGGATTCCAGCGCGAGGCCTTCACCACTGCCACACCCATGGTGCACGACCCCGTGATGGCCAAGGACGGCGACACCTACTTCCTCTACGCTACGGGCATGGGCATCCAGCAGATGACATCGAAGGACCGCCAGACATGGACGGTGCTGCCACAGCCCGTGATGAGCGTCATTCCCGGATGGACAACCGACTCGGTGCCGGGCTTCGGCAGCCATGTGTGGGCGCCCGATGTCATTCAGTGGCACGGCAAGTGGTGGATGGCCTACAGCTGTTCCACCTTCGGCAAGAACGGGTCGGCCATCGGCCTGCTCAGCACCCGCTCGCTGCACGGCGGCATATGGAAGGACGAGGGGTGTATCGTCACCTCGCATGAACGGAGGAAGGACAGTGACGGCAATCCGACGGGCGACAACTGGAACGCCATCGACCCCAACTTCGTCATCGACACGGCCACCGACACGCCGTGGCTCGTCTGGGGGTCGTTCTGGGACGGCATACAGCTGGCACGCCTCGACAGCACTATGCACATAGCACAGGGTGAGAAGCCGCGCACCATTGCCCGCCGCTTCGACCCTGACTACAAGCCCACAGAGCCTAACCCCACATCGCGCTTTGCCGGCACCAACGCCATTGAGGCACCGTTCATCTTCAAGCATGGCGACTACTACTATCTGTTCGTGTCGTGGGACTACTGCTGCCGCGGCGCAAAAAGCAACTACCGCGTAGCCGTGGGCCGTAGCAAGACGGTCGCCGGACCTTACCTCGACCGCAACGGCAAGGACATGGCCAAGGGTGGCGGCACACTCTTCCTCGAAGGCGACAAGAAGGAATGGGAGGCTGCAGGCCATTGCGCTGCCTACACCTTCGACAATGAGGACATCTTTATCTGCCACGGCTACAGTGCCACCCAGAACGGTGCGGCCCTGCTCATTCAGCGGCCCATCAGCTGGACGGCCGACCAATGGCCTGTGCTGCAATGAGCCGGACTTATTGCCTACAACCTGCTGCCAAAGAAGCCTGAAATGAATTTAGAAATCATCGACAAAAGTAGACTTATTGCGTAAGGCTTACGTCGAACTCACGTAGACTGTAGTAGTAGCCAGCGCAAAAGAATGCGCACTAAGTGCACCTTTGGGCCTTAGTCGACTGTCTTGCAGATTGTTGGCAGGTGCTCCAACTGCCCTCGTTGGTGCACCAACGAGCACCTGATGGTGCACCTGGGCACAGCCGGTAGGCTTCTGGCAACAATAAATGGGCACTTTTTTGTGAAATTCTCGAGAGAATTTGCCAATAAGTCGGCTCTTTACGGGAATAACTCATTGAGTTATTGCAATAAGTCGGCTCTTTACGGGAATAACTCCTGGAGTTATTGCAATAAGTCGGCTCTTTACGGGAATAAGTCATTGAGTTATTGCAGTAAGTCGGCCCTTTACGAGAATAACTCATTGAGTTATTGCAATAAGTCGGCCCTTTTTGGCATCAACCTTTTTTCTGGTGCTCCATTGGTGCGGCAAAAAGAAGGTTGGAGCACCTGCCAATGTGTTGGGGCGCAGGCGCTTATCCGCGAAAGGTGCACTTGGTGCTCTGTCATTTGCTACCACTTAATATTACGTGAGTTCAACGTAAGAAAAGTGTACTTATTGCGTAAGGCTTACGTCGAACTCACGTTAAGAATACAGTAAAGATTTAACGGCAAAAACCTGTTTGTTTTTCAAAAAGACACTTTAGCGTAAAAAGACGGAATCATTGATTCAATGATATCACCCGAAGGGTGTAGGGAGGCAGAGTGAGCGGTGTATCGGTGGTGAGACACACGGCCTTGGCTCGCTGGTCCTCGACGTCGCCGGAGAACTGCTCGCACTCCACCTGCGACGGGAGGGTGAGACCCTCGACGGCGAGATTCAGGGTGACGGGCAGGGCGTTGACTAGCTTCAGGTAACGCTTACCCGTGTGCGAGTCAACGACAAGGCTGGCACCTATGCGGTGGCGCAGATTCGCGATGGAATCGCCAAGGATTTCCGTATGCACCCATGTGTCGCCACTATAGACTGAGAACAGCCGCTGCACCTCGTAGGCCGGCGTGGTACGTACCTGCGCATTGGAGAAATAAATCATGTCTGGGTTCCAGTTGGAGTGACCATCCTTACAGAGCAGGGGCGCATAGCTGGTCATGCTGACGATGTCGCCATTGCGCTCGATATCAGTCAGGTAGAGCGCCTCAGCCAATGCCGTCTCCACATTGGGACGACGTGCCCTTGTGCTGGCAGCCCATTCACCTAGATAGACCTTCGGAGAGTTGAGTGTTAAGTGTTGAGTGTTGAGTGACGTTTGCTCTGCCCCTAAACTCTTAACATTCAACAAGCGGGGGTAGCTGTCGTAGTAGTCACGGTGATGCATGAACCAACCTGTCGATTCATAGTAATGCTCGTCGGTCATGTCCTGCAGCTCAGGATGACGGTGGATGAAGTCCCAGCCCTCGGTATAATCGGCACTGGGTGCATGGAACGGCCCGACGGTACCACACAGCTGAATCTCGGGATGTCGCTGGCGCAAGGCCCTGCAAATCATCTCATAGCGGTCCTCGAAGACCGTGCCGATGATGTCCTCGTTGCCTATGCCCAGGTATTTCAGGTGGAAGGGAGCAGGATGGCCTGCGTCGGCGCGCATCTTCGCCCACGGGCTGGTGGCAGGGTCGCCATTGGCCCACTCGATGAGGTTGCACAGCTCGTCGATATAGGCAGGCATCTGCTCCATGGGTATGCCGCCCTGCTGTCCGCCGATGCCCTCAGCATTGGCTGCCGAGTTCTGACAGGGAACGCCAGCCGCCAGTACGGGCAGCGGCTCGGCGCCGATGTCCTCACAGAACTGGAAATACTCATAGAAGCCCAGGCCGCGCGTCTGATGGTAGTGCCAGATGTTAAAGTCGGGCTTACGCTCCTGCAGCGGCCCCACGGTGTGCTGCCAGTGGTAGATGTTTTCTATACCCTGGCCGTGCGTCAGGCAACCGCCGGGGAAGCGCACGAACTTGGGATGCAGGGCCGCGATGGTCTCTGCCAGGTCCTTGCGCAGGCCGTTCTTACGCCCCTTGAAGGTGTCCTGCGGAAAGAGCGACACCATGTCAATGCCCACATGGGCCGCCTTCAGGGGGACAATGACCAGGCGGGCCTTGTCATCGGAGGCGGTGGCGGTAAGCACGGTGGCATACTGCTTCCAGTCGCTGGCACGAGTCTTCAGCTCGCCCTTGGCCAGCACCGTGCCGTCGTGCCCCACCAGCTGAATGGCGAAGTCCTGTTTCTGTCCGCCGGCGAGGACAAACATGGAGAAATCATATTTCTTACCCATCTCCACGCGAATGCCGTCCCATCCCTCGTTCCAGATGGTGTCTGGCCAGAGCAGTGCATAGTGGGGGTTGTTGGGGTGCAGCGGGTGCTCGGTGGCAATCTCTATGGGTTTCGACGAGTGCCAGGCGGTGGTGGCACTCCAGCCGCCATGGTCCTTGGCATTGTATTCAAAGTCACGGTTCTGGATGAGCTCGGCATAGAGGCCACCGTCGGCGGCATAGCTGATATCCTCGAAGAAGATGCCGATGAGCTTGTTGCTGATGGCCTTGGTGCTGTCTGGACGGACAGTGAGGGTAGCCCTCAGCGTCCCATTGTTTTCATTTTTTAATTTTTTCATTATTTCATTTTCCTCGTCGTCGTGCATCCGCTCAGCACTGAGACGGTCGCTCTTGGCCCTCTCGTCGAAGAACGTACGCAGACGGAGCACCTCGTCAGCCGTCACGGCAAACTTCTGCCCCACCATCAGACGGTCCCCCACCACGACGCTGTCGCGCCGCCACAGTTGCTGGTCAGCGAAGGGCATGGCCATGTCGTTGGTGAAGCGCCGGAAGTCCTTCGACGCTGAGATGCGGCGTGCATGGCCCTGTGCATCGCGATAGTAGACATTGAAAGTGTTGTCCATGGGCGTCACCACGGGCTGCAGGCACTGCGCCGAGCCAACACGCGGATAGTCCTGCGGCCGCCACGTCACGAGGTCACGGCTATAGGCGGCAGCGAAGAGCGGCGACGTGTCATTCACCTGAAACACCAGGCGCCACGAGCCATCCTTGGCACGACACAGTGAGGGGTGGTACATGCGTTTCTCAGCGCCCCACGTGCCATAGTCACTGCTGCAGAGCTGTCCGAGATGCTGCCAGCCAGTGCTATCAGCCACGGCGACATGCAGTCCCTGGCGCTCATTGGGCGAATAGATGAAGAGACTGTCGGTCAGTGGCACGGCCTGGGTCACGGCAGGATGCTGCTGGAGGTGGTGGCTGCTGCCGATGGCCTTCGCAGTCAAGGCAGTGCCCAAGGCCAGCACAGAGAGGAAGAATCGGGCTGTTGTACTCATGTGTTCCGTCTTTAGTTGATTTTACAACAGCAAAAATACAAATAATAAGGAAAAACGCAAAAGAAAAATCGGTTTTTCTTTTGCGTTTCCTGTGTAATTTATTACCTTTGCACTTGTAAATGCTAACTCAACAATCATTTCCGTCATGGATTTAAGGAAGTCTTTTATCGCCATTGCCCTGACCGTAGTCGGACTCATGCCTGCCACGGCACAGGAAGGAAGACAGGCTTTCACGCCAAGGAGCTATTTCGGCCTGAGCTTCAATGCAGAGACCAACCACCCCATCTTCAACGGCAGCCTGAGAGCACTGTGGGAAATAGGCAAGCCCTCGGACATCATTGCCCTGAACTTCGGCGTAGGCTACCGGGGATTCTTCGACCGCGAGCCGCCCCGCGAGTTCCTTAGGAACGCATCCTTCTCTGACTATATGTTCTACAGCAGGGAGAACGGCGAGACCAAGAATGTGCGCCCCGTGGGAGGACAGGTGGTGCTGCCTGTTGAGCTGCAGCTGCGTCTGCTCAGGCTGAGCGACGACTTCCGGCTGTTCGTGGGCTGTGGTGCCGAATACGGCATCCGCCTCTATCAGTCGCACCGCTATGCCAACTACTATGGCAGCCACATCATGAACGCCAACAGCCTGTCGGTCTACCCCATGCTGGGTGTCGTTGGCGACATGGACGACGATGCCAGCCTCACCATTGGCCTCTACATGCGGCACTTCGTGAAACAGGCCCTGAACTACGAGAATCTGTGGGACCCAGACAAGTTTGACGCAAAGAATTTCTTTGGTTTCCAGATTTCCCTGGCCTTTGATTTGTAAGTTTCAGAAAATAATCGTACCTTTGCCCCGCAAATATGCTATTTGTTAATTACTAACTATGACAATGAAAAGACTTTTCGGGGTTGCACTGCTATTGACCTTGACGATGGTGGCGCATGCCCAAACTGTTTATAATGTATTGGACTTCGGAGCCAAGGGCGACGGTGTGACCGATGACGCTGCCGCCCTGCAGCAGGCCATCGACAAATGTTCGCAAGAAGGCGGTGGCCGCGTGCTGCTGCCCCGCATGCACACCTTCCTCAGCGGTCCGTTGGAACTGAAGAGCGATGTGGAGCTGCACCTTGAGAGCACTGCCACGCTGCTGTGCAACCCCGACGAGAGCCTTTACACCAAGAGTGCCTTCGGCGATAACCGCGGCGAGGGCATGATGTGGCTGTGGGCCAAGGGTGCCCGCAACCTGAGCATCACCGGGCGCGGCGCCATCCACGGCAACGGCATCAAGTTCATGGGCATGGAGCTGAGCGACAGCTACGAGCTGAAGCCCCTGAAAACGGTAGCAAACTCTCAATCCTCAACGCTCACCTCTCACCTCACCGAGGACCCCCGGCCGCACGTGCTGACGCTCATCGACTGCAGCAACCTGCTCATCCGCGATGTCACCATCTTCGAGGGTGCCTACTGGACGGTGCACCTCGTGGGCTGTAACGTGGCTCTTATCGACGGTGTCAACCTGCTGAACAACCTGAAGATTCGCAATGGCGACGGCATCGACCTGGACCACTCGAAGAACGTGCGCATCTCGAACTGCCACATCACCAGCGGCGATGACTGCATCTGCCTGAAGAACCGCCGCGAATATGCCGAATATGGTGCCTGCCACGACATCGTGGTGACGAACTGCATCCTGGAGTCACGCTCATGCGCCATCAAGATTGGCTCTGAGAACATGGACCACATCTACAACGTGCTGGTAGACAACTGCATCATCAAGAACTCGAACCGCGGCCTGGGCATACAGAACCGCGACGAGGGCACGGTGACCGACGTCACCTTCACGAACATCATCATGGACCTACAGCTGTGGAGCGACGTATGGTGGGGCAAGGCCGAGCCCATCTATGTGACGAGCTACCCACGTGCCGACGGCGACCACAAGGATGCCAACTGGCGTTTCCCGAAGGGTGAGACACAGGGCCGTTGTGGCGCCGTGAGCCGCATCACGTTCCAGAACATCCAGGCCACCTCGGAGAACGGCTGCTTCATCGGCGGCGACACCAACGACAAGGTGAGCGACGTGACGCTGAGCAATGTGACGGTGAACCTGCGCCGCCAGACCACCTATGCCAACGGCATCTACGACAAGCGTCCCTGCAAGGGCGAGTCCTTTGTCACCGGCCGCGTCTACGGTCTCTACATCGAGCAGGCTACAGGTGTAAAGACGGACGGTCTGACGGTGAACAGCTACATCAGCAACTATGAGGGCAAGGTGAAGTATCCGGCCAACACGCTCAACCCCATCCACCGTTTCAAGAACTTCGTCAACAGGACGGCCGCCGACCTCTCACAATAGTCCCAGTTCTCCCAGAACTCTCAGGACTCCCAGTCCTCCCAGAACTCCCAGAGCTCCCAGAGCTCCCAGTCCTCCCAGTTCTCCCAGAACTCCCAGAACTCCCAGAGCTCCCAGAGCTCCCAGTTCTCCCAGAGGCCCCAGTCCTCCCAGAACTCCCAGAACAGAAAAACACCTTATTATAATCAAAAACAACATCTATGCAAAACGTGAAGAAATCATTCAGCCGCCTGCTAATGCTGGCCCTGCTGCTGACGGTCACCACCGTGGCGTGGGCACAACAGCGCATCGGCGGCACCGTGAGAGACGGTAAGGGCGATGCCCTCATCGGCGTGAGCGTGCGTGAGGCCGGCACACAGAACGGCACCACGACAAACATCGACGGACAGTTCACCATCACCGTGAAGCCCGGCGCACGCCTGGAGTTCAGCTACATTGGCTTCAACCCGCAGACCGTGACGGCCCAGCAGGGCATGCGTGTGGTGCTGGAAGAGGACAACCAGCAGTTAGAGGAGGTCGTCGTCGTGGGCTACGGCACCATGCGCCGCAAGGATGTCACCAGCAGTATCACCACCGTTCAGGCCAAGGACCTGAACCAGGGTGTCTACACCACTCCTGCCGAGCTGCTGCAAGGCAAGGTGCCTGGTCTGACCATCACCAGCACCAACGACCCCAACGGCTCAGGAAGCATCTCGCTGCGCGGTGTCTCATCACTGCGCGAAGGTGCCATGGAGCCTTACTACGTTGTTGACGGCGTGCCTGGCGTAGACCTCTCGCTCATCTCGCCCGACGACATTGAGAGCATCGACGTGCTGCGCGACGCCTCCGCCACCGCCATCTACGGTTCGAAGGCCGCCAACGGCGTCATCATCGTCACCACGAAGAAAGGCAACAAGACCGGCGTGACCAATGTGGGCTACAACGGCTACGTGGCCTTCGACAACACCCTGAAGACCCTCGACATGATGTCGGCCAGCCAGCTCATCGACTACGCCAAGGCCAACGGCATCACGCTGGCCCATGCCGACAACCCCGCCAACACCGACTGGCAGGACGAGGTGCTGCGCACCGGCATCAGCCACAACCACAACGTGAGCATCAGCGGCGGCTTTGGAAAGACGAGCTACAGCGCTTCAATCAACTACATGAACCGCAAGGGTGTGGTGCGCGGCACTGACTCAGAGCGCCTGAACGCACGCTCCTTCCTGCAGACATCCATCCTGAAGGACCACCTCGACCTCTCCATCAGCCTGAACGCCTCATCGGGACAGTTCAACACCGTGGCCATGAGCTATGACGGCAACCACGCCGGCCAGAGCCTCATCGAGCAGATGTACACCTACTCGCCCTTGGTGCCCGTGCGCAACGAGGACGGCTCGTGGTATGAGAACACCACCATCTCGCAGAACTTCAACCCCGTGTCGCTCATCAACGAAGACCTGTTCTCGGGCAAGCGCAAGATGATACAGGGCATCGGTCAGGCCACGCTGCACATCGTGAAGGGCCTGGACTGGAACCTCACCATGTCGTACCAGAACAGCCAGCGCATCAACAACACCTACCACTCCAGCAAGACGCAGCTGGCCAACCTGCACTCTAACGGCGAGGCATCGCGCAGCACCACAGAGGACATCAAGAAGCAACTTGAGACCTACGTCAACTGGCAGCACACCTTTGCCAAGGTGCACAATGTGGGCCTGATGGGCGGCTACTCGTGGGAGCAGAACGAGAACAACGACCGCTTCGGCCTGACAGCCTTCGACTTCTACAACGACAACCTGAAGTATTACAACCTGGGCATGGCCAACCAGATAGACATCAACGGCATCATTGCCTCGCCGATGTCTACGCTGCGCATGATCTCCTTCTACGGCCGTCTGAACTACAGCTACGACAGCCGCTACATCCTGCAGGGCACCATCCGCCGCGATGGCTCGTCGGCCTTCGGCAAGAACAACCGCTGGGGTACCTTCCCCTCGGTCAGTGCCGCATGGCGCATCTCTGAGGAGAGCTTCCTGAAGAACCAGGACGTGCTGAGCGACCTGAAGCTGCGCGTAGGCTATGGCGTCAGCGGCAACTCGCTGGGCTTCGATGCCTACACCGCACTGCAGACATACGGTGCCAACGGATGGTTCACCCACGTCGACCCCACTACACTCAAGGAGATTGAGTACCGCGTGCTCTCAGCCGACCACAACGCCAATGCCGACCTGAAGTGGGAGCGCACCAGCATGTTCAACATCGGTATCGACTTCGGGTTCCTGAACAACCGCATCAACGGTACCATTGAGTACTACGACAAGCGCACCAAGGACCTCATCCACGCCTACAGCGTCTCGCTGAGCCGCTATCCCTACGGATGGATGGACGCCAACGTGGGCGACATCAGCAACAAGGGTATTGAGCTGACGCTGAACATGGTGCCCGTGCGCACAAGGAATTTCGAATGGAACACCACACTCAACCTCTCGCACAACACGAACAAGGTGGAGAAGCTGTCCAACAGCACCTTCTCGGTTGACTACATCGACCAGGCCAACCCCGACGTGCCTGGCGGCAACGGCTCACAGACCGTGCAGCGCATCATGGAGGGAGCCCCGCTCGGGCAGTTCTACCTCTGGGAGTGGGCTGGCTACGACAACGAGGGCAAGTCGCTCTTCAACGACTACGACGAAGAGGGCAACCTGGTGGGCACCACCGACTCACCCAACGACACCGACAAGCGCAAGCACGGCTCGGCCCAGCCCAAGCTGACACTGGGCTGGAACAACACCTTCACCTACAAGAACTGGTCGCTCACCGCTTTCTTCCAGGGCATGTTCGGCCAGAAGGTCTACAACGCCACCCGCAACTACTACAACACTGTGACGCTGGTGAACACCGGCAAGAACGTGCTGGCCGAGATGCCTGAATTCCAGCGTCCCACCGACACGCGTGCACAGATTCCTTCCGACCGCTATCTGGAGAACGGCGACTTCTTCCGTCTGGCCAGCCTCTCGCTGAGCTATACGTTCAAGAATCTGAACGGCTGGGCCAAGAACATCCGCCTGTATGCCAACTGCAACAACGTGTTCACCATCACGGGCTACAAGGGCATCGACCCCGAGGTCTACATGGGTGGTCTGACACCGGGCATCGACTGGCGCAACACGCGCTATCCGCGCACCCGCACTTTCATGGTCGGCATGAACATCAACTTCGACAGCAAGGCTGACGCACCGAAGGAGAAGACCGTCTACGTCACCGACAACAGCGAGGTGGAGCGCCTCAACGGCGAAATCAACCGTCTGCTGGCCGAGAACGAGGCCCTGAAGAACCGCAAGGTTGACCCCGTCGTCATCGACAACACCAAGACTATCACCTTCCCCTACCTGGTCAACTTCGTCATCGGACAGAGCGAGCTGGCCAACCGCGAGAAGGTGAACCTGGAGACCGTAGCACAGATGATCAAGGCCACGCCCGACAAGAAGTACACCGTCTACGGCTATGCCGACAAGCAGACAGGCAGCGAGGAGCGCAACGCCCAGCTGGCCCAGGAGCGCTCGGTCAACGTCTACGACATCCTGACCAAGCAGTACGGCGTGTCCGCTTCGCAGCTCGTGCGCGAGGCTAAGGGCGGCGTCGACGTGATGTACCTCAACGACCCGCAGCTCTCACGCTCGGTCATCATCTCAGAAGTAAAGTAACCAACGAACACACCAGATAACCATGCGAACAAATATCAAACTATACCTTGCAGCCGGCCTGGTCGGCCTGACCGCCGGATGCACCGACTTGGACGTCGATGTAAAGTCGAAATATACCGAGTTCCCCACTTCCGAGATTGCTGCTGAGGCAAAGACCAACGATGCCTACTTCGCCATCCGCGCAGCATTGGGGCGTCGCTTCGACGAGGGTGTCTCTTTCAACAGCGACGAGTACACTGCCATCAGCTTTGGCGGCGACTACCTCAACAGCCGCGACTGTGCCAACTTCTCGCTGCACAGCATCGACCCCTCAGCCAGCAAGAACCAGCTGAACGTCTACAACGACATCATGGCCGGCATCACTCGCTGTAACACGGTCATCGTCGAGCTGGGCGGCCCGGAGACATCAGCTTCAGCACCCGTGCGCGCTGCACGTGCCTTCTACACCTTCCTGCTGATGGACAACTGGGGCGACACCCCCATCATCGACCGCGTCGTTGACGAGGACGAGCAGATTGACCGTGCGCCGCGCGCCGATGTGGCCCGCTGGATTGAGAGCGAGCTGCTGGCCGTGCGCGACAACTGCACCACCGAGGTGAGCGCCGCCACCTACGGACGGCCCACACGCTGGATGGTCGATGCCCTGCTGGCCAAGCTCTACATCAACTGGGTGGTCTACACACAGGATGTGACCAGCAGCAACTGGTCGTCGACAGCCGCCAACGAGAAGCTCAACGACTGCGTGGCCGCCTGCGACGAAATCATCAAGTCTGGACTCTTCAACCTCAACGATGATTACAAGGCCAAGTTCCTCTACAACAACGGCCCGCACATCAAGGACTTCATCTATGTCATGCCTTTTGACGCCAAGACGCAGCAGGGACTGACCTACTCGCGTTTCCGCACCTGGCGACAGGGCCAGAAGAGCAACGGTTTCTACTCCGTCGAGCTGTCCAGCTCGGTGGGTGGCAACTACGCTCTCACGCCTGAGTTTGTGGCCCTGTTTACGTTGCCTGGCGACCGCCGCAACGACTGCATCGCGGGCGATGCCACCAAGGAAACATTCGACGTCTATCAGTACGATGTCGTCACTGGCGAGAAGACCACCGTGCGCAACCTCTACAAGAATGAGACGCCGGTCACCTTTACGCGCAGCATCACGCTGGTCACACAAGACGGCGACCTGGACACGGGCAAGGACCTGAACGGTTGGTGCCAGGGCTACAAGTCCATCAAGTTCTTCCCCTACGTCCCCGAGGTGAACGAGAACAGCCGCAACATGAGCAACGACGTGCCCATCTTCCGCTATGCTGACGTGCTGCTGATGAAGTGCGAAGCCATCACCCGTGGTGCTACCCCCACCAATGGCGATACGCCGCAGAGCCTCTTCAACCAGATTCGCGCCTATGTCAACGCACCCGCCATCAGCGCCGCACCCTCGCTGCAGGACATCCTCGACGAGCGTGGCCGCGAATTCCTTGACGAGCACTGGCGTCGCAACGACCTCATCCGTTTCGGTGACTTCGAGCGTGACTGGGGCTTCAAGCACCTCAACCCCAACAGCAAGGCACTCACCAACCGTCTGTGGCCTCTCAGCGTTGACGTGCTGAACACCAACACCAGCTGGAAGCAGAACCCTGGCTACTAAAGCATAAGTACTAAAAAAACATAAAAACGCGCACGTTTGCCCCCTGCAAGCGTGCGCGTTTCATTTGTTTTACCTAACTTTGCATCACGAAGAGTTCGTGACGAAGAGTTCGTGACGAAAAGTTCGCGATGAGAATAAAACAAAAAGAGCAGTTGCACGAAGAGATTTACTACCCCTTTGCCCGCCGTTTCTTTGAACAGGCTAAACACACCAGAGACATCTTCATCCTTGTCCTCCTCTTAGCCTCCCTCGATGCCATGGCTCAGTTAGGGCGCTACCAGGCTGACATACGTGTATGGCCGCAGGACTTCTGCGACACCATCGCTATCCAGTGGGAGCGCGACCAGATTTATGTGCCCGTCACGGTGGGGGGGCACAGCTATCGTTTTCTCCTCGACACCGGCGCCAGTCAGGCCGTGGTGTTCAGTGGCACGCCGCTGGCTGAAGCACCACGGGTGAGCAGTCTGCTGTCGCATGATGCTGCAGGGCATACCGACACCGTGGCGGTGGTGCAGCTGCCGCCGCTACAGGTGGGCAAGAGCACGCTGAGCGGCTGCCACGCCACTGTGCAGCCACGCGGTCTGGGAACGCGAGGCATCGATGGCATCCTGGGCTTCGACCTGGTGAACAGCGGGCTGCAGCTGAAGATTGACGCCAAGGCTGGCCGTCTCATCATCAGCGACCGCCCCTGCTGCTTCGACCATGAAGAGTGGGTGACGCCGCTGAAGTACAGGCTGTCCTACCATGTGCCCTACATCGACGTCATCCCCTTCGGCCGGCAGTATGAGCGTGTGCTCTTCGACACAGGCAGCCGCAACTTCTTCTCCATGAACGTCGACCGTTTCCTTGAGGCGGAGGAGCAGCGGCATCGCTTCGACCGTCCCTACCGCGTGGAGGGGCGCACCGTGGGTCGCCATGCCATTGGCCACGGCGGCATCGAGCCGCTGGGCGAGGTGTTCTTCTTACGCCTGGACAGCATGGCGCTGGGCGACTGTTCGTTCTCTTCCGTCCACGCCATCACCACGCAGGGCGGCTCACACATCGGTGCCGCACTGTTGCGTTTCGGTGCTGTGGCGTTCTGCCCCAAGCACAAGCGGATGTTCTTCCAGCCCTACGGTGAACGGAACATGCGTGTGGACAACAAGCAGCTTGACATCGCCTTCGTGACCGATGAACAGGGACGGCCACAGGTGGGTCTGGTGTGGCCTGAGGGCACACCCTACCGCCGCGGCTTCCGCCAGGGCGACGTCATCATAGCCATCGATGGCCGCCCGGTGCTCAGCCTGCCACAGTTCATGCGCTGGCCCTTTGAGCCGGGACGCAAGTATCGCTTCACCGTGCTCGGCACCGACGGCCGTCGGCGCGACATCGAATGGGTCAGGCTACCGGCATAGGTGTGCACAGGCAGCTCCTCTTCGCCGATAACTTATTGCAGTGTCCAGTCTATGCCCAAAGGATTATGGCGCATGCTGCGCACCATATAGAGCCGCAGCCGAGGGTCGTAGGCAATGACCATCTCGGTGCCGTCAATGTCGGCACGCACATGCCACTGCTGTCCAGGGCTGTTGTCTTCCACCAGTCGCCAGGTGATGCCATCATAAAGGAAGCTGCCGTCAGCCTTCAACTGCTGCACGGCCTTTGCTGAGACGAAGAGGAAGGTGCCACGCACATCGTGATAGACCGTTCCATCGTCCTGTGGCGTGAGCCAGCTGAAGGCGTCCGCCTTCTCCACCACGCTACGAGCTATATGGTAGCGTGTCTGCTTGCACGTCATCACCAGCGTATCTCCCTGCCAGCAGAAGGAAAGCGGCCAGGTGCGAAACTGACGGTTGAGGGTGAAGGATACAGCCTCACCCCCGACCCCTCCCGCGGGGGGGAGGGGAGTATATAGTTTTGCCGTGGTGTTTTCGTCTTTGGAGTATCGTTTTGCCGCGGTATTTTCACCCTGAGAGTATTGGCTTGCCGCGGTGTTTTCGCCTTGAGAGTATCGCTTTGCCGCGGTGTTTCCGCCTTGAGAGTATATACTCCCCTCCCCCCCGCGGGAGGGGTCGGGGGTGGGGCTGTCGGAGGTGGGGCTGA
>CAMVKN010000036.1 GCA_947168045.1 uncultured Prevotellaceae bacterium
CATAGGAGTGGATGTTATTTGTATCTGTTTGATTTTCACCTATAAAGGTACAAAAGACGTTTCACTCCTACAACTTTTTGGACACTTTTCTTACGTCGAACTCACGTTACTTTACATCTGCAGACCCAAAGGGTTTGATGTTATTACAAGATTTTATTCAGAACATTTATAACGTTACGCATTCCATGAATGAAGAAGAACTGTATTTCTATTTCAATCCCGAAAACAGAGAAAAGATAAACCGGCTTGCTGAGCTTCGTAAGTCTGTAATAACCCACATTTGGACAGCAATAGAAAACAGCAAGATGTTAGAACCGATGTTCAGACATCATGGCTGGCGGCTTTCTGTAAAGACCAAAAACAACGTGAACTACGTTTACTACACATTTAATGCACTGCCAGACAAGGTGATGATTACACTCGTTTATGACACAATATGGAAATCTGACAGACCGCATATCAGAATGTTTTTGGAGCTCAGCTCTAAAGAGATGATTTCACTTGCTGAAAGTTCTGCAGATTACTTGAAGAATTTGAGTATCGAACCAGACGGCCACAAAAAGGAATCAACGTGGTGGCATTTCAAAGGTTATGATATTCCATTCACTGCTGAGGAACTGGCGAAAGAGAATGTCATCGCAGAGAAAATCATTAGTGCAATCGAAGAATCTCATTTCTATGATAATGGGGAACGGATAATAGAATTGTGGAAAGCTAATCAAAAATGATATTATCTGCAGCGCCCCCAATCATATAATTTTTTGCTGATTTAAAATTTTTGTGGAGTTGTGCCCCAATACGGCACAACTCCATTTTACTTTTGCAACGAAACCAATTAGAACTTGCTTATGGCTACAGAACAAAACAACGAAAAGATCCCAATGGTAATTGTCGATTTCACAGGTCAGTGGGTGAATCGCACCAGGCTTGAACGGCTCAAAGAAGCCTTGCCGGAATACGAAAGCTATATTTGTATCAAGACAGATTACGTCACAAGTCATGAAAGCCAAGTTATTAGTGATATTGGCTTCAAATTGGTTACAAGTGGCATGATTGCCGATGCTCTTGAACCTGTTAAAGACTTGCATCCACAGATAATCTCTCTTGTGGACAAAATGCACAGAGAAAATGAGGAACTAAATAGGTTTCACCATGCACTCTTCATAGACCATGAGTATTCTGTCCTTGATACAGAAGAAGGTATGAAAAATCTGATGAATACTCTGGCCGAGAACTTATATGAAAGGGGCATCCCGTTTGATTGGGACGAGGCCAATAGAAAGGCTGTGGCAGAAATATGTAAACTTTTCAAAGAAATCTTTTGCGTATGACATTCAAAGAACTAATAAACAGCGTCAATTTCGAAGATGTAGCACCACACATCGTTCGAATGTACCCTGACATGAAAGACAGTCTGGGTTGGTTTAATCTACATTTTGATCTCTTGCGCCTGACGAAACCTCAATATCATAGAGGGTCCAACGCAGACGTCTGCCATATTACCATGAAAGACTGGGAAGACGGCACAGGACTTCACCTCGATGCCCATCCTATGGAGGGGGACTATTGGGAACATTCGCTGACCAAAGAAATAATCCTGGCTCCAGACGTAAAGGCGACAAAAGAAGAAATTGCTGCTTGCTGTATGTGGCACACCACTTTCTATGGCTTTATAGAATTGGAGATTGAAGATAGATTACATATTGGAGAAGAATTTAATCAATTGGTTTCAATTCCTGATAGTAAATATTATAGGAAGGAAGCAGAAAGGTATTTCTATGAGATTCGTAAGAATGGCGGTATTATTCCATCAATACGGGAACTACCTAAAACCAAAAAGAAAGAACTAATGAAGAAATCCATAGTTATTATTTGGTATATATGGGACGAAAAACACAAAAGTAATAGAGCGAAACGTAAAGGACTGCTGCGTAAAGCCTTTCTGGAAAAGTATTATGAACGAATGAGGAATATTTCAGAGAACATCGTTAGCTTTATTCCGGATTTGTCACGAAAAGGGAACTATATCACCATGAAACATCTTTGCAGGTTGTTCTGTTCTAACCTGTTTGCCACCATCCACATTCAGTCATATGCCGATGAGAATACAGATGGCGCAACCTACCTAAGAAATCTCTTTTCTAAATATAACATGCTACCAGCAATGGACCATGTGTTGGTTTATATTCAGCGTGGAAACGGAAAAAATGAAATGCAAGATGACTGCGTGCTTCGACCAGAAGAAACTGATCTCTTAGAGACGATAAGAAAAAGAGTCTGTCGCAAAGGAAATCATGCTACCTCAGACTTCATTATTGGAGAGAAGCCAGAGCTTGGTCGTCAGACTTTCGTCAACATAATAGGATATAATGCAGATAAACCAATAACGTGTGAAATCAATGACAAATAGAAAAAGAAAGCAGCCGTCAGATGCCTGGAGCCACAAGAACGACTATCCCATAGAGGAAGTCTGGAATACCGACAACACGTTGGCACAGTTGATTGTGCCACGCTTGCAAGCATTCAAGGCGCTTGACAAGCATGGCTGTCCTCCGCCATTCAATGACATGCGTGAATGGAACAATACCATTCAAAAGATGATTGATGCTTTTGAATTGATGAAGTATGCCCATTCAATACAATCCGCAGAAGAGCAAGAAACCGTTGAGAATGGCCTTGACCTCTTTTGCAAGTATTACCAAAACTTGTGGGATTAATATCTGGTTAACATGAAATACTTAAAAAACTTTATCCTGCCAACAGATGGAGAAGAGGGTGAATGGCTCTATAAACATGAGCCACGTACTTGCTATGACTCTGTTTACCCATTTAATTTTTTTACAATTTATAAAGATCTACATAAAGTAGAGTTTGATGACATTACTATCCTATGCGGTAGCAATGGTTCAGGAAAGACGACTTTACTTAATGTTATATCTGAAAAGCTGCAGCTCAGGAGAAATAGTCAATTCAACAATACTTATTTCTTTAGACCTTTTATCAAACTTTGCCGGTATGAGCTAAATGTCCTTGAAAGTGCACAAGAATTGAATTTCTCCCACAATTCATGCATTATCACAAGTGATGATGTGTTTAATCATATTATTGAAGTAAGAGACCGAAATGATAAGCTTGACTTCAAGCGAGAATTAATGTTTAAGGAAAAAGTAAAAGGATTGGCTTGTCCACGAAGCATTGATTTTAATAGTGCAGAAAGCCTTAATGAATATCGGGACTACAATCTCAATAAACGCTTATCTGCATCTCAATACGTTCGTAAAAACTTGGGGGTTGATGAAAGAACTTATTCTAATGGCGAGAATGCGTTCAAGTATTTCACTGATTCCATTCAGGCAGGCGGACTCTACATTTTAGATGAACCAGAGAACTCTTTATCCGTTGAAATGCAAATGAATCTGGTGAAATATATAATAGGAATGGCCAAATTTTATGAATGTCAGTTTATCATTTCTACACATAGTCCGTTCATTCTTTCTATACCAAATGCTCGTATATATGATATGGACAAACTTCCTGTTTCTACATGTAAATGGTCTGAGATTTCGAATATAAGAGCCATCTTTGATTTCTTTATGGAACACAAAGATGAATTTCAATAACCATCAAAAATAAACAATTATGGCACTCTGGAAAATTTTAGTGAAGAACAGCGGAAACGCCGCTTGTAAGAACAAAAGTCAGAAACTCGAAAAGGGAATGTTCGTCGAGACGAGCACCGCTACTTCTACGCCGCCTCTCAGTCAGAGACAGAATCATCCAATGATCATTCAGCTCTTCAGGAGCAAGTATGGTATCGAGATTGAACCAAGCCACATGAATATGTCTTATTTTTCATGCGAAAAAATGTAATTGAATCATCTGCAAGCCATCATTTTCCAAGAATCATTCCATGCTTTGGCCAAGGCAGGACGGCGGTGGATGAAGCCGTTCCCATACAGGATGACAATTCTAAACAGAACTAAGAAGTGCCCTCCCGTCAGCCGTGAGCATTGTCAGAGCCGGTGCTGCCAATATATGAAGACAGTCAGTTTGGCAATACATTGGCGGCACTGAAGAATGTGTATGACCTACTGGCCATTCTAATTCATCAGAGGCCGACGACGCTTACGGAAAGATGACAGGTGTGGCTCTTCGTTTCCAGTGGTAAGTCACCTGTTCAGGAACGCATCCCCTTCTATCCATCCAGACCAAGGAGGATGGAATGGTGTGGAAGAAATGTCAAGGAGAACATTGTTGGCGGTGCGCTGACCGCAGTGAAACCCACAAGTGGGTGTGTTCTTTTGAGTCGACGACATTCTCGGCACATGCCTTCTACAACAACGAATCTCCGCACATGTCGCTGAACAACATGACACCATGTAAGGCAGTATCATAATCCGAGCTTTATGCTTTAAGCGCAAGCAGGGCCTCATATTCACGGGTAACTGTCTCTTGGTCGTACTCGTCATTGCCCATCATATCACGATAAGGCTTGATGTCATCGTCCCATGGCTCGTCAACGGCTATGCTCACCTGCTCGAAACGGCTATTATAGATGCGGCGAAAAGCCTTTATGATGACATCGCGTTGTGTGTAGGTCTCGTAACTCTCCAGACACAGCTCCTTAGTCCAGAAGTCAAAGCTGAAGCAGACTTGCGAGCGCCCGTCGTGGATGGTCACGTCAACAAAATCCCGGGTTCCTGAGCTGAGTACGACCTGCGCCCGTAGTAATTGAAACAGTCGTTGTTGGGGCAGTCCGTCTTGGTTATTCTGTCGATGAGACGTATCAGCCAATTATAATTCTTCGTTTTCATAGAAGTTCTGTTCTTTAGTTGTTGTTTAGTGAAAGATTTCAGTCTCAGTGAAATAGATCTGGTACTCTCCTTTGGCGGCTTTCTCTTGCATCCTCAATCTCCAGCTGTAATCGTTGAAGTATCTTTCTGCAATTTGGCTCACCTCTGCCTTGCCGTCGATGATGCTGACGGCCAGATACACTTTTATTTTTTCCATGATGCCTAATCCTTTTTGGTTGTCACTAATTCCTGTCCGCTGTCGTTGTAGAGTGCAAAAGCACTTTTGAAGAGTTTCCTGCACCGGCGTGGTATGTTTGCCCATGTGTGATGTGCTTCATTCCACTGGATGCAAAGGCCACGGTTGCTGTGTGACGATATGCCTGGCACACTGGTGTTGCCAGTCATGAGGAACGGGCATGTTCCGCAAATGCCCGGTTCCTCATAGAAGTTGAGTCCGTTGATGATTACCATGTCAGTTGTTTTTTCTGAGCCACTGCTTGAAAGACTCTGAGTATGGCAGGGCGTAATACATATCTCTCTGACCCATGTTGTTTATTTCGGTCGGTACCATCTCTTGCTTCCAGCTGTTGGCAATCCATCTGTTATACTCAGCTGCTATATCCTCATTGAGGATGCAAGCCTCTGATGACATGGCACATATCTTGTGTCTGATGTCCTCAAACAGCTGCTCTTTTGTTTCACCGCTCATGAGACAAGTCGTGACGCCACCATTCTGACTTGCATTGTTCAGGTGCTCGTTCTTCCATAGAATTGGCTGGAATTTGATATATAGATGACAGTTGTTTTTACTGTTTGCTGACCTCGGTCTCGGTGCCGAAGAGGTACTGCGGCTGATAGCCCCCGTAGTCCACCACGATTTTCTCGAAGACGATGCCGGGATGACAGGGGTGGAGCGTGAGGGTGTGGACGGCACCGGAGCTGACAGGTAGCTCGACCACCTTCTCCACGATGCGGCGGGCGATGGTGGGATAGAACACGGAGTACATGTATGGCTGGCGGTCGACGAGCGTGCTGTTGATGTTGACGGTCTGTGGTGCCGAGCCGTCGAGGCTGACGGTGTACTCATGGCCACCCACGTTGAGGAAGTCGAGCGTCGACTTCACCACGACATGCACCTTGACGCGGCTGACGCTGTCAGGCAGGGTGAAGCGGTAGCCCAGCGTGGCGTCGCCCGTCGGCTGCGTGTAGGGCGTCAGTGCCACGGCGCTGCGTGTGCGACCGTAGCAGGGGTAGACGGCCCACTGGGTGCCCTGTGGAGCGTGTGCCTCGTAGTAGTGCTCCGCCTCCATGGCAACATAGCCCTTCCTGTCAGCCTTGAAGCTGAAACCACCCGGCGTGCCCATGTCCACGGTCTGCGTGGCGGGCAGGCGGTCGGCGGGGAAATTGTCGTTCCACGAGCGGTAGCCTATGTGCTTCTGCGTCATCATGCCACGCCACTTGCCACCGGCTATGTCGTTGTTGTAGGCGGCACAGAGCAGCGAGTCGCGCTGGAAACATGCCTTCACCCGTTCCGCCCATGCGTTGGCGTCGGGGTTATGGCGCTGGGCCATGTAGTGGTTCATGGCCTGGGCATAGTACATGTCGCAGAGGTTGGCCATGGCCTGCACGGGGAAGAGGATGAGCTGCCGATAGAAGTCGTGGTAGCGCTCAGGCATGTCGAGGTAGAGGCGGAGGGCACGGGCCTCCAGGCGCAGGTACTCGTCGGCCACCGTCTTCCATTCGCCGCTCTCCACGCTGTAGGTCTGGGCGTCGAGCATCTCGGGCGTGACGCGTGCCATGTACTGGCAGTTCTGGTTGTAGATGTCGGCCGCCTCGGCCACGCTCTCGGCAGGCAGGCCGCTGAGTGCCTCGTGGAAGAAACGGCGGGTGTGGTCGGTCACCGTCTGCTGGCTGTAGGCCTTGGGGTCCCATGCCATGTCCATGAACAGCTGTATGGGGTACTCCATGGGCTTCAGGTCGCCCACGTTGAGAATCCACAGCTGGTGGATGCCGAAGTCGTAGGCCAGCGACAGCTGCTCGAACATCTGCTGCGTCTGTGTAACGTTCAGCCACTTGGTGTTGCGCGGCGCACCGACGTAGTCCACGTGGTAGTAGATGCCCCAGCCGCCCTTGCGCAGGCGCTCGCGGTCGTTGGGCACACGGCGTATGTCGCCCCAGTTGTCGTCGCTCAGCAGGATGCACACGTCGTCGGGCACCCGCAGGCCAGCGTCGTAGTAGTCCTGCACCTCTTTATATAAGGCCCACACCTGGGGCGTCTCCTTGGCCGGGCGCCCTGTGACCTGCTTGATGATGCGTCGCTGGCTGTCAATGATGCGCTCCAGCAGCCTGGTGTCGGCCTCGGCGCTCATGGCCTCGTCGCCGTCGCCACGCATGCCGATGGTGACGATGTCGTCGGTGCCCTTCATGCGCTCGATGCCCTCGCGGAAGAAACGGTCCAGCTGCTGCTGGTTCGTCTGGTAGTTCCATGGCCCCCATTCTGAGCGGCGCCGCGCATACTCCTGGTGGTTGCGTGCCATGGGCTCATGATGGCTGGTGCCGATGATGACACCCATCTCGTCGGCCGTCGTGCTGTTCAGCGGGTCGTCGGCATAGAACGCCCACGACCACATGGCAGGCCACAGCATGTTGCCCTTCAGTCGGAGGATGAGCTCAAACACCTTGGCGTAGAAGTCGTGGCCGCCATAGCCAGTGCCGAAGGTGTTCTTCACCCACGAGGTGAGGCAGGGCGCCTCGTCGTTGAGGAACAGTCCGCGCCAGGCCACGGCAGGCTCGCCGTCGGTGTAGGTGCCGTTCTTCACGAAGAGGGCGTCGTGGTGCTCAACGGGCACGTCGGCCCAGTAGTACCAGGGTGAGACGCCCATCTGCCGGCTCAGCTCGTAGATGCCGTAGATGGTGCCGCGGCGGTCGCTGCCGGCAATGACGATGCGCTGCTGTGGCTGCACGTCGATGGTGAACATCTCGCGCTTGCCGCGCAGCTGCCGCTCGTAGTCCTTCACCTGTGCCACCTTGCCCACGGTGCCCACCACGATGCGGGCCTCGTCGGCCGTCGTGGTCAGCGTCGCCTCGGTGCCGCACACCGCCCGCAGGTCGTTCAGCAGGTTCTGTGCAGCCAGACGCACGCCCCGCTCGTCGGCATCGCTGACAAAGACGGTAACGCGCCCACCGGCATTGAGCTGCCAGTCGCCCGACACGCCGTTTACGAACTTATCGGCAGCCATTGCTGCCAAGGTTGCCATGCAGAGCACGGCCAGACACATCATCAGCTTTTTCATAGTGGCTGCAAATTTAGTCATTTCGTTTCAATTTCTCGCTATTCTAGCTATAAAAAAACGAAATAATACACAAATAGCAAAAACAATGAAATGAAATAAAAAAACATTTTGTACCTTCGCGGCGTGTTACTACACATGAGCGAAAAAGATAATGAACATGAGAGCATATTCATTAATAGGCATCCTCGCGTTGGTGTTCGCCTTTATGACTTCATGCGGGCAGGAAGAGGTGCCCGAGACAGCGGTCCCACCAGTGCCACTGAGTATTGAGCAACAACGGCTGGAGGCCATCGGCCACCTGGACAGCACGTCGCTGTGGATACTGACCCGCCCGGAAGACATGGCGGGCCACGACGGGCTGGACACGCTGACGGCGGAGGCCTGGATACTCGTCGAGGCATCCAGGGGACTGGTCATTAGCGAGAAAAATGCCGACCAGCGGATGTACCCCGCCAGCCTGACCAAGATGATGACCTGTCTGCTGGCCCTGGAGCATGGGCACCTGGACGATACCATCAGGCTGGCCAGGGATGTGTTCGTCACCACCGACTGCCACGTGCGCCCTGGCGACAGCTATGTGGCCAGGGACCTGCTGAACGAGATGATGCTGTTGAGTGACAATGTGGCGGCCTACGCCCTGGCGGCACACGCCGCTGGCGACACGCTGGCCTTCTTTGACATGATGAACCGCAAGGCCGACTACTTGGGCATGAAGGCCACGCACTTTGCCAATGCCAACGGCATGCCCAATGACAGCAACTACAGCACGGCACGCGACCTGCTGCGTCTGGCACGCTATGCCATGTGCGACACGCTGTTTGCCAGCATCGTCGGCACGCCCTTCCTTGACATACCCTTGACCGACGGGCGTCACCAGCCCTGCAAGAACACCAACGTCCTGCTGGAGAATTATGAGGGTTGCTTCGGCATCAAGACCGGCTACACCCGCAAGGCGGGCGCCTGCCTGGCCTCAGCAGCCACGCGTGACGGCATCACGCTCTACCTTATCCTGCTGAAGAGCAGGAACTACGCCACACGCTTTCCTGAGTCAGCCTTGTTGCTGGACTATGGCTTCAGCGTCATTGACGGCTATCGCTGGCGGCAGCTGCTCATGGGACCGATGCTGCAGACAATGGAGGGACTGAAGCGCCTACGCCGCTGATGCGCTCGTACACCCTGACATAGTCTATCTCGTAGCGCAGGGGCAATGCCGCATCGTCAATGTCGCCGCCGTTGTCGCCACCCAGTGCCAGGTTCAGCAAGATGTACTGAGGGTGGTGAAAGGGATTCTCGTACTTACCGATGCTGCCGTTCTGTGTCGATGACAGGGGAATCTCGTTCAGCAGTTCGTCGTCCAGATAGAGCCGAATGGACGTCTCGTCCCAGTCCATGCGCCACACATGGAAACGCTGCGCCCACATGGGGTCACGACTGGTGAAGTGGGTGAAGGGCGTCCTGCTGCTGTTCCACACCGGCTGGTAGGGACTGTCGCTGCCCCATGCCGCGTTGGCAAGGATGTGTGGACGACCGTTGATGCGATAGTACTCCATGAGGTCCACCTCGCCGCACGAGGGCCACGGCATGCCGCTCCCCAGCGTCCAGATGGCGGGCCAGGAACCGCCTGCCGTGGGGATGCGTGCCGACACCTCCAGGCGTCCGTAGAGGAACGTGCGCTTGCCCTGCGTCGTCAGGCAGGCCGAGGTGTAGTCGATGGTCTTGCGCTGTGCAGCCCAGTGACGACTGCCGGGCCTGTAGGCCGGACTGGGCAAGCCTTGCTCGCGCCGGGCCTCAATGATGAGCAGGCCGTCCTGCTGCCAGGCGTTCTGTGGCTGATACCACTGGGCCTCGTGGTTGCGCACGAAGCCCTGCTCATAGTTCCATGTGCTGTCGTCGGGGCGTCCTGCCTGCGTGAACTCGTCGCTCCACACCAGCCGCCACTCCTGTGCACTGAGGGAAAGCGGGAGGAGGAGAAGGAGGAGGGGGAGCCTCCCCAAGCCCCTCCAAAGGAGGGGAAGCCTCCCCAAGCCCCTCCGATGGAGGGGATGTTTAGTTGGATGATGCATGTGTGATGGTGTTGGTTTCATGTGACTCGTCTGCACTGCCGTTGCCTAAAAGCTGACGCGTCTGCTCCAGAATCTGAAGCAGCTCGTCCATGTGGGTGGCACGGAGCATGGCGATGCGTGTGGGACGGAAGTTGGGGATGCCCTTGAAGATGGGCGTGGCAGCCAGATGACGACGGGTGTGGATGATGCCACGCTGCTCGTCAATGCGCTCCACGTTGATGCGCAGCAGCTCCTCCAGGATGTCCAGCTTCTGGTCAAACGACAGGGCGCCCTCGTCATTCTCGTCCAGTACATTCCTTATCTCCTTGAAAATCCACGGTGCGCCAAAGGTGGCTCGCCCCACCATGATGGCATCGACGCCATAGCGCTCGAAGGCCTGCCGGGCCGTCTCGGGCGAGGTGATGTCGCCATTGCCGATGATGGGTATGTGGATGCGCGGGTTGCGCTTGACCTCGCCGATGAGCGTCCAGTCGGCCTGCCCCGTGTACATCTGTGCACGTGTGCGCCCGTGGATGGTCAGTGCCTGTATGCCACAGTCCTGCAGCTGCTCGGCCAGCGTGGTGATGACCAGCTGCTCAGCGTTCCACCCCAAGCGTGTCTTCACCGTCACGGGCAGCTTCACCGCCTGCACCACCTGGCGGGTGATGTCGAGCATCTTGGGAATGTTCTGCAGCATGCCCGCACCGGCACCCTTGCCCGCCACCTTCTTTACCGGACAGCCGAAGTTCAGGTCGATGACATCAGGACCGGCAGCCTCCACCATGCGGGCGGCCTCGACCATCGCGTCGGTGTCGCGTCCGTAGATTTGTATGCCCACAGGACGTTCCTCGTCACTGATGGTCAGCTTCTGCACGGTGCTCTTCACATCGCGCACCAAGGCCTCGGCCGACACAAACTCTGTGTAGACCATGGAGGCGCCGTAGCGCTTGCACAGCAGACGGAAACCGATGTCAGTGACATCCTCCATCGGTGCCAGGAATACGGGCTGGGGGCCAAAATCAATTGTTCCTATTCTCATGGATGAAAAGTTTGAGTGCAAAAGTACGAAAAAAATGGCAGGGAGTGCACTTTTTGCGGAAAAAAGGTACGCTGAAAGAAGATTTTTTTGTACTTTTGCAGAATAAAATACAAAAAGGCTTATGGCAAAGAACGCTGTTTGGCACGATGACTACTGGCTGCTGCTGATGCAGGCCTACCTGAAACGTCCCACGGGCGTGAAACCCCTCTACAGCCGCACGATGGTGGGGCTGAGCTTGGAGCTGCACATCGCACCCGGGGTACTGCAGAACCGCATGCAACAGATAGCACGGCTCGACACACCACGCATTGAGCGCATCTGGAAGACCTATTCGAAGGACTCGAAGCGCTTGGAGCGCGCCGTCAGCTTGCTGAGAAGCATGAAGGGCTTCGGCGCTGCCGACGAGTTCTATGAGGGCGTGGAGGTGCAGGAGACCTTCGAGCGCGACTTCCGCCCGCTGGAGCAGGACGAGCGCTTCACACCTGTCATGCTCATCATCATACTCGACCTGTACTACCAGCTGACGCCGCTGACAATGGTGCCCAAAACGCCTGAGGTGGTCGGCCTGGCGCGCCTGCTGTCGCTGAAGGCGCAGGACGTGGTGGAGGTGCTCGACGTGTACCAGATATGCGACCCGTATTTGGCTCGCAACGAGATAACCACCTCGGCGCTGCTGCAGCCCTGCCACCAGATATGGCAGCGACTCAGTGACAAGGAGCCGCAGGACGTCCATGTGCTGGCCGAACAGATGAAGGAATACTTCTTGAGTTAGGAGTTAGGAATTAGGAGTTGGAACAGATACAGATACAACAACAGAAGCAGGAACAGCGGCAGTTGCAGTCCATCACGGCACAGCAGCTGCTGGTGTCGCAACTCACTGAGTTGCCCCTGCAGCAGATGGAGGAACGCGTGGAGATGGAGCTGCACGACAACCCCGCCCTGGAGAGGACGGTGAGCGACGAAGAGCCGCTGTCGTGGGACGCTCCGGCTGACACGCCTGCTGACGATGCTGCCAGCGAGGACTACGACACTCAGCGCGAGCGCGAAGAGCGCAGCGACGCACTGGATGCCGCACTGGAAGGCATCGGCCGCGACGATGAGGACTTGCCCGTCTATCAGGGTGGACGCCCGTGGAACGACGAGCAGGAACAGGCGGTCTATGCCCAGGAACCATCGTTCTATGACGTGCTGATGGACCAGGTGGGAGAGCAGGAGCTGACAGACCAGGAACGCTATGTGCTGGAATATATCATACAGTCGCTCGACGACGACGGACTGCTGCGCACACCGCTGGCCGACATCTGCGAACAGCTGGCCATCTATCACAATATCGACATCAACGAGCAGGAGGCCCTGCGACTGCTGAGGATGCTTCAGCAGATGGACCCGGCAGGCATCGGCGCCCGCTCGCTGCAGGAGTGCATGCTGCTGCAGATTGAGCGGCGGCGGAACTCACACATGAAAGAGCTGATGCAGCGCGTGGTGACACAACACTTCGACGAGTTCACACGCAAGCACTGGAAACGCATACAACAGCTGATGAACCTCAGCGACGGAGAGGCCGACGAGCTATTCGCTGAGCTGCGGCGCCTGAACCCCAAGCCCGGCTCCGCCATGGGCGAGTCGGCCGCGCGCTCGGAACACCAGATTATGCCCGACTTCATCGTCGACACACATGACGACGGCACGCTGAGCCTGCAACTGAACTATGGCGACATGCCGCGACTGGAAATCTCGCAGTCGTTTGCCGACCTGCTGAAGGACTTCCAGACCAACCGCGACCACATGACGCGCCAGCAGAAGGAGGCACTGCTCTACACCAGGCAGAAGGTGGAGGCGGCCCATAGCTTCATAGATGCCATGGAGACGCGGCGCCAGACGCTGCTGCGCACCATGAAGGCCATCATGAAGCTGCAGCGCCCGTTCTTCGAGGAGGGCGACGAGGAACTGCTGCGCCCGATGATTCTGAAGGACGTGGCAGCGCTGACAGGGCAGGACCTGAGCACCATCTCGCGAGTGACGAACTCGAAATATGTGCAGACGCGCTGGGGCATCTTCCCGCTGAAGTTCTTCTTCAACGATGGCTATGTCACTGCCTCGGGCGAGACGCTCTCCACACGCTACATCAAGTCTGCCCTCAAGCAGCTCATTGACAGCGAGGACAAGAGCAACCCCATGAGCGACGACGCACTGAGCGAGGCCCTTGAGCAGCAGGGCTTCCCCATAGCCCGTCGCACCGTGGCCAAATACCGTGAGCAGCTCGGCCTGCCAGTAGCCCGACTGCGAAAGTCGTAAATAGTAAATCCGTAAATAGTAGATTCCAGTGTCACGCACCAAAGCACTCATCACAGCAGCTAAGATGATTAGCATCATCTTCACCCCGTTCTACCTGCCACTGGTGGGCATCGCCATGCTGCTCACCTTCACCTTCATGAGCGAGCTGCCCCTGACCTACAAGCTGCTGCTGGCGACCACCGTCTATCTGCTCACCGTCTTCATACCCACCATCCTCATCTACCTCTACCGCCTGATGCGCGGATGGACGCTGCAGCAGCTGGGCGAGAAGCGGCACCGCATCGTGCCCTACGCCATCAGCATCGGCAGCTATCTGCTCTGCATCTGGATGCTGCAGCGCGTGCATGTCAACCATGAGATTATCAGCATCATCATAGCCGCCTTCTTCATTCAGGCGGCCAGCATCATCGTCAACTTCTTCTGGAAGATTTCCACCCATACGGCAGCCATTGGAGGCGTCAGCGGCGCACTGGTGGCCTACGGCATCCTCTTCGAGTTCAATCCCGTGGGGTGGCTCAGCCTGTCCATACTCATCGCAGGCATCGTCGGCTCGGCACGCATCATCCTGCGACAGCACAGCCTGGGGCAGGTGGTGGGTGGCTACTTCGTAGGCATCGTCTGCGCCTTTGTCTCTATAACATATTTATAATATATGAAACCCGTCATCAGCATCATCATGGGCAGCACCAGCGACCTGCCCGTCATGGAGAAAGCCTGCAAGCAGCTCGATGAGCTGCAAGTACCCTTCGAGGTGAACGCCCTGTCAGCCCATCGCACGCCGCAGGCCGTGGAACAGTTTGCCCGTGAGGCCGCCGGTCGCGGCATACGCGTCATCATCGCCGCCGCCGGCATGGCCGCCGCACTGCCTGGCGTCATTGCCGCCCAGACCACCTTGCCCGTCATCGGCGTTCCCATCAAGGGCATGCTCGACGGTCTGGACGCCCTGCTCAGCATCGTGCAGATGCCCCCGGGCATCCCCGTGGCCACCGTCGGCGTGAACGGTGCACAGAACGCCGCACTCCTGGCCTGTCAGATGCTCGCCCTGAGCGACGCTGCCCTGGCCCAGCGACTGGCCACCCACAAGGAGGGACTGAAGCAGAAGATAGAGAAAGCCAACAAGGACCTGGCTGAGGTGAAGTATGCGTTTAAGACGAACTGAAACGATGTCAGCTGAGTTCACAAAAAGAAAGAACACATGAATCCACTGAAGAGGAGAAAGACTACCGTTGCCCACGTTGGCCCCCTTGCCATTGGGGGCGACAACCCGATAAGGGTTCAGTCGATGGCCACCGTCGACACCAACGATACTGAGGGATGCGTGGCACAGGCCAAGCGAATCATCGACGCCGGCGGCGAGCTGGTGCGCTTCACCACGCAGGGCACCCGCGAGGCACTGAACATGGAGAATATCTCACGGCGGCTGAAGGAGGACGGATACACACAGCCCTTGGTGGCCGACGTGCACTTCAACGCCAATGTGGCCGACGTGGCCGCACGGTATTGCGAGAAAGTGCGCATCAACCCTGGCAACTACGTCGACCCGGCACGCACGTTCAAGCATCTGGAGTATACCGACGAGGAGTACGCTGCCGAGCTGCAGCGGCTGGACCAGCGACTCGTTGGCTTTATAAATATATGTAAGGAGCACCACACCGCCGTGCGCATCGGCGTGAACCACGGCTCGCTCAGCGACCGCATCATGTCGCGCTATGGCGACACGCCGGCAGGCATCGTCGAGAGCTGCATGGAGTTCCTGCGTATTTTTAAGCGCGAAGGGTTCGATGACGTTGTCATTTCGATTAAAGCCAGCAACACCGTTGTCATGGTACAGAGCGTGCGCCTGCTGGTGCAGCAGATGGACAAAGAGGACATGCACTACCCCTTGCACCTCGGTGTCACCGAGGCCGGCGAGGGTGAGGACGGTCGCATCAAGAGCGCCCTGGGCATCGGCGCCCTGCTCACCGAAGGCATTGGCGACACCATCCGCGTGTCGCTCTCAGAGGAACCCGAGGAAGAGATTCCCGTGGCTCGCAAACTGGTGGAGCTGGTGCCCCTTTGTCCCACCTTGGGCGGAGAAGGCCAGGAGCGGATGTGGATAGAGGACGACACCCTGCATCTGTGTATAGACGCACCCGACTGGGAGACGTTCCAGCTGAAGGCCGCCATGTCCGCCGGCTCGGCGCTCATCGACCGCAAGGCCACGAAACTGGTGATAACACCATGCAGCGGCAGCAAACTCTCAACTCTCCGCTCGGCTATGCCGCTTTGCCCTGCAAAGAACTCTCAACTCTCAACTTTAGAGGATGCTATCCTGCAGGCTGCACGTATCAAGTTCACCAAGACGGAGTACATCAGCTGTCCAGGCTGTGGGCGCACGCTCTACAACCTTCAGGACACCATCAAGCGCATCAAAGCAGCCACCAGCCATCTGGTTGGGCTGAAGATAGGCATCATGGGCTGCATCGTCAACGGCCCAGGCGAGATGGCCGATGCCGACTATGGCTACGTGGGGGCTGGGCGTGGCAAGATTTCGCTCTACCGTGGCAAGGAGTGCGTAGAGAAGAACATACCTGAGGCGGAGGCAGTGGAACACCTGCTGCAACTCATCGAGAACGACCGGACGGCACAGCAGGGCAAGTAATAAAACGAAAAAAAAGTATTTTTCGTTTTGCATTTTACTCGCTTATTCGTACCTTTGCACCCTCAAAAGTAAAACAAGGATAACTATGGCATATTTCTTTTCATCAGAATCAGTGTCGGAGGGACATCCCGACAAGGTAGCCGACCAGATAAGCGACGCCATCCTGGACCAGTTCCTGGCCTATGACCCAACGGCGCGCGTGGCCTGCGAGACGTTTGTCACCACGGGACAGGTGGTCATCATGGGCGAAGTGCGCAGCGAGGTGTATATCGACCTGCAGACCATTGCCCGCAACACCATCAAGCGCATCGGCTATACCAAGGCCGAGTATCAGTTTGATGGCGACTCCTGCGGCATCCTCACCGCCATCCACGAACAGAGCGCCGACATCAACCAGGGTGTTGACCGCGCTGAAGAGGACGAGCAAGGTGCTGGCGACCAAGGCATGATGTTCGGCTATGCCACCAACGAGACGGAGAGCCTGATGCCGGTGAGCCTCGACCTGGCCCACCTGCTGATGCGCACGCTGGCGCAGATTCGCAAGGAGGGCAGGCAGATGACCTACCTGCGCCCCGATGCCAAGAGCCAGGTGACTGTGCAGTACAGCGACGAGGGACTGCCAGAGCGCATCGACACCATCGTGGTGTCGACCCAGCACGATGAGTTCGCCGACGAACAGACGATGCAGGACACCATCAGGCACGATGTCATCAACATCCTTATGCCTCGCGTCAAAGAGCAGATACATTCGCCCAAGGTGCTGGCCCTCTTTGGCGATGACATCAAGTACTATGTCAACCCCACGGGCAAGTTTGTCATCGGAGGTCCTCATGGCGACACAGGCCTGACCGGACGAAAGATTATCGTTGACACCTATGGTGGCAAGGGAGCTCACGGCGGCGGCGCCTTCAGCGGCAAGGACTCGTCGAAGGTGGACCGCAGCGCAGCCTATGCCGCCCGCCACATTGCCAAGAACATGGTGGCAGCTGGTGTGAGCGACGAGATGCTGGTGCAGGTGAGCTATGCCATCGGCGTGGCCAAGCCCATGAACATCTACGTAAACACCTACGGGCGTAAGCATGTGGACATGACCGATGGCGAGATAGCACAGCGCATAGAGAAGCTCTTCGACCTCAGGCCGAAGGCCATTGAGCGCTCGCTGAAGCTGCGCCAGCCGATGTATCTGGAGACGGCTGCCTACGGCCACATGGGCCGTCAGCCGGAGGTGGTGACGAAGACGTTCACCAGTCACTACCATGAGACGAAGACCATCAGCGTAGAACTCTTTACATGGGAGAAGCTGGACCGTGTGGACGACATTCGACGGGAGTTCGGCCTATGATGTCGACAGCACTGGTTCAGTGACCTTTCATGTCGGGCAACCGGCAGAGGGGGAGCTGGGCACGCCGCGACCCTATAGTGTTGGCCGCGACGACGGCTTGTCGGCGCTGCTGCTGGTTTGCTTCGTGTCGCTCATCGTGGTCATGGCTACGACGCGCCGCATAGCCAGCAGACAGCTGAAGGAGTTCTTCTTCCCCTCGGCTGCCGACGACCATGGCGGCCAACAGCATGCCACGCCGCCGCTGTTGTTTCTGGCTACCATCAACTGTGTGATGATGGGCGTGTGCTCGTTCATCTATGCCGACAGCCATGTGGCAGGACTCTTCACCGTCAGCAGCTCACTGGCCGTCACCGCCATCTTCTTCGGCCTCTTTGTCGTCTACTTCGCGCTGAAGTGGTTGGTCTACAACATAGTGAACGGCATCCTCTTCGGTGGTAAGAAAAGTTTACAATGGCAGCAGGCCTACCTCTTCCTCGTCGCTATGGAGGGGGTACTGATGTTGCCTTTGGTCCTGATGGTTGTCTTCCTAGGGTTGTCGGTTGAGAAAGCTTTCTATTACTTCATTTTTGTTCTTATTTTGAACAAAACGCTGGCATTTTATAAGAGCAGAAGCATCTTTTTTAGACAAAAGATTCTTTTTTTACAAAATATTTTGTACTTTTGTGCCCTCGAAGTGATGCCTCTTTTCGCCTTTGGCGGCATTTGGCTTCTGCTGACACAGTTTTTGATAGTAAATTATTAGGACATACTGATGATTAAAAAGATTCTGGTCTCACAGCCAAGACCCTCGAGTGAGAAATCGCCCTATTTTGACATTGCTGAACGTTTCGGCCTGGAACTGGTGTTCAGGCCCTTCATCAAGGTTGAAGGCCTCACGGCTCGCGAGTTTCGCGCCCAGAAGGTAAACATCCTTGACTTTACGGCCGTGGTGTTCACCTCGCGCCATGCCATCGACCACTTCTTCACGCTGGCCAAGGAGCTGCGTGTCACCATC
This sequence comes from uncultured Prevotellaceae bacterium, assembly GCA_947168045.1. GTDB lineage: Bacteria > Bacteroidota > Bacteroidia > Bacteroidales > Bacteroidaceae > Prevotella. Next base: position 18,440 of record CAMVKN010000036.1, read on the forward strand.
CCTGAGGACATGAAGTACTTCTGCGTTACGGAGACCATCGCGCTCTATATTCAAAAGTATGTGCAGTATCGCAAGCGCAAGGTGTTCTTCGGTGCCACTGGGCGTGTGGACGACTTGCTGCCCACCATGGTGAAGCACAAGACGGAGCGCTACCTGGTGCCCATGAGCGACGTGCACAACGACTCGCTGACACTGCTGCTCGACTCTAAGAAGCTGCAGCACAGGGAGTGCGTGATGTATAAGACGGTGAGCAACGACTTCACCGACGAGGAGGTAAAGAACTTCGACTACGACATGCTGGTGTTCTTCAGCCCCTCTGGCATCGAGTCGCTGATGAAGAACTTCCCTGACTTCAACCAGGACAAGATAGCCATTGCCACCTTCGGGCCTGCCACGGCGAAGGCCGCACAGGATGCAGGGTTGCGCCTTGACCTCGAGGCTCCTACCGAGAAGTATCCGTCAATGACGGGTGCCCTGCAGCACTACCTGTTGATGCAGGAGGATTAAGCCCAGGCAGTCGTCCCAACAGCCACCGACGTTTACGTACATATACGGACATTGAAGGAACAAGGCTTTTCAAAACAAGAGCGCATCGTCAGCCAGAAGCTGATTGACGAGCTGTTTACAAGCGGTCAGAGTCATTCACTGACCGCTTTCCCGTTGCGTGCTGTCTACTTGGTTCGTGATGGTCAGTGCCAGCCCTCGGCAGCTCCGCAGACCGTGCAGCTGTTGCTCACTGTGCCGAAGCGGCGCTTCAAGCACGCCGTCGACCGTAACCGTGTGAAGAGACAGCTGCGTGAGGCCTACCGCAAAAACAAACAGCTGCTGACGGGTAGCGTTCCCGACGGGCAGCTGTTGGCACTGGCCTTTGTGTGGCAGACGGACAGGCACCTGCCTTCAGCCGAGGTGGAGAAGCGTGTCACCAACCTGATGAAACGCATCGCTGCCACACTGTGACGGCCAAGCGATAAGGGGTCATCGTCCTGGCCTTTACGGCACGGGGTCGTAGCCGGACCCACCCCAGGGATGACAGCGCAGGATGCGGCGCACACCCAGATAAAGACCTTTAAAGGGGCCATACTTCTGTATGGCCTCTTTTGTGTATTGCGAACAAGTGGGCGTGAAGCGGCAGGCGGGCGGCGTGAAGGGGCTGATGCACCGCTGATAGAACAGGATAGGCAGTAGCAACAGCCACTTCAGTGGCCAGCACACGACATGCCAAATGCGCTTCACGACTTGCATCAGGCTACGGTCACGAGATAGTAGTTCTTCTTGCCACGCTGCACCAGCAGGTATTTGCCGTCGATGAGGTCGTCGGCAGTGATGGCGCGGTCGTCGGCCAGCTTCTCCTTGTTCAGGCTCAGGGCACCGCTCTTGAGGAACTCTCTGATTTCACGCTTGCTCTGGAACACGTTGGCCGTGGTGGTCAGCAGCTCAGAGGCCACCTGGCCCAGCTGGTCCTTCCCGATGGTAAACTGCGGAACACCCTCGAACACGTCGAGGAACGTCTGTTCGTCCAGCTTCTGCAGGGCCTCCTTCGTGCTCTTGCCAAAGAGGATGTTGCTGGCCTCAATGGCCATGTCGAGCGCCTCCTGCGAGTGTACCATCACCGTCACCTCCTCAGCCAGGCGCTTCTGCAGCACGCGGCGGCCGGGGTCCTGGCGGTGCTCCTCGACGAGGGCATCGATGACATCCTTCTCCAGTGACGTGAATATCTTGATGTAGCGCTCAGCGTCGTCGTCGCTGACGTTCAGCCAGAACTGGTAGAACTTATAAGGTGTGGTACGCTTCGGGTCGAGCCAGATGTTACCACTCTCCGTCTTGCCGAACTTCTTGCCATCGCTCTTCGTTATCAGCGGGCAGGTCAGTGCGAAGGTCTCCACCTCATTGCCCAGCGTGCGACGGATGAGCTCGGTGCCCGTGGTCATGTTGCCCCACTGGTCGTTGCCGCCCAGCTGCAGCTTGACGCCATAGTGCTGGTAGAGGTACAGGAAGTCATAGCCCTGCAACAGCTGGTAAGTAAACTCAGTGAAGCTGAGGCCGTCGCGTGCCGTGCCGTTCAGTCGCTGCTGCACGCTCTCCTTCGCCATCATGTAGTTCACGGTGATGTGCTTGCCCACCTCACGTGCGAAGTCAAGGAACGTGAAGTCCTTCATCCAGTCGTAGTTGTTCACCATCAGGGCAGCATTCTCACCCTCGCCCTCAAAGTCGAGGAACTTCGCCACCTGGGCCTTGATGCACTCCTGGTTGTGGCGTAGTGTCTCGTCGTTCAGCAGGTTGCGTTCCTGGCTCTTGCCGCTGGGGTCGCCAATCATGCCTGTGGCGCCTCCCACGAGGATGATGGGCCTGTGGCCACAGCGCTGCAGGTGACGCAGCATCATGATGCCGCAGAGATGTCCTATGTGCAGCGAGTCAGCAGTGGGGTCTGTGCCTAAGTAGGCCGTCACCATTTCTTTCTGCAACAGTTCTTCAGTACCAGGCATCATCTGTGCCAGCATGCCGCGCCAGCGGAGCTCTTCTACAAAGTTCTTTCTCATCGTATTATTTATAATATATGTAACTTGCGTTTTTGGGAGTGCAAAGTTACGGCTTTTCCACCTAAGAAGCAAAAAAAAAGCGAAAAAATTTTGCGGATTAAAAGTTATTGCTTACTTTTGTAGCCGAATTAAAACAGCTAAACAGACATGACACGTACAGCAAACTATTGGTGGTGGCGTTGCTCAGGAATCTAACATTCGTGAGAAGATAGCGGCGTATCGGTAGTCTTGCATCTGAAACCCATACTGAGAGGCCTGTCGTTCTTACGACGGGCCTCCTCTCTTTTTTTACTGTTTCCCTTTGCTGCAACGGTGTTGCTGCATAGAAGGACAAGAAGACGGACAACCACAACAAAAACAACAATTATATGAACTATCAAGTTGACGAAAAAGGATTTTACGGAGAATTCGGCGGCGCCTATGTTCCTGAGATTCTCTATGCCACGGTGCGTAACCTGCAGGAGCAGTATCTCGGCATCGTGGAGAGCCAGGAGTTTAAGGACGAATACCACGCCCTGCTGAAGGACTATGTGGGGCGCCCGTCGCCGCTTTATTTCGCCCGTCGCATGAGCGAGCGCTACGGCTGTCAGCTCTACCTCAAGCGTGAGGACCTGAACCACACGGGGGCGCACAAAATCAACAACACCATCGGGCAGATTCTCTTGGCTAAGAAGATGGGCAAAACGCGCATCATCGCCGAGACGGGCGCTGGCCAGCATGGTGTGGCCACCGCCACCGTCTGTGCGCTGATGGGCATGCGCTGCGAGGTGTTCATGGGTGCCACCGACGTGGAGCGCCAGCACACCAACGTGGAACGCATGAAGATGCTCGGTGCCGAGGTGCACCCGGTGCGCACGGGCAACATGACACTGAGCGACGCCTGCAGCGAGGCCATCCGTGACTGGTGCTGTCATCCGGCCGACACCTTCTATATCGTCGGCTCCACCATGGGCCCGCACCCTTATCCCGACCTCGTGGCAAGGATGCAGAGTGTCATCTCGGAGGAGCTCAAGTGGCAGCTGCAGGAGAAGGTGGGCCGCGACTACCCCGACTACCTCGTGGCCTGCATCGGCGGTGGCAGCAATGCTGCCGGCACCATCTATCACTACATGGACGACGAGCGGGTCAAGATTGTGCTGGCCGAGGCGGGTGGCCATGGCTGGGACACCGACCACACCGCCGCCACCATCCATCGTGGCACGATGGGCATCCTGCATGGAGCTAAGATGCTGGTCATGCAGGATGATGACGGGCAGATTCAGGAGGCGTTCACCATCTCGGCCGGACTTGACTATCCCGGCGTAGGGCCCATGCACTGCAACATGGCCCGGCAGGGACGCACCACCGTGCTGAGCATCAACGACGACGAGGCCATCCGTGGCGGCTATGAGCTGACCCGCATGGAGGGCATCATCCCCGCCATCGAGAGTGCCCACGCCATTGCCGCCCTCAGCAAGCTGACGTTCAAGCCGGACGACGTGGTGGTGCTGACCGTCTCAGGGCGTGGCGACAAGGATATTGAGACGTATCTGGCCCACCCCCAGCCCCTCCCCAAGGGAGGGGAAGCCCACCCCCAACCCCTCCCCAAGGGAGGGGAGCTTATATAGTTATTAAGAACGGCATTTATCAACAGCAACAATATGGAAACAAACAGCAACAAGACTAACTATACCCCTCCCTTGGGGAGGGGCAAGGGGTGGGCTTTCACCACCGTGTCGCAGACCATCCTGGCTGACCTCTATACACCAGTAGGCGTTTACATGCGTCTGCGCGACCTCTATCCGCAGAGTGCGCTGATGGAGTGTGCTGACTATCACGAAGCAGCCAGCTCGCGGTCGTTCATCGGCATCAACCCCGTTGCCAGCGTGGCCATCGCCCATGGCATCGCCACCATCACCTATCCCGACGGCAGCACCCTGCAGCGCCCGCTGTCAGCTGACTTCGGCACGGCCGAGGCCATCCACGCCCTCATCGACCGCATCCATGTCAGCGGCGACGATGCCGACGTCTGTGGTCTCTTCGGCTACACCAGCTTCAACGCCGTGCGCTACTTTGAGCACATTGACGTGAAGGACGAGACGCAGGCCAAGAACGATGCCCCCGACGTCCTCTACATATTATATAAGGTAATAGTCGTGTTCGACCATCACAACAACATGCTAAAGGTTGTGACCCTCAAGGAACACCCAGCCCTCCCAGTAGCCTCAGACCTCCCAGCTCTCCCAGAACTCTCAGAAGTCCCAGTGGCCCCAGTAGCCCCAGAACTCCCAGAATCCCCAGACCTCACCCTCATTCTCAAGGCCATGAGCCGTGGCAGCATCCGCGAATACGGCTTCCGTGCCGTGGGCGATGTCAGTTCGACGCTCACCGACGAGGAGCACAAGGCAAACATCCGCCGGGGCATAGCCCACTGCCAGCGTGGCGACGTGTTCCAGATTGTGCTGTCGCGGCGCTTCATCCAGCGCTACGAGGGCGATGACTTCAAGCTCTATCGCGCGTTGCGCAGCATCAACCCCTCGCCTTATCTCTTCTACTTCGACTTCGGCGGCTTCCGCATCTTCGGCAGCAGTCCCGAGACGCACTGCCGCATCGAAGCCACCACGCCCGACGCGTCAGCGTCGGGAAAGCGCTGCTTCCGTGCCTACATCGACCCCATTGCCGGGACGACGCGGCGCACGGGCGATGCCGAGACTGACCGCCGTGGAGCGGAGTTCCTGCGCAACGACCCGAAGGAGAATGCCGAGCACGTGATGCTGGTGGACCTGGCCCGCAACGACCTGAGTCGCAACTGCCACAACGTCCGTGTAGAGTACTTCAAGGACATCCAGTACTACAGCCACGTCATCCACCTCGTTAGCCGTGTCTCGGGCATCCTGGACGCAGCTGGAGCCCCCGGCCCTGACGGCAAGCCCGTCGGTGCCGACCCCATCAAGGCCTTTATCGACACTTTCCCCGCAGGCACGCTCAGCGGTGCTCCTAAGGTACGTGCCATGCAGCTCATCTCAGCTTACGAGCCACACAACCGCGGCGCCTATGGCGGATGCATCGGCATCATCGGTCTCGACGGCACGCTCAACCAGGCCATCACCATCCGCACCTTTGTCAGCCGCAATGGTGAGCTGTGGTTCCAGGCCGGAGGCGGCATCGTGGCCAAGAGCAACGAAGACTATGAGCTGCAAGAAGTGAACAACAAGCTGGGAGCCCTTCGAAAGGCCATCGCACAGGCAGAGGCCCTATAACCACCCCCATACAGTGTCCGACGGTTCCCCCGTCGGAACCATCCATCACTCATTAGCCCCATAACCCATGAAAATAGTCATCATTGACAACTACGACTCATTTACCTACAACCTGAGTCACCTGGTCAAGGAGCTCGGTGCTGAAGTCACCGTCGTGCGCAACGACCAGTTTGAGCTGCCCTTCCTTGAGCAGTTCAACAAGATTATCCTCTCGCCCGGTCCGGGCATCCCCTCTGAGGCGGGTCTGCTCTGCGACGTCATCCGCCACTACGCCGGCCGCAAGCCCATCCTCGGTGTCTGCCTGGGTCATCAGGCCATCGGCGAGGTGTTCGGCGCCCGTCTGGAGAACCTCAGCGACGTGTTCCACGGCGTGGCCACCCCCTGCAGGCTCACCGTCCCTGACGCGCTCTTCAGCGGCTTGCCATCCACCATCACCGTGGGCCGCTACCACTCGTGGGTGGTCAGCAGCGAAGGGCTGCCCGACTGCCTTGAGGTGACCGCCGTGTCAGACGAAGGGCAGGTCATGGCACTGCGCCATCGCGAGCTGAACGTGCGCGGCATACAGTTCCACCCTGAGAGCGTGCTCACGCCCGACGGCAGACAGATGCTGCAGAACTGGCTCTTCCTGTAATGCTTTTCCCCCAAAACTAAAAGACTCATCCAAATGGCTAAACAGACAATGAAAGACATCCTGAACAGGATGCTGAACCACGAGGAGCTGACTCGTGACGAAATGAAAGACATCCTTGTGGGCATCACCCACAGCGAGTATCCCAACGAGCAAATAACGGCGCTGCTGACCGCCCTGCAGATGCGCGGCGCCACCGTCGACGAGCTGCTGGGCTTCCGCGACGGCATCCTGGAGACGGGCGTTCCTGCCCTGCTCAATGCCGACCGCTATATCGACGTGGTGGGCACCGGCGGCGACCGCAAGAACACGTTCAACATCTCTACCACCTCGTGCTTCGTCATTGCCGGAGCTGGCTATAAGGTGGCCAAGCACGGCAACTATGCCGCCACGAGCGTCAGTGGCGCCTCAAACGTCATTGCCAACCACGGCGTCCACTTCACCGACGACATCGACAAGCTCAACCGCTGTCTCGACCAGGCCGGCATCGTCTACCTCCATGCCCAGCTCTTCGCCAAGGCCATGAAGTTCGTGGGTCCCATCCGCAAGGCACTGCAGTTCCCCACCATCTTCAATCTGCTCGGTCCGCTGGTGAATCCCAGCCAGCCACAGTGCCAGCTGCTCGGCGTGGCCAATCTTGACCAGATGCGGCTCTACCAGCAGGTGTACCAGCGCATCGGCATCGACTACGGCATCGTGAACTCCATCGACGGCTACGACGAAATCTCGCTGACCGGCGACTTCAAGGTCTGTACCGGCTACAGCCAGGCTGCCAACTCTTCAGCCATCAGCTATGAGCGCGTCTTCAGTCCTGCCGACATCGGCTTCGAGCCGGCCAAGCCCGAGGAGCTGCGTGGCGGTGCCACCGAAGAGGAAGCCAAGCAAATCTTCGACGCCGTTCTGGAGAACCGCGCCCTGCCTGCCCAGAAGCACATCGTCCTGGCCAACGCTGCCTTCGGCATCCAGGTACTGGAGCGTGGACAGAAGAGCATTGAAGAGTGCATCGAGATAGCCCGTGAGAGCATTGACAGCGGTGCAGCCCTTCGCACGTTTAAGAAATTCGTTGAGTTGAACAAATAGCCTGCGGGTTGATTCCATAGAAAGCCATGATAGAAGAAATGAGCAACCACCCCTCTCCAGCTGGGGTCCGCAGCGGTGGGCGTGACATCCTGCACGACATCGTAGCCCACAAGCGTCAGGAGCTGGAGGACATGCGTCAGCGGAAGCCATCGCTGCGCGAGGCCCTGCTGTCGTCAAGCACGGGCATCATTGCCGAGTTCAAGCGCAAGTCGCCCAGCAAGGGCTGGATAAACGAGGCGGGGCGCCCCGACAGCGTCCCACTGAGCTACCAGCAGAACGGTGCCGCCGCGCTGAGCATCCTTACTGATGCACACTACTTCGGCGGCTGCGACGACTTCATCCGCACGGCACGCCAGAGCGGCGTCACCCTGCCCATCCTCTACAAGAACTTTGTCATCGACGAGCTGCAGCTTTATCAGGCGCTGCTCTGCGGCGCCTCAGCCGTGCTGCTCATTGCCGCCTGCCTGACGATGCCGCAGTGCGAGGCCCTCATGCGCAAGGCCCACCAGCTGGGCTTGGAGGTGCTGTTAGAGATGCACGACGAGCACGAGCTGCAGTATGCCACCCTTGGCCCCGACCTCTGCGGCATCAACAACCGCCATCTCGGCTCCTTCGTCACCGATGTCGAGACCAGCTTCCGTCTCTCCGACCGTCTGCGCTCCGTCTGCGGCGATGCCATCGCCGCCAACAGGACCGTGCTCGTCAGCGAGAGTGGCATCAGCAGCCCCGAGACAGTGCGGCAGCTACGTGCCGCCGGCTTCCGTGGCTTCCTCATCGGCGAGACATTCATGAAGACCCCCGCCCCCGGCACAGCCCTCAGGTCATTCATCAACGGCCTGTCAGCTTAGTCAGTCCCAGAATTCCCAGCAATCCCAGTCCTCCCAGTCCTCCCAGTCCTCCCAGAACTCCCAGTAGTCCCAGAAAAAACAAAAAAACCATGAACAAGATTAACACCCTCTTCGCCACCCACGGCGACAAGAAACTCCTCAGCCTCTATTTCTGTGCCGGATGCCCGACGCTCGACGGCACCGCCCAGGTCATCAAGACCATGGAGCGCCGCGGCATCGACTTCATCGAGGTAGGCATCCCGTTCAGCGACCCCCTGGCCGATGGTCCCGTCATCCAGACGGCAGCCACCCGAGCCTTGAAGAACGGCATGACCGTGACCCTTCTGCTGCAGCAGCTGCGTGCCATCAAGGACGAGGTGTCCATCCCCCTCATCCTCATGGGCTACCTCAACCCCATCCTCCACTACGGCATCGACCGCTTCTGTCGTGATGCCGCCGAGGCAGGCGTCAGCGGTCTCATCATCCCCGACCTGCCCTTCGACGACTACCTCTCCACCGTGAAGCCCGCTGCCGACCGCTATGACCTGCGCATCATCATGCTCATCTCGCCTGAGACGAGCGACGAGCGCATCCGCTTCATCGATGACCACACCGACGGTTTCATCTACATGGTGTCCTCGGCCGCCATCACCGGTGCACAGCAGAGCTTCGACGATGCCAAGCAGGCTTACTTCCGCCACATCAACCAGATGCAGCTGCGCAATCCCCGCATGATAGGCTTCGGCATCAGCAACAAGCAGACGCTGGAGTCAGCACAGGCCAACGCCGCCGGTGCCATCATTGGCTCGAAGTTCGTCACACTCCTCAACGAGACAGGCGGCGATGCCGACGCCGCCCTCGACCAGCTGTTCGCCGCCCTGCGGTCATAAGTTTCCTTTACTCATAAGTGCCCACTTATGCTCACCTAATCAGCGTTTTTTGCCCTCAAGTCTTCCATGTAATTCTGGGGTGTCATGCCCACCATCTTCTTGAAGGTGCGCTGCAGGACGGTACGGTCAGCAAAGCCGCAGTGTTCAGCCACCGCATCGTTTCCCCATTCGGGATGCGCAGCCATGATGCGCTTGGCCTCCTCTACGCGCAGCAGGGCAATCCACTCGGTGTATTTCAGCTGGCGCTGGTGCAGCCATGCGGTCAGCCGGTAGCGGCTGATGCCGATGGCCTGTGCGGCAAAGGGTTGCAACAGACCGGTCTGGCGGTAGCCGCCACGGGCTTGCCATGCCTCCACGGCCGCCTCCACCTCGCTCATCACCTCGGGCGAGAGCACTGCTGTGTCAGCTCCGCTGTCTTTCGATTCTTTGCTCTTTAGACTGTTATATTCTTCCTCCACCTCGGCAGCGTTCTGTTCGGCGGCCTCCATGCGCTCAGGAGCGGGGCTGACGAGGTAGAAGCAGAAGCTATCTACCAGATAGAACAGGAAGAAATAGATGGCAAAGGCAATGATGAGCATCCACGTTCCCGTGCCGAAGATGGCCACGGGCACCATCAGTGCCAGCAGCATCAGACCGATGATGCTGTACTGCATCCAGCGCAGCATGCCGTCGGTGTCGCTGTCGTAGTAGTCGCTCAGGGCATGGCGCATGGCAACGAGGCTTGACGAGTGCCGCCACGTGTAGTAGCCCTGCATCAGCATGTAGAGCACGGCTCCCGCCTTCTCGGCCATCCGCAGCTGGGGCGTGTCGCTCAGCAGCTGACGGTTGTCGGTCATTGCCGCCACGCCGAGCATCGCCATCACCGCCACCCACACCGCGGGGCCTGTCCAGCGGTCGAGCCGGGTCAGCTTTCCGCGCCGTTGCAACAGCAGCACGGCACGGGCGAAGAGGTAGGAGGCGGGGATGAGCATCGTCAGGTTGAGCATCACCGACTGCGTCACGCCTATCAGCCGCAGACCCCACGTCAGTTGCAGGGCGAAGTGCAGGGCCAGCAGCGCCGTGCCACCGGCCATCAGCCAGCGGGCCTGCCGTGCCTGGCGGCTCTTGATGCGCCACTGGCGCAGCAACAGCAGCTTCGCCGTGAGCAGCACCATCAGCACCACGGCCGTGAATTGCATCATCTGAAGGGTAATCATAGTGGCTGCAAAATTAAGCATTTTCTGCGAAAAACCGCCTGAAGAGGTGTGACAATTTTCAAAATCGTCACATCTTTTCCGCCAAGACGTGCAAATCTGCAACACCACTGGCAAGGCAGTCACACCTCTTTTCAGTCAAATGCCCTATCTTTGCCCTATAAATCTCACTGACTAACAAACGGCTTATGGACGAACTGACCCGTTTCATCGCCGAGACACCTCTCTGGCTCGCCATCATCTTCCTCGCGGTCTTCGCTGCGATGTGGATATGGTTCTTCGTGCTCCTGGTGCAGGCGCTGCGTGGCAAATAAAAAGATATACAATGACGCGACTACGGAACATACATACACTGCTCGGCGACATCAGGAAACGCTTGCCAGAGCAAAAACAATCCCCCGCACGGCGCGGAACCATGCAGGGGCTGGTGTCGCGGTCTAAGGATGATAGGAGAGAAGGAGGGCTACTCCATCCAATTTTCAATCCGAAGGCCGGGGATGCGTTCAAAATGCTTTACATTACCGGTTACCAACGTCAGGTCTTCATGCAGCGCCGTGACGCCAATCAACAGGTCAATGCTGTCAATGCGCTTGCCCATACGCTCCAATTGCCATCGAACATCGCCATACTCGCGCATACTGTACGTCGTGGGATACTGCTCGAAGAGTTTGTCTATTTCAATCACGTCATCGAAATGCTCTTTCCGCCCCGACTTGAAAGCTCCGAAGTAAAGTTCGCCGATAGTCAAGTCCGAAATTTTGCATTCGCTAACGCCCACCTTGCGGATATGCTCCACCACGGACGGCACTTGCTTAATCAGTGCGATGCAAACGCACGTATCCAAAAGATAAGTTCCTCGTGTCAGCATAGTCACCAAGTTTCTACAGTTCGTGTATTACCGCGCCCACTGCGCAGTTCCTCTGCTATCTCAAGCGAACTGCCATCGCCGCCCCAGTCCTTGTGGAACTTGGCTAACGCTGCGTCCAGCATCTCGTCATCCATATCGGCCCAACTGCCGACAACAGACTCTGTAGAAGCAGCCTCTTGTTCTGCCTCCACCTTCTTCGCGGGCTTCAGCGATTTCACGAAGGCCAGAACCCTCTCCAGCAGCGACTTGTCATCAGCTATCTCGCCCATGGCGCGGTATAGTTCCGCATTTAACTGTATTGTCGTCATAATCCTAACATGTTTGGGTTTCCGGGGGCAAAGATACGAAAAAGCGAGAGAAATGCAAAGGAAATCGCGATTTCTTTTCATTTCCGAGCGAAAGTATATTAGAGCGGAGCTCAAAGGTACGAAAATAAATTGAATTAAACGGAATAATAACATAAAAAACAAAACAACATGAAAAGAAAGACATTTATTTCTTGCATCGCGCCCTCGGCCCCGGAGACCGCAGGACGCAGACTCAAGCGGGCAGCCATGACGCTGCTCCTCGCCCTGCTCACCGCCACGACGGCGGGGGCAGCGGACATCACGCAGAATACTGCGGTGGTGATTAACAGCAGCAATAAGAGTACCTACGAGGGCAAGTCCATCACCAGCACCGTGCCGTCGACTTCCTATGCGGGAACTCGCACGAAATTTACCTCAACGGGAGCTATCGTGGTGGACGGCATCGCACCGACCTCTGACCAAAAACTAAAGAATCATGCATAACAAAACATTCATTCCGTATCTGCACTTGACGGCCTTCCTGCTCGCCATTTTGGCGGTGCTCGCCGCCTGCGAGAAGCCCCTCCTCGGAGAAGATGCGGTCGGCGATTCTCCCACCGACGCCAACGTCATCCTCCGCTTCACCCAGTTTGAGCAGGAGGCGTTTACCCGCGCCGCCACCGACATCACCTCCCTCTGTTCCCGCCTCAATATCGCCATCTTCAACAGCGAGGGGACGAAGGTGAAGACGGTGGCGCAAAAGGAGGGCGACAGCGACTACGGTACCGTGGCCCTCAGTTTGGCTGAGGGAACCTACCAATTGGTTGTCATCGCCCATAACTGCGAGGGCTCGGCAACCATCACAAGCACCGAGAAAGTCACCTTTCCCAATAACAAAGTAACCGACACCTTCTACTACTACGGCGACCTTGTGGTGACGAGCGAGACACAGAACTACGACCTGACGCTCACCCGCGCCGTGGCGATGTTCCGGCTGGTGTTGACGGACGAAGACATCCCGTCCGCGGTGGCGAAGTTCAAGTTCTACTACACGGGTGGCTCCAGCACCTTTAGCCCGAATGACGGCTACGGCTGCGTAAACTCCAAGCAGACGGAGATACGGACGGTAGCCTCCGACGGAGTATATGAGATCTATACCCTGCCACACACCGAGGAAGATGTGCTGACCAAGCTCACCGTCACCGCCCTCGATGCCAACGACAACACCATCAAGGAGCGTATCTTCGAGAACGTCCCCGTCGTGCGCAACCAGGTGACACGCTACACCGGCAGTTTTTTCGGTAGCGGCGGCGGAGGACAGACCGGCAGCGGCAGTTTCCGCATGACCGCCGACCCGGACTGGGACAGCGTGAACGGATATACGTTCTAAAGGGAGTGCCCCTCGCGGGGCAGAAATTGAACAAAATTGAAACCAAAATTAAAGCAAAATGGATTTAATACAAGAGCATAACAAGAAGTACGACTTCTTCCACGACATCACAGGTGAAGCCATGCGCGTTCACCGCAAGTACCATCCCGGATTACTCGAATCGGCCTACGAGGCCGCCTTGAAATACCTGCTGGAGCAGAAGGGCTACACTGTGGAGCGTCAGAAATTCCTGCCCATCTACTGGGATGACGTGAAACTCGACCAAGACTACCGCATGGACCTCGTGGTCAACGGCAACATTATCCTGGAGCTGAAGGCGGTGAAGCACATTGACACCCCACATCGTTTACAACTGTGGAATTATATGCGTCTGACGCATCAGCCATACGGTATGCTTATCAACTTTGGCGGTGACAGGCTCTTCTCCGAATGGTACGAATTCATTCCTGCCACCGAGGAGATAGAGAAAATCCGTCTCTTCTAAATCATTATGATGAATTTCTCCGCCGACAGGCGGACTAAAGGAAAGAAAAGACAATGAAGAAGATATTGACATTAACAATGGCTGCCGCGATGATGGCGGCATGCAGCAAGGACGCTACCGAGGAGATGCTGGGTGGCGAGAGTGGTAACGGTGCGGCAAAGAATGCCCTCCTCCAAGTAACCACCCGCGGCACAGGCGATGCCGACGCCGCCACCGTCAGCTACCCCGTGCAGGTCTATGTCTTTCAGAATGACATCTGCCGCGCCGTGCAGACCATCGGCGATGCAGGGCAGACGCTGAACATTGCGCTCACTGAGGGAACCTACTCCGTCTATGCCGTCGGCGGAGCCAGCAGCACCGACTACAACCTGCCCACTATGGACGATGCAACCACCACCACGGCCATCACCCTGAAGGACGGCAAGGCACTGACCGACCTCATGGCAGCCACCGCCACGGCTACCCTTGTGGATGGTGGCACGAACACCGTGACGCTGGGACTCGCCCGCAAGGTGATGATGATACAGGACATCGAAATAAAGAAGATACCTACCGCGGCGACAGCGGTCTCAGTGACCTTCGCCCCCATCTGGCAGTCCCTCACTGTGGGCGGTGGTTTTGCCACCGCCGGCGCAAGCAACACCATAACCTTGACCCGGCAGGCGGATGGCCGCACATGGACGAGCGCGGCCTCTGCCTACCTCCTCCCGCCCAGCAATCAGCCCGCCAGCGTATCAGTGAACATCACCATCGGCGGAGCCACCAAGACCTACACCTACAGCACCAGTGACCAGTTGGAGGCCGGCTATAAGATCAACATCGACGGCACCTACACCGAGGCCGTCGGCGTCGCCCTCACGGGAACCATCACCGGAGCCACCTGGCTCGGCGAGCGCACCATCAGCTTCTCCTTCAACGAAAGTTCAGTGGTCGGCGGTACCACCGCCGACAATGACGACAATAACGACGCCCCCACCTGGCTCCCCGCCGCCGGCTCCACCTACCAGGGCTGCTACGTCCTCGCCGCTGACGTCGCCGACGACGGCCAGAGCGCAGAGCTCACGCTGATGTCGCCCAGCGAAGCGACGTGCGTGGGCACCGAGGCCGCCGTCACTGCCGCACTCGCCACCCTCGCCACCGCCGCCGTCTCCGGCTGGGAGATGCCCACGAAGTCGCAGATGCAGCTCGTCGAGGCGAAACTCCTCTCCGACGACGCCAGTCTCAGCGAAGCGTTCTACCTCTTCCGCAAGAGCGACAACGGCATCGGCTACCACAAACTCGGCGGCACGTCATGGGCCACCGTCCCCAACACCACCACCGCCTACCGCCTGCGCCCCGTCGCCGTGGTGACGGTCGCCAAGGAATGATAATTAGGTCTACGGACTCCAAGGACTCAAAGGACTGTCCTTAAAGTCCGAAAAGTCCGTAGACTGAAATTCCCCCGGCGGCCACAAAGAAGAATACAAAGAGATAAGAACAGCAAATGACAGCGACACCGAACATACAGACAGCATCATCCTCCGCACGGCACGGAGCTGGGCAGGGGATGAGGGCGTGGCTGTTAACGCTGAATCAAGGCTGCGAAGTCACTCAGCGAGATGACATCGACGTAAGGGAAAGGCGTCTGCCGCAGCACGTCATAGTGGCGGTCGTTGGTGACAACATATCTGGCTCCGGCTGCAATGGCACAGTCCACAAACTTGTTGTCGTCAGGGTCGGCCTTAATCATTTCAAAATGATAGTAGGGCGTGACGAGTTCCGCGAAGGGACTGTTGACAATGGTCTTCACAATCAGCTCCGCCGTATCATAGTCCGTCAGCCGCTGCAGAATCTCCACATACTCCTCCAGAATTTCCGTAGAGACGCAGAGCACATGCTCGCCTCTTACCAGCGATTCCCACACCTTGCGATAACGGCTCTGGCGCGGAATGCTCTGAATAAGACAGTTGGTATCAAGAACTATCTTCATCCTCTTGGCCTATTTCAGTTGATGAAGGTCCATCTCGTTGATTTCATCCAGCCGCTTCTGGTCGAGCGCACCCGATTCCCACAAGTCGTCCAGGCGTTCCTCCATCCGTTTGGAATAGTGGCGATAGAGAACGTCCTTCAGTTCCTCAAGCCCGCTTTGACGCTTGTCAAGGGCAAACATCTGGAGCAGATGTATCTGCAAAGGGTTGAATACAGTTGCTGTCATAATCCTAACATGTTTGGGTTTACGGCTGCAAAGATAAACAAAATATCCGAATAAAACATTAATAATAACATAAAAAAACCGTAACACAATGGAACAACTCCCAATCCTCGTAGAGGACCTCGCAATCCGCGACCTCAGCAACGCAGTGTGCGTAGCCACCTGCAAGTTTACTAACGACCAGTTCGCCGCCGCCTTCGACCCCGACGAGAACCCCGCACCGGCCAAGCTCGCACGGCAGATGACCTCCTTCGGCCAGGCCTACCAGCAGCTCGACGCCGCCTACGCCATCCAGCAGAAGCGCGCCGAGACCGCCGACATCGCCACCCTCGACCAGGAGGGCGACTCGCTCGTCACCGCCCTGCGCGCCATGCTCGACGCCGCCCTGCGCATGGCCTTCGACCCACAGCGCCAGCAGCAGGGACAGTACCTCAATGAGATGGTGCGCAAGTACCGCATCGACACCCAGGAGAACATGATCTCCGAGTGGAGCAAGGTCGAGCAGCTCACCGGCGAGTACCAGGCCGACGCACAGGCACGCCAGTACGGCCAGCAGCTCGGCATCGACGCACTCATGCAGCGGCTGGCACAGATAGCCGCCGACATCCGCCAGCTCATGAGCCAGCGCAGCGCAGCCACACCCGACCAGGGCGCCATGAAGCAGGCCCGGCTGGCCATCTACCCCGAGTACCGCACCCTCATCTACCTGCTCAACGCCTTCTGCGCCACCAGCGACGAGCCCGAGCGCTACGCCGCACTCATCCGGGCACTCAACGACAACATCGACTACACCCGCCGCCACGCCATGCACCGCAAGCAGAAGTCCGACGAACCACAGCCCGACGGCGCCGACAAGGAATGATTGACAACAACAAATAAACATTATACATTATATTATTATGATACACAACATCAGCAGATTCATCGCTGCCCTCGCAATCATCCTGCTCACCGCGCAGGGGGCGGGAGCGACGGAGACATCCACCATCACCGTGGGCGGCACGGACTACACGCTATTCACGGGCTTTACGGCCACGGGCGGAAACGGCACGAACTATGCTAAACTTGTGGACGGCAATACCTCCACCGATTGGAATGCGTGGAAAAGTGACGGTGAGGAAACACTTGATTTCAACGGTGGCACGGAAGACCCCGCATTTGTGGAGTTCCATGCCGATGAGCCTATCGTTCCGAAGGGCTACGTCCTGACCTGCTACGATGAGGACGCAGGTTTTTGGAAACCCGTGGAGTGGGCGCTCAAGGCGAAACTGAACGAGGGCGACGGATGGACGACCATTCATTCCTCCAACACAACGCTTGGTCAGGGAAAGACATTCGAGATTGCCTGCACCAACGACGGCAACAATGAGTATCAGTATTTCCGATTTGAGGTTTACGAAGTCGGCACACCGGAGATAGTGGACTTGGACGAATTGCAGTTCTACGGTTTACTGCCGGCTTACACGCATCTTACTGTCAAAGCCGCAACCTGTATGGCAACAGGCATCAAGCAGGATTGCTACCGCCGCAACAGTGACGGCAAGTATTTCACCGACAATACGGGCGAGACGGAACTTCAAGAGTCTGATGTCATAGCCCCGATTATTCCCCACACGGGCGAACACCACGAGGCTACGGACGTGAACATCGAGTATTGGCAGTGCTCCATGTGCGGCAAATACTTCAGCGACTCTGGCTACACCACGGAGATAACCGAGGAGCAGACCAAGATTTACCGCACCATCACGATTGACGGCAGCATCAGCGGTCTTGTCACATGTTATGATTCATCGACACTTGCCGGTGAAACAGTGTCTCTTTACGTCAGCGACTTGATTGATGCCTCGACATTGAAAGTAAATAATGGTGCAGTTGAACTGACTGCTGTGAACGACATCCTATACACATTTACGATGCCGGCGGCTGATGTGACCGTGACGGCAGAAGTCGCACAAAGCAATGCTGACGGCGATGTACTGACCGGCTCGGTAAGACATACCGTTACCATTACCAACGGAGCAAGCATCACTCTCAGCGACGCCACCATCACAGGCAGCATAGTCTGCGAGGGTTCGGCGACAATCACCCTCGTTGGCACGAACAGCGTGAGCGGTGCAATGTATAAGGCGGGTATACAGATTGGCGGCAGCGGCACTACGCTCACCATCAACGGCGACGGCACGCTGACGGCAAACGGCGGTAGCCAGAGCGCAGGCATCGGACTTAGCAGAATATGGAATTATGACAGCAATGTCACTAGCGGCGATATTGTCATTGAAGGCGGAACTATCACGGCAACCGGCGGCGAATGGGGTGCAGGAATCGGAACGGGCATTATAAAAAACACCAATAACGACAACTCAACCTCTGTACAATTCGGCAATGTCACCATTAAAGGCGGAACTGTTACGGCAACAGGCGGTGATTCAGGAGACGGAATCGGTAAGGGATATTCTTATCCCGGCCCTGCCATCACGTTTGGCACGGTTACGATTTACGACGGCATCGACAAGGTGGATGCATCGAGCATTAAGAACTTCGCCAGCGTGGTCTATATGAGCGGCGAGAGCAATGTGACCGCCAGCAAGACCGACTACTTCACTATCATTGAGAACGGCGACCGTCGAATCATCGTGAAGAAATTCACTCCCACCATTGCCGATGTTCCCGACCAGACCTACACGGGCAGCGAGATTACCCCAGAGCCGCTTGTATTGGCCGGCTCGCTCAGCCTCACCAAAGGCACGGACTACGTTTATTCCTACACGGACAACACCAATGTCGGCACGGCAACCGTCACCGTCACCTTCCAAGGCGACTACGAATCGCTGGGCAGTGTGGAGAAGGAGTTTACCATCGTATGGTCTGAGACCGACACCGATGAGTACACCATACACAATGCCGCAGAGTGGAACGTATTCTGCGACTGCCTCAACGACAACGACACCTACAACCGCTTCAGCGGCAAGACCGTCCAGCTCGGCGACGACATCACCGTCACCCGCATGGCCGGCGGCGACGGCCACGAGTTCACCGGCACCTTCGACGGCGGCGGCCACACGCTGACCGTCAACTATGCCAACACGGACAACAACACAAGGACGGCTCCGTTCAGTTATGTGGACGGCGCAACGATACAGAACCTGATTGTCGGCGGCACCATCAGCGGCGACCACTACCGCGCAGCGGGCATCATCGGCGAGACAGTCAACACCACAAGCCATATCACCAACTGCGTCAGCAACGTTGACATCAGCAGCGACCGCTACACAGGCGGCTTCAGCATAGGCGGCAACGTCGAGATAGAGGGCTGCGTGTTCAACGGCAAGATAAAAGGCACTACATACAGCGGCGGCTTCATAGGATACAGCTACAGCGCACAGGTGATTAAGAACTCGCTCTTCGCCCCGCAGGACGGCTCCAGCATCAGCGGCGGCACGTTCTACTACAATGGCGGTGGCGACGTCGCCCCCGTCAACAGCTACTACACCCAGTCCTTCGGCACCGCCCAGGGCAAGCAGGCGCACACCGTCTCGGCAGGCGATAACGTCACCATCGAGGCCATCGCCCTCATCGGCACGGCGACCCAGTACACCGTCAGCGGCATCACCGCCTACAGCGGCGGAGGACTGCAGCG